>NZ_CP197232.1:9527500-10214093 GCF_052075975.1 Bradyrhizobium sp. 521_C7_N1_3
TTGCAAAGCACGCGCTCTCCCAGCTGAGCTATGGCCCCGTAACCAGAAGACGAATGCTCGTTTGATCAGCCCGCCTTCGCAAAGGCTACGGCGCGGCAGCCTTCGTATCGAAGGGCTTGCCTAGCCGAAGCAGCGAAGCGCGAAGGCTGGTGGGCCTGGGAAGACTTGAACTTCCGACCTCACGCTTATCAAGCGCGCGCTCTAACCAACTGAGCTACAAGCCCCTAACGCATATCCCGTCAAGGACCAGGGACCCTGCGTCATGCAGGCCCAGCGCGTGTTCGTCCGCGAAGAAAGAGAAACGAAGACGGCGAAATCCCGCCAATGCAGCTCAACGATCCTGACGATCGTTGGCCACTGATGTTTCTAAAACGGTTCGATAGAAGCAAGCTTCTGAAGAACCATCCTTAGAAAGGAGGTGATCCAGCCGCAGGTTCCCCTACGGCTACCTTGTTACGACTTCACCCCAGTCGCTGACCCTACCGTGGCCGGCTGCCTCCCTTGCGGGTTAGCGCACCGTCTTCAGGTAAAACCAACTCCCATGGTGTGACGGGCGGTGTGTACAAGGCCCGGGAACGTATTCACCGTGGCGTGCTGATCCACGATTACTAGCGATTCCAACTTCATGGGCTCGAGTTGCAGAGCCCAATCCGAACTGAGACGGCTTTTTGAGATTTGCGAAGGGTCGCCCCTTAGCATCCCATTGTCACCGCCATTGTAGCACGTGTGTAGCCCAGCCCGTAAGGGCCATGAGGACTTGACGTCATCCCCACCTTCCTCGCGGCTTATCACCGGCAGTCTCCTTAGAGTGCTCAACTAAATGGTAGCAACTAAGGACGGGGGTTGCGCTCGTTGCGGGACTTAACCCAACATCTCACGACACGAGCTGACGACAGCCATGCAGCACCTGTGTTCCAGGCTCCGAAGAGAGGGTCACATCTCTGCGACCGGTCCTGGACATGTCAAGGGCTGGTAAGGTTCTGCGCGTTGCGTCGAATTAAACCACATGCTCCACCGCTTGTGCGGGCCCCCGTCAATTCCTTTGAGTTTTAATCTTGCGACCGTACTCCCCAGGCGGAATGCTTAAAGCGTTAGCTGCGCCACTAGTGAGTAAACCCACTAACGGCTGGCATTCATCGTTTACGGCGTGGACTACCAGGGTATCTAATCCTGTTTGCTCCCCACGCTTTCGTGCCTCAGCGTCAGTATCGGGCCAGTGAGCCGCCTTCGCCACTGGTGTTCTTGCGAATATCTACGAATTTCACCTCTACACTCGCAGTTCCACTCACCTCTCCCGAACTCAAGATCCTCAGTATCAAAGGCAGTTCTGGAGTTGAGCTCCAGGATTTCACCCCTGACTTAAAGACCCGCCTACGCACCCTTTACGCCCAGTGATTCCGAGCAACGCTAGCCCCCTTCGTATTACCGCGGCTGCTGGCACGAAGTTAGCCGGGGCTTATTCTTGCGGTACCGTCATTATCTTCCCGCACAAAAGAGCTTTACAACCCTAGGGCCTTCATCACTCACGCGGCATGGCTGGATCAGGGTTGCCCCCATTGTCCAATATTCCCCACTGCTGCCTCCCGTAGGAGTTTGGGCCGTGTCTCAGTCCCAATGTGGCTGATCATCCTCTCAGACCAGCTACTGATCGTCGCCTTGGTGAGCCATTACCTCACCAACTAGCTAATCAGACGCGGGCCGATCTTTCGGCGATAAATCTTTCCCCGTAAGGGCTTATCCGGTATTAGCACAAGTTTCCCTGTGTTGTTCCGAACCAAAAGGTACGTTCCCACGCGTTACTCACCCGTCTGCCGCTGACGTATTGCTACGCCCGCTCGACTTGCATGTGTTAAGCCTGCCGCCAGCGTTCGCTCTGAGCCAGGATCAAACTCTCAAGTTGGACTTGAACTTTGAACCGGCTGATCACAACGTTTGACGAGGTCCCACCATTCTTCGACGACCGAAGCCGCCGAGCTGCCCGCGATTCACATCGCTGGCAACGATGGTGTAACCTTTAAAACGTGTACCGCCGAAGTCTTTCGTCCGGTCTCGATCCAAAAAGCCGAAGCTCTTCAGAAGCGAGACCCGCAAGGACTCCGCCGTCCACGTTTCTCTTTCTTCATCTTCACTTGTCAAACAGCCCGGGACCGTGGAGGCCCCAACCTTCCTGAGTAGAAGGGTTCCGACACCCTCACCGACGATGAACGAACCCCAATCGACTTACATCGATTGTTGTGTCACTCAACAAGGTGAGGAGCATCAGTGGCGCGTTCGCTCGCCTTGGTCAGTGACCCGGCGGCGCCGCGCTCAGTGGTCGGGTTATAGGCCCCCCCGCCCGGGATTGTCAACGCCCATTGTCAACAAATCGTCGCACGGTGGACCATCGAATAAAATCAAGCGATTCCAGGCAATTAGAGGGGTCGCCAACGGCCGGAACGAACTTGCACCGCAAAAAATCTCAAAAAAAGTGTGCCCGCCGGCGGGCTCCGGAGGGGGCTTTGGACGCCTCTCCGGGAACCCTCCCCCTGCGCCCTTCCAGGCACCCCCAGGGCCTTGGCAGGCGGAGGCCCATCCAGGCCGGACCGAGCCCTCGTCCACGGCAGACGGGTCCCATCCAGGCAGGACTGAGCTCCACCCCAGGCCAAACCTGGTCCCCCGGCGCCGGCCAGACGGGCTTCTTGCGCCCGGCCGTTCAGTAAACTTTTTCCGTATTAGGCGCCGTACTAGAGCCACAATCCCGCGGCGTTCTGGTACAGACAAGCTTGAATCGCAGGATGCCAGTGGGGGCTGCCGGCGATTTTCATGGGTCAGAGGAAGGCGATCTTGCAGATGACGCAGCCTTCCTCCGACATTCGAGAGACATCGAGAGACCTTTACCCGTCCAGCTGTTCGTAATTTCGGCCGGCCCCATCGAGGGCTTTCTGAGCGCGGGCGTCTGTGCGGCTTGCCTTTTCCGGCGATCCCCCTTCAAGAGGGCGGCCAGGAGAGGTTCGAAAACGGGCATCTTGGGTCGTTGATTGGGGGACTTGGTTTGAACCACAGGACGTCACGCGGCGCTTACGGGCGTGAGACCGGGATCATCGATCTCGGCCACGAGCCGCCGCTGTCCGTCGATGGTTCCGAGGCCGCCGTCATCGACCGCCGTCGCGTCTCCGTACAGTGGTTCAGCGGTACAATTCTGACCGGACTCTGCGGCGCGGCCCTGATCGGCGGCGCCGTTTTCGCTTCTCTCGACGGCGAGATGACCTTCGCCAAGGTGCCGGAGCGGGTCGAAGGCGCACTGCGCGGCGCATTCGGCGCGGCCGATCGCGCCGCCACGCTGCACAAGAGCGACCGCCTGCCGCCGCCGAACGAATCCACGGCCTCGCGCAACATCGTGCGCGTCTCGACCGTCGCCCGCGTCGGCAACCGCGACGTGATGCGGGTGCGCCCGTTCGTCCGGATCGCCGGCAATCTGTCGATGACGACGAGCGATCTGTCGGCGAAGATCCCGCCGTTCAACGCCCAGCGCCTGCTCACCGATGTCGGCTCCGATCCGAAGACCGCGGCGGAAGATCCGAACAATCCCGAAGCCGTCGAGCCCGATGCCGAAGTCTCCTTCGTCACCAAGGACCTGTCGCCGGTGCTGCCGAAGGCCAAGATTTCCGCCGTGGTGGCGCTCGACGACATCCTGATGCGGGTGCGCGACGCCGCCAACTGGCGCGGCAATGGCGGGGTGCGCTACGCCTCGCTCGCCAATGCCACCGCCGATGTCTCCGGCGCGACCGGCCCCTCCGACATGAAGATGGCCTATGCCACCGAGGTGTCGCCGTCCGATCCCTATGCCGGCTTCGAGACGCGCGTGGTGCCGGAAAACGTCACGCTGCTGCCGAAGACCAAGGAGCAGATCACCGGCGGCAATCCCAACGGCGAACGCGTCCACGTGGTCAAGAAGGGCGACAGCGTCGGCTCGGTCCTGCGCGATCTCGGCGCGACGGCCGAGGAGATCAAGGCGATCACCGCGACGCTCGGCCCGCGCGGCCGCGACGGCGGCCTGAAGGAAGGCGAAAAGCTCCGCATCCTGATGGCGCCCGCAAGCCCCGGCGCCCGCCTCCAACCCTATCGCGTCGTGGTTGCGAACGACACCATGGTCGAGGCGATCGCGGCACTGTCCGATCTCGGCAAATACGTTGCGGTCGACGTCTCCAGCATGAACACCGTCGCCGATGCCGCGGCCAACGCCAACAGCGACGACGATGACGACGATGACGGCACCGGCGTGCGGCTCTACCAAAGCATCTACGAGACCGCGATGCGCAACAAGGTCCCGATGCCGGTCATCGAGGACATGATCAAGATCTACTCCTACGACGTCGATTTCCAGCGCAAGGTGCAGCCGGGTGACTCGTTCGACGTGTTCTATGCCGGCGAAGACGAAGGCGTGACCTCGAGCGAAAAGAACGACGTGCTGTTCGCGTCCCTCACGGTCGGCGGCGAGACCAAGAAATACTACCGCTACCAGAGCCCCGACGACGGCGTCGTTGACTACTATGACGAGACCGGCAAGAGCGCGAAGAAATTCCTGGTCAGGAAGCCCGTCAACAACGCGATCATGCGCTCGGGCTTCGGCGGCCGCCGCCACCCGATCCTGGGCTATGTGAAGATGCACACCGGCGTCGACTGGGCCACCGCCTACGGCACGCCGATCTTCGCCTCCGGCAACGGCGTGATCGAGAAGGCCGGCCCTGAAGGCGGCTACGGCAAGTATATCCGGATCAAGCATTCCAACGGCTATGAGACGGCCTACGGCCACATGTCGGCCTTCGCCAAGGGCATGGAGATCGGCAAGAAGGTGCGGCAGGGTCAGGTGATCGGCTTCGTCGGTTCGACCGGCCAGTCGACCGGCCCTCACGTCCACTACGAAATCCTGGTCAACGGCCGCTTCGTCGATCCGCTGCGCGTGAAACTGCCGCGCGGCCGTTCGCTGGAAGGCACGGTGCTGGCGGGCTTCGAGAAGGAACGCGACCGGCTCGACGCCATGATGAGCGGCCGCAACGGCGCCATCGCCCGCATTTCGGACGCAACCGGCGGCCCGTTGCAGGTCACCAACCGCTGATCCCTTAAACCGGCTGAAATCGACCGGACATCTCTGGAAAACATGATCTGGATGCGACGTCGTCAAGCGACGTCGTCTCACGGCGCCATGGTGTGCACGGGCTCGGAATCGACAAGGCAGGCCATCTGTTTGCCGGCAGCGCGGAGGGAACCAGCCCGGTGGAACCGGCACACGCGTTTCCCGGTTAAATGCTGACGGAAGCCGACCAACAGGAGGATCCCCATGCGGCGCCTCTCACGCGACGATGTCGTCAAGACCGTGGATCGAGCCGACGAAGTCACCATCGCCCAGATCATCGGAACCGGCGCGACGGTCGAGGAACTCGCCGAAGCCCAGGCCTGGCTCGCCAATGACGAGCCGATGATCAATGATTTGCGCCCGCTGGCGCACGGACGCGTGCGCGAGCTTGTCGACATCCTGTCGGAGCTCGAAGAGGACAGCGACGAGCAAGGTCCGGCCGAACCCGGCTCAACATCCGCGGTCAGCTAGAGCGAACCTCGTCAAAGCAATTCGCCCCGGAGAGGCGGGCCTCTCCGGGGCGTTTTTTCGTTCTGCGGTGAGTGCAACGATCAGTTCAGCTTCCGCTTCGACACCGGCGGCGCCTCGAACTGGGCGATCTCCGCGGTCTGCGGCGCCTTGCCGTTGAAGGTCAGCACGTTGCCTTCGGACGAGATCGCAACGTTGTCCCCGTCCTTGACGTCTCCAGCCAGGATCATCTCGGCGAGCGGATCCTGGAGGTAGCGCTGGACCACGCGCTTCAGCGGCCTTGCGCCGTAGGCGGGATCCCAGCCCTTCGCAGCAAGCCAGTCGCGGCCCGCAGCATCGAGCGTCAGCACGATCTTGCGATCGGTCAAAAGCTTCTGCAGCCGGGCGAACTGGATCTCGACGATCCGCCCCATCTCGCTCCTCTGCAGGCGGTGGAACAGGATGATCTCGTCGACACGGTTCAGGAACTCGGGCCGGAAATGCCCACGCACCATTCCCATCACCTGTTCACGCACGGCTGAGGTGTCTTCGCCCTCCGGTTGATTCACCAAATACTCCGAACCGAGGTTCGAGGTCATGATGATCAGCGTGTTGCGGAAATCGACGGTGCGGCCCTGGCCATCGGTCAGGCGGCCGTCGTCGAGCACCTGCAACAGGACGTTGAAGACGTCAGGATGCGCTTTCTCGATCTCGTCGAACAGCACCACCTGATAGGGCCGGCGCCGCACCGCTTCGGTGAGCGCGCCGCCCTCGTCATAGCCGACATAGCCGGGAGGCGCACCGATCAGCCGCGAGACCGAATGCTTCTCCATGTACTCGGACATGTCGAGGCGGACCATCGCGGTCTCGTCGTTGAACAGGTACTCCGCCAGCGCCTTGGTCAGCTCAGTCTTGCCGACGCCGGTCGGCCCCAGGAACATGAACGAGCCGGTCGGCCGGTTCGGGTCCTGCAGGCCCGCGCGCGAACGGCGCACGGCGGTCGCGACCGCACGCACGGCCTCGGCCTGGCCGACGACGCGCCTGCCGAGCTGCTCCTCCATCTTCAGGAGCTTCTCCTTCTCGCCTTCGAGCATCTTGTCGACGGGCACGCCGGTCCAGCGCGAGACCACCTGCGCGATGTGGTTGGCGGTGACCGCCTCCTCCATCATATCGCCGGAGCCCTCACGCGCCTCGATCTCCGCGAGCTGCTTCTCGAGCTGCGGAATCCGGCCATAGGCCAGCTCGCCGGCCTTCTGGTATTCGCCGCGCCGCTGTGCGTCGGCGAGATCGACGCGTAGCGCGTCGAGCTCCGACTTCAGCTTCTGGGCGTTGGAGAGCTTGTTCTTCTCCGCGCTCCAGCGCGACGTCAGGGCCGCGGATTTCTCTTCGAGCTCGCTGAGCTCCCTCTGAAGCCCCTCGAGACGGGTCTTGGAGCCGAGATCGCTCTCCTTCTTGAGAGCTTCCTGCTCGATCTTGAGCCGGATGATCTCGCGGTCGAGCGAATCCAGCTCTTCCGGCTTGGAATCGACCTGCATCTTCAGCCGCGCGGCCGCCTCGTCCATGAGGTCGATCGCCTTGTCCGGCAGGAAGCGGTCGGTGATGTAGCGGTTGGACAGCGTCGTCGCCGCCACGAGCGCGGAATCGGTGATCCGCACGCCGTGGTGCTGCTCGTACTTGTCTTTCAAGCCGCGGAGGATCGAGATGGTGTCCTCGACCGAGGGCTCGCTGACGAAGATCGGCTGGAAGCGCCGCGCCAGCGCCGCATCCTTCTCGACGTGCTTGCGGTACTCGTCGAGCGTGGTGGCGCCGATGCAGTGCAGCTCGCCGCGCGCGAGCGCGGGCTTGAGCAGATTGGATGCGTCCATCGCGCCGTCGCCCTTGCCGGCGCCGATCAGCGTATGCATCTCGTCGATGAACAGGATGAAGGTGCCCTCGCTCGCGGTGACTTCCTGAAGCACGGCCTTCAGCCGCTCCTCGAACTCGCCGCGGTACTTCGCGCCCGCAATCAGCGCGCCGAGATCGAGCGAGAGCAGCTTCTTGTCCTGCAGGGTCTCGGGCACGTCGCCGTTGACGATGCGCAGCGCGAGGCCCTCGGCGATGGCGGTCTTGCCGACGCCGGGCTCACCGATCAGCACGGGATTGTTCTTGGTCCGGCGCGAGAGCACCTGGATGGTGCGGCGGATCTCCTCGTCGCGGCCGATGACCGGGTCGAGCTTGCCGTCGCGCGCAGCCTGGGTCAGGTCGCGGGCATATTTCTTCAGTGCGTCATAGGCGTTCTCGGCGGTCGCGGAGTCCGCCGTGCGGCCCTTGCGCAGCGCCTCGATCGCGGCATTGAGATTTTGCGGGGTGACGCCGCCCTTGGCCAGGATCGCGCCGGCCTCGCTGGTCTTTTCCAGCGCGAGGCCGAGCAGCAGCCGCTCGACGGTGACAAAGCTGTCGCCGGCCTTCTCGCCGGCCTTTTCGGCGGCATCAAAAGTGCGGGCGAGCTCGGGCGCCAGATAGATCTGGCCGGCGCCGCCGCCGGAGACCTTCGGCACCTTGTTGAGGGCATCCTCGGTCGCCTTCAGGATGGCGCGGGAATTGCCGCCGGCGCGGTCGATCAGACCGGCGGCGAGGCCCTCATTGTCGTCCAACAGAACTTTCAGGACGTGCAGGGTCGAAAACTGCTGATGCCCCTCGCGCACCGCAAGCGATTGCGCGGACTGGACGAAGCCCCTGGAGCGTTCGGTATATTTGTCGATGTTCATGTCTTTTCTTTCCCTCGGCCTGCCCCTGGAGCCCTCTAAGGCACTCCAAACGGCATCTTCATTGGGTTTCCGCTGGACGCGTTGACGTTCCTCAACCGGCAGCGGTCGTTAGCAGCCGGCGCTGGCGCCGGCCTGACCCAGATGTGGGAAGCTTGGCCTCGGATCGGAAGAGGCGCGTTCACAATTTCGTGCACCGGTCCGCCTGCTTGGCGCCGGCAGGTCGAATCCCTTAAGTAGCGACATGACAGCCAGCCAGACCGCCGAAATCACCGGCCTTTACCGTTATCCGATCAAAGGCCTTACGCCCGAGAGCCTGCCCCGGGTCCCCTTGCGGACCGGCCAGACCCTGCCCGCCGACCGCCGCTACGCCATCGAGAACGGTCCGAGCGGATTCGACCCCGAGGCACCTAGCTGGAAGCCGAAAATCCAGTTCCTGATGCTGGCGCGCAATGAGCGGCTGGCGTCCCTCGACAGCCGGTTCGAGGACGCGACCAACCGCCTGACCATCCGCAAGGACGGCCAGATCGTCGCCAGCGGGGACCTCGAGACCACGGCCGGCCGCACCGCGATCGAGGATTATTTCACGGAGAATTTTCAGCCGGAGCTGAAGGGCCCGCCCAAGGTCCTGTCGGGCCGCGACCACAGCTTTTCCGACGTCGCCCGCAAGGTCGTGTCGATCATCAATCTCAATAGCGTCCGCGCCATCGAGACCATGCTCGGCGGCACCGCCGTGCATCCCCTGCGCTTCCGCGGCAATCTTTACGTGACGGGCTGGCCGGCCTGGTCCGAGCTCGACCTCGTCGGCCAGACGCTGGCGATCGGCGAGGCCCGGCTCAAGGTGGTCAAGCGCATCGTCCGCTGCCCGGCGGTCAACGTCGATCCAGAGACCGCGCAGCGCGATCTCGAGATACCACCGACGCTGTCGCGCAATCTCGGCCACATGGATTGCGGCATCTATGCCGAGGTCATCGCTGATGGTGAGATCGGCGTCGGGGATGCGGTGGTGGTGGAAGAGCCGAAGCTGGCGTGACGGCACGCCGCCTCAACACCCTCCGTCGTTGCGAGGAGCCACCCGGTCCCGCCTTCGGCGGGCCGGATGACAGGCTCCGCGACGAAGCAATCCAGACTGTCTCCGCGGTGGGATTCTGGATTGCTTCGCTTCACTCGCAATGACGAGTCTCAGTTCGGCATCACATACGCATAGATCCGGCCGCGCGAGACCGGCGCCTCGCGAACACGATTGCCGTTGTTGCCGGAAATCATGATCGGATTGCCCTGCGCGTCCACGCCGGTGATGATGCCGACATGGCCGCCCCGGCGACCGCGCGACATGACCGCGATGGCGCCGACCTGCGGACCGGAGACGCGCGTGCCGTAGCGCGCGAACGAGCTCGCCATGTCGGAGCCGGTGCCCTGATGGCCGGTGTGCTGCAGCACCATGTTCATGAAGCGCGCGCACCACAGGCTGCCGCGCCCGGTCGGATTGCCGCCGATATAACGGCGCGCCTCGGACACGAGGCCTGATCCGCCGCCGAAGCCGCCACCGCTGTTGGCCATTCCGGGGTTGGCCATGCCGTTGTTGGCCATGCCGCCGACATTGGCGTTCGGATTGTAGCTCGCCTGGGTGTCGGCGAAGCCGCTCGCCCGCAACTGCGCCGCGCCGCGCTCGAAGCGCGAGCTGCGGGCATGGTGGCGATAATGACGGTCATGATGATGTCTGGCGTGGTGCACGTAAACGTGCCGCTCTGCGCTATGACGATGATGCGGCCGCGCTGAGGCCGGAGAAACGAACGCGGCAACCGCCGCGAAGAAAATCGCCAGCGCGACAACACAACGCGACAGGCGAGACGCAAACAACTCCAACATACTTCATCCTTCGTTGACACCCCCACTCCAGCCGGCCCGTGCCGAGGCCAGCATCCGTCCGGCCGTTAAGCCGCCGGATGTGGCGAGAAAAAGACGCCACGCCCGCGAATGGCTGCGATGATTTTGCGCCGGTGCTGGCGTGAGGCTGCGGCATTGCGGACAACAGCGTTAACTGCAATCCTTCAAAGACGGCTTGAATAGAGGGAAACAGTTAATGCCCCACGCCACGACCAGGGATGACGTCCGCATCTATTTCGAAGAAGCGGGTCAGGGATCGCCGATTATTTTTCTGCATGAGTTCGCGGCCGACTACACCAATTGGGAGCCGCAGATGCGCTACTTCTCGCGCGGCCATCGCTGCATCACCTATTCCGCGCGCGGCTACACGCCGTCGGACGTGCCTGATGGCGAGGTCTACACCTACAAGCACTTCTACACCGACGCGCTCGCGGTGCTCGATCATCTCAAGATCGAGCGCGCACATCTCGTCGGCCTGTCGATGGGCGCCTATTCGTCGCTCCAGATCGGGTTGAACGCGCCGCAGCGCGCGTTGTCGATGACGCTGGCCGGCGTGGGCTCAGGATCGGAGATCGAGAATCTCGACAACTGGCGCAAGCAGTGCCGCGCCAATGCCGAGCAGTTCGAGACGCTCGGCTCCGCCGAGGTCGCAAAGGTCACGCGCGAGGCGCCGAGCCGGATTCCGTTCCTTGTGAAGGACCCGCGCGGCCACGCCGATTTCTACGCCGCACTGGCGCGCCACGATGCCAAGGGCTCCGCGAACACGATGCGCGGCTTCCAGGGCGGCCGTCCCTCGATCTTTGCGATGACCGACGCGATCAGAGGCGTGGCGACGCCCGCGCTGATCATCTGCGGCGACGAGGACGATCCCTGCGTCGGGGCAAGCCTTTTCCTGAAGAAGCACCTGCCCGCGGCGGGCCTGTCGATGTTTCCGAAATCCGGCCACGTGCTCAATCTGGAGGAGCCCGCGCTGTTCAACGAGAGCGTGGAGCGGTTCGTGACGCTGGTGGAAGCCGGGCGCTGGCCGGTGCGCGATCCGCGGTCGCTGGCGGCGCATTAGACTGCCAGCCGCCGCCTGCCGCGCCAGGTCTCAGACCTGGGAGGCAGCCGGCAGCGGAGGCAACGCCGGGTTTTCGGCGGACGCCAAGCGCCTGACGCTGGCTTCGATCGAGACCAGCAAGAACAGGAACATGATGAAGATGAAATAGGAAAAGGCACCCGCGGCGACATACAAGGCGACAGGCGCCATCAATCTCAAGGCCAGCCTGCGGTTTTGCTCCTCCTGGAATTCCTGAGAGACGAGTTGCAACTCGCCCTGCAGCTTGTTGAAGAACCACACCACGAAATACGGCGCGCGGGTCGGAGGCGTGGCAGCCGCGATGCGATCGATCGAGGACGAGTATTGCTTGTCCTTGTTCGCCGTTGCCAGCGCCGGTGCCCGCGCGCTCAGCCGCTTGGCATAGTCGAACAGCAAGGAGCGCCACAACACCTCGATGTTGCCCTCATCAAGCGCATTCCTGTCGTCCAACATGGCATAGCCGCGGAATCGCGCTCCGTTGTTGTAGAGCCAGTCCGAGAACTGCGAAGCATTTTCGAAACTGGCTCCCAGCGCGCCATCGAGAAACTTGTTGAACTGCTGCAGGATCTCCGGGTCCAGGCGCTTGCCCTTTTCGTAAGCCACATTGTCGGAGCCCGCGGTCTCCTTGACGATCGGCGCATCCGACGGGAAGACCTCCTTGATCAGCTTGACCGGATCCGTCGCCTGGCGAAACCGGTCGATCTGTTCGGCGATCCGCACGCTCGGGTTCGGAGCGAACTGCGCATACAATGCAAAGATCAGCGCCAGGATCGTGATGAGGAAGGAAACCATCGCGGTCGCGATGACCGTCCCTCTCAGGAGGCGAACAAAGAACGTCTCGACGTTGCTCAGCATGACACTCACTTCTTATTCAGGATGATTCCCGACCCACTGAGCCTGGATTGGCGATCCTTGTAATCCTCGTAGCTCTCGATGGTCTCAAATCCGTTTGCCTTTGCCGTTGCGAGGCGATCGAGCCGGCCGGAATCGTAGAGGCCGTTGAGCGAGCTCAAGGCACGCTTCAAGGCCGCGATATCTCCCTCAGCCTGGGCGGTTCCGACGCCGCCGACGGCGGTCTTCAACTCCTGCACCAGCGGCGCATCGAAGCTGATGCCTTGCAGCTTTGCGTTCACGATCGCCACTTTCCGGCCCGCCACCTCGGAGACCCGGGTGAACTCGGCGGCTTCATCGAAGATGGCCGAAGCCGTATCGCAGTCCGACATAAGGTTCTTAAGCGTGGCCGAATCCGTGGCGTCGCTGACGGGGGCGAGCCGGGACGCGATCGCATCCAGCCTCGTCTTGTAGTTTTCGTTCGGAAGATCTCCTCGATGATAGGAAACCCGGCTCAGCGTATCCTTGATCCGCTGCCGCGCACGCTCATCGGGATCGAGACGAGCGACCACCGGCGGCGATGAGACCGGCGGCGGTGGTGGCGCCGCCGAGATCGGCGGAGGCGGCGGCGCCGAAGGAGCTGCCGGCGCAGGTGCGACCGGCTCGGCGATCGAAGGCGCGCCGATATTCGCCTGAACCTGCGGCTGGACGGCGTCGGGTCCCGACAGCGTGGACGCATCCACCGCAAAGAATCGCAAAGTGCCTCGCCCGCCCTGATCCCAGTTGGCGGCCCAGACGAATCCCGGCCCCCCGGCCAGCCGGTAGATCGGCAAGCCGAGCTGCGCGGATCGACGGAAATTGCCGAGGAAATCCACCATCAGCCCGGCCCTGATGTCCCGGCCCTGCGCGAGCTGGGCCACATTGCTTGCGTCGAGCGACACCAACCTGACCGCGCCCCAGCTGGCCATGAGCCCTTGCAGGCCGTCGATTTGCGGCATTGCCATCACGTTGGGCTGGGCCCCGTACTTTTTCGCAAGTCGCGCGATATCCTCATTCGCCTCGTTGCCGCTGAACCAGGCCGGCTCCAAGAACCGGTTCACGTAAGCGACCGTGCCGTCGGGCGAATGCAGGATCGAGTAGGACGATACGAACGGCCCTCGTTTCGAACTTTCCGGCACCTTGCGTGCGCACCAGGTAAAGCCGTTGAACTGCTCGCTGGGATTACATTGGTACTGCCGATAGATGGAGCTTTCGAAGCTGACCTTCGCGCCGAGGCTGAGGCCGTCGACCGCATAGATCGAGATCACGCTCGGGCTCGAGGCGAGGTTCGGCGGATTTTGCACGAGCCCGGTTCGGCAGACGCGGCGCAGCTCGGCGAGCCGGCCGTCGCTGGGACTGAAGCCCTGCTGGACCACCTGTCCGACGGACGTGCCACGCTGGCGAAGATTCTCGTCGATGCAGGAGATCTCGGCTGGCGGAAGCTTGCGCCACTCGGCCTGGATGGCCTGGTTGATGGCGGACTGAACGAGGCCGCCGAAGATGTTGACGATGTCGCCGCCGCTCTGGGCGAATACTGGTTCGCACGTCAAGCCGACACTGAACAGCACAGCAAGTGCCGGCAGCGCTCTACCCATAGTCTCAGCCCCTGGCCATTTCCCCAGCAGCATTATGACTTAAGGAAATGAGGACATGCAACCGAGAGGCCCAACTTTGGCCGGCCGCCGAGTCGAGTACTTTAGTCTAGTTGCCTGCACGACGTATCGGCCGACCGCTCGGGGGTGGGCGCCTGCCGGATTCACTGCGCTCGCAGCGACGAGAAGCTACTTCCCCTGCCCGCGCGTGAGCAGAAACACGCCCTGCTCGCCGAACATGTTCCACACCCACCACGGCAATCGCAGCCGCAATGGACGGCCGTAGAGATCCAGCGCCTCGGCGCGCTCCATCTTGACGTCGATCGCGTCGCAGAGCTCGACGAAATCCTTGATGGTGCAGAAATGGATGTTGGCGGTGTCGTACCAGGTCGCCGGCAGATTCTCGGTGCGAGGCATGTGGCCGCCGACCAGAAGCTGAAGCCGCATCTTCCAGAAGCCGAAATTCGGGAACGACACGATGGCGCGGCGGCCGATGCGCAGCAGATTCTCCAGCACGACCCGCGGCTGCCGCGTCGCCTGCAGCGTCTGCGACAGGATGACGTAATCGAAGGCGTCGTCGGGATAGTTGACGAGATCGGTGTCGGCATCGCCCTGCACCACCGCGAGGCCCTTGGCGACGCAGCGGTTGACGCCCTCGCGCGACAGCTCGATGCCGCGCCCGTCGATGCCGCGGGTCTCCAGAAGCTGGAGCAAATCGCCCTCGCCGCAGCCGACGTCGAGCACTTTCGAGCCGGGCTTGACCATCTCGGCGACCAGCAGATGATCGGCGCGAAACTGGCCGGACTGCTCCGTCGCAACGCCGCCCAGCGGCAGCACTTCCTGCACAGACATCGCTAGCCGTCCTTGTCAGTCAATCCTGGCGGTGAGCCCGCGCGCCTTCCCTGCCGATTGCAGGAAGGCCCGGGCGATATCGAAGAATTCGGGCACGTCGAGCAGGAAGGCGTCGTGGCCGCGATCGGTCTCGATCTCGGCGAACGACACCCGCGCGCTCGACGCGTTCAGCGCATGCACCAGTGCGCGCGATTCCGAGGTCGGGAACAGCCAGTCGCTGGTGAAGGAGACCACGCAGAATCGCGTCTCGATGCCCGCGAACGCCTTCGCCAGCACGCCGCCGTGGTCGCCGGCGATGTCGAAATAATCCATCGCGCGGGTCAGATAGAGGTAGGAGTTGGCGTCGAACCGCTCGACGAAGGACGAGCCCTGGTAGCGCAGATAGCTCTCGACCTGGAAATCGGCGTCGAACGAGAAGGTCGGCAGCTCGCGGTCCTGCATGCGGCGGCCGAACTTGCGATGCAGCGCGGCGTCGGAGAGATAGGTGATGTGCGCGGCCATCCGTGCCACCGCAAGTCCGCGATGCGGATGGATGCGCTGATCGGTGTAGCGGCCGTTGTGCCAGTCGGGATCGGCCATCACCGCCTGGCGGCCGAGCTCGTGGAAAGCGATGTTCTGGGCCGAGTGCCGCGTCGCGCAGGCAATCGCCAGCGCGGAGTACACGCGCTTGGGATAGGCCGCGGTCCATTGCAGCACCTGCATGCCGCCCATCGAGCCGCCGACCACGGCGAACAACGTGTCGATGCCGAGCCGGTCGATCAGCATCGCCTGCGCGCGCACCATGTCGGGAATGGTGATGACGGGAAAATCGAGGCCCCACACCTTGCCGGTCGCCGGATTGATCGAGGCCGGTCCGGTCGAGCCCATGCAGCCGCCGATCACGTTGGCGCAAATGATAAAGTAGTGCTGCGGATCAAGAGGCCGGCCGGGACCGACCAGCGTCTCCCACCAGCCCGACTTGCCGGTGACGGGATGCACGTTGGCGACATGTTGATCTCCCGTCAGCGCATGGCAGATCAGCACCGCGTTGGAGCGATCGGCGTTGAGCTCGCCATAGGTCTGGTAGGCGATCTGGAACGGGGTGAGATCAATGCCGCAATCGAGCGGCAGCGGCTGCTCGGCGCCGAACTGCGCGACCTGCGAATTCGGATGATCCGCCTCATGCGACCGGTCGTCGGCACTGATCGCGGGACTCGGCACAGACTTGACGCCACCCATCTCTGACATCGACCTCGTTTGCGATCAGACGTTCGATCGCAGTGACATCAGGCCATGAAAAACCCGGCCTGAACGATAGGTTCGGCCGGGATCGAAAGGGTCCCCGGCCTGTTTAGCGAGTTTTTTAACGTGGCTGCAAGCCGGCCGGCTCAAATGACCACGGAACGGGCAAAACCTACTGTCTTGGGCGGTTTTCGTCAAGTCGCGGTCCGGATTAGCCAAATTCGTCTCTGTCACATCAGCCCAAAAGGATGTCATTTCTCTTTGCTTTCGCCGCCCCGACTGCCTAATCAGGATATCGATCGCAGCGGATCCGAACCTACCAGCTTGCCTGGCCGATCCGCATTGGAACGCCTCTCAACAGTCCAGTCAGATATGTCCCAACGTCCGCCCGCGCCACCATCGCTCCAGGAATTGCGCAAGGAGATCGACGCGATCGACGAGGGCATGCATCGTCTCCTGATGCAGCGTGGCGACATCATCGACCGCCTGATCCAGGTGAAGCAGACCCAGGAGGTCGGCTCGGCCTTCCGCCCGGCGCGCGAGGCCTCGATGATGCGCGACATCGTCCAGCGTCATCGCGGCATCCTGCCGCTCGACACGGTCGAGAGCATCTGGCGCGTCATCATCTCGACCTTCACCTATGTCCAGGCGCCGTTCTCCGTGCATGCCGACATCTCGGTGAGCGAGCCGGCCATGCGCGATTCCGTGCGCTTCCATTTCGGCTTCACGGTGCCTTACGTCGCGCATTTCAGCGCGCAGGCCGCGGTCGAGGCAGTGGCGAAATCCAAGGGCGACCTGGCGCTGGTCTCGGCAACCTCGAGCCGCACGCCATGGTGGCTGGAGCTGGAAGCCGACGGCGCGCCGAAGATCATCGCGCGGATGCCCTTCGTCGAGCGCGCCGACCATCCGGCTTCACTGCCGGTGTTCGCGATCTCGCGCGTCGCCGACAGCGCCGTGGTGACGGAGGTCGAGACCTTCAGCGTGCGCGTATCAGGGTGGAACGCCGAGGTCGCCCGCGCCCTGTCGCCGCTCGCCGAGATCGTGGCGGTGCCCGATACCGCCTTCGACGGCGCGGCGCTGCTGGTCTCGGTCACGAGCGCGACCAGCATCGACAAAATCAGGGCTGCCCTGATCGAGGCGGGGGCCTCGGTGCGCTCCACGGCCCTCGTCGGCAGCCACGCAACGCGCTATACGGTGCCCCCGACCGGGTCGAAATCGTAGATCGCGTACCGCCTAAGCCACTTTCGGAGTTGAAGATGTCCCGCCCCGTGCCGAATCCCGGCATTCTCGATATTGCGCCCTACACGCCCGGCAAGAGTCCGGTCGCGGAGCCGGGCCGCAAGGTGTTCAAGCTCTCGGCCAACGAGACCCCGTTCGGTCCCTCGCCCAAGGCGATCGAGGCATTCAGGAACGTGGCGGCGCATCTGGAGGATTATCCGGAAGGAACCTCGCGCGTGCTGCGCGAAGCGATCGGCCGTTCTTTCGGGCTCGACCCCAACCGCATCATCTGCGGCGCCGGCTCGGACGAGATCCTCAATCTGCTCGCCCACACCTATCTCAGCCACGGCGACGAGGCGATCTCGACCACGCACGGCTTCCTGGTCTACCCGATCGCGACCATGGCGGTCGGCGCCAAGAACGTGGTCGCGCAGGAGACCAACCACACCTGCGACGTCGACGCCATCCTCAAGGCGGTGACGCCGAAGACGAAGCTGGTCTGGCTCGCCAACCCCAACAACCCGACCGGCACCTACGTGCCGTTCGACGAGGTCAAGCGCCTGCGCGCCGGCCTGCCGTCGCACGTGCTGCTGGTGCTCGATGCCGCCTATTCCGATTACGTCTCGCGCAACGATTACGAGATGGGGATCGAGCTCGTCGCCACCACCGAGAACACCGTGGTGACGCACACCTTCTCCAAGATCCACGGCCTCGCCGCGCTGCGCGTCGGCTGGATGTTCGGTCCGGAGCACATCATCGACGCGGTCAACCGCATCCGCGGTCCCTTCAACGTGTCGACGCCGGCGATGTATGCCGCGGTCGCCGCGATCGAGGACACCGCACACCAGGCGATGTCGAAGCAGTTCACCGAGACCTGGCGCAACTGGCTCTCCGAGGAGATCGGCAAGCTCGGTCTGAAGGTGACGCCCGGCGTCGCCAATTTCGTGCTGATCCACTTCCCCGAAACGGGCAAGACCGCCGACGAGGCCGACGCGTATCTTACCAAGCGCGGGCTGGTGCTGCGCGCGCTGAAGAACTACCGCCTGCCGCATTCGCTGCGCATGACCATCGGCACCGAGGAGGCCAACCGCCTCGTCGTCGAGGCCTTGCGCGACTTCTTGGCCGGCAAATGAGCACAACACCGCACTTCCAGCGCGTTGCGCTGATCGGCTTCGGCCTGATCGGCGGCTCGATCGCGCGCGCTGCGAAGCTCCAGGGCTTGGCCTCCGAGATCGTCACCACCGCGCGCTCGGAGAAGACGCGCGCGCGGGTGCTGGAGCTCGGCATCGTCGACCAGGTCGTGACGACCAATGCGGAAGCGGTGAAGGATGCCGACCTCGTCATCCTCTGCATTCCCGTCGGTGCCTGCGGGCCGGTGGCGCAGGAGATCGCAGCGCATCTCAAGCCGGGCGCGATCGTCTCCGACGTCGGCTCGGTCAAGGGCGCGATCGTCAGGGACATGGCGCCGCATCTGCCGAAGACCATTCATTTCGTGCCGGCGCATCCCGTCGCGGGCACCGAGCATTCGGGCCCCGACTCCGGTTTCGCCGAGCTCTTCATCAACCGCTGGTGCATCCTGACGCCGCCGGAAGGCGTCGATGCGGCCGCCACCGATCGGCTGCGCGCGTTCTGGGCGGCGATGGGCGCCAAGGTCGAGATCATGACGCCGGATCATCATGATCTCGTGCTCGCGATCACCAGCCATCTGCCGCATCTGATCGCCTACACCATCGTCGGCACCGCCGACGAGCTGGCGCAGGTCACGGAGTCCGAGGTGATCAAGTTCTCGGCCGGCGGCTTTCGCGACTTCACCCGCATCGCGGCGTCCGACCCGACGATGTGGCGCGACGTCTTCCTCGCCAACAAGGAAGCCGTGCTGGAGATGCTCGGCACCTTCACCGAGGATCTCGCCAAGCTCACCCGCGCGATCCGGCGCGGCGACGGCGAGGCGCTGTTCGACCACTTCACCCGCACCCGCGCCATCCGCCGCGGTATCGTCGAGATCGGCCAGGATTCGGCGGCACCGGATTTCGGCCGGCCGCATGCGCAGCTCGGCAAGAAGCCGTAGCGTTCAAGTAGCCCGGATGGAGCGCAAGCGTAATCCGGGATCTCTTTTAGCACGGCGCGACCTGCCCCGGATTGCGCTTCGCTCCATCCGGGCTACGGAAGTCACCTAATACAGCGGCGGGATCTGGCCGACCTTGACCGGGCCGAGCAGCACGGCGCCGTCGACGAATTTCAGCGGGAAGCTCCGCGCCTTCTTGCCCTCAAGCGTGCTCTCGGTGCCGATCGAATTGATGCCGGCCGCAACGCCGGCATTGGCGTTCTGCTTGATGACCTTGCCGAGGCCGGGAACGGCGCGGTCGAGTGCGCCGAACAGATTGTTGAGGTCCTGCGACTTCACGCCAGGCGCAACGCGGTCGAGGGTTGCCTGCGGCACACCCTCCTCCAGCATCTTCTCGATGCCGAGCGCCGGGATCACGCGCTCGAGGCCGGTCACCGTCATCTGCAATTCGCCGTCGAGTCGGCCATTGGCCGAGAGGCCGAGCGTGCCGGCCGCAACCGCGATCATCTCGCCCTGCTGGACGCGCGACTGCACGATCTCGATGTGACCGCCGGCGGCCTGGATTTCGCGGAAGCGTTGCGGCCACGGCTTTGGCGTGAGGTCGGAGAGGCCCGTGATCTTCGCGCGCGTGTCCGCCTCGAACGGCTCGGCGAGCAAGGGATGAACGCCCTGAATGCTGCCCTGCGCGACGTGTAGCACGGTCTCGATCACAGGATGATCCGACGGCGACCCGTCCGCGAGGCGACCGTGCAGCTCGACCTGCTTGGCGCGCGCGAGCGGCACCTGCACGCTGCCGTCGAGACGATTGATGACGGGATCGTCGAACACGATGGAGGCGCGATCCGGCACCGCCGGCAGGCCGACCACGCTGCTGCGGCCCTTGCTCCAATTCACCACGAAAGTGTTTTGCGTGACGCCGTCGGTGAGCGTCGCCGGTGCGGAGAATTCGGCGATGACGCGCTTGGGATCGTAGACCTGGGCGACGACCAGGATGTTGTCGAGCTTCGCCGTGAACGGCGTCTTGCTGGCGTTCTGCGACACCAGGGCGACGCTCGCGCCGGAGCACTGGACCTCGAAGCGGAACGGGAAGCCGGCGATCGAGCGCTTGGCGCAATCATAGATGCGGCCAGACTTGGCCTCCTGCGCCCGCCAGGCATCCGCGGCAATTTCGGCCTGCGAGGCCGCATAGAACCAGAAACAGCTCCACGCGAAGGCGAGGATCAGGAGGATAATGGGGGCGATGAAAAGGCCCCAACGGGGGCGGCGGCCTGTGGCAACGGTCATATCTGACATGCGGCGACCCTTTGACCCCAGATTTTGTCAAATGTAAGCGGGGTTCGGCCGCGCCGAAAGGCCGAGAATTCGCTTCGCTTGGGGGCGTCGTTCTGGTAGCCGTGCCCGAAATGTCGGAAATCACCCTCCCCTCCGTCACCACAGCCAAGGGCGACCTCTGGGTGTTCGGCTATGGCTCGCTGATGTGGCGGCCGGGCTTCGAATTCAGGGAACGCGTCCCGGCGCGGCTGGTCGGCGAGCACCGCGCGCTCTGCGTCTACTCCTTCGTGCATCGCGGCACGCCGGAGCAGCCGGGCCTGGTGCTCGGGCTCGACCGCGGCGGCGCCTGCCGCGGCATCGCTTTTCGCGTCGCCGAGAAGGACCGCGCCGACGTCGTCGCCTATCTGCGGGCGCGCGAGCAGGTCACGTCCGTCTATCGCGAGGTGATGCGCTCGGTGTGGCTGGAGAACGATGCGCGTCAGCGCGTCTCCGCGCTCGCCTATGTCGTCGACCGCGGTCATGTTCAGTATGCCGGCCGGCTGTCGCTCGCCGACCAGCATCGCCATGTCGTCCAGGGCTATGGCCAATCCGGCGCCAACCGCGACTACGTGACGGCAACGGTGAAAGCGATCGAGGCCGAAGGTTTTCGCGACACGCAATTGCATCAGCTCGCGACCATGCTGCATGGTGATGCGCATTCGCTGCACGCGCCGGCTCCCGCAGAAGATCGAGAGAACCGCTAGCGCTCCGACGGCGCGTAGCTCGGCGACGAGCCGATCAACTGCTCCTGCTCTTTCCGGCCCGCTTCCACGAGGCGAGCGGTCGCGTCTTCGATGGCGGTTTGCACGCGCGAGAGAAACTCGTCTTTCGGCAGGCCTGATGGCAGCGGATCGAGGAACTCGACCACCAGCGTGCCGGGATAGCGCATGAAGGTACGGCGCGGCCAGAACAGGCCGGAATTGAGCGCGATCGGCAGGCACCGCACGCCGCACGACGCGTAGATCTGCGCAAAGCCGGTCTTGTAATCGGGCGCAGCGCCGGGCGCCCGGCGTGTGCCTTCCGGAAAGATCACGAGCTGCCCGCCTGCGCGCACCGCCTCGCGCGCCCGCCGCGTCATGTCCAGCAGCGCCTTCACGCCGGCCTTGCGGTCGATCGCGATCATTCCGGTCTTGACCAGGAACTGGCCGAACACCGGGATCTGCATGAGCTGACGCTTGAGAATGAAGATCGGACGGTTGAAGAAGCCCGGCAGCACGAACGTCTCCCAGAACGACTGATGCTTCGCCGCGATCACCAGCGGTCCTGCCGGGATCTTCTCCTGCCCGCGGAATTCGACCTTGATGTTGCAGATCACGCGCATCAGGAACAGCGTCGCCTTCGCCCACCATTGCGCGACCGTCAGCATGGCGCGCGGCGGCAATGCGAAGGTCGGCAGCGCCACGATCGCGAGGCATACGAGCACGGCGTAGAACAGCACGTTGAACAGGAGCGAGCGCAGGAAAATCAAGAACATCGACGGTCCGATCAATTGGCCTGTGCCGTGGCGGGCCGCTTCGGCGCCGCGCCTGCAGGCTGCTCCGACATCTCGGGCGAAAGGTCAATCCCGAAATCCTCCAGCCGCACCCTCAGCTCGGCGGCGATGTATTTCACGTATTCGGACAAGAGCAGCCGCAAGGTGGAGGCCGAGGTCCACCACGGCTCCTCACGCCATTTTTCGCCGACCACCGCGAACGGGATCAGTGTGGTCTCCGGCATCGCATGCGAGAACTCCACCAGCGCGCGCGGCATGTGATAGTTCGAGGTGACGACGATCAGCGATCTGAAGCCGCGCCCCTCGGCCCAGCGCCGCGCTTCCGCCGCGTTGCCGCGGGTCGAGACCGCGGTGCGGTCGAGATCGACACAGCAATGCATGAAGGACTGGTTTTCCGGCAGCGTCCGGGAGATATCGCTCGCCGTCGAGGTCGGGTGCACGCCGGAGATCAGGAGCCGCTTGCCGTAGCCGGCCGCCAGGAGCTCCATCGCATCCGACACCCGCGAGGAGCCGCCGGTCAGGACCACGATGCCGTCAGCCTTGCGGTCCGGCGCGATCTCGGCGCCGCGCAATTGCGACAGGAAGGCGATGAAGCCCGCCGCCGCGCCGACGAAGACGAACGCGACCGTCGACACCAATGCCGCGCGCAGCCAGCCGCGCGGCAATTTCGGCGATCGATCGTCGGTCGGCGAGGCCATATGGTGTCGGTGATCCCTTCCCCGGATGATTTTAAGACGTTTTGAGGCGAAGTGGAGTCCGGTTTATCGGGCTCAATCGACGTCATTCAGCGTCGCGAACAGCGTCTGGCGCGAGGCAACCGCGGTGATGGCGCCGATCAGCACCGCCTGCACGGCGAGCACGATGTAGCCCGACGGCCGCAGCGAGAAGGTGCCGAGCAGAGCTGCGAACTGGTCCCCGACGGGGGTCCCGGAAAACCAGCCGGCGATCGACTCGGAGAAGCCGAACACCAGCATGGCGGCGCCGCCGCCGATCACGCCGCCCTCCAGGCCCAGCCTGAGGAAGTGACGCAGGAAGCGGTTGGCGATGTAACGGTCGCCGGCACCGACGAAATGCAGAACCTCGACGATCGGGCGGTTTGCCGCCATGGCGCCGCGGGTCGCGAACGAGACCGAGATGATGGTCGCGATGATGACGAGCGCGAGGATGCCGATGCCGGCGAGCACGGTGGCGTTGGTCATCGAGCGCATCCGCTCGATCCAGGCGCGGTGATCGTCGACGCTGGCGCTTGGGGCGGCCTGGGTTACGCGCGCGCGCAAGGCGCCAAGATCGAGCGGCGTGCCGGGCTGCACGCGCGCGATGATCATGCGCGGCACCGGCAAATCGTCCATCGACAGGCCGGTGCCGAGCCAGGGCTCGAGCAGCTTGCCGCTCTCGTCCTTGGTGAACGGCTTGACCTCGACGATGCCGGCCTGCGCGCGCATGGCCTCCGTCACCGCCGCAGTGTCGCGATCGAGATCGCGGCCGGCCTGCGGGCGAACCTGGATGGTGATTTCGCTTGCAACGTCCGACTGCCATTCCGCGGCGGAGGCGCTGACGAGCAGCACCGTGCCCGTGGTCATCGAGGCGAGGAAGGTCATGATGGCGACGACGGCAACCAGCGCGCGGCCGTGAATCGAGGCGCGCGGCACGATCGGCGACATGTTGCGCGCCTTGGGCGGAAGCTGCGGACGCTCCTGTCCGAGATCGACCAGCACGCCGCGGTCGTCGGGCCTACTCATAGACGTGCAGCCGCCCCTGGTGCAGCACGAAGCGTCGCGCCTCGTACTGGTCCATCAGGCCGATGTCGTGAGTGGCGATGATGACGGCGGTGCCTGATTTGTTGAGCTCGATGAACAACCGCAGCAGCCGGCGGCCGAGCGTCGGATCGACGCTGCCGGTCGGCTCGTCGGCGAGCAGGAGCTGCGGCCGCGAGATCACGGCGCGCGCGATCGCCGCGCGCTGCTTCTCGCCGCCGGACAGGATCGGCGGCAGCGCGTCCATGCGGTCACCGAGGCCGACCCAGCGCAACAGATCGATCACCTCCTTGCGATAGCTCGACTCGCTGCGGCCCATGACGCGGAACGGTAAGGCGACGTTCTCATAGGTCGTCATGTGGTCGAGCAGGCGGAAGTCCTGGAGCACGATGCCGATGCGCTTGCGCAAATCCGCGATCTCATCCTTGCCGAGCTGCGAGATGTCGTGGCCGAACAGGTTGACGAGGCCGCGCGTCGGCCGGTGCGACAGGAACAACAGACGCAGCAGCGAGGTCTTGCCGGCGCCGGACGGGCCGGTGAGAAACTGGAAGGAATGCGCCGGAATCTCGAAACTGAGGTCGCGCAGAATCTCCGGCCCCAGTCCGTAACGCAATCCGACATTTTCGAACCGAACCAAGCTCAGCTCCGTTCGAGAGGGGGCGCGGGCCGCGCTGCTGCGCTCCGCCACACGCGATCAACGGGTTTTGCGGCCGTTATGGTTTCCGGTTCGTTAACGGTCGCTCTGTAGCATCTCGGATGCCCGGTTCTCCGCGACCGGAGCATCGTCAAGACCAGTCCGTGCATCAAGGCTCGTGTCCATGCATATCGTCTGCCCCCATTGTACGACATCCTACGCCATCAAGCCCGCGAGCCTGGGGGCGAACGGACGAACGGTCCGCTGCTCCCGCTGCAAGGAGACCTGGGTCGCCTATGCCGAGGATGCCATCGAGGAGGCGTCCGTCCCGGCCATGGCGGCGGCCAGCCAGGCCGACGACCAGTCCGACCTCGCCGAGCAGTGGAACTCCTACGCCAGGGACGACGGCGCCGCCGACACGCCTGTCGTCGACAGCCCCTCGATCGCCAGCGACTGGCCGGCCGAGGACGCCCAGGAGACCGAGGACGAATGGTCAGCGGCGGCTCGCGCCGCCGAGGATGACGTCGCCGGCGCGCAGCACCAGTCCTGGTTCCGCGGCCTGTTCAGCCGTCGCGGGGCGCGGGTGAGGCGCCAAGCCCCTACCGAGGCTCCGCGAAAATCCCATTTCGGCCTGCCGACCGCCTGCGCCGCCATGGGCGCGCTGGTGCTGGCGCTGATCATCTGGCGCGGCGACATGATCCGGCTGCTGCCGCAGACGGCGGCGTTCTACAAGATGGTCGGACTCGAAGTTAATTTGCGCGGGCTGGCGTTCAAGGACGTCAAGCTCTCCAGCGAGACCGTGGACGGTAAGCAGGTGCTGGTGATCGAGGGCGTGATCGTCGGTCAAAGCAAGAAGCCGCTCGATATCCCGCGGCTGCGCTTTGCAGTGCGCGACGCGCAGGGAGCGGAAATCTACGCCTGGAACACCGTGCTGGAGCAGACCGTGCTGCAGCCGGGCGAGCGCGCCTTCTTCCGCTCGCGCCTGGCCTCGCCGCCGCCGGAGGGCCGCAATATCGACGTTCGCTTCTTCAACCGGCGCGACATTGCCGGCGGCAGCGTATAGTTGATTTCGTAGATCCCGCGAGGAAGCTTGGCCGCGCGGTTGGTCCCAAGGTTGGTCTCATGCCGAAAATCCTGATCGCCGACGACGAGGATTCGATGCGCCAGCTGGTGGCGCGCGCCATCGCCATGGACGGCCACGAGACCGTCACCGCGCAGGACGGCGCGGAGGCGCTGGAAATCCTGACCCGCGAGAACGGCGCGTTCGATCTCCTGCTCACCGACATCCAGATGCCGGTGATGGACGGCATCGCACTGGCGCTCTCCGCCGCGCGCGATTTCCCTGACCTGACCATTTTGCTGATGACCGGCTTTGCCGACCAGCGCGAGCGCGCCTCGAATTTGAATGCGCTGGTGCATGACGTCGTGACCAAGCCGTTCTCGGTCGCCGACATCCGTACGGCGGTCGCCGACGCGCTGGCAGCGAAGAAGCCGTAGAGCGCGGCGTATTCCGCTGTCATGCCCCCGGCTTGACCGGGCATCCAGTACGCCGCGGCCTCTCGGCTCAATCACAACCGTCTCTGGGATACTGGATCGCCCGATCGAGTCGGGCGATGACTGCGAGTGTGACGTCAAAAATCCTTCAGCAGACGCTCGAGGTAATCGAGCTCGATCTGCGGACGCGCAGGATCGCTCAGGCGGCGGCGGAGCTCTTCGAGGATGCGGCGCGCGCGCTGGGCATCGATCTCGCCGGGAATCTTGACCGTATAGTCGTCGCTGTATTCCTTGCCGCGCAGCGGCCGGCCCAGCGGGTCGGTCCGTTCGCCGCCGCTCTGCTGGCGGCCGACAGCCTGACCGGGGCCGTCACCGTCGCCCGGATCCTGGCCTTCGCCGTTCTGCTGCCCGCCGAGCGCATCGGCGAGATCCTGCATGCCCTTGCGCAGGGCGTCGATTGCCTTGCCCTGCGATGTCGTCGCACCGTCGGCATCGCCTTCGCCGATCTGATTGCCGGCGTCTCCCATGGCGTTCTCTGCGGCGTCGAAGCCGTCATCGCCATCCTGGTCGCCGTCCTGGCCCTGACCTTGGCCCTGCTGACCTTGTTGGCCCTGCTGCCCCGGCTGCTTCTGCCCGCGCTGGCCCTTCTGGCCATCCTGCTGCAAGCCCATCTCGGCGAGCTTCTTCTTGAGGGCCTCCAGCCGCTTCTTCAATTGCTCCTGCCGGCCCTGCGTATCCTGCGACCCTTCGCGCGAGGCCGAGGGATCGTTCGGGTCGGGATAGAGATATTTCTCCATGTCCCGGATCGCCCGGGACTGCTGGCCGATGCTCTCGTCCGAGTTCTTGTCCTTCAGGCTGTCGGCGGATTGCTTCATCGACCGCTCGGCGCTGTCGAGCAGTGCATCCAGACTCTTCTGGTCGGCGCGCGACGACTGGGCGAGGCCAATCGAAGCCGTGGAGCAGGACAGCATCAGCACGAGACAAGCCGTGGCGAGCCTTCCGCGCGCGACCTTCCCGTTCTGCCAGATTGAGGTGTGTTTCATGAGCTACCTCGCTCCCTGGGATTCACGCCAGGTCCTGAGCTCTTCGCGCAAGGCGTCCTGCTGCTTTGCCAGGTCCTCCAGCTGATCGCTGGTCGCGCCGCGCGTCTTCTGCCGCAGCTCTCTCGATTTGCGCAGGATCTCCGCGACCTTGGGCGGCAGAGGTTTTGTGCGCTGACCGCGCTTGGAGTCCTTGCTCTGCCGATCGGTTTCGTCGCGAAGCGCATTCTGCTCCCGCAGCAGGTCGTTCAGCTCGCGCGCGATCTCGTCCAGCTCTTTTTGCTCGGCGCTGGGCGGGCCAGGAGGATTTTCCAGCGCGCGGGCCAGGCGATCCAGCTCGCGCGCCGCCGCTTCGCGATTGCCGCGCTGGATCAGCCGCTCGATGCGCTTCATCTGGTCGTCGAGGCCGATGGCCGGCCGCGCCAGCGGATTACTGCGCATCTGCTGCGCGTACTGGCGCATGTAATTGTCAAGCGCGGTCCGCAGATTGTCCATGAGCTTCTTGAGCTCTTCGTCGCTGGCGCCGCGCTGAAGCGCCTGCTTGAGCGCGTCCTGCGCCGCGCGCAACGCCTTGGCGACGTCGCTGATGTTGCCGTCCTCGATCGTCACCGCGAGCGCCCACAGGCTCGCCACGACCTCACGCAGGGAATCGTCGGTGCGCGCCGCCTCGAGCTGGCGTGCGACGCTATGCAGGCCGAGATATTGCCCGGCCTCCGGCGTGAACATCTCGGGCGCGATCATCAGCGCGTCGAGCGCGGCGTAGACGTCGGAATTCTTGTTGGCGTCGAGCGCGAGGATGCGGCGCTGCTCGATCAGCGCGCGGGCGAGCGGCTTGGTGAACAACCGGCCCGGCAGGCGCATGTTGAAGGGCTCGCTCTTCGCCTCGTTGCCGGCCTCGTCCTTGGCGGTGAGCGTCAGCGTCACGTCCGCACCGGAATAAGGGTCTTCGCTGAGGTCCTTCACGGTCTGGCCGACGCCGTTGCGGGTCCGCGCATTGGGCAGGGTCAGCGCGAATTGCGGCGGCTGGAACAGCGGCCGCGCGGCCTTGCCGTCCGCGTCCTTGGTTCCGTCCTTGTCTTCGGTTGCGCGCGGAACGAATTGCGCCGCGGCGCCGGTGACGCCGTAATCGTCCTCGATCTTGTAGGAGAGCTGCAACGCGCCGTAGGCCTGACGCTCGGGATCCTTGGCGAGCGCGATCGTCGGCGGGCGGTCCGGCGTCGCCGCGAAGGCCCATTGCGGCTGGCCGGAGGGCGCGCGGACATGCGCGGTGCCGTCGCCGGTGATCGTAAAATGCTTCTCGTTGGTGCCCTTCGGCGCGGCCTCGGTGGGCGCGACCTCCTTGAGGCCGCCGGAGGTGACGACATCGAGGCTGCTACCGGAGGAGCGCACGATCAGGGTCGAGCCGGCCGGAACTGCGAGGGGGCCGCTCGCAGGCAGCGCTGCGGCCTCCTTGTTGGCGGCCGACAGGATGACCGGTGGCTTGCCAGTGTAGAGCGGCGGGGTGATCCAGGCATCGACCCGGACGTTGGTCGGCGCCAGCACGCCGTTCCAGTCGAACGCGGCACCTAACCGCATCGCGCGCTCGTCGCCGGCGGCGAAGAAGGTCGCGACCAGCATCACCATGACCAGCGCGCGCAGCGCCCAGGGATCGTGCAGGGCGAGGCGCGGATGCGGCAAGCCGGCACGGATGCGCTTGAGCGAAGCCAGCGTGCGCTCGCGCTGCGCCTGCCACAGCGCCAGCGCGACCGGGTCTTTCGAGCTCAGCGTGTCCGTCAGCGTCGTCGCCGGGCGGTGACGGATACCGGAGCCACGGTCGAGCCGGCTCAGAGCCTCGTCGCGGCCCGGCCAGCGGAAACGAATCAGCGGGACCAGAGCGGCGATTGCGATGCCGGCAAAAGCCACGAGACCGATAGCACGGATGACGGACGGCAGCACCAGCCAGAGGCCGGCCCACGACACCACCAGGAACAAGCCGACGACAGTCAGCACCCGCGCCAGATGTGGCCAGGCACGTTCCCACGCGATGGCATAAATAGCCCTATCGAGGGCCTGCGCCAGCTTCAGCCGCGACAGAGCGTCGCCATCGCGGATCGGGTCTGACGGGTCGGGGGTGACGCCGTTCAATCAACTCTCCAGGTTGCCCGGAAGAGAAGCGTAGCACAACGGCAGCACTGAGGCATCCGTTCCCGTACGGGAGAGCCCCCTTTTCCCGCATAACACGAGGACGTGACTGGCCGGGCGCAACCCCGTAATTTCCGCGCGCCATTCCGAGGAAAACGCAAGGGAAATAGAGGAAACGCCATGGACAAGAAGATGCACGACAAGGGCCTGGAAGTCCGCAAAGCGGTGCTGGGCGAGGCCTATGTCAACAATGCCCTGAAGAACGTCGACGATTTCAACCGTCCGTTCCAGGAGATGCTCAACGAATATTGCTGGGGCACCGTGTGGGGCCGCGAGGAACTGCCGCGCAAGACCCGCAGCATGCTCAACATCGCCATGATCGCGATCCTCAACCGTCAGCACGAGTTTCGCGCGCATCTGAAGGGCGCGCTGACCAACGGCGTCTCCCGCGACGAGATCCGCGAGATCCTGATGCAGGTCGCGATCTATGGCGGCATGCCCGCCGCGGTCGACAGCTTTCGCATCGCGCGCGAGGTGTTCGCGGAGATCGACGGCAAGGCGTGAGGAAAGGCTTGAGGCCAACCTCTCTCCGACGTCGTCCCGGGGCGTGCGAAGCGCGAGCCCGGGACCCATAACCACAGGCAGATGTGGTTAGCGGGACTCGGAGTGACCGCTTTCGCGCAACCATTCCTCCCTGTGGATATGGGTCCCGGGCTCATCGCTTCGCGATGCCCGGGACGACGAGCGTAAAATGTGACTCCGCTCTCACGCACAACAACAAACAAAGGAAACACCATGCACATCGGATTCATCGGCCTCGGAAACATGGGTTTCCCGATGGCGCGGCGGCTGATCGAGGCCGGGCACAGGCTCGTCGTGTTCGACACGCGCAAGGAGGCCGTCGACAAGCTCGTGGAGCGCGGTGCCACCGCTGCAACCTCGCCGAAGGACGTCGCCGACCAGGTCGAGACGGTCATGGCGAGCCTGCCCTCGCTGCAGGCCTCGCTCGAGGTCGCGACGGGAGCGAACGGCGTGATCGAAGGGAGCCGCGCCAGGCGCTTCATCGATCTCTCCACGGTCGGCTCGACGATGGCGGCGAAGATCCACGGCCTGCTGGCGAAACGCGACATCGTGCAGATCGACTGCCCCGTCTCCGGCGGCGTCGGCGGCGCCGAGAAGGGCACGCTGGCAGTGATGGTCTCAGGGCCCAAAGCCGAGTTCGAGCTGCTCAAGCCCGCGCTCGACGTGATCGGAAAAGTGTTCTTCATCGGCGAGAAGCCGGGCGCGGCGCAGACCATGAAGCTCGCCAACAATTTCCTGTCCGCGACCGCGATCGTGGCGACCTCGGAAGCGGTGGTGATGGGCGTCAAGGCGGGGCTCGATCCTGCGGTGATGATCGACGTCATCAATGCCGGCTCCGGCATGAACACCGCCAGCCGCGACAAGTTTCCACGCTCGGTGCTGCCACGAACGTTCGACTTCGGCTTCGCCACGGGGCTGATGGTGAAGGACGTGCGGCTGGCGCTGGAGGAGATGAAGCAGCTCGGCCTGTCGATGGAGGTCGCGGACGCGGTCGGACGGCTATGGGAGACCGTGATCAGCGCGGAAGGCGCCGAGTCCGACTTCACCGCGGCGATCAAGCCGATCGAGAAGAAGGCGGGCGTTGTGGTTGGCGGAGCGAAGGGTGGATTGGCCGGGAAGTAGCGCCACACACTCAACTCGTCGTCCCGGGGCGCGCGACTTGTCCGCCGTAGCTCGAAGAGCGAAGGCGGAAGCGCGAGCCCGGGACCCATAACCACAGCGAAACGTGTGGCGAAGACTCGGAGTTACCAGCTTCGCCTACAACCACTCCCTGTGGTTATGGGTCCCCGCCTACTCGGGGACGACACCGCAGTTGTTGAGCCGGCTTCGCCAACTCACAACCACGGCGCCGGCGTATCCATCGCGATCAGCTGCTCGACCTCGATGCGCGGGCGCACCACGGCGTATTGATCGCCCTTCACCAGCACCTCGGGCACCAGCGGCCGCGTGTTGTAGGTGCCGGCCTGGACCGCGCCATAGGCGCCGGCGGTCATGATGGCGATGAGATCGCCAGGCTTCGGCGTCGGCAGCGTGCGATCCAATGCGAGATAGTCGCCGGTCTCGCAGACCGGGCCGACGACGTCGGCCATGATCGTGGCGGCGCCCGCGGCCGGCTGCGTCACCGGCAGAATGTCGTGATGCGCCTCGTACAGCGTCGGGCGGATCAAATCGTTCATGGCGGCGTCGATGATGACGAAATTCTTGCCGTCGCCGTGCTTCACGTAGATCACCCTGGCGACCAGGATGCCGGCATTGCCGACGATCATGCGGCCGGGCTCGAACATCAGCGTGCAGCCGAGATTGTGGCTGACGCGCTTGACCATGGCGGCATAGGCGTCGGGCGCGGGCGGCGCCTCGCGATCCATGTAATAGGGAATGCCGAGGCCGCCGCCGAAATCGACGTGGCTGATGTTGTGGCCGTCGCTGCGCAGCGTCTGCACGAATTCGGAGAGGATGCGGAACGCGGTCTCCATCTTGGAGAGATCGGTGATCTGGCTGCCGATATGCACGTCGGTGCCGGTGACCTCGATGCCCGGAAGCTTTGCGGCGCGCGCATAGACCTCGCGGGCATAGGCGATCGGAATGCCGAACTTGTTCTCGGACTTGCCGGTCGAGATCTTGGCGTGCGTGCCGGCATCGACGTCGGGGTTGACGCGCACGGAGATGCGCGCGGTCTTGCCCATCTCGGTCGCAAGCCGCGACAACAGCTCGAGCTCGGGCTCGGATTCGACGTTGAGGCAGAGGATGTCGGCGGCCAGCGCGGCGCGTAATTCGGTTTCGGTCTTGCCGACGCCGGAGAACAGGATCTTGCTGGCGGGAATGCCGGCGGCCAGCGCACGCTTCAATTCGCCGCCGGAGACCACGTCGGCGCCGGCACCGAGTTTGGCCAGCGTGCGCAGCACCGACTGGTTGGAATTCGCCTTCATGGCGTAGCAGACCAGCACCTTCTCGCCGGCGAAGGCGTCGGCGAAGACGCGGTAGTGCCGCTCGAGCGTCGCGGTCGAATAGCAATAGAACGGCGTACCGACGGTTGCGGCCAGCTCGGACAGGTTCACGGCCTCGGCGTGCAGCACGCCGTTGCGATAGTCGAAATGGTTCATGGCGTCGGCTCAGCTATCCCGGCTCATCTTTTGCCGGGAGGTTCGTCCAGGAGCGGGTCGAGGATAAACGATTTCTTCTTTCCCTTGGCTGCGGCAGGCGCCGCGTCCGCACCGTAGGTGGGATTGAACACGCTCGGCGCCCTCTGGGCTTCGGTGTCGGTGTCGGTTGGACCCGCGACATTGGCCGTGGATGCACTGGAGGCGGTCGGCGGCAGATCCAGCGGGCCCTTGCGGCCGCAGCCGGCAAGCGCAAGCGCCGTCAGGCTCAAGACAATGATGGCCCACCCCGAGCCGGCCGGGCGAAACTTTGACGTCACGACGAAATCCCCACTACGCGGGCCGCACCATACAGAGATTGGCGCGCTCTGGCGAGAGCCGGATGACCATGAAACATAAGCGAAATTTTGCCCTCAGCCCAATTTTCGCTCTTTTTCCAGCCGCTTCGCCCAGGCCTTGGCCTGCGACGCCACGTTCTTCGGCGCGGTGCCGCCGAAGCTGGTCCGGCTCTTCACCGACGATTCGACCGAGAGCACGCCGAGCACATCCTTGGTGATCTTGGGCTCGATCGCCTGCATCTCCTTCAGCGGCAGCTCGTGGAGCGCCACGCCGCCCTCGGCGGCCTTCGCCACGATACGGCCGGTGACGTGGTGGGCGTCGCGGAACGGCATCTTCAGCGTCCGCACCAGCCAGTCGGCAAGGTCGGTCGCGGTGGCATAGCCCTCGCCCGCGGCCGCCTTCATCTTCGCTTCGTCGGGCACGAGATCGCGGACCATGCCGGTCATGGCGCGGATCGCGAGCGACAGGGCAGCAAAGCCCTCCATCGCCCCCTGCTTGTCCTCCTGCATGTCCTTTTGATAGGCGAGCGGCAGGCCCTTCATCACGATCAGGAGGCCATTGAGCGCGCCGATGACGCGGCCGGTCTTGGCGCGCACGAGCTCGGCGGCATCCGGATTGCGCTTCTGCGGCATGATCGAGGATCCCGTGGTGAACTTGTCGCTGAGGCGGATGAGACCAACCAGTGGCGAGGTCCAGATCACGATCTCCTCGGCAAAGCGCGACATGTGCACGGCGCAGATCGAGGCCGCCGACAGCGTCTCCAGCACGAAGTCGCGATCGGAGACCGCATCGAGCGAGTTCGCCATCGGGCGGTCGAAACCGAGCGCCTTCGCGGTGGCGTGGCGATCGATCGGGAACGAGGTGCCGGCGAGCGCGGCGGCGCCGAGCGGCGATTCATTGAGCCGCTTGCGGGCGTCCTGGAAACGGCCGCGGTCGCGCGCCGCCATCTCGACATAGGCGAGCAGATGATGGCCGAAGGTCACGGGCTGCGCGGTCTGCAGATGCGTGAAGCCGGGCATGACCGTCGCGGCATGTTCGAGCGCGCGATTGACGAGCGCGGCCTGGAACGCGGCGAGCGCTGCATCGGTCTCATCGAGAACGTCACGGACATAGAGACGGAAATCGGTCGCAACCTGGTCGTTGCGCGAGCGCGCGGTGTGCAGCCGGCCGGCGGCGGGGCCGATCAGCTCGGACAGGCGGCTCTCGACGTTCATATGGATATCCTCGAGCGCGCGCTTGAACGTGAAGCCACCCTTGCCGATCTCTGACAAAATCGTGTCTAGACCCTTGCCGATATTTTTCGCATCAGAGCCCGTGATGATGCCCTGCGCGGCAAGCATCGCGGCGTGCGCCTTGGACGCGGCAATGTCCTGGGCGAAGAGGTGACGATCGACGTCGATGGAGACGTTGATCTCTTCCATGATCTCATCGGGACGCTCCGAGAACCGGCCGCCCCACATCTTGTTGCTCATGATCCCCTGCTCACGCCTTGCTTGCCGCTGCTGCCGCACGTTTGCTGGCCGGAGCCAGCCGTATTAAGAGGCCCCTGATAGCCATATCTGCGACCGGATGACAAACGATATGCTCGACAAGACGCCCTCCGCCACGCGCCGGATCCCCCTCGTCATCGCCACCGTGGCGATCGGAGGGCTGGCCGGCTTCGCCGCGCTGTACGGGCTGGGCCTGAACCGGGCGCCCTCAGGCGATCCGGCCTGCCGGGCCGCGGTGGCAACGGCGCAGAAAATCGCCTCCCTCGCCCATGGCGAACTGGCCGCCCTGACCATGGCGAGCGCGCCGCTAAAACTGCCCGACCTGGTCTTCGAGGACGCCGACGGCAAGCCGAAGAAGCTGTCCGATTTCCGCGGCAAGACGCTGCTGGTCAACCTCTGGGCCACCTGGTGCGTGCCCTGCCGCAAGGAAATGCCGGCGCTGGACGAGCTCCAGGGCAAGCTTTCGGGCCCGAATTTCGAGGTGGTGGCAATCAACATCGACACCCGCGACGCCGAGAAGCCCAAGACGTTCCTGAAAGAGGCCAATCTGACCCGGCTCGGCTATTTCAACGATCAAAAAGCCAAGGTTTTCCAGGATCTTAAAGCCATAGGCCGGGCCCTGGGCATGCCGACCTCGGTCCTGGTCGACCCGCAGGGCTGCGAGATCGCGACGATCGCGGGGCCGGCGGAATGGGCGAGCGAGGACGCGCTCAAGCTGATCCGGGCTGCGACGGGCAAGGCCGCCGCGTCGCTCTAGGCGCGTGTCTTAGGCCGTGACGTTGAGGATGCCGCCGACGCCGGCGCCGACATTGGCGAGCGAGGGCTGACCGGCGCCGAGCAGCGTCAGGACGGTGGACTTCTCCGCGTCCGCATTCTGCTTCATCAGCGTCGCCGTGATATTCGACTGAAGCGCGCCTTGCTGAGCGGCCAGCATGGTGCTGACCATCGCCATCATGTCCATTACGCAAACCCTCTTACCGGGCGCACCCTAGGGGCGAGCGGTTAACGCGACATGAATTGTCACAGACCGGGGGCTTTGTCCGTGTCCCGGACGCGGCGCGGCACGAAGTGACGCACCGCAGAGCCGGGACCCATGCTTCAGCGTGCACGTGGCTTCTGGGCCCCGGCTCTGCAGCGCATCGCTGACGCGCTGCGCAGCGTCCGGGGCACGAGACCGTCCTACCGCGTCGGAACCGGCTTGGCGCCGCGGTAGTCGTAGAAGCCGCGCTGGGTCTTGCGGCCGAGCCAGCCGGCCTCGACGTATTTCACCAGCAGCGGGCACGGGCGATATTTGGAGTCGGCGAGGCCCTCGTGCAGCACCTGCATGATCGACAGGCAGGTGTCGAGGCCGATGAAATCGGCGAGCTCGAGCGGGCCCATCGGATGATGCGCGCCAAGCTTCATCGCCGCGTCGATGGCCTCGACATTGCCGACGCCTTCATACAGCGTGTAGATCGCCTCGTTGATCATCGGCAGCAGGATGCGGTTGACGATGAAGGCCGGGAAATCCTCGGAGACCGCGACCTGCTTGCCGAGCTTGCCGACGAATTCCTTGGACGCCTCGAAGGTCTGGTCGTCGGTGGCAATGCCGCGGATCAGCTCGACCAGCTCCATCAGCGGCACCGGATTCATGAAGTGAATGCCGATGAAGCGCTCGGGCCGGTCGGTGGCCGCGGCAAGCCGCGTGATCGAGATCGAGGAGGTATCGGAGGCGACGATCGCCTCCGGCTTCAGCACCGCGCAGAGCTCGTGGAAGATCTTGCGCTTGACCTCTTCCTTCTCGACCGCGGTCTCGATCACGAGGTCGCAATCGGCGAGGTCGTCGAGCTTCTCGGCGAGCTTGATGCGGGCCATCGCCTTGGTCTTGTCGTCCTCGCTGACGGCCTTCTTGGAGACCTGGCGCGCCAGATTGCCATTGATGGTGGCCATGCCCGACTTGAGCCGGTCGGCCGAGACGTCGTTGAGCACCACGTCGAAACCGGCCAGCGCCGCGACATGCGCGATGCCATTGCCCATCTGACCCGCGCCGATCACGCCGACCTTCTTGATCACTGCCGCCATAATGTCATCCACCGGAACGGCGCGCAGATCGCGCCTGCCTCATCCCCCGAGCCGGGAGGCCCGATTTAATCAGAACCTTGGCTCGAAACCTAGATTGGATCGCTTCCCCGGCGTGCCCCACGCCAAAGAAAACGCCTCGAAAAAGAAAAACCGGCCGGAGTGTACCACTCCGGCCGGTTTTTTTAGCGCGTTTTTACTTGCCGAGCTTGGCGAGCGCGTCGGTGAGCTCAGGAACCGCCTGGTAGAGGTCGGCGACCAGGCCGTAATCGGCGACCTGGAAGATCGGCGCGTCCTCGTCCTTGTTGATCGCAACGATCACCTTGGAGTCCTTCATACCGGCCAGATGCTGGATCGCGCCGGAAATGCCCACCGCGACATAGAGCTCGGGGGCCACCACCTTGCCGGTCTGGCCGACCTGCCAGTCGTTCGGCGCATAGCCGGCATCCACCGCCGCGCGCGAGGCACCGACGCCGGCACCGAGCTTGTCGGCGAGCGGCTCGATGTACTTGGCGAAGTTCTCGCGGCTCTGCATGGCACGGCCACCGGAGACGATGATCTTGGCCGAGGTCAGCTCGGGGCGGTCGCTCTTGGCGACTTCCTCGCCGACGAAGGACGACAGGCCCGGATCGGCCGCCGCAGCGACGTTCTCGACGGCGGCGCTGCCGCCTTCACCCGCCGCCGCAAAGGTCGAGGTGCGCACCGTGATGACCTTCTTGGCGTCCTTCGACTTCACCGTCTGGATGGCGTTGCCGGCATAGATCGGGCGCTCATAGGTGTCGGGGGCGACCACCTTGGTGATCTCGGAGACCTGCATGACGTCGAGCAGGGCCGCGACCCGCGGCATCACGTTCTTGAAGCGCGAGGTCGCGGGCGCGACGATCGCGTCATAGCCGGAAGCCAGCGAGACGATCAGCGCGGCCAGCGGCTCGGCGAGATCGTGGGCGTAAGTCTCGCCCTCGGCCAGCAGCACCTTCTTCACGCCGGCAAGCTTGGCGGCGGCATCCGCCGCGGCCTTGGCGTTCTGGCCGGCCACCAGCACGTCGACATCCGCGCCGAGCGCGGCAGCCGCGGTCAGGGCCTTGTTGGTCGCGTCCTTCAGCGACGCATTGTCGTGTTCGGCAATCAGAAGCGTCGTCATCAGAGCACCCCGGCTTCGTTCTTGAGTTTCGACACCAGCTCGGCGACGTCCTTGACCTTGACGCCCGCCTTGCGGCCCGCCGGCTCCGTCGTCTTGAGAACCTCGAGACGCGCGGCGACGTCGACGCCGTAATCGGCGACGGCCTTCTCCGCGATCGGCTTCTTCTTGGCCTTCATGATGTTGGGCAGCGAGGCGTAGCGCGGCTCGTTGAGACGGAGATCCGTGGTGACGATCGCCGGTCCCTTCAGCTTGACGGTCTGCAGACCGCCGTCGACTTCGCGGGTGACCTTAAAGTCAGAGCCTTCGACTTCGAGCTTCGAAGCAAACGTCGCCTGCGACCAGCCGAGCAGCGCGGCCAACATCTGACCGGTCTGGTTGCTGTCGTCGTCGATCGCCTGCTTGCCGAGGATGATCAGGCCGGGCTGCTCTTCTTCCGCAACCTTCTTCAGGATCTTGGCAACCGCGAGCGGCTCGACGGTGCCCTCGACCTTCACCAGGATGCCGCGATCGGCGCCCATGGCGAGACCGGTGCGGATCGTCTCCGAGGCCTGCGCCGGTCCAATGGAAACCACGACGACCTCGGTGGCCTTGCCGCCTTCCTTCAGGCGCAACGCTTCCTCGACCGCGATTTCGTCGAACGGGTTCATCGACATCTTCACGTTGGCGAGTTCAACGCCCGATCCATCGCCCTTGACGCGGACCTTGACGTTGTAATCAACCACCCGCTTTACCGGCACCAAGACCTTCATCGATCCTCTTTCACTCAATTTGGGAGGGGGGTTATCAACTGGCGCGGAACCTAAAGGCCTGATCCGGCCCGGTCAACGCGCGACAGGGCCAAATTTTAGACCTTAGAAATATCGACCTCAATGGGTCAGCGATTCTGGCCCGGAACCCAGAGCACGTCGCCGGCACCGTTATGGTTGGCGGCACGGCTGGCGACGAACAGGAAGTCGGACAGGCGGTTCATATACTGGATGCCAGCGGCGCCCACAGGCTCGCCGGGACGGGCCGCCAGTTCCACCATTACGCGTTCCGCCCTGCGGCAAATCGTACGGGCAACGTGGAGGCAGGCGGCGGCCGGCGTGCCACCCGGCAGCACGAAGGAGGTGAGCGGCGCCAGCTTGTCGTTGAGCGCGTCGATGTCGCGCTCGAGCCGCTCGACCTGGCTTGCCACCACCCGCAGCCGCTCGGCCTTGCCTTCACGCTCAGGCACTGCAAGGTCCGCGCCGAGGTCGAACAGATCGTTCTGGATGCGGCCGAGCATCGCGTCGAACTCGGGCATGTCATGGGTGTGGAGCCTGACAACGCCGATCGCGGCATTGGTCTCGTCCACGGTGCCATAGGCTTCGATGCGCAGATCGTATTTCGGACGGCGTTCGCCAGTTCCGAGCGCTGTCGTGCCGTCGTCACCGGTCTTCGTATAGATGCGATTCAGCGTGACCATTTTTAACGCCCCATCGCCCAGACCGCGAGCATGGCAATGACGATCGCCACGAACTGAAGCAGCACGCGCCAGCGCATCAGCTTCTGCGAGGTGTTGGGCGAGCCGCCGCGCATCATGTTGACGAGACCGAGCAGCAGCACCAACGCCACGGCGCCGGCTGCCACCGGCAGGATGAAAGTACTCAGGAGAGATGCCATCAGCGGTAGATAACACCCTGTGCGCTGGTCCGCCATGGCGTTCCCGATCTGGCTTTTAAGCCAATAATATCAGAAGCTAGCTGGATGATTTCCGATTTGCACTCGTCGCCTGTCTTCTTCGCCTCTCCCCGCATGCGGGGAAAGACGAATCCGGAGTAAGCTGTGAAGGCCATCCGCTACATCTACGTCGTCGTGGAGGACGCCTTCTACACCTTCCTCGCCGATGACGGCTGGGCGATCGCGAGCCATATCGCGCTGTCGACCCTGATGGCGCTGTTCCCGTTCCTGATCGTGCTGACCTCGCTCGCCGGCTTCTTCGGCTCCAAGGAACTTGCCGATCAGGCCGCAAGCCTGATGCTTCAGGTCTGGCCGAAGCAGGTCGCCGATTCGATCTCGGGGGAAGTCCACGACGTGCTGACCACGACCCGCACCGGCGTGCTGACGATCGGTGCAGCGCTGTCGGTGTATTTCGCCTCCAACGGCGTCGAGGCGCTCCGCGTCGCGCTGAACCGCGCCTATGCGGTGGTGGAGATGCGGCGCTGGTACTGGCTGCGCCTTGAATCGATCGGCTACACGCTGGTCGCGGCCTTCACCGCGCTTGCCATGGCGTTCCTGATCGTGCTCGGACCGCTCTTCATCGAGGCGGCGCGGCGCCATATCCCGCTGTTCGTCGAGTCCAACGAGAGCATCCTCACCTGGCTGCGCTACGGCATCACCGTGGGCGCACTGGTGGTGGCGCTGATCATCCTGCATGCCTGGCTGCCGGCGGGACGGCGCGCCTTCCTCCAGATCCTGCCCGGCATCGTCTTCACCATCGTGGCGTCGCTGATCTCGGGCATCGTGTTCGGCCAATATCTGGCGCGCTTCGCCAACAACTACGTGACGATGTATGCGGGGCTCGCCTCGGTGATCATCGCGCTGGTGTTCCTGTATTTCATCGCCGCGATCTTCGTCTACGGCGGCGAGCTCAACGCCGCGATCATCAAGTCGCGGCTTCCTCACGGCGTTTCGCTTCAAGCAGCGCAGTCGCTAAAGCGCGCGGAGACACAGGCTTGACCAGGAAGGCGTCGGCCCCGGCTTCGCGCGAGGCCGCCTCGTCCTCGCCGCGACCGGACACGCCGATGATGGGGATCTGAGCCAGCGGCGCCGGCATGGTCCGGATCCGCCTGATGGCCTCGACGCCGTCGATGCCAGGCAGCACCATGTCCATCAGCACCGCATCGAACGCGCCCTGCGCGAGCCGGTTCACCGCGTCCTCGCCGCGCCCGATGAACTCGGCATGGTGGCCGAGCTCGGTCAGGATGGTGTTGAGCACGACGCGGCCGAACGGGTTGTCCTCGACGCTGAGCACGCGCAGCGCGGCCATCGCATCCGCCTCGGCTTCGCCCTTCGACTTGCGGGACTTGGGCGATTCCGTCGCGTCGAGCGACATGGTCAATGTGAAGGTGGCGCCGCCGCCGCGCCGCGGTGCGACCGTGATGTCGCCGCCCATCGCGCGCGCCAGTTGCTTGACCGAGGAAAGGCCCAAGCCGGCGCCGCCGAAGCGCGAGGCGATGGTGACATTGGCCTGGGTGAAGGGGCGGAACAGCCGCTTGATCTCGGCCATGGTCAGGCCGATGCCGCTGTCGGACACCGCGAAGGCGACGCCGACCTTGCCCTTCGCCTTGTCTCCGGCCTTGCCCTTGGCGGGACGCCAAGGCGTGACCGCGAGCGCGACACCGCCCTGCTCGGTGAACTTGACGGCATTGTCGATCAGGTTCTCGAGCGCGGCGCGCAGGCGGACGGGATCGCCGACCACCAGCCCCGGCAGCTTCTCGGAGATATCGACCTGGGCCTGGAGGCCCTTGGCCGCGGCGCGTCCGGCGAGCGAATCGCCGGCGCTGCGGGCGAGCGCGCGCAGATCGAACAAATCCTGCCGCAAGGCACTTCCACCCTTGCCCGCCCCCTTGCCGGTCCTGGCGGCATCGACGAACAGGGTGGCAAGGCTCGCCAGATGCTCGGCACCAGCCTTGATGGTGTCGGCCCAGCGCCGCTCGCGCTCGCCCAGATCGGAAGTGGCGAGCAGGTCGCTGATCGCGAGAATGCCGGTCAGGGGGGTACGGACCTCATGGGCGAACGCGGCGAGCGCGGCCTGGACCACGTCCGGCGCCACGGCCTTGGCACTGCGCTTGCGCAACCGGTCGGTCGCCCCGGACCGCTTCCGCGGCGGTCGCCTGGACGTTCGCGTGGTGCGCGCTGAGCGCGTTTTCGCCGCCATGAATCCCTTCGAAGGGTCCCCTTCGATCCCCAGGCTCTCAAGCAAGCATCGCACGGCGGAACCCCTGGAGTCACGGCGGCGTTTTGCTAACCCCCAGAGAAACTTAATCTAATCCCACCAGCCGGCGGATGCCGGCGGGCGTGGCGCCGTCGGCACGCAGCTCGCGCAGGCCGGTCGAGCGGCCCGATTTCGACAACTTCCGGCCCGCCTCGTCCAGAATCAGGGCGTGGTGGCGATAAGCGGGTTCCGGCAGATCGAGCAGGACCTGGAGCAGGCGGTGAACCGAGGTGGCGTGAAACAGGTCCTGCCCCCGCACGACCTCGCTGATGCCCTGAAGCGCGTCGTCGACGACGACGGACAGATGGTAGCTGGTCGGCGTCTCCTTGCGGGCCAGGATGACGTCGCCCCAGGCCTCCGGTCGCGCCGCGACGATGCCGCGCTCGCCATCGGGCCCCTCGCCAAGCTCGTTCCAGGTCAGACCGGCAACGCGTCGGCAGGCGGCCGCCATGTCGAGCCGGAGCGCGTAAGGCACGCCGGATGCAATGAGCCGGTCGCGCTCGCCGGCCGACAGCGATTTGGCGTCACCCGGATAAAGCGGTGCACCGTCGGGATCGCGCGGCCATGGCCCGGCGGTCTCGCGCGCGGCCACGAGCCTGGCGATCTCCGCGCGGCTCTCGAACGCGGGATAGACGAGACCAAGCGCCGAGAGTTTTTCGAGCGCGGCGCGATAGACCGCGAGATGCTCCGACTGCCGCCGCACCGGCATTTCCCAGGTGATGCCGAGCCAGGCGAGGTCGTCGTAGATCGCCGCCTCGAACTCCGGCCGACAGCGCGTCGCGTCGATGTCCTCGATGCGCAGCAACAGCCGCCCGCCGGTCTCGCGCGCGCGGTCGAAATTGAACAGCGCCGAATAGGCGTGGCCAAGATGCAAGAGGCCATTCGGGCTGGGGGCAAATCGGAAAACGGGTGGCATGAGTTCTCGGTGTATTCGTCATTGCCGGGCTTGACCCGGCAATCCATCTTCCAGGACTCTGTTACGATAGGAGATGAATGCGCGGGTCCCGCCTACGTCGAAGGCTTCGGCGGGCGTCTCGGTATTGGGCCGGCGTAGCCTTAGCAGAGACGGCAAGCCCGCGCATGACAAGTTGAGCCACCATGACGATCCACCTCGAAACCCAGTCCGACCTCGAAGAGGCGGTCCACGCGCTGATCAAGCGCGACCCGCGCCTCAAGCCCGTGCTCGAGATCGCCGGCATGCCCGCCTTGCGGCGGCGTGAGCCGGGTTTTACGGGGCTCGCCCACATCGTTTGCGGGCAGCAGCTTTCGACCGCGAGTGCCGCAGCGATCTGGGGGCGGCTGTCGGCCGCCTTCGATCCGTTCGACCATGACGCGGTGCGCCGTGCCCGCACCGACCGGCTGGGACGGCTCGGCCTGTCCGCCGCCAAGATCAAGACGCTGAAACATCTCGCGCGCGAGATCAGCGCGCAGCGGCTGAACCTCGATGTGCTCGCCGAAGAAGACGCCGAGGCCGCGCACCATACGCTGATCACGCTGCCCGGCATCGGTCCGTGGACGGCCGATGTCTATCTGCTGTTCTGCCTCGGACACGGCGATGCCTGGCCGGCCGGCGACATCGCCGTGCAGGAGGGGATCAAGGTTGGCCTGGGGCTCAAGGCGCGGCCGACGGAAAGGCAGATGGCGCCGCTCGCCGAACCCTGGCGTCCGCTGCGCGGTGCGGCGGCGCATCTGTGGTGGAGCTATTATCGCGTGATCAAGAAGCGCGAAGGTGTCATCGGCAACCAGCCCTAGCCCCGCAGCCGCTCGCGATCGGCGCGGGCGCATTCGGCCACGAAGTCGACGACGGCGCGCACCGCGGACAACTCGACCAGATCGGGATGGGCGAGCAGCCAGAGATCGGCGACGCTGACGAGTTTCTGCGGCGCGACGCGCACCAGGTCCGGATAGCTCTCCGCGACGAAGCAGGACAGCGCGGAGATTCCTATTCCCGCGCGCACCGCCGCCAGCATGTCGCCCTGCGACGAGCAGCGCATTACCATGGTGCCTTGCCGGGTGATCGCATCGCTCCAGCGCGCAAGCTGCGCGTTCGAATCCTGATCGGCAAAGCCGATGACGCTGTGCCCCTTCCACTCGCCGCTCCGCTCCGGCAAGGAGCGGCCGGCGGCATAGTCGCGCGAGGCATAGAAGCCGGTGCCGAGGCGGCCCACCCTGCGACCGACCAGATTTTCCTCGCCGCTGTCGACCGGGCGCAGCACGACGTCGGCCTCCCGCCGGCGCACACTGGCCGGAAACGGATGGGTGATGATCTCGAGCCGGATGTGGTCATGCGCGCCCAGAAACGATCGCAGCCGCGGCATCAGCCAGTGCGAGGCCAGCGTCGCGCCGATCGACAGCTTGACCGTGCCACGCGCCTTGCGACCGCCGGCGCCTACGGCGGCTTCGGCGCGGAGTGCGGCAGCCGCCATCGCCTCCGCATGTTCGCGCAGCGTACGTCCGTCGGCGGTGAGCACGAATCCATCCGCGGCCCGCGCCAGCAGCTTGGTACCTAGCTGCGCCTCCAGCGCCGCGATCTTGCGGCTGACGGTCGGATGACTGGCATGCAGACGTTTTGCCGCAGCGGTGAAGCTGCCGGTGTCGGCGACCGCGACGAAGGTCTTGCAGAGATCCCAATCCACCGCCGGCTCCGTACAAATCTGAATATCGGCTTGTTCAATATTGAACGATCCGCTGCCCGCCGTCCAACCCTATAGTGGGATCAAAGCGCTGGGCGGCGGACACCCCGCCGGCGCGACAATCGACATGGAAGCGCTCACCCCCGGCCGGCAGGCCGTTGACGCGCGTCGTCAGGAGGATCGGATGGCACTGCCCGCTCTGCTCAAGAACAATCTGGAGCTGCCCGTCGTCGGCTCGCCCCTTTTCATCGTCTCCGGGCCGGAGCTGGTGATCGCCCAATGCAAGGCCGGTGTCGTCGGCTCGTTTCCAGCGCTCAACGCCCGTCCGGTGGACAAGCTTGACGAGTGGCTGAGCCGCATCGAGGACGATCTCGGCGAATACAAATCGCGCAATCCCGGCAAGAAGGTTGCGCCCTATGCGGTCAACCAGATCTGCCACGCCTCCAACGACCGGCTGATGAAGGACATGGAAACCTGTGTGAAGCACAGGGCGCCCATCATCATCACCTCGCTGCGGCCGCCCGCCGAGATCGTCGAGGCCGCGCACTCCTATGGCGGGCTGGTGTTCCACGACGTCATCAACGTCAAGCATGCACGCAAGGCGGCGGAGCAAGGCGTCGACGGACTGATCCTGGTGTGCGCCGGCGCCGGCGGCCATGCCGGCACGCTCTCGCCGTTCGCGCTGGTGCGCGAGGTCAAGCAATGGTTCGACGGCGCGATCCTGCTGTCGGGCGCAATCAGCGACGGTTTTGGCATCGCCTCCGCGCTGACGCTGGGCGCCGACCTCGCCTATATGGGCACCCGCTTCATCGCGACGAAGGAAGCCAATGCCGACGAAGCCTACAAGTCCGCGCTGACGCAGCACGCCGCGCACGACATCGTCTACACCAACCTGTTCACCGGCGTGCACGGCAACTATCTCGGCCCCTCGATCGCCGCCGCGGGGCTCGATCCGGACAATCTCCCGGTTGCCGACAAGACGAAGATGAATTTCGGCTCCGGCGGCAACATGAAATCCAAGGCGTGGCGCGACATCTGGGGATCGGGCCAGGGCATCGGCCAGATCCTGGATGCGCCGCCGGTGGCCGAGCTGGTCGACCGGATGAAGGGCGAATTCGATCAGGCGCGTCACGACTTTATGTTGCGCGCCAGCGCCTGACGGCTTGGTCCGACAAGAAAATTGGACTGACAAGACAAACGGGAGGACATCATGAAGCTGACAGCCGCGCTGACAGGCCTGTCGTTGCTGACGCTTGCCGCCGGCAGCGCCGGTGCGGACGAGATCCGGATCGGGCAGACCCTGCCCTATAGCGGCCCTGCCTCCGGCTTCGGCGCGATCGGACGGACGCAGGAAGCGTTCTTTGAGAAGGTCAACGCGGAGGGCGGCATCAACGGCCGCAAGGTCAAGTTCATCACGCTGGACGACGCCTACTCGCCGCCGAAGACGGTCGAGCAGACCCGCAAGCTGGTGGAGCAGGACGAGGTGCTGATGATGTTCGGCTCGCTCGGCACCGCCACCAACAGCGCCGTGCAGCGTTACCTCAACGCCAAGAAGGTGCCGCAGCTGTTCGTGCTCTCGGGCGCCACCAAATGGGCCGATCCGCAGAAGAATCCCTGGACGATGCCGGGCATGGCGGCCTACGAATCCGAGGGCGTCGTCTATGCCAAATACATCCTGCAGTCCAAGCCCGACGCGAAAATCGCGATCCTGTCCCAGAACGACGATTTCGGCCGCGACTATGTCGCGGGCTTCAAGCGCGCACTCGGGCCCAAGGCCGCAAGCATGATCATCGCGGAGGCGAGCTACGAGACCAGCGCGCCAACCATCAGCTCGCAGCTCTCGACACTGAAGGCGTCAGGCGCCAACGTGCTGTTCGGCGTCGTTCTCGGAAAATTCACCTCGCAGATGGTCAAGGGCGTAGCCGAGATCGGCTGGAAGCCGGAGCTGTTCTTCGTTCCGACCTCGGCCTCCTCGATCTCGTTCCTGGAACCGGCGGGCCTGGACAATGCGGTCGGACTGATCTCGTCGAGCAACCAGAAGGACACGATGGACCCGCAATGGGCCGACGATCCCGGCGTGAAGTCGTATTTCGCGTTCATGAAGCAATACATGCCGACCGCGGATCTCTCGAACTCCAACTACGCCGCGGGCTATCACTACGCCACGCTGCTGATGACGGTGCTGAACGCCTGCAAGGACGATGTCAGCCGCGACAACATCTTGAAGCAGGCCGCGTCGCTGAAAGAGGTGAAGCTGCCGCTGCTGCTGCCCGGAATGAGCGTGTCGACCGGTCCGGACGACTATCTGCCGTTCCAGCAGCTTCAGCTCCGCCGCTTCAACGGCAAGAGCTGGGTGCCGTTCGGCGACATTCTCGATGACCGGTAGAGGACGTCCCATGATCATCAGCGGCGAGCGCCGGATCGATTATCCAGACCTCCATGCGCGGATCAGGCGGGCCGCAGGCGGGATCAGCACGCTCGGCGGGCGCGAGGGCGCGCCGGTCGCCATGATGCTGCGCAATGACTTCGCCCTGTTCGAAGTGGTCGCGGCTTCCGCCGCGCTCGGCCGACCGGTGGTCCCGATCAACTGGCACCTGAAGGCCGCCGAAGTCCGCTATATCCTGGCCGACAGCGGCGCCGACATCCTGATCTGCCATGCCGACCTGGTGCCGCAGATTCGCGACGGCCTGCCGGAGGGCCTGGCGCTGATGGTCGTGCCGACGCCGCCGGAGATCGCCGGCGCGTTCGACATCCCCGCCGCGCTCACAAAGGTGCCGGACGGATTGACCGATTGGGACAAATGGCGGGACAGCCAGCCGGAACTCACCCAGCCGCCACGCCGCGGCGCGCCGATGTTCTACACGTCGGGCACGACGGGCATGCCGAAGGGGGTGCGGCGCATGCCGATGCGCCCCGAGCAGGTCGCGGCCTCCGAGCGCGTCGGGGCGATCGCCTATGGCATCAAGCCGAACGAGGATCAGGTCGTGCTGATGAACGGCCCGATGTACCATTCCGCTCCGCACTCCTACGGCATGCTTGCCTATCGCAGCGGCTGCACCATCGTGCTGGAGCCGCGCTTCGATCCCGAAGACCTGCTGCAACTGATCGAGCGCCATCGCGTCACGCACATGCATATGGTTCCGACGATGTTCGTGCGCCTGCTGCGGCTGCCCGACGACATGAAGCGGCGTTACGACGTGTCCTCGCTGCGCTTTGTCGTTCATGGCGCGGCGCCCTGCCCGCCCGACGTGAAGAAGGCGATGATCGATTGGTGGGGAGGCGTCATCAACGAATATTTCGGCTCGACCGAGACCGGGATTCCGGTGTGGCACTCCGCGGCGGAGGCGCTGAAGAAGCCCGGCACCGTCGGCCGCGCCATCGAGGGCGGCGTGGTCAAGATCTTCCGCGCCGACGGCAGCCCGTGCGACGTCAACGAACCCGGCGAGATCTACATGCGGCAGGCCTCGGTGCCGGATTTCGACTATCACGGCAAGGCCGAGGCCCGCGCCGAGGCGGGCCGCGACGGTCTCGTCAGCGTCGGCGACGTCGGCTATCTCGACGAGGACGGCTATCTGTTCCTGTGCGACCGCAAGCGCGACATGGTGATCTCCGGTGGCGTCAACATCTACCCCGCCGAGATCGAGAACGCGCTGATCGGAATGCCCGGCGTGCGCGATTGCGCCGTGTTCGGCATTCCCGACGCCGAATTTGGCGAGCGCCTCTGCGCCTATGTCGAGCCGGAGCCGGGCGCAGCGCTCTCGTCCGCCGCGGTCCAGTCGTTCCTGCGCGAGCGACTTGCCAATTTCAAGGTGCCGAAGGACGTCGAATTCCGCGACGCACTGCCGCGCGAGGCGACGGGAAAGATCTTCAAGCGCAAGCTGCGGGAGCCCTATTGGGCGGGCCACGCACGCGCCGGCGCGTAACGAACGGCTGCGAACGGCGTTTTAAACTATGTTGCTGTTGCAAAAGGATCATGGGTGAACGATGAAATGCCGGCACGGACAAAGCCGGGATCAAAGCCATGACATCGATCGACTTCGTCGTTGCGAAAAATGACCTCGACCAGTGCAAGGTGGTCACGAGCGAGCGTCCCGGCGCGGATGCGCTGCCGCCTGATGCCGTGCTCGTGAAGGTCGACCGCTTCGCCTTCACCGCCAACAACATCACCTATGCGGTGATGGGCGACGAGTTGAAATACTGGCAGCTCTTTCCCGCGCCGAACGGTTTTGGCAACATTCCGGTATGGGGCTTTGGCGAGGTGATCGCCTCCAGGCATCCGAACGTCGCCGTGGGCGAGCGCCTGTTCGGCTATTTCCCGATGGCGACACATCTCGTCATCGAGGCGACCGACGTGAGCAAGCGCGGCCTTCGCGACGGTGCCGCACACCGGCAGGGCGTGGCGCCGGTCTACAACGCCTACGCCCGCGTCAGCGGCGATCCCGCTTACGCCGGCCGGAAGGGCGATTACCAGGCGCTGCTGCGGCCGCTGTTCATGCTGTCGTTCCTGGTCGACGACTTTCTGGCCGAGAACGACGACTTCGGCGCACGCATCGTGCTGCTCTCCAGCGCCTCGAGCAAGACCGCGTTCGGCCTCGCCCATCTGCTGCACACCCGCGGCCGCAAGGTGATCGGGCTGACGTCCGCCGGCAATGTCGACTTTGTCTCGTCGCTCGGTTGCTATGACGAGGTCGTCACCTACGACCGCATTGCGTCGCTGCCATCGGATGCGCCGGTCGACTTCGTCGACATGGCCGGCAACAGCGCACTGCGCGCCGGATTGCATCAGCACTTCGGCGACCGAATGAAATGCTCCGTACGCGTCGGATTGACGCATCGCGCCACCGAGCCCGACGAAGGCGCGCTGCCCGGTGCAAAGCCGCGCTGGTTCTTCGCGCCCGACCAGATCCGCAAGCGCGCCAAGGAATGGGGCCCGGGCGGTATCGAGCAGCGCTTTGGCACGGCATGGTCCGGTTTTGCGCCGCTGCTGGAGAGAAGCCTGACCGTGGTCGAGAGCCACGGCCCCGACGCGGTGCGCCAGGTGTTTCTCGACACGCTGAAAGGGCGTATTCCGCCGGAGCAGGGCCACATGCTCTCTCTGCTCGGGTAAACCGCTTTCGAGGCCCGTCGAACCGGTATACCGTCAACCTCAGAGGAAACGCCGCGAAGACGGCCACGAGGTCGCGCATGCTGGACAAGACGAAGGATATTTCCGTCTCGGCGCAAGCCTGGCTCGATGAGTTCGAGCGCACGCTCGGCAAGCCTGATCCGGCCGCACTTGACCATCTCTTCCTCGCCGACAGTTTTTGGCGCGATGTGCTGGCGCTGAGTTGGAACCTGCAGACGATCGCTGGCCGCGACCGGATTACCCAGGCGCTGAGGGCGCTCGCGCCACCGGCGGCGCCGGCCAGCTTCACGATCGCGCCCAACCGCGCGGCGCCGCGCTGGGTCACGCGCGCCGGCACCGGCAATATCGAGGTCATCTTCAATTTCGAGACCGTGATCGGCCGCGGCAGCGGCATCGTCCGGCTCGTGCCCGATACCGGCGATGGCGACCGGCTGAAGGCGTGGACGCTGCTCACCGCGCTCGATGAGCTCAAAGGCTTCGAAGAGCAGCTCGGCACGTCGCGGCCGCGAGGGCAGGCCTATTCACGCGACTTCCGCGGGCCGAACTGGCTCGATTTGCGTAACGCAGCCCGCGACTACGCCGATCGCGATCCTGCCGTGCTGGTGGTCGGCGGCGGCCAGGCCGGCCTTGCGATTGCAGCGCGGTTGAAGCAATTGAAGATCGACACGCTGATCGTCGATCGCGAGACGCGGATCGGCGACAATTGGCGCAAGCGCTATCACGCGCTGACCCTGCATAATCAGGTGCAGGTCAATCATTTGCCCTACATGCCGTTCCCGCCGAACTGGCCGACCTACATCCCGAAGGACAAGCTCGCCAACTGGTTCGAAGCCTATGTCGACGCGATAGAGCTGGATTTCTGGACCGGCACCGAGTTCGAGGGCGGTACCTACGACGACGCGAAGGGCTGCTGGACCGTCACGCTGCGGCGCGCCGACGGCAGCAAGCGCACCATGCGGCCGCGCCATGTAGTGATGGCGACCGGCGTCAGCGGCATCGCGAACGTGCCCGATATTCCGACCCTCGCCAATTTCAAGGGCACGCTGCTGCATTCGAGCCGCTACGAGGACGGCGAGAACTGGACCGGCAAGCGCGCCATCGTGATCGGCACCGGCAACAGCGGCCACGACATCGCGCAGGATCTCTGCTCCAGCGGCGCCGAGGTGACACTGGTGCAGCGCTCGCCGACGCTGGTCACCAATATCGAGCCGTCGGCCCAGCTGGCCTATGCGACCTACAATGAAGGCACCCTCGAGGACAACGACCTGATCGCGACCTCGATGCCGACGCCGCTCGCGAAGAAAACCCATGTGATGCTGACCGAGCAGTCGAAGGAGCTCGACAAGGAGCTGCTCGACGGCCTGCGCAAAGTCGGATTCAAGCTCGACTTCGGCGAGGCCGGCACCGGCTGGCAGTTCAAGTATCTCACTCGCGGCGGTGGCTATTATTTTAACGTCGGCTGCTCCAACCTGATCGTCGAGGGAGCGATCGGGCTCAGGCAGTTTGCAGACATCGAAAGCTTCACGACCGAAGGCGCTCGGATGAAGGACGGCTCGATGATCGCGGCCGACCTCATCGTGCTCTCCACCGGCTACAAGCCGCAGGAATATCTGGTGCGAAAACTGTTCGGCGACGGCGTCGCCGACCGCGTCGGACCGGTCTGGGGCTTTGGCGACGGGTTCGAGCTGCGCAACATGTATGCCCGCACCAGGCAGCCCGGCCTCTGGTTCATCGCCGGCAGTCTCGCGCAGTGCCGGATCAACTCGAAATATCTCGCGCTCCAGATCAAGGCGATCGAGGAAGGGATTTTGGGGCGGACATAACTACGATCGTCATTCCGGGGCGCGCGCAGCGCGAACCCGGAATCCATCCATCCACACGATATGCCGCACAATGGATTCCGGGCTCACTCTACGCGTGCCCCGGAATGACAAGAGGGGAGACCGCACATGCCTGCCATTCTCGGCACCGGCGAGCATCGCTATCGCGTCGTCGAAAATTTCGCAAAGCTGCCCGACGGCTGGACGCTGACCGACGTCGCCTCGGTCGCCGTCGACAGCAAGGACCGCGTCTACGTCTTCAACCGCGGAGCGCATCCGATGGTGGTGCTGGATCGCGAGGGCAATTTCCTTCGGAGCTGGGGTGAAGGCCTGTTCTCGCGCGCGCACGGCCTGCACATCGATGCCGACGACAATCTCTATTGCACCGATGACGGCGACCACACCGTGCGCAAATGCACCACCGACGGCAAGGTGCTGCTGACGATCGGCATCCCCGAGAAGCCGTCGCCGTTCATGAGCGGCGAGCCCTTCCATCGCTGCACCCACACCGCGCTGTCGCCGAAGGGCGAGATCTACGTCTCCGACGGCTATGGCAATGCGCGCGTGCACAAGTTCACGCCGGACGGCAAACTGATGAAGAGCTGGGGCGAGCCCGGCACCGACCCCGGCCAGTTCAACATCGTGCACAACATCGCCACCGATGCGGACGGCTGGGTCTATGTCGCCGACCGCGAGAACCACCGCGTGCAAGTGTTCAATGGCGAGGGCAAGTACGAGACGCAGTGGAACAATCTACATCGCCCCTGCGCGCTATGCTGCTGCGGTGGAGCCAAGAGCCCGACCTTCCTGATCGGCGAGCTCGGACCCGGCCTCGACATCAACCGCAACGTGCCCAATCTCGGCCCGCGGTTGTCGATCGTGGACGCCAAGGGCAACCGCATCGCGCGGCTCGGCGGCGAGAACGGGCCAGGCGTTGCCAGCGGGAAGTTCTTGGCACCGCACGGCCTCGCGCTGGACTCCAGGGGCGACATCTATGTCGGCGAAGTCGGCGTCACCAACTGGAAGGCCAGCTTCGGAGACCAGGAGATGCCGGCCGTGGTGCGCGCGACGCGGTGCTTGCAGAAGCTGGAGCGGGTGCGGGAATAGCTGGGCGGGCGAAGCCGCGATGCGCCGTCGGCTCTACCCTGCCTCCCCCGGGCGACGTCCTCGCCCCCCAAATCACGGCGGTTTTGAGCGCTTTGCCACCCCGCCGCCGCATTGCTTGCATCTGAATAAGTCGCTCAACGGGCTTCACAATCCCGTCACGCTGCATGTAGTATGTCAGTACATGCTGCTTCGCAGCGTATATTGGAGGCCGGGAGCGTTACTTGAACGCACATGTCTCGCAAGGCAGTTGGCCGGTGTTGGTGCTGAATGCGGACTTCCGGCCGCTGAGTTACTACCCGCTGTCTCTCTGGTCGTGGCAGGACGCGATCAAGGCGGTGTTCCTCGACCGCGTCAACATCGTCGCGCATTACGATCAGGCGGTGCACAGTCCCACGCTGCAAATGCAGCTGCCAAGCGTCGTTTCGCTCAAATCCTTCGTCAAGCCGACCACGCATCCCGCGTTCACCCGGTTCAACGTCTTCCTGCGCGACCGCTTCAATTGCCAGTATTGCGGGTCGCCGGAAGACCTCACCTTCGATCACATCATTCCGCGCAGCAAAGGCGGCCAGACCACCTGGGAGAACGTGGTCGCGGCGTGCTCGCCCTGTAATCTGCGCAAGGGCAATCTGACGCCGGCGCAGGCAAAGATGTTTCCGCGCCAGAGCGCGTTCGCACCGACCGTGCACCAGCTCCACCGCAACGGCCGCCTGTTCCCGCCAAACTATCTGCACGATAGCTGGCTGGACTATCTCTACTGGGATACGGAGCTGGATCCGTAGGGCGACGCTGTTCGCGCTCGGCCGTTCGTGCGACCTGCTGAAATCGAAAGATCGAGGACCCGTCGGGTCCTCGGTTCGTTTCGTCGAACGTCACGCATTCTGCGCCAGCGAATGAGCCTCGATTCGTTGGCGGATATCGGGCGAATTGATCAGGTCGAACGGCTCCATGAGTTGCACGACATCCGAGAACGCGCGCTGGACCACCGGATCGGCCACGACAGCCCGGAATAGAGCGGCTTCGAACTGCCGGCTTTCCTCGTACCGCTCCGGGCGCTCGCCGCGCGTGGTTGGATAGGCGAAGTCAGCGTTCACGCCCATGTTCCAGGGTGCCTGAAGCAGCGCGCCCACTTCGGACATGAACCCAGCCTGGAGGGCCTCGATCGGGTCCGCCTCCCCGGCGACGCGATCCAGGATCTCGCGCAGCAACTTTGCCTCTCGCGCGGCGACCGTCATGCCCTGCCCGTAGACCGGATTGAACCGGCACAGCGAGTCCGCCACGGGGAGAATCCCGCGCGGCAGCCGCTTGAGCCGTTCAAAATGCCGCCAGCGGCTCGCGTCAAACACGAAATGCCGGAGGCCTCCGGGTGGCAAGAGCTTGTAGACTGCGTTGTAGATCGCTGGCGTCTTCAATTGGCGCGCAGCCGCAAGGTAGTCCTCCCACGTGCCGGGGCGATTCGTCGCGCCGTGATGGGAGATCGATGTAAACCAGCGCCCGCCTTCGAGAGGAATGATCAAGCCGGCTGTCGCCGACGTGGCGGGATCGGGCAACGTGACCAGATTTTGCCAGTCGAACGAGGTTCGCCCCGGCCTCAGAACCGCGGTGGTGTAGCTGATGTCGACGCCCACGACGGTCTCCTGCGGCCGCTCCCAGCCAAGCACATCGAGCAGGCCGAGCGTCGGCGCGCCGCGGCCGGATGCGTCCAGCACGAGATCCGCCTCGATCGCCGCACCAACGCCTGCGTCGTTCTCGAACTTCACCATCGGCCGGGTTGCAGCCGGCACAATCTCCATCACGCGGCTCTGCGATTGCACTTTGACATTGGCGATCGCAGTCACCTTTCGGCGCAGCGTATGTTCGATCAGCGGCCGCGAGCCACACAGCAGCGACGTCCCGCAGTCGCGCCTTGGCAGCGCGCCGACATCTGGCCGCTCGTACTGGACGTCCTTGAAGACATTCACGGGAACTGCACCGGCGGCGGCAAGATCCTGCGCGAAACCCGGGAAAAGGGAGTCGAGGGCCTGCAGTCCACCGGCCAGAAGAAGATGCGGATGCCGATCCTGGGGAACGCCGGCGCGGGACGTGATCGAAGCCGGCAGGACATCGCGTTCGAGAATGACGACTTCCTGGAAGGCGGAAGAAAGCGCACCGGCGGCAGACAATCCTCCAATCCCCGCTCCGATGACAACCGCGCGTTGCCCAAAATGACGGCTCATATTCATTCCTTTGTGGTTCGCTTCACCGCCTCTCTCTGCGTGGGCCGCACTACGGAAATGTTTCCAATCGCGGGATCTTTGTTTCGATTGCAACGGCGCGGCCGCGATGCGCGCTTCAAGGAGAAACGAACGGCGCCGTGGCGCGGGTCTATTGTGGGCCAGGAGAGTAGCGGGGCTAGGCGTCCAGCTCACACCCCGATCGCATTCCGCATCACCACGTCCCGATAGAACGCCGCGCTCAGTTTCGGCACGCGCGCCTGGGTCTCGAAGTCGACCCGGTAGAGGCCGAACCGCTTGCCGTAGCCGAAAATCCACTCGAAATTGTCCATCAGGCTCCAGAGGAAATAGCCGCGAATCGGCACGCCCTCGGCGATCACACGCTGCATCTGGGTCAGGTAATTGCGCAGGAACATGATGCGGTCGAGATCATAGACCTGGCCGTCAGTGGCGATCTTGTCCTCGGACGAGGTGCCGTTCTCGCTGATATAGATGGCCTCGATGTTCCAGATTTTTGCGGCGAGACGCGGGGCCCAGTAGATCACCTCAGGGCCGACCCGCAGCCATTCCGAGTTCATGTGCGGGAACGAGGTTGGGAACGGCAGCACGCGGAAGCCCGACGCACGATCGGATGCCGTGATGTAGTATTGCGGCGCGTAGATGTTGAGCCCGACGAAATCGTTCGGCGTGCCGATGATCTTCAGCTCGTCAGGGGTGAATTTCGGCGCATCCGCCCCGGCATAGGCGAGGAAGCCGTCGGTGTACCTGCCCTCCAGCACCACACCAAGAAAGCCGGCGTTGAGTTCGCGCGTCGCGATCTCGGCGGCGCGGATATTTTCCGGCGTTGCGATCGCGGGCACGCAGGCTGCGATATTCTCGGCCGCACCGACGCGGGTGCCGGCGCGGCCCGACGCGCGGATCGCCTGCACCGCAAGCCCATGCGCCAGCGCGACGTGATGGCGCGCCTGGTTGAGCTGCGCGGCCGGCAGCTTGAGGCCGGGCGCGTCGATGCCCCAGCCATAGCCGAAATTCACGAAGCGCCCGACCTCGTTCACGGTGAAGATGGTTTTGACCCGATCGGTCAGGCGCGCGGTGACATAGGCGGCGTAATCTGCAAAGGCCTTCGAGGTGTCGCTCGACTGCCAGCCGCCGACGCGATCCTGGAGCGCCTGCGGCAGGTCCCAGTGATAGAGCGTCGCATAGGGCTCGATGCCGTTCGCGAGCAGCTCGTCGACGAGCCGGTCGTAGAAATCGAGCCCTTTCGGATTGGGCTGGCCCGATCCATCCGGAAACACCCGCGGCCACGCAATCGAGAAGCGGTAGGCCCTGACGCCGAGCGCCCTGATCAACGCGACGTCATCCTTGTAGCGGTGATAATGCTCATTGGCGCGGTCGCCGGTCGAGCCGTCCTCGATCTTGCCCGGCGTGTGGCTGAAAATGTCCCAGATCGACTTGCCGCGGCCATCCTCGTCGACGGCGCCCTCGATCTGGTAGGACGAGGTCGCCGTGCCCCACAAAAAGTCCTTGGGAAAGGGTGCGTGCGCGTGGCGGTCGGCCGATGCGGGCGTCTCATTATCTGCAGCCTTGTTATCTGCAGCCTTGTTGTCTGCAGCCTTGGCACCCGCCGCAGCGCCAAGCGCGGCGAGCCCCGCGAGCTTCGCAAGATCGCGCCGCGAGACATCAGCTGACATCGCTATCTCCGAGCTTGCTCCATGTCGATCTGATAGGCGGAAATCCGGTCGATCTCGAATGCGACGGTGGGCGGCGATTGCGCATCGACCGGACCGACGCCGAGAAAGAATTTCGATCCGATCGCGAGATTGACGATCATGTACATGGGATCGTCGAAGCCGATCGGCACCTTGATGTCGGAGACCGGCTTGCGGTCGATGAAATAGACCAGGCGATCCTCCTCCCACAGCACACCGTAATTATGGAACGTGCTCGAAGCATCGCCGACCGCGTAGTCGAAGCCGCAGGACTGGATCTTCTGGGTCGACGGAATCCGCCAATGCGTCGTCATCACGAGATCGCCGGGCCGCTCGCCGCGGCCTTCCAGCACGTCGACCTCCGGCGGCCAGCCGCCGTCGTCCGCCAGCATCCAGAACGCCGGCCAGACCGCATGGCCGACCGGCACCTTGGCGCGGATCTCGAAATAGCCGTGCTTCTGCGCGAACGTGCCCTGCGTGGTCAGGATTCCCGAGATGTACTCGTTGTTGAACAGAACGGACTTCAGTTCCGGCGGCGTGCGGCTGGCGACGATCGAGAGCACGCCGTCCTTCACCTTGAACGGATCGAGCCCAAGCGGCGTCCCCGCACGGCCCGAATAGCGCGGATCGACGTAGATCTGCTGCTCGCCATTGGCGCTGGTCTTGCGCTTGAAGTCGGAGCCGTCACCGCCCCAATAGCGCGCTTCCGGCCAGGCCGCACCGCCGGCGTAATGCGGCACCCAGCGACCTGTCGCAAGCGGATGCTCGTCAAAGTCATCGTTGAAAGTCCGGCGCAGCGGCAGGAACGCGAGCAAGGCGGGATTGGCCGTCTCAAGCTTGCGGCACTCGATCATGGAAGGATCGGTGCTCACTTGCAGCGCCATCGTGCCGGGCGCAGCATCGAGATCGTCCTGCGCGACGCCCGGCGCGGGCACGGCAGACAGGCCGATCGCAACCAGAACGCCCTTCGTCCAACTGTCGATCATCACCGCACATCGAACTTGGCAGAAGACTTGGCAAAAAACTTGCCGGGAAATGCGCAGGTTAGCTCGCCTGTCTTCGAGCGGGCAAGCACGGCCATCTGTGCGGGCGGGCGATTTCGAAAAGGTCATTTCCACATCGCATTCAGGTCGGCCGGAAATCGCGTCACCCCGGCGCAAGATCGGCGGTTAACCGGGCTCAGTTCCGCGCGCCCCAGCTCCGCCAGAGAGGCGCCGGTCCCAAATCCTTCCGCATTCGTTACCGTCCCTTAAGCCTCCGATGGCAGTTTGGCCGGGATCCGCGGCCCTGCCCGTCCAACCGCCGATCCATCAGGTCCAAGGTCGTCGCTCATGTTTGCCGAGACGCTGGAAGCGGTTCAGTCCTCGCCGTCGAAGCGGACTGCCTATATCCGCTTCGTGCTGGCGGCGCTGGCGTCGATCGCCATGTTCAAGGCCTTCTGGTTCGCACGCTTCGGCGGCTGGACGGATCGCGAGCTCGCCGATTTCGATGCCTTCCACATCGTCGCGCAGCACGTCTGGCGCGGCGATCTCGACCAGGTCTATCATTTCGATGCCTTGCTGAAGATGCAGATGGAGGCCGCCGGCGGCGCCACCGGCTTCATGCCCTGGACCTATCCGCCGCAATACGACCTCCTGCTCGCGCCGTTCGCATTCCTGCCGGTCGGCGTCGGCTATCTCCTGTTCACCGCCGCGACGCTTGCACTCTATCTCGTGACGCTCCGGGCGATCGCCGGCCGGAATTTCGCGCAGGTGCTGGTGATCCTGTTTCCGGCGATGGCGATCACCATCGGCTGCGGGCAGAACGGCTTTCTGACGGGGGCGCTGATCGGGCTGGTCTGCCTCAACGTGGAGCGGCGGCAGCTGTTGGCGGGCCTCGCGCTCGGCGCCATGGTGATCAAGCCGCACCTGGCGATTGCCGCCGGCGTCTATCTGCTGGTGACGCGGCGCTGGATTGCGCTCGGAACGGCCGCGGCCGTCGTACTGGCAAGTTCACTGCTCTGCACGCTCCTCTTCGGGTGGCAGATCTGGTTCGCGTGGCTCGGAGCGATCAGGGAATCGGCGGGCTATCTCGAGCAGGGCTTCTACCCCCTCTTCCGCATGATCTCGACCTACGCGGCGCTGTACAAAGCCGGCCTTCCCGCAAGCGCCGCCTTCTGGGGACAGACGGCCGTTGCCGGGCTGGCCTTGTTCGCCGTCCTTCTCGGTGCGGCGCGGGGCGCTTCACCGGCCTTCACGCTCGGTGCCGCCGTGATGGTATCCGTGATGATCAGCCCCTATGCTTATGATTACGATCTGCCGATGGTCGGGATCGGTCTGGCCCTGATGCTGCCCGATCTCGCCAGGATGGCGAGCCCGCGCGAGCGCAGCGTCATATACGGGCTGATCCTGTTCGCCGGAGCCTATGGGCTGTTGCAGTCGGGGCGGCTCGCGGTGCAATTCGGGCAGAAGGCCGATCCCGACCAACATTTCGCGCCCGCCCTGGGCGGCTTCGCCCTGATGGCGCTCCTGGTCCTGCTGCTGCGGCTGCTGTGGCGCGGGACGCAGCCGGCGCCCATCCTGTCGCAGGCCGCGGAATAACGCCTCTAGGCCCGCTGCAACGCCAGCGTCACGCCGCCGAGTGTGAGCGCCATCGCCGCCCATTCGCGCAGGCCCAGCGGCTCGCCCAGGATGTTCGCGGCGGAGACGACGCCGATCACGGGGACGATCAGCATGCCGGTCGAGGCCGAGGTCGGCGGCAGGCGGCGCAACGTCTCGAACCAGGTGACGTAGCAGACGCCCATCGGCACCAGCGTCATATAGACGAAGCAGCCGAGTCCCAGCGGGGTGATCGCGGTGATATCGGGTTGCTCGAACAGGATGCCGAGGATCAGCATCGTGGCGCAGCCGAGCCCAACCTGCCAGGCGACGACCACCAGCGGCGGCATCGGCAGCGCCTTGCGGTTGAGCACATTGCCGAGCGCGAACAGGATGGCGCAGAGCAGCGCGAGCGCGATGCCGAGCAGCTTGTCGGCGCCGAACGCAAAGCCGTGGCCGCCGAGGAGCAGCGCGACGCCGGCGACACCGAGGACGAGACCCAAAATATCCCGCATGGTCGGCCGCGTACCCAGCACAGGCCAGGCGAACAGCATGGCCCAGATCGGCATCGTATAGGCGAGCAGAGCCCCCTCGCTCACGGTCACATATTTCATCGCGACCGTGCCGAGCCCCATCCAGGCAAGGACGTTGGTGAGGGTCGCAAACAACAGCCGCGGAATCGCCTCGCGCGGAACGGCGAAGGATTCCTTCCGGCTCAGTGCCAGCGCGCCGAGAATGAGCGAGGCGCAGACGCCGGCCAGCCCGCGCGCGAACAGCGGCGGCCATTGCTGGAGCAGCAGCTTCATCAATGGCCAGTTCAGCGCCCAGCCGAACGCGGTCACACCGAGGCAGAGAAAGCCGATCGTCCTGTCGCGCCGCGCCGAATCCATGGACAGCGCTTAGCAGGCGGGTGCGGCGCACTCCACCTCGGCTGGCGCATGCGGGCCATGGCGGACGATGGAACCGGGAACGCCGGTACCCGTTCAAATGGGAGCGGGTGGCGGTGGTGCCGCAGCGCAAACGAGGGAGACGTACCATGCCCACAGCCGAGTCGGATCACGTCTACAAGATCCTTGAGCTGGTCGGATCATCCGAAACCTCCATCGAGGATGCGATCAAGAACGCGATCAGCCGCGCCGCCAAGACCGTTCGCGAAATGAAATGGTTCGAGGTGGTGCAGACACGCGGTCACATCGAGAATGGCGCCGTCCGCCACTACCAGGTGACGCTGCGCGTCGGCTTCACGCTGGTGGGCTGACGCCGCAGACGCGCGCGAATCCGTCATGCCGCGGCGACGTGGTTAACATCCGGCGATGAGAGTCGATCAAAATATCGGCGACCTCGCCGTTCTGTTGCCGAACACCGGCCCGGATGGTTGCGCCGAAATCGGCGAAGAGATTCGCGAGGCATTGCACGACCTCGCCATGCTGCATGCGCAAAATCCGCCCTCCCGGCTGGTTACGGCAAGCATCGGCGCTGCGACAAGCCTTCCATCTCAGACCGCGCTGGACTGCAACACGCTGGTCGCCGGCGCCGACCGCGCGCTCTACGCCGCCAAGGACAGCGGCCGTGACCGTATGGTGATGTCGGGACAGGTCGTGCCCTGGCCTGCGAAGAGCGCGTGACGAAGCCTGCCAGGCGTAGCGAACGCCGCCCTTTCCCGCGTAGCTGGCAAGCGCGGCTGACGCGGTGTGCACATCCGGCACATCGGCGCGCGCCAAATCCTGCCCGCAGCCTTACCCACCATCGCTTGCGCAGTGATTTCTGAATGGCTACATGCGGAACTGATGTTGGGGGGCCGCCGGACTTCGACGATCGAGTCCATGCGGTACGGCCTCATCGTGGGGCAATGCAGACGAGACGGCCGTGAACGAGACCATGCTGGCGGACATCCCGGGGCGCGGGGTGGACGCGCTGAAACAGTTGCGCGCCATGACGGCCGACATCTGCGATGTCGTTCCGCTCACCGCGGAAGACGATTTCCATGTCACCACCGTGACGACGATGACCCGCAATGCGTTGCTGGTCGATACGCGCGCTACCGATCAGGAATACGACCGGACGCCGGCGCACGTCGCCCGCGGCGCGATGGATCACTTTCAGATCACCTTGTGTGTCGAAGGCGAGATGCAGTTCAGCTCCGGCCGCCGCGAGGTGACGCTGGGGCCCGGTGACATCGTTCTCATCGACATGGCGCAGCCGAACCGCACGGTGTTGCGCGCCTCTGGCGGCCGCACCCGCCTGACGGCGATCATCCTGCAACGCGCCATGCTCGCACCGCGGCTCGCGCATCCGGATTCGGCCACGGCGACCCTGCTGCCGTCAAACCATCCACACGCGCGCCTGCTCTCCAACCATTACGCCGCACTTGCGCTGCCGCCCGAACCCGAGGCCGGCAGCTCCGAGGCCACAATCGAAGCCATCGCCGATATCGTCGCCGCAGCCGCCGGCGGGACGGCCGACATTGCCGCAGGGGTCGAACGCGCCGAGCGGCATCTTTATCTCGCACTGATCAAGCGCCGCATCGCCGACAATCTCGAGACCGACGCGCTCACCGTGGCAGCGATCTGCCACCACTTCCAGATCTCGCGCGCCACCCTCTATCGGCTGTTCGAGGCGGACGGCGGGCTGGCGCACTACGTAAGAGAGCAGCGGCTCAATCTCGCGTTCCGCCGGCTGATATCCCCGGCCGCACAGGACGACCGCATGATCGATCTCGCTATCGGCATGCGCTTCAGCAGCGATTCCACCTTCATCCGGGCATTCCGCCGCAAATTCGGGCTGACTCCGGGTGAGCTGAGGGAGCAGGCCGACACATGGCTCCGCGAGACCGGCGCGGTGCCGGCCATCGACACGGTGCTGCACCAACTGGCCCGGCGGCGCACCTCGCAGCCGTAGAGACGGTCCCGGATTTGTCCCCTGCGCGTAGTCGGGATATGACACCGATCACGGCCGGATGTACGGCCAATCCGAGAGTGTTGCCGTGACTGATGGAATCAAGCTCGTCCTGTTCGACATGGACAACGTGCTCTGCGACTATGACAGGGCAAAGCGTGTCGCGTGCTTGGCAGAGCTGGCGGGGACGAGCAGCGCGTTCATCCACGAGGCGATCTGGGACAGCGGCTTCGAGTCGCTCGGCGATTCCGGCGCGCTCGATGCTGCGGACTATCTGCGAGGCTTCGGCGAACGCATCGGCTATCCGCTGTCGCTCGACGAGTGGGTGGAAGCGCGGCGCCGTTCGATGCAGGCGAATGCCGCGATGCTGGAGATCGTGCGCCGCCTGCGCAAGACCGTCGATGTTGCCATCCTCACCAACAACACCACGCTGGTCGCCGACCATATCGACGCGCTGCTGCCCGATCTGCGTCCGCTGTTCGGCTCGAGAATCTACGCCTCGGCCCAGTTCAATACGGCGAAACCGGACCCGCGCTGCTATCGCCGCTGCCTGTCCGAGCTCAACACGATGCCGCAGACCGTGCTGTTCGTCGACGATCTCATGGCCAATGTTGCCGGCGCGCGTGAGGCGGGGCTGTTCGCGCATCGCCACACGTCGATGGAGGCGTTCAGGCAGGCCCTCTCGGAATATGGCCTGCTTCATGGATGAATATGCGTAACATCGTAACGTCGGTGAAGGCGTCCAGGCAGGCTCGACCCGGGCGCGATCACCTGTCGCGGTTGGGGACCCATTCCTCTGCGGTCGAGTCCCAATCATGGGTATCGTCGAAGTGCCGCCACGGGGGCCGCTGTGGTTTGGGCTCAGCGGGCTCTTTGCGCGGTTGGGGCATGAGCGCGCCAAGCCTCATCTTCCAGTCACGGGCGCTCTGTTCCCAGTACGACCCGTTGAAGGGTGTCAGCATTGGGGCCTCCTTCAAGCAAGAAGCTTGGCCATTCTAACACCATCGGAGGCATGTGGTGTAAGATGGTTCACAGTCCGAAATGAGTTATTCCGCCCACTCCTTTGCCCAAGGGGCGGCCCGATGCTCAACTTCCATACAGATAGTTCGGCAGCCACAGCGTCAGGCCGGGCCAGATGTACATGAACACCATGCAGAGGATCACGATCAGCATGTAGGGCATCATGCCGGAGAAGATCTGGTTGAGCGTGACGTGCTTTGGCGCCACGCCCTTCAGATAGAAGGCCGACATCGCCACGGGCGGCGACAGGAATGCGGCCTGGAGGTTGACGAAGACCAGCACGCCCCACAGGATCGGATCGATGTTGAAGTGCTTCAGCATCGGCAGGAAGATCGGCACGAAGATCACGATGATCTCGGTCCATTCCAACGGCCAGCCGAGCAGGAAGATGATCGCCTGCGACAGGATCATGAACTGGACCGGCGACATGTTGAGCGAGAGCACCCATCTTTCGAGTAGCGCCTGGCCGCCGAGGATCGCGAACACCGCCGAGAACAGCGCCGAGCCCACGAAAAGCCAGCACACCATCGAGGTGGTCTTGGCGGTCAGGAACACCGCCTCCTTGGTGCGCTTCCAGTCCAGCGTCCTGGCCTGGAACGCGAGCAGGAAGGCGCCGGCCGCACCCACTGCCGCCGATTCCGTCGCGGTGGTGATGCCGAACAGGATCACGGCGAGCACAACCACCGTCAGGATGCCGAGGGGCATCACGGACATGACCAGGAGCCGCAGCACCTCGAACTGCTCGGCCTCCATGGTCCAGTAATAATAGAGGAGCATGAGCGCACAGATACCGGCGACGACGGCAAAGTAAGTATAGAACTCGGGCGGCGGTCCGGACTCCGCGGGCGCGGCCGTGGTCTTGCCCCGCAGCTCGGCACTGCCCATTTGCTGGAGCACCTCGGGCTCGTTCGTCGTGGCCCTCTCCGACCGGCTGGCGGCGCCACCGAGCTCCTCGAGCTTTTCTTCGGCGCTCTCCTGCTCCTGGGCGCCCGCGCCGAGCGGCTGGAGCGTCTCCTCTGCGCGCGGCTGTTGCTGCGTTGCGGCCGCGACCGGCGTTTGAATGTCAGCCTGCTGGTGGATCACGACATACCACCAGGCGGCCCAGAGCGTTGCGAGCGTGAGGACCAGCGGCACCAGCGCATAGCCGAGGCTCCTCACCAGCGTCAAATAGGTGACGCGGGCGCCATCGACGCCGGCATTGACGATCCTGGCAGGCGCCAGCAGCGCCGCAACGAGCGCCGGCAGCACTTTGCGCGAATAGGCTTGCTGCAGCGTGACGATCCACGGACGGACCGGAACCTTGACTTCGCTTTCGGGAAGCTTCGGCGCAATCTTCGGATTGAGGAGTGCCCAGCCGACGATGTAGACGAGATAGAGGAAGGCCAGGAAGAAGCCAGGAAACATCGCCGCCGCGTAGAGCTTCACCACCGACTGTCCGGCCACGGCCGCGTAGACGATGATCATCACCGAGGGCGGAATCAGGATGCCGAGCGTGCCGCCGGCGGTGATGACGCCGGAGGCGAGCTTGACGTCATAGCCGGCCTTCAGCATCGGATTGAAGGCGATGACGCCCATCAATACCACGACCGCGCCGACGAGCCCGCTTGCGATGCCCCAGAACGTGCAGACAATCAGCGTCGCCACCGCGAGCGAGGCAGGCACGCGGCGGAAGGCGAGCTGGATCGAGTAGAACATCTTGTCGACCAGCGCGCCGCGCTCCATGACGTAGCCCATCAGCACGAACAGAGGGATCGAGATCAGGACGTCGTTGGTCATCGCACCATAGGTGCGCTGAACCATCAGGTCGAAGATGTGGTTGTCGCCCCAGGCTTCGCCCGCCCGGTGATAGGCGAAGAAGCCGAAGAACATGCCGAGCCCCATCAAGGTGAAGGCGGTCGGAAAGCCCATCATGATCACGACCACGATGAGGGCGAGCATCAAGAGTCCGAGTGCCGGATCGCTGATCATCCCTGCAGGTCTCCGCCCATGCCGCGCTGCCGCGCGCTTTCCTCGATGTCCTGTGCGCGTGCGATCGCTGCCTTCCGCGCCTCTTCGTCGACATGTTCGCTGTGCGCAAGCTGCTCCTCGATGACGTCGATTTCGGAGACATCGGCGAGCCGGCTCGGCCAGGTCCCCGTCTTGAGACAGAGTACGCAGCGGGCGATTTCGGCTGCCCCCTGCAGCAGCACCAGAGCGCCCGCGAGCGGAATCATGAACTTGAAGTGGTAGACCGGCGGCCCTTCGGCGGTGACATTGGAATGCTCGTTGATGCGCCAGGAATCCAGCGCATAGTCCCATCCCGCATAGACCAGCGCGGCGATGCCGGGCAGGAAGAACGCGAAGTACAGCACGAGGTCGAGGCTCGCCTGGGTGCGCGGCCGCATCGAAGAGTAGAGGAAGTCGCCGCGAACATGGGCGTTCTGGGCCAGCGTATAGGCGCCCGCGACCATGAACAGGGTGCCATACAGCATGTTCGAGGCGTCGAAGATCCAGGCGGTCGGCATGTTGAGGATGTAGCGCTTGAAGACCTCGGCGCAGACCAGGGCCATCAGGCCCACGACCAGCCAGGCCGCGATCTTGCCGGTCCACGTGCTGATCGCGTCAATGGTGTACAGAAAGCGCTGCGCATTCATGTGCGTTGCCACCGCCAATCCTAGTGTCGCTGTTGTCTAGAGACAAGACAAGCGCCATCCGGGTTGCGGTCCCGGATGACGCTTCGATCGCGCGATGAGCCGGCTAGCTCTTCTTCTTGGCGTTCGGACCAAAATAGTGGGTATAGGCCATCCGGCGGCTGACCACCGTATCCTGCTCCCACTGCGTCGCCCGCTTGGCGAAGGCCAGTTGCGATTCGATGATCTCCTTGAACAGCGGGTTCTCTGCCGACTTCTTCTCGGCCACCTGGTCGAACACCTCCAACTGCTTCTGGAGGATCGTGTCCGGCGTCTTGTAGAACTTGACCTTGTCCTTGGTCTGCAGCTCCTCGTAGTCCCTGGAGTAGCGGTCGATCGCCTTCCAGGCCATGTCCTGGCCGGCCGCGTCGACAGCATTGGCGATGATCGCCCTCATCTTCTCCGGCAGCGCGTCGAACTTGGTCTTGTTGAACAAGATCTCGAACTGCTCGGCGTTCTGGTGGTAGCTCTGGAGCATGCAGATCTTGGAAACATCCGGGAAGCCGAGGACGCGATCGGATGTGGCGTTGTTGAATTCGGCCGCATCCAGGAGGCCACGGTCCATCGCCGAAACGATCTCACCACCCGGCAACGCGTTGACCGCTGCGCCGAGGCCAGTGAACACGTCGATGGAGATGCCGACGGTGCGGAATTTCAGGCCCTGGAAATCCTCCACCTTGGTCATCGGCTTCTTGTACCAGCCGAGCGGCTGGGTCGGCATCGGCCCATATGGGAACGAGACGACGTTGGCACCGATCGAGGCGTAGAGCTTCTCGAGGAGCTCCTTGCCGCCGCCGTAGCGGTGCCAGGCGAGCAGCATGTTGGCATCCATGGCATAGCCCGGACCCGAGCCCCACAGCGCCAGCGCGTTCTGCTTGCCATAGTGATAGGCGAGCACGCCGTGCCCGCCGTCGAGCGTGCCCTTCGACACCGCATCCAGCAGGCCGAAGGCCGGCACCACAGCGCCGGCGGGAAGCACCTCGATCTTGAGGTCGCCGCCGGTCATGTCGTTGACCTTCTTGGCATAGTCGAGCGCGTATTCGTGGAAGATGTCCTTGGCCGGCCAGGTGCTCTGCCAACGCATGCTGATCGGCCCCTGCGCCAGCGCGATGGTTGGCGCGGCGACAGTGGCGGCCGCCCCTGCTGCGGCCGTCCTGAGAAAACGGCGACGCGTCGACGCGCCGCCCTTGCTCGTCTTCGTCATGATGTCCTCCCTCAGCGCGATCCGTGACGGATCGCCCCTTTTTTTGTAAGGAGAAGACAAGGACTTGCGCCGGACTTTGGCAAGAAAGTTCCTGACGATGCGACGCTACGACGCGGCGGGCGTGCAGGACGCCGCCAACTCGCCTGTTCGAATTATTCCCCGCCTGTCGGATTAAATTAAGCGGCAGCGTAAAGGCGCCTGCTGCGCTTGGCGCGCTGCACCATTACGCCAAATGGCACGCCACGAAGTGGCCGCCCGCCCCTTCCTTCAACACAGGCGCGCTTTCCGCGCAGCGTGGCTGGGCGATCGGACAGCGGGTGTGGAAGTGGCAGCCGGATGGCGGCTTCATCGGGCTCGGCACGTCGCCCTTGAGGCGAATGCGTTCGCGCTTGAGCTTGGGATCGGGCACCGGCACCGCTGACAACAGTGCCCTGGTGTAGGGATGCTGCGGATTGCGGTAGAGATCGCTCGCTTTCGCCAGCTCGACGATGCGGCCGAGATACATCACGGCGACGCGGTCGGAAATGTGCTCGACCACCGACAGGTCGTGCGCGACGAACAGATAGGTGAGGTTCAGCTCGGCCTGGAGATCCTCCAGCAGATTGATCACCTGCGCCTGGATCGACACGTCGAGGGCGGACACCGGCTCGTCGCAGACGATCAGCTTCGGCTCGACCGCGAGCGCGCGCGCGATCACGATGCGCTGGCGTTGGCCGCCGGAGAACTCATGCGGATAGCGACGCATGTGCTCGGCCTTGAGTCCGACTTTCACCAAGAGGCCCGCGACGCGCTCCTCGCGCTCCTTGGCCGAGGACGTGAGATTGTGGATGGTGAAGGCCTCGCCGAGGATCGCACCGACCGTCATGCGCGGATTGAGCGAGGCGAATGGATCCTGGAACACCAGCTGCATGTTTCGCCGCATCGCGCGCAGATCATTGCCGCTGAGCTGGCGCACGTCCCGGCCGTCGAACACGACCTCGCCGTCGGTCGGCTCGATCAGGCGCAGCACGCAGCGGCCGGTGGTGGACTTGCCGCAGCCGGATTCGCCGACGAGGCCGAGCGTCTCGCCGCGGTTGACCGAGAACGAGACCCCGTCGACCGCATAGACGCTGCCGACCTGGCGCGACAGCAGGCCGCCGAGCACGGGGAAATATTTCTTCAGGCCGCTGACGCGGAGCAAGGGCTCGGTCATGCCGTGCCTCCCAACTGCGTATCTCCGAGGTGACAAGCCATGCGATGGCCGGGCGCGATCTCGCGCAGCAGCGGCTCCTTCTCGGTGCAGACGTTCATGGCAAACTTGCAGCGCGGGGCGAAGCGGCAACCGACCGGCGGATTGATCAGGATCGGCACCGAGCCGCCGATCGCTTCGAGCCTTGTCTTGTGCTCGCTGTCGAGATCGATGCGCGGGATCGAGCGGATCAGTCCCTGGGTGTAGGGGTGGCCCGGATTGCCGAAGAGGTCGTCGACGAGCGCTTCCTCCACCACCTTGCCGGCATACATCACGACGACGCGCTGCGCGGTCTCGGCGACGACGCCCATGGCGTGGGTGATCAGCATCACCGCCATGCCGAAGCGCTCCTTCATGTCCTGCAGGAGGTCGAGGATCTGCGCCTGGATGGTGACGTCGAGCGCGGTGGTGGGCTCGTCGGCGATGATCAGCTTCGGCCTGCAGGCGAGCGCCATCGCGATCATCACGCGCTGACGCATGCCGCCTGAGAACTGGTGCGGATAATTGTGCACGCGGCCTTCGGCGTTGGGGATCTGCACCAGCTTCAGCATCTCGATGGTGCGCTCGAGCGCCTGCTTCTTCGTCACCGCTTCATGGCGGCGCAGGCTCTCGGCGATCTGCTCGCCGATGGTGAGCACCGGATTGAGCGACGTCATCGGCTCCTGGAAGATGAAGCCGATCTCCTTGGCCCTGATCTCGTCGAGCTGACGGCTCGTCAGCGGCACGAGATCGCGGCCCTCGAAGATGATCTGGCCCGCCGCGATGCGGCCGGGCGGCATGGCGATCAGCTTCAGGATCGACATCGCTGTCACGGTCTTGCCGCAGCCGGATTCGCCGACGACACAGAGCGTCTCGCCCTTGTTGATGGAGATGTCGACACCGTCGACGGCCTGCAGGATGCCGTCGTCGGTCGAGAAGTGGGTTTTCAGCCCTTTGATTTCCAGCAGCGGCGCCATCAGATCACCCGCCGCGCATCGAGCGCGTCACGCAGGCCGTCGCCGATGAAGTTGATGGCGACCACCGCGATGAAGATCGCGCCACCCGGAAACAGCGCCCAATGCGGGCCGATGTCGAGGAAATCCTTGGCGTCATACAAGAGCCGGCCCCAGGTGGGCGTGTCCGGCGGAAAGCCAAGGCCGAGGAAGGACAGCGTCGATTCCGCGATGATGGCGGCAGCGACGTCGATGGTGCCGGCGATGATCACCGGACCGAGCGCATTGGGCAGGATGTGCCGCACCACCTGGCGCACCGGACTTGCGCCGAGCGCGCGGGCGGCCTCGACGAACTCCTTCTCGCGGATCGACAGGAACTGAGCGCGCACCAGCCGCGCGACCGGCATCCAGCGCAAGCCGCCGATCACGAGCACGATCAGGATGAAGATGCCGCCCTCGGGACCGAACATCTGCTTCAGCCCGTCGCGGAAGAGATAGATCAGCAGCAGCAGCAGCGGCAGTTGCGGCAGGGACAGGAAGAGATCGGTGAGCCACATCAGGCCGTGACCGAGCGCGCCGCGCGACATGCCGGCGAGCGCGCCGATCAGGACACCGATGAAGACCGAGACCAGCATCGCGGCAAGGCCGACCGCAAGCGAGATGCGGCCGCCATAGATCATGCGGGCCAGGATGTCCTGCCCGAGATCGTCGGTGCCGAACGGATGGGCGAGCGACGGCCCCTGCATGCCCGCCACGATATCGATGTCGTCGATCTTGACCCGCCAGACGAAGGGGCCGGCCACCACCGCCAGGATCAGAATGAGGAGCAGAAACGCACTCACCACGGCGAGCTTGTGGCGACTGTAGCGCCGCCACATCTCGCGCCAGGGCGAGTAGACGCGCCGCTCAGCGGAGGGAGATGCGAGGGTCAAGCCAGCCATAAAGGACGTCCGCGATGAGATTGAACAGCACGACGAGGCACGCGAAGACGAAGGTAACGGCCATCACCACCGGCGTGTCGTTGGAAAGGATAGAGGAGATCAGCAGCGAGCCGATGCCGGGGATGCGGAAGATCTGCTCGGTGACGATGGCGCCGCCGAACACGGCCGGCATCTGCAACGCAATCAGGGTGACGACCGGGATCATGGCGTTGCGCATCACGTGCTTGACGATGACCTTGGCCTGTCCGAGGCCCTTGGCGCGCGCCGTGGTGACATAGTCGAGCCGGATCACGTCGAGCATTGCCGAGCGAACGAAACGCGTCATCGACGCCGCCTGAAACAGACCGAGCACCGCCACCGGCATGATCGCCTGCCGGATCATCTCCAGCACCCAGTGGATGCCGGTGCCCTTGATGTCGGTCGTATAGACGAAAGGCAGCCAGTCCAGCGTGACCGAGAAGATCAGGATGAACAGGATGCCGGTGAAGAAGGTCGGCAGCGAGAAGCCGATGAAGGCGAGCGTATTGGCGATCTGGTCGAACAGCGAATAGGGCTTTGTCGCCGCATAGACCCCGACCGGGATCGCGATCAGGAGCGCCAGAATCTGCGCCGAACCGATCACGTAGAGCGTCGCCGGCAGACGCTGGAGGATCAGCGTGTCGACATTCATCCGGCTGACGAAGGAGAAACCCCAGTCGCCGTGCAGCATGGCGTTGAGCCAGTGCAGGTAACGGAGGTAGATCGGATCGTCGAGGCCGAACTTCGCCCGAAGCGCGAGAGCGACTTCGGGCGGCACGTTCGGATTGGTCGCCAGTTCCGAGAAGGGATCGCCGGGTGCCAGGGCAAGCACGACGAACAGCACCAGGGAGATGCCAAGCAGACTCGGAACGGCGATCAGCAGACGACGCAGGACATACTGACTCATAAAGGACGATCCCGGTTTAGGCCTGCGTGATCATTCCTCCCGGTACCAGTCGAACAGATTGTCGGTCTCGTTGGCCCAGCCGGAAACGACCGGCCGCAGATTGTTGGCGGCCGCCTCGACCTTCAGGCGGTGCTGCACCGGGATGAACACGGTGTCCTGGTACATGAGGTCATTGGCCTTGATGTAGAGCGCCGCGCGCTTGACCGGATCCATCTCGCCGTCCGCGGCCTGGATGGTCTCATCGTACTCCTTGTTGACCCAGCGCGGGAAGTTGGTGCCCTGCCACTTGTTCTCCTTTGTGGCGACGAGGTTCGAGAGGTAGCGACGCATGTGCTGCGACGGATCGGGCTGGCTCAGCGGGATCTGGAACATCTCCATGTCGGCGTAGAACTTGGAATAGGTGTCGGGATTGCCGACGTCGGAGGAAAAGAACACGGAAGCGACGACCGATTTCAGCTCGACGTCGATCCCCGCCTTCTGGCAGGCCTGCTTGACGATCGCCTGTGTCTTCTGGCGCGGGCCGTTGATCGAGGTCTGGTAGACGAGCTTCAGCTTCTTCCCGTCCTTCTCGCGGATGCCGTCGGCGCCCGGCTTCCAGCCGGCCTCGTCGAGGACCTTCGAGGCCTTCTCAACGCTGAACTCCCACGAGGTGTTCTTGGACACGAATTTTTCCGGCCCGTTGAGGAAGTTGGCAGTGGTGCGCCCGGCGCGGCCGTAGATCGCCTTCTTGACCGACTCACGATCGATCAGCAGCGAGAGTGCCTTGCGCACCGCCGGATCGGAAAACAGCGGATGCTTGGTCTTCATCGACGAGCGTTCGCCGTCGACCTCGGTGTTGGGATCGGTGAAGTTCAGTGCGATGAACTCGGTGTCTCCGCCGACCGCGTAGACGGTCTTTCCCTTGCCGCCCTTCTCCAGGCGCAGCAGCACGTCGTCCTCGACCTGGATGTTCCATCCGAAGTCATACTCGCCGGTCTGGATCACCGCGCGCGCGGCAGAGACCGCATCGCCGCCACCCTTCATCTCGATCGAATCGAAATAGGGGCGGTTCGCCATGTGATAGTCGGGATTGATCACGCCACGGACGAGATCGCCCGGCTTGAACTCGACGAACTTGTAGGGGCCGGTGCCGACCGGCGAGAGGTTGGTCGGCGCCTCCCGCGATTTGGACCCCATATAGTCCTTGAACAGATGTTTCGGGATGATGGTGTTGGGCGCCCCGACGAAGGCGTCGGCCCAGAACGGCGTCGGCTTGTTAAAGAGGATGCGAACCGTGAGATCATCCACCTTCTCGACTGTGATGTCGCGGAGCGTCGCGATCGTCAGGGCGGAGGTCGCCGGATCCTTGGCATATTCCCAGTTGAACACGACGTCGGCGGCCGTGAACGGCGCGCCGTCATGCCATTTGACGCCGGGTTTGAGCTTCCAGGTCACCGACTTGCCGTCGGCTGCAAGGCCACCGTTCTGGATCGAGGGAATTTCGGCCGCCAGAACCAGCTTCATGTTGCCGTCGGGATCCCAACAGGCCAGGGGCTCGTAGAACAGGCGCGCGCCGTCCTGGTCCTTGGTGCCGGTGGCGAAATGCGGATTGAGCAGGGTCGGACCCTGCCACCACAGTAGCTTCAACGCACCGCCGCCGCCGCGCTTGGTCGGCTTGTAGGTCGAGGCGCCTTCCGCCATGGCGACGCCGCCGAGCGCGAGGATCTGGTTGGCGAGGGGGGCGGTCAGGCCGACCGCGGCCATACGCTTGATGAAGGAACGGCGATCCATCCGCCCATCCTTCACGTCACCGATCATCGAACGCAGTTCTTTATCCAGCATGGTTGTCCCCCGTCTGGTTCCCGTATGGATGCAGGTAGCCGCACTGCGGCCACCGGGTTTTTGCTGGCGGTAGATGGCACACCGAATAGGCCGCGCGTCAACTGCGACCATGCGTATGCAAACGGTGTTCTGGCTGTCTGTTGGGCAAAACCCTGTTCCGCAGCCCAAGCGTTCGGCAATCCGGCGCTAAATCGCGCCGGAATCCGCGCTGCACTGCGGAAAATTTGTTCGCGGCATCAGACGAAGTATCGAGGCGCAATTCTACGCCACGGACATCGTCAGCGGCGGAGCGACGTGGTCCGGCAGCGGACAGACGTAAGGTGTCTTGGCGGTCCGCTTCTGCAAGTCCGCTTTCGCGGCCTTGATCAGCTCCGGATCCATCAACGCCTTGATGCCGATCCCGGCCATCGCCTTGGCCGCCTGCACCATGGCCTTGTGAGCGTGTCCGCTCTTGCCCTGCGCCACCACCTGCCAGGTGTGGAACGGCGTGCCGATTGCAACCGTGGGTGCGTGAACCTGCACGGTCGGCACCACCCAGCTCACGTCGCCGACGTCGGTCGAGCCGACCAGCGGGTTGCGCTTGGCATCGAGCGGCACCAGGAAGTCGGCCAGCGGCCGATCGGTCGGCTCCATGCCGATCGCGTAATAGACCGACGCGATGTCCTTGTCGCTCAGCGTGGCGCGGATCTGGCTGGCAAAGCCCTTGTCGGCGTCGTCGAAATGCGGCGGCCCCAACTCTTCCATCACCCGGTGCAGCGCCTGCTCCAGCGGCGTATTCGGCAGGATGTTGGAGACCGCGGAGATGATCTTCATCTCGACCTTGGTCTCGGTCATCAACGCCGCGCCTTCGGCGATCTTGCTGACGCGTCCGACCAGCTCGTTCATGCCGGGCAGATCGCGAGCGCGGATCGAATAGCGCACGCGCGCATGCGCCTGCACCACGTTCGGGGCGATGCCGCCGGTGTCGAGTAGGGCGTAATGCACGCGCGCGTCGCTCGGCATGTGCTCGCGCATGTAGTTCACGCCGACATTCATCAGCTCCACCGCGTCGAGCGCGGAGCGGCCGAGATGCGGCGAGGCCGCCGCATGCGAGGTGCGGCCGGTGAAGATGAAATCCGCGCGCGTATTGGCGAGCGACGGCGTCACCGCGACCTCCCAGAAGCTGTGCGGATGCCAGGTGATGGCGATGTCGGCGCCTTCGAACGCGCCCGAGCGCACCATGAAGGCCTTGGCTGCGCCGCCCTCTTCGGCCGGGCAGCCGTAATAGCGCACGCGGCCGGGCACCTTGTTCTCGGCGAGCCAGTCCTTCATCGCGGTCGCGGCGAGCAGCGCCGCGGAACCAAGCAGATTGTGGCCGCAACCATGACCGTGGCCGCCGGTCTCGACCGGACGGTGCTCGGCGACGCCGGCCTCCTGGCTGAGGCCCGGCAACGCGTCATATTCACCCATGAAGGCAATGACCGGACCGCCCTCACCCCACTCGCCCATCACCGCGGTCGGGATGCCCGCGACGTTCTCGGTGATGCGGAAACCCTGGTGGCGCAGCTCGGCGAGATGCTCGGCGGCGGACCGCGCCTCGGTGTAGCACACCTCGGGCATGCCCCAGACCCTGTCGCTGAGGTCGATGAAACGCGCCTTGATCGTGTCGACGCCACGCCAGATGTCGCTGCGGTTATCCATGCTTCGGTCCGTGATCTCTTGGTGAAACGAAGCGGCAACGGTTAGCAGCTTCATAGCACCCCGCCTAGCACGTCGCGGGACAGCAGCCATGCGGCCGGTGCTGGATCGCGCGGCCGCTTGCCACCTGTGCGGGCGTCCTGTGCCTGTCGAAGATTTCACGCGGCAATCTCCGGAATAGTTGGGAACGAGGCTTTCAAGACGGCCTCCTCCAGCCTAAATTATGAGTGCTTCGCGCGTCGTTCCGCCGGCAAGGCGGAGCAATGCTCTCAGCCAGGAGAACTCCATGCCCGCCCTGACCGAATGGAGAGTGCCGTCGGCCAATCAGCCGCGCGCGAGCGATTACGGTTTCGATCTCGACCGCTCGCTCGCGTCCGTCGTCGGCCTGCACGCCATCATCCCGCCCGACGCCTTCAGTGCCGAAACGCTGGGCACCGAACGCGCCGGCAACGGCGTCGTGATCGACAACGGGCTGGTGCTGACCATCGGCTATCTCATTACCGAGGCGGAATCGGTGTGGCTGCATCTCGCCGACGGGCGCGTCGTCGAGGGGCATGCGCTCGGCTTCGATTCCGTCAGCGGCTTCGGCCTCGTGCAGGCGCTCGGTCACCTCGACGTCGAACCCTTGCCGCTCGGCAACTCGGCGAAAACAAGGGTCGGCGACCGTGTCGTGGTCGGCGGCGCCGGCGGCCGCACCGGATCGGTCGCGAGCCAGGTCGTGGCCAAGCAGGAATTCGCCGGCTACTGGGAATATCTGCTGGACGAGGCGGTCTTCACCTATCCCGCGCATCCGAACTGGGGCGGCACAGCGCTGCTCAACGAGCGCGGGGAGCTGATCGGCATCGGCTCGCTGCAGCTCGAGCGCGAACGCGACGGCAAGGCCGAGCACGTCAACATGATCGTGCCGATCGACCTGTTGAAGCCGGTGCTCGACGATCTGCGCAAATTCGGCCGCGTCAATAAGCCGTCGCGCCCCTGGCTCGGGCTCTATTCGACCGAAATCGACAACCGCCTGGTGGTGATCGGGATCTCCACCAACGGCCCGGCCGCGCGCGCGGAGCTGAAGACCGGCGATGTCATCCTTGCGGTGGACGGCCAGGAGGTGACTAGCCAGACCGCCTTCTACAAGAAGATGTGGTCGCTCGGCGCCGCCGGCGTCGACGTGCCGCTGACCGTGCATCATGAAGGCGTCACCTTCGACGTCACGGTGACGTCGACCGACCGCTTCAAGCTCTTGAAGGCGCCGAAGCTGCACTGACGAGATCGAACCGACATCAAGCAAGGAAAGTGGCGATGAGCGAGGCCGTCGTTGACGACATCGTGACCGTGCTGCCGCCGCTGCTGAACGCGCTGGATGCACTCGGCTTCTTCACCCGGCATCTGCATCCGCCGGCCTTTGCCTCGGTGATGAATGCGATCGGCACGCCCGACGCGGCGCTGCAGGCGGCGCACGCTGCGATCGGCGCCTGGCCCGAGCAGTTCACCGGCCTGCGCGAGCGGCTCGACCGCGCCTGCAACGAGACGCTCGCCGCCTTTGCCGGCATACGCGAGGTCGAGCGCGGCAATGGCGATCTCGTCGCAGTCTTCCGCGCGCTGCGCCATCTGCCTCGTGCGCAGGAGGCGCTGTACCCGCTGTCGACCCAGTTTCCGCCGGTGAGCAGCTTCTTCCTCAACGCCGCCAATCGCGAGAATGACGATCTGTTGACGCGGCTGGAAGCCGGCGCGGGCGAACACACCGGCATCTTCCACGACCACAACGAGCCCGGCAGCCGCGGCGGCTTCTCGGTCTATGTGCCAGAATATTACTCGCCGGAGCGCGCCATGCCACTGGTGATGGCGCTGCATGGCGGCAGCGGCAACGGCCGCGGTTTTCTCTGGAGCTGGCTGCGCGATGCCCGCAGCCTTGGCGCGATCCTGGTGGCGCCGACCGCGACCGGCCCGACATGGGCGCTGATGGGCGACGATAGCGACACGCCGAATCTCATGCGCATTCTCGACACCGTACGCAGCCGCTGGACCATCGACGGCTCGCGCCTGCTGCTGAGCGGCATGAGTGACGGCGGCACCTTCTGCTACGTCACCGGGCTCGACGGCGCATCGCCCTTCACGCATCTCGCGCCGGTGTCGGCGACGTTCCATCCGCTGATGGCGGAGATGGCGGACGCCGTGCGCCTGCAGGGACTGCCGATCTTCGTCACCCACGGCAAGCTCGACTGGATGTTTCCGGTACAGACCGCGCGCCAGACGCAGGCGGCCCTCTCCGCCGCCGGCGCCGATGTCACCTATCGCGAGATCGACGACCTCAGCCACACCTATCCGCGCGAGATCAACGCAGAGCTGCTGGAGTGGCTGAACGGCGGATGAACGGGTCGTCCTTATCTGCGCCGTACTGCCGCGGAACCATCACTCCGGGCCGACGTTATCGCCCGTCACCGGAGATTCGCAGATGCAGACTTTTTTCGGAATGATTTTGGGCGCGCTGCTGCTCGGTTGCGGCGTATACGTCTATGACTCCATGCAGACGTCGTCGGTTGCCAATGGCGAGGTCGCGACGACCAATCGCACCATCGTGAACTGGGACGTCGCCAAGGCCGATTGGGATGCGCTGCGCGATCGCGCGCATAAGGACTGGGTCCGCATCTCGTCGAAGTAACGACGCCGTATCACGAACGAGGCGCCGTCGCGGGACCGCGGCGGCGCCTTTGTGTTGTAGGCGATCGATGCTGCTCGCGTCAGTTCATCTTGGCCTTGCGGGCATCGGCGATGACCTGCTCGAACTCGGTCATGCTGAGCACGCCCGGCACGCGGTACTTGCCGACGATGAAGGAGGGGGTGCCGCTGAAGCCGAAGGCTTCGGCCTGCTCGTTGTTGCGCTTGAGGACGGCGTCGATGTCCTTGGCGCGGTCGGTGAGATCGCGCTTCAGGCGGTCCATGTCGACGCCGGCGGCCGCGAGCAGCTCGTTGATGCGCGGCTCTGTCAGGCGCGAGCTGACACCCATCATGGCGTCATGCGCCTGATGGTACTTGCCCTGGAATTTTGCCGCGAGCGCGATCCGCGCCGCGGTGACCGAGATCGGCCCGAGGATCGGCCAATCCTTCATCACCAGCCTCACCTTGCCGTCGTCCTGGACGACCTGGCGCAGCTCCGGCTCGAGCTTGCGGCAATAGGGACAATTGTAGTCGGACCATTCGATGATGCTGATGTTGCCGTCGGGATTACCGGCCACGGGAACATCGGGGTCGCGCAGCACCTTGGCTTCGGTCAGCACCTCGTCATCGGCGGCGGCCGCGCGCGCAGAGGTGATCCGACCTGCCGCAAGGGCACCCGCCCCGATCAGCGTCAGCGCCGCACGCCGCGTCGCCACGAGGCCCTTGTTCCTGAATCCAGCCATATCTCGCCCCGTTTCGGTCCCATCGCTGCAAATACGGTTCGCGACCGGGAACTGTTACGCGTCATATAGAGCGTTGCGGGCGCGATGTCATCGCCATGCTATGCGCGGATCGCGGCCGGCGCTGGCGAAGCCGCCGCGCGGGGCAGCATCGCCATCAGCGTCGCGGTCATGGTGGCGATCGGCGTGGTGTTGCCCTCGTGCTCGGCAAAGGCCCTGGCCTCGCAGAAGGTCAGCGTGCGGCCGGGCTTGACCACCTCGGCCTTGAAGACGAAGCGCGTGCCGCGGGCGGGTGCCAACAGCGTGGTCTTGAACTCGACGGTCAGGATGTCGGCCTCGCGCGGCATCAGAGTGAAGGCGGCGACGCCGCAGGCATTGTCGAGGCCTGCCGTGATGATGCCGGCATGGACGAAACCGTTCTGCTGCGTGAAGGCCGCCGAATGCAGCATGGCCAGTTCGACCTCGCCCGGCGCGAGGCGGACGATCACGATGCCGAGCGTGCGCATCGCCGGCTGGCCGTCGAACATGGCAATGGCGGCAGCGCGATAGCCCGGATTTTTCGGCTCGAAAGCGGCCATGGCTCAGGCCTCGGCCGGCTCAGCAAGATGCTGCAGAGCGACCGCGCGGATCGCATCCGTAAACGGCGCCGACTTCCGCTGGCTGCGGTCCATGTGGACGCCGGTGATCTCGCAGAACGCGGCGATCTCGCCGGTTTCGGCATTGGTCATGTCGTGCCGGAAGCGGATCGACTTGTCGCGGACCTCCAGCAAATGGCTGCGGATCTCGACGATGTCGCCGGCGAGCAGCTCCCGCCTGTAGGTGATGTTCTGCTGCACGGCGGCCATGCCGCGGCCGGAAGAGCGCAGATAGCTCGGCGTCAGCCCGAGGCGGGCGAACAGATTCCAGTTGGCCTCGTCGAACTTGCCGACATACCACATGATGTTCATGTGGCCGACGTGATCGCATTGCCACGGATACACCGTGCCGCGATAGGTCGCCTCCTGCATCGCAATTCCTCCCGCCGTTTTTCCGCCTTTTGATCATTGATACGGTAGCGTATCAGCGCCTGCTCGCGTTAGCAATACGGCACCGTATCAAGAACCGGTGAGGCTTCCTTCATGAACGACGGCAAGGGCGATGTCTGGGTCGAGGCAGGGTTTACCGAGCTCGCCCGCTCGGGGGTCGAGGGGGTGCGGGTCGAGGTGCTGGCCAAGAATCTCGGCGTCACCAAGGGCGGCTTCTACCGCCGCTTCGCCGACCGTGCCGCGCTGCTCGATGCCATGCTGGAACGCTGGCGCGAGGGACGTGCGGCGTCGATCGCGCAGCAGACAAGCCTCGATGGGCAAGAACCCCGCGAACGGCTGAAGGCGGTGATCCAGCTCTATTCCGAGCGGCTCAATCCGGAGGGCATGGCGATCGAGCTCGCGATCCGGCAATGGGCCCGCTCGGACGAAAACGCCGCCGCGGCGGTCGCGAGCGTGGACGCGGCGCGGCTCAAGCACGTCGCCGAGCTCTATCGTGCGACCGGCCTCGAGGCCGAGGCGGCCGAGGCGCAGGCCTTCCTGTTCTATTGCTTCATCTTCGGCCAGAGCTTGCTGTTCGTCGAGCGCGGTCCGCGCAAACGATCGCAGCTCGTGGCGAAGTCGGCCGAGAAGCTGCTCGACTAGCGAAATGGCCGGAGCATTGCTCCGGCCATCGCATCATCTCGAAGCTCAGGCGGCGCCCTTCAGCTTCTTGTTGCACTCGCTGTAGTAGCCGCCGCCCTTCTCGATCCACTTCATGCCGCCATTGCCGTTGGTGGTCTTGTTGGCATTGTACTGGTCGACGCAGGTGTGGAGGCGCGCCTTGCCGGCGGTCTCCTTGGCGTATTTCGGATCGACGGCGTTCGGATAGATCGCAGGTCCGGCCGGCAGGGTTGGCGCGGCAGCCGGGGCCGCCTCCTTCTTCGCCTGCTTCGGCTCGGCCGGCGCCGCAGGAGCGGCCGCGGTCGGCGCCGCGGCAGGCGTCGCATCCGCACCGCACTGGGCCTTGCGGAAGTCATTCCACTTCATGGTGCCGAGCGAGCCGTCCTTCTTGGCGGCCTGGTATTTCGCGCTGCACTCCTGCGAGGTCAGCGCCTGCGCCGGCGCGCTCGCGACCAGCGCGGCAAAGCCCGTCAATGCAACCGCACACAGCAATTTTGATTGAATGGTCATCCTTGGTCCTCCTCCTTGGTCTTCCCCGACGGAAGCGAAACGAGGATTGCTATCCTAGCGTGCCGCCCGGCCGCGACAAGGAAGCGATGGCGCCTGCCGCCAAAATATAGTGATCCCCCCGGCTCGGATTATTCATGTCGCGTTCAGCAAGGCGAGCCGACGTTCCCAACCCTCCGCAATCTCGCAAGAGTGCACCACCATGACCTTCACGTCTCGCCTCGCCATCGTCGCCCTGACCTCCCTGCTCGCCACTGGCACCGCCTTCGCGCAGACCGCCGCGCCGGCTGCCAAGACCGACGCCAAGACCACAACTGCCGCCGCTCCCGCCGACAAGAAGGCGCCGAAGGAGCGCTCGGCGGAGTCGCTCGAATGCTCCAAGCAAGCGGACGCCAAGGCACTGAAGGGCAAGGAGCGCAAAAAATTTCGCCGTGAGTGCATGAAGGAAGCAAAGGCCGGCACCGCCGCGCCCGCCGCTGCCGACAAGAAGTAAATCCGTCACACTACGGCTCGCGAGCGTCCGTGAGAGGCGCGCGCATTGCGGCATGACGAGGCTGCAATTGTGTGCCTCTCGCTGATTTGCGATAAGGTGGCGTGAAGCAAATCACCGCCTCCCTGCCGTTCGAATGGCCAAGCCGTGCCAAGATCTTGAGCACGGTGGAGACGCTTGTCATCGGCACCGTCGGCGGCCTCGTGTTTCTGGTCGCCGGACTTCCCGGGGGACTGATCTCGGGCTCGATGATCGCGGTCGGGATCGCCGCGATCGCCGGCCGCCAGCTGGCGCTGCCGCCGATCCTGACCCAGACGGTGCTGGTGCTGCTCGGCATCTCGCTGGGCTCGGTGGTCTCGCGCCACCTGCTGCAACAGGTCAGCGCCTATCCCCTCACCATCGGCCTGCTTGCGCTCGCGACCTTCTGCTCGACCTTCGGCTCGAGCTACTACCTCCAGCGCATCCATGGCTGGGACCGCACGTCGGCCTTTCTCGCCGGCAGCCCCGGCGCGCTGTCGCAGATCACGATCCTGGCGGTCGAGCGCGGCGCCGACCTGCCCGGCATCGCGGTGGTGCAGACCATGCGCGTCATCATCCTCACCGCGGCGCTGCCGATGGTGCTCGCGTTCGCGGGCGTGGCGCCCTCCGTCGCGCCGTCGCTGACGACGACGATCGCCTCGCCGCTCGAACTCGTGGAGCTGGTCGCGGCTTCGCTGGCCGCGGCGCTCCTGCTGCGGCTGATCAAGTTTCCAGCGAGCTGGATGTTCGGCGCGATGATCGCCTCGAGCGTGCTGCATGGCGCAGACTGGGTCGAGGGCGGCCTGCCGAACTGGGTGCGCGGCGTGGCGCTGATCGGCATCGGCGCGCTGATCGGCAGCCGTTTCGCGCGGATGCGGATCAAGACGCTCGCAGGCCACATCCATGCGGCGCTGGGCTCGTTTGCCGTGGCCATCGCCGTCTCCGCCATCTTCGTCGGCATCGTCGCGCTCACTACGCAGGTGAAATTATCGGATGTCGTCGTCGCGTTCGCGCCGGGCGCGATGGATGCGATGCTGGCGCTCGCGCTCACGCTGCACATCGACCCGATCTTCGTCGGCGCCCATCATTTGTCGCGCTTCGTGTTCGTGACGATCGCGACCCCGGGCATCGTGCACCTGTTCGGCCGCACGCAGGACGATGTGGATGATTGACAGGACACAGCTCTCGTAGGGTGGGCAAAGCGAAGCGTGCCCACCGCTTCTTGTACCGACATCACGGAAGCATGGTGGGCAAGGAGCGCGCCTGCGCCGGCCTACGGCGGCTACGCGCGCTTCGCCGTCCGCAAAAATCCCCACGCCGCGATCGCGGCCATCAACAGCGAGATCAGCACGTTGTAGCCGGCGAGCGAGAGGCCGAGGAAACGCCACTGCACCTCGTCGCAGCGCACCACCTTGACGGTATCGAGCTTGGACAGCAGGTCGGCGGCATTGCCGAGATTGATGACGGGACCGGAGCAATCGGTCGGGCCCTTCCAGAACCCCCATTCGACGCCGGAGTGGTAGGTGCCGAGGCCGGCATTGGCGAGTGTCGCCAGCGCGAGGATCGCAAGGCCCGCGAGCAGCAGCGGCCGCGGCGCCCCGCTCCGTGCCGCAAGCGCCGTCAGCACGCCGACCGGGATCGCGAGATAATAGGCGTAGCGCTGCTCCAGGCACAGCGGACAGGGCAGGATCTCCAGCACGAGCTGGAAGAACCAGGCGCCGCCGATGGTCGCTGCGGCAATCAGCGTGACGAGCACCGAGGCGGTCAGCGCGGGACCGGTCCCAGCCGGCCTGAATGCAGGTATTGCGGCACTCTGGGTCGTCACGGCAGCCTCTTTCGGATGGGTCGCTTTCTTAAGGCTCTAACCCCGGCCCAGGCGGCTGTCGAGAACGGCCGGGATCACTTTGGCGCGGGTTGACCCTGCCCTGTCCATGGCTATAGTCCGCCCGCTTTGCGAGGCCCTTTTCCAGGGGCCGACCGGGAGCCCCTGTGGCGGAATTGGTAGACGCGCTCGACTCAAAATCGAGTTCCGCAAGGAGTGCTGGTTCGATTCCGGCCAGGGGCACCACGCTTCGCAGCTACGGCTGGGCGAGCCAGGCGCAAGTCTATCCATGCGAAACAGCGAAGGCTGTCCCGCCGAAGACGGACTGCCTCAATTACCCCCTCCCCTTCCAATCGTCACATCCCGCCTGTATAAACCGGTAGCTTCTTCTGTAACTCGAAGGAGCTCACATGAACGACCTGCATACGTGGCTTTCGCAACAGCACCACGGCCTGCGCACCTTCCGGACATTTCAGCAAAAGCTCGAGACGCTCGGCCGGGACGATCCCGCCCAGCGCGGTCTTTGCCGCCTGTTGAGCGGCCTCGTCGGCAGCTATGTCGAGGCCTTTGACGAGGAGCCGCTGCCGGTCGAAATCGCCGACGGCGCCTATCACCGCCTGCTGACGCTGGTGGCCAGCATCGACCTGAACGCCGACGCCAACCGCCGGCTCGCCGACATCAACCGCGTGGCGGAGAGTGAGCTCTGGCGGTGAGAGACGGCACGGCCGTCGCCATCGCCCCGGCTTGATCACGGGAGACGCGTGTAGGTCGTGTTCATCGTGTAGTCCTTGCGTGGACCCGACACGACATGACGGACGACGAACGTTCCATCCGGCCGGAACGTGTAGGCCGACTGATAGTCGTCGTGCCTGCAAAGATGGCGCGCACGTCCGCTCAGCTCTCCTCCGGAAGATGGGGACAGCGAAATCTCGTGAAACAGCCGCGGCGGATCTTCCTTGAAGAAGACCTTGAATCCTCCGCCGCTGTTGCTGAAGACGTATTCGCGTTCGGCCTGCACAATGGCGCCGTTCGCGAGCTTCAGATGTCCCTGCTCGCGATAGGCCAACCGCCCCCCGTCCAGGGGCGTGAAGATCGCGATACCCTGCATCGTAGCCTGGCCTTCGATGACACGGTCGAAGGACCACGAGCCGGTCAGCTTTTTCGTGACGTCCGTGGCGGCACCCCAGCCATCGCTCGTGGCTTCGTTCATATCTTCAGACCTGCACATTAACCAACCGGTCCAACCTCACAGGACCCTCAGCCGGGAGTTCGACTTCAGCGAGCCGATACCTATATCCTATGGCGACGAAATGGTGATGCAGTGAGCAGTTTCGATGGCCAGGAGACGCACGACGGAAGCGGATGCCGACGACCTCCCCCGCTATTTCGTCTGGGTCCGGGGCCTCGAAGGCCCCGAGCCGCAGAAATGGACGGCGATGGATTTCGGCATCGGTGACTGGAAGCGGCCACAAGTGCTGGCCTTTCTGGAGCTGCCGGAAGGCGAACGGCACCTGCCGCTGTCGGCGCTGGCGCGCCGCTATCCGCCGCCGAAGGTGGAAATCCCGTAGCCCCGCGGTTGCGCGAATCATGGTGGCGCGGCGGCGCGATCCCGCTTGCTACCTCAACGGGACTATGCACAGAATGCACCTGTTTTCATGACGCAACCATTGATTGAAATCGTGGAGTACTGAACGGCTCCAGCCTGAAGTGCTTCACCGTCGATTGCCAGAGGGGCCCCATGACCCAGCATGATGGCGCGCAGAATGGTAATTCTGCCAGACCCAAGCACACGCATGACGATGCAAGCGCCGGCGGGACGACCGTCACCACCCTGTCGAAGCGCAAGCTGGTGCTGTTCGCCGACGGCACGGGCAACGCGTTCACCGCCCAGGAATCCAGCGTCTGGCGGCTCTATGAAGCGCTCGACCACACCCAGCCGGACCAGATCGCCCACTACATCAAAGGCGTCGGCACCGCCGGCTGGGCGCCGCTCGCAGCCATCGACGGCGCCACCGGCATCGGCGTTCCCTCCAACGTCCGCAAGCTCTACCGCTTCCTGTGCTGGAACTGGCGCGAGGGCGACGAGATCTACATCTTCGGCTTCAGCCGCGGCGCCTTCACCGCGCGCACGCTGGCGGCGCTGATCGCGAGCCAGGGGTTGGTGCCGGCAGAAATCGAGGGCGAGCCGGTCTCGCATGCCGAGATGGAGCGCAACGCCATGTCCGCATGGCGGGAATACCGCAAGGAATCGGTGGGCTATCGCAGCCTGCCGACGATCTGGATTGCGCGCTGGATTCGCGACCTGCTGCTCATCATCTACCATTTCGTCTGCAGGCACCGCTCCTACAGCACGGTCCGCAAGGCCATGGCCGGCCGCAAGGACGTCAATATCGAATTCCTCGGGCTGTTCGACACGGTCGAGGCTTTCGGCGTACCGATCGAGGAGCTGCGCGTCGCAATCGACTGGGCAATTTGGCCGATTTCGTTCCGCAATCACCGGCCTTCGCGCAAGGCGATGCACATCTGTCACGCGCTCGCGCTCGACGACGAGCGCACCACCTTTCATCCGCTGCGGATCGACCAGAGCCGTCTAGCGAATGACCAGACTGTCAAGGAGGTGTGGTTCGCGGGCGTCCATTCCGACATTGGCGGCGGTTACCCGGATTCCACCCTCTCCTTCGTTCCGCTGGTCTGGATGACCGAGCAGCTCGGTGGCCAATTGCGCTTCCAGAAGGGCACGATCGAGCGTTTCCGCGAGTATCAATCGGCGATCGGGCCAAAGCACGATTCGCGCAGCGGCGCCGCCGTGCTTTACCGCTACGGTCCGCGGCCGGTCCTCGAAGGCAATGTGAACGGCGGAAAACCGGTCGTTCACTTCGCCGTGGTCGAACGAATGCTGTTCGGATGCGACGATTATGCGCCAATCATGCTGCCGGCGAACGCGCAGGTGCTGATGCCCGACGGAAGCATCAGGGAGCTCACCAATGACGGCGCGCACCAAGCCATGCATGACGCCTACGTGAAGAAAGCGAGGCGCCCGATAAGCAAGGAGGAATCCGACGCCTTCACTGGAATGAAAGCGCCAGACGCGGACATGGCGAATCAGGCGCGCGGCGCCGTGTGGTGGCGACGCGTGGCCTATTTCGCGCTCCTGATCATGACGGGCGTCATTGCCGCCTGGCCGTGGATCGCCCGCAAGATCATAGATACATCCGGCAAGAGCCTGCGCGATTTTGTCAGCAACATCGACTGGGGTTTCAGCGCCGTGCTCGGCTCCGTCGCGAACCTGCTCAAGAACATGCTGCCCTCCTATGCGGGGCCATGGCTCAATATCGCACTCTATTATCCCGTCGCGACCTCACTCGTCGTGCTGGTCACGTGGTGGGTCTGGAGCATCAACGCCTCGCTGCGTGATGGCATCCAGGAGCGGGCGCGGCTCGCCTGGTACCGGCCGGAACGGAAGGCGAGCGCAAAAAACCTCAGCCGGATGAGTTTGTTGTTCAGGTTCGGCGGTTTGATGCAGCGAAATGCGTGGTGGATGAGCTTTCCGTTCACCAAGATCATCTTTCCCATCGTCTCCATCGTCGTCATCTACGCCGCGGCCTTGCTGATCGCCTCGAGCAGCTTTTTCACCTGGCGCGTCGCGACCGGACAGGTTTGTGAAGCCCCGGAAACAAGAGCGGCAGAGGCGAAGAAAAAGGGAGTGAACGTCGCGGTAGACATTCCGCCAGCCAAGCCGGTGGGCGACAACGCGCTTGCTGCGACCGAGCTTTTCAACGTCAACCAGTTCTGCTGGGCCAGCAGGCTCGCCGTGGAGAAGGGTCGCAAATACCGGGTCTGGATCGATATCGACCAACGCTGGTTCGACCGCACGATCATGACCGGCGTCAACGGATTCCAGACCTACGAAAACCACCACTACCTCGCTCTCCCGACCCGGCGACTGTTCGGCGCGGACTGGTTCCAGCCGGTCGTACGCGTCGGCGAGAAGGGCCTGAACGATCAGCCGCTGCAGGCCATGAACGTGATGTCGGCAGATGAACTGCCGCGCCGCATTGACCCGACCCTCCCCGAGGACAATGCTCAGGATGAGCCAAAAAACAGATATCCCGTCCGCATCGAAAACGCTGAGGAATCGAGCACGGACGATGCGGCGAAGCTGACGAAACTCAGGGCTGACATCGCGAAGATGGGCACATTCGATGCGCTTCCGCCAGACGAGCCGGCACGCAAGGTCTGGGACACGCAGAAACTTGCAGACCGGATGGTGGCTGAATTCACCGCACCTGATTCCGGCGAGTTGTTCTTCTACGTCAACGACGCCGTGCAGATCGTCCCGGGCTTCCTGCGATGGCTGGCCCCGGCAAATTACGCCGACTATTTCGGGCCGGACGAACAATACTACAAGAACAACAGCGGCACGGCGCGGATCACGGTACAGCGTCTGCCCGCGCTGCCGACGCCATCGGCTGCGGCAAGGCAGTAGGCGCCGGCCACACCGGAGCGGAAGAGTGACAACGCCCCCATGATTATGGGTGTCGCGGCGTCCGCGCCGCGGCTAAACTTGGCCTCGCGCCGCGGGGGACACGCGGTGCGGGACGATGAACATGAGCGAACAGGGCGAGACGGGTGAGGCCACCACCATCCTCCTCGTCGAGGACGACGCACCGACCTGCTGGCGGCTCCAGGATGCGCTGGTCAAGGCCGGCTACAAGGTGCGCAGCGCAGCCACGCTCGGCGAGGCGCGCCAGGTCCTGAACGGCGGCGCGCCGCGGGTGCTGCTGACCGATCTGCGGCTGCCCGACGGCCATGGCATCGAGCTGATCCGCGAGACCCGGCAGCGCTTTCCCGACACCGAGATCATGGTGATCTCGGCGCTCGGCGACGAGGAGAGCGTGATCTCGGCGATCACGGTCGGCGCCACCGGCTATCTCCTGAAGGACGCCTTCCCGACCGACATCGCCACCACCGTGCGCGATCTGGTCGCCGGCCATTCGCCGATCTCGGCCTCGATCGCCCGTTTCATCGTGCGCAGAACGCAAGGCGCCGCGCCGAGTTCGGCCGAGCCGCCGCGGGGTCCCGTGCTCAACACCGCGCGGCTCACCCCGCGCGAGATCGATATCCTCTGGGGCATCGCCAAGGGTTTCAGCTACGCCGAGATCGCGAGCCATCTCGGCCTGTCCAGGCAGACCGTGCCCGGCCACATCAAGAACATCTATCGCAAGCTCGAAGTGCACACGCGCAGTGAAGCGGTGTTCGAGGCGGTGCAGCAGGGCCTGATCAAGCTGTGAGCGAGATTGCGGCGAAGGCACCTGCGCGCCCGCGGCGCCGGCTGATCGCGGCGCGCCTCGTGCCTTATCTGCTGCTCCAGGTCCTGATCGTGATCATCACCATCCTGGGGCTGCGGCTGCTCCAGCCCAGCGACCCCGACGATTTTGCAGTGAGCGGATTTTCGCTGCGGGAGGACGGCGCGAGCCGTCCCGTGACGCTGCCGCATTTCACGTCGTCGCGCTATTCGCTGTCAGATCCACCGCTCTACACCGGCACCTTCACTTACAGAAACGACGATGCCGGATGGTGCGTATTCCTGCCGCGCTTCAGCAACGCGGTGGAGGTCGCCGTCAACGGCGTCGTCGTGCTCGACTCCCGCCGCGATGCCAACGCCAACCGGCCGGACCGCAACACGCCGCAGATCGCGCTCATCCCCGCCTCGCTACTGCATGACGGCGACAACGAGATCGCGGTGCGGCTGCTCGTCTGGGGTCCGCTGAAGGGCTTTCTCGACAACGTCTATGTCGGGCCGGATGCTGCCCTGCGTCCGTCCTACGAGACACGCACATTGCTGTTCGTCACGCTGCCCGTGGTGTTCTCCGCCTGGCAATCGATCCTCGCCGTCATCCTCGCCATCATGTGGCTGATGCGGCGGCGCGAGCCGGTCTATGGCGTGCTGGCGGTAGCGATGGTGCTCGGCGTGGTGCAGGCGTTCGTGCCGCCGCCGGTGCCGCCAGCCACGACATCGCGGCTTGCCGCCGTGTTGCTGGCATCGGCGCCGACCGAGAGCGCGCTGATCGTCGTCTTCGCCTTGCTGTTCTTCGGTTGGCGCTGGCCGCGCTATGGCGCGCTGCTGTTCCTGCCGGGCATCGTGGTGTTCGCGGTCGGACTGATGGGCGGCCCGCCGCTGCCGCGCATTCTCTTCCTGGTTCTCGGCATTCCCATGGTCGGCGTCTGTCTGCTGCTGATGGCCAGCATCACGGCGGCACAGGTGGTTCGGAGGCAGGACGCCGCAAGCTTCACGCTCGGCTGCGCAGTGACCATCGTGCTGACCTGCTGGGTCCACGACATGCTGTCGGTGTTCGAGATCATGACCAACGAGCGCATCTTCGTCTCGCGCCTGTCCTATTCGGCGATGCTGGTCGCGATCGGCGCCGGGCTGACCTGGCGCTTCGCCCGCGCCCTGAACCAGGTCGACAGTTTTGCCAGCCAGCTCGTGACGCGCGTGCGCGAGGCGGAGGAGCGGCTGAAGGCGAGCTTTGCGCGCGAGGAGGAGCGTGCGCGCGCCGCCGCACTGGCCAACGAGCGCACGCGGCTGATGCGCGACCTGCATGACGGCCTCGGCGGCCAGCTCGTCAGCATCGTCGCACTCTCCGAGCGTGGACACGAGAGCTCAGGCATCACGGACGCCGCGCGCGCCGCGCTGAAGGATCTGCGCCTCGTCATCGATTCCATGGACGACATCGGCGGCGACCTGATGCTTGCGCTCGGCTCCTGGCGCGAGCGTGCGGCGGCACAGTTGCGGCCGCACGACGTCGCCCTCGGATGGCACGTGGCGACGCCGCAGGGTCTGCCGCTGCATCCTGAACTGCGGCCATGGCACGTCATCCAGATCGTGCGCATCCTCGACGAGGCCGTGACCAACGCGGTCAAGCACGCGCAGGCGCGCCATATCGTTGTGACCATCGAGACGCTCGACGACGGCCAAGGAGATGGCCAAGAGAACGACCAAGATAACGGCCAAGGACCGCGGGGCATGATCAGCGTCGCGGACGACGGCAAGGGTTTTGCCCTGTCCGGCAACGGCGAAGCCGGCGGTGCGGGCCAGACCGCACGGGGTCTGCGCAACATGCGAAGCCGCGCCGCGCGCTGCGGCGCGGTGCTGGATCTGGCCTCGGATTCCTCGGGTACGCGCGTACGGCTGCAACTGCCGAAAACCTTTCCCGATAGCGACGCCGCCGCCACGGGCTGAAAACCCCCTCCCCGAACGTGTGGGACGCACGGAGAGAGGGAACGGGCCGGATTATCGTCATGCGGAGGACGGGGGGTTCGTCCGCAGGTCATCCTTTCGCCCGAAGCGATGCAATCAACTCAATCAAACGAGACCGTCAGCGCACACCGACGCGATTGACCGGGCCTCCGCGATTCATCGGCGTTCCCGCACGAACGCCGACGCCGGGCGCGCCGAGCCCGGGCGTCGCCACCGCGACCGCGGCGGCCGGCGCAACCACCACCGCCCCGGTCGGCCGCACCACGCAGCCCTTGGGCACGCCGACCGTCTTGCAATAGACCACCGCCTGCGCCGGGCTCGTGCCCAGCGACACCATCGCCGCGCTCGCGAGCATCATGACCGTCAGCCCGGCGCTCAGCGCTCCCACGTTTTTCGACATCTTGCTCTCCTGCTTCCCGTTCGGCGCCCCGATGCAATCACCGGGTCTCGCAGCCGACGTGCAGCCTGAATGGCAAAAGACGGCGCGCGGATACATGCCATGAAGATGGGGGTGCGGCGGGCGAGCCGATGCCATGAACATGGCATGGACCGGCAACGGCGCTCCGCGAGATGGTCCGGCTCACCCGATCCCAGCGGGACCCGTCACAATCCCAAAGAGGTGCTTCATGAAGACTTCAGTCCTTACCGCGCTGCTGCTCGCTGCCGCCATCCTGCCCGCCGCCGCGCAATCCGGTCCGACGCCGCAGGAGCAGATGGCCTGCCGCGGCGACGCCGGAAAATTCTGCGCCGAACATATCGGCAAGCCGCCGCAGATGAATGCCTGCCTGCGCGAGAACAAGACAAAGCTCTCGGACGCCTGCCGCAAGGTGGTGGAGTCGCACGGCGGGTGAGCTTCTTCCCCTCTGTGGGAGAAGGTGCCTCGCCAATGGCAAGGCGGATGAGAGCTGCCTCGACGCACCGAGAGCAGAGACTCTCTGCCGCGAGCCCCCTCTCCCGCGAAGGAGGGAGAGGGACAGCAGCTAGTTCGTCAGGCCATAGACGTCGATGCGGCCGTCATAAGTCGGGCGATAGATGCGGCCTTTCCAGACGATCGGACGGTTGAACTTGGGATGCATGAAGGCGTGCTCCGGCCCCCAGTCCTCGCTGTCCCAGATCACCTGGAGCCGTTTGGAGCCATCCGGATTGGTGGCGAAATTCTGCGCGTCGTAGACCAGGAAGCGGCCCGGACTGAGAAGCATGTTGCTGTCCTGATAGGGCACCATCGCCACGATGATGCCATCGGTGCCGTTGTTGGCGGCAAGCGTGATGCTCCAGCCGGGCATGCCGCCCGGCGGACGCGGCGATTGCGGCGAGGCGATCTCGTTGCCCCCGGCGAGATAGGTCGTTCTCCCGTCGGCTGCAATCGACCAGGCCCGCAAGGCGCTGTTCTCGCCGCCGACGAAATGCATGGTGCCGTGGGTGGCGGACTGGAACAGCAGCGGCGTGCCATGCAGATGCCGCGTGGCGCCGCCGGGAAACAGATTCAGCTCCATTGGTGACGCCGGCGCCGGCGACACGGCGGGATCGAAATACGTGTACAGGATCGGCGGCATGCGAAGCCTGTTGTAGTTCGCCGCGAAATGCCCGGCCACAAGTTCGCCCGGCTGCGTCTTGCCGAGCGCATTGGCATTGCCGGTGTAGAGGATGCCGTCCTTGCCCGCGGCCAGAATGGCATGGGCGGAGGCGACATAGACCGGACCGCCGGAACCGAAATCCTGGTCGCCCCACATCGACTCGTTCATCGCCTCCATGTGATGCGCCACGACCGGCGCGATCTGCGCATCGGTAGCACTGCGACCGGAGGTGACCGCAACATGCGGCATCTCGCGCGCATACCGCGGCTTCAGTGGCATTCCCATGCGCCTCGCATGCGCGATCACGGAGGGCAGGGAAACGTTCGATGGCAACGCCAGTTCGTCGTCGTCATCGTCGGCGATTGCCGCGTCCGCGGCCGCGCCGACCCGGTTGGCGTCGGTCCACGGCGCCCACCACGACATGACTTCGAAATGCGCATTGTTTCCGGTGTGCAATGCGAGCCGCACGATGCTCTCGCCGAAATCGCCATGCTGCGGCGAGAACGCTCCGTTGCCGGTGATGACGTAGATTGAACCGTCGGGCGCGAGGGCCGGGCCGGCCCCGCTCTGCCACAGCCCGCCGCCGGAGCCGGTGACGGTGGAGCACCACGACGCAGCGAGCCGCCAAGCATGGACGTCGACCGCGAGCAGCCAGCCGCGCGCCGTCTTCGAGGTCTCGGCGATCGTGCCGAAGGGAATCAGCACGTGGTTCCGCGTCAGCGTCAGGGCGCTGCGCTGCTTGCGCTGGGCCGAGACGAATTTCTGCACCGGCAGGCCGTTCGGCGGCGTGTAGACCGCGCCCTCCAGGTTCAGCAGCCCGTGCACCTTCGAGCCGTCACGGATCCGAAGCGCCGCGAGGAAATGCTGCCCCTTGGCGACGCTGCCGTCGTCGCTGATCCAGGCGCAGGCATAGAGGATGCCCGCCCCCTCGTCGATCACCGGGGTCGAGAGAATGCCCCAATGGACGTTGGTCATGTGGCCGTCGATCGCCCTCGTTCCGACGATGGGACGTCCGAGGTTGGTCGCCCAGATCTTCTCGCCGCTCACAGCGTCGAATGCATAAACCCAATTGCCCATGCTGGCCTGGAAGATCAGGTCGCGGGTCTTGCCGTCGGCTGTGCGCACGCCGCCGACCGCCAGCGGCTGCGCCTCGAGCCTGGGATCGTCGGGTATCGGAAGGCTGAAGAGTTTGACGATGCCCCTGGTGCGGACGGCGGTCGCCGTCAGCACCGTCTCGGAATTGTTCGCACCGGTACGGGCACGGTCGTAGCTGCGGGTCGTGACGGAGGCGACCATGGTCAGGCTCCGTAGGCGAGGAGGCTTCCGGCCGCGATCAGGCAAGCCGCTGCAAGCGGTCGTACGTTGCGCAAGCCTGCGCGCCACCCGCGCGACACGACGGCTCCGCAGGCAAAGCCGAGCCCGGCCATGATCGCGCTCGACAGTGCGGCAACGGCCGGCGCATCAGGCGTGCGCGACGCGAGATTGTCGATCGCCAGCAGTGGTGGCAGCACATAGAACCAGCCCGGCACATTCAAAAGACGCTGCGCGATGGGGTGGCGCACCACCAGCGATGCGCCGCACGCGATCAACAGGATCGCTGCGAGCCCGCCCGCGACCGGCATCGTGACGCCGAGCGCGGAACCCAGCGCATCGCAAGCGCCGAACATCAGAATGAGCGGCAGCACATGCCGTTGCGGAACGATGAATGCGAGTGCAAAGGCAATGATGAGACTGTCCGCGGACGTCCACAACAGATGTATCGACATGGAAACCTCTAAAAGGTTTGCAATGCGAGATAAGTGAGGTCAATCGAGAAGGCCGCCCCGCCGTCCGCCTTCGAGGCAATTGCAGCGCGGTGAAGCCGCGATTCCGCGCGAGAAAGTGGAGCAGCCAGGCAGTGCCGGCTCTATCAACCGGCGTCGGCGCGGTGACGCCTTCGCGGTACGGCGCGAAGCAGCGACCCGAAGCTAACAGCGCTACGCCCATGACGCGGCCTTTGGCTGGCCACGCCGATCATGCATTGAACGGAGATCGTCTGGAAGTTGAAATTCGAGGCAGGCGCGTCCGCAGAACGAACCGTCGCTCACGATCGCGTGCGCGACGGCGGGGATGCGCGCTAATCATCGTCGGACCCGAACAGCCTGATCTGCGGCAAGCCGCTGCGCGGCCGGCTCGCGACATCGCGCGCATCGGAATCTTCGCGGATGTTGCGCGCGACGTCATCCCAATCGGTGCGGTCGCGCATGCCACGCGGCTCGCGGGGGTCATAGTGCCGGCGTTCGGCCCAGCGCTCGCGGCGCTCCATGTGGCGCCGTTCGGACGCGGCGCGCTTCACATCGGAATCCCTGGCCTTGGCATAGGCGTTATCGGGTGAGGGTGGCTGCTCTGTCGATGCCTGCTGCTCGGCAGGCCTTGCGACTTGCGGAGGCGATGCCGGCGCCGGCTTGGGCGGCTCCGCCGCGGCCGCCTGGGAAGGCTGCGGGGCTGGCGGCTCGGCAGTCGCCTGACTTGCCTGCGTGTCGGACTTTGCGGGTTCGGATTTGGCTTCGGCCTGTGCCGGCGCGGCGATCATGGCGCCGAAGGCTTGCGAGCCGGCGAGATATTGCAAACGCTCGGATGGCGCGTTCGTCGTCGCGGGTTTGGCGGCTTCAGCGCGCTGCGCCATCTTGCTCGTGTCCGGCCCCTGCTTGGGCGCGACCGGATTCATGATATTGCCGGCGACGATGCCGCCGCCAAGACCAATGGCGATGGCCGCGACGATCGTTCCGGCACCGACGAAATAAGCTGTCGAGGCGCGCATTGGTCCACTCCCTCTTTGGAGCGGGCAACGTTTGTCGATTGCCGGATGTTCCCGATACGGGGCGCAGTTCCCGGAGGAACTTGTGCGTCAGATCTGCTGCGCGACCTTCTCCAGCCCGATGATGCGGGCGAGCTTGCGCACTTCTTCTTTCTGGTCGTCGCGCAGCTGGAACAGCAGCGGCATTGCGGCCGACTTCAACTGCTGGACCTCGTCGCAATTCGGATCGATCGGCACGCCCGGCGCGTTCGGATTGGAGAGCTTGTTCGCCGAGATCTTGCGGACGACGTTGCGCAGAGCGGTCTCGACCGAAGGCCAGTAATATTCCTGCGACGACGACAGCTTCAGGCGATCCCTGATGCCCGCGATCTGGGCCTCGGACAGCAACGAATAGGATTTCTGCGGCGGCGGCTTGGCGACGACCTTCGGCTTGGCCGGGACTTCGACGGCAGGAAGCTCTGCGGCGGCCGGCGCATCATGCGCACTTGCCTTGGGCATCGGGAAGTCGGACGGCGTGGCGGCGGCGAAGGCCTGGCGCAGCGGCTCGGTCAGCGCCGGGGTCTGCGAAAGCCTGTCGGGGGGCACCTGCACCGGCTCGATCGCGGCCGAAGCCAGCGCCAGCGTCGGAACCAGACGGTCGGCCTTGGCGGCGCGGTTGGTCGCGAGCGGCTTCGGCGGGGCCTGTGTGATCATCTCGGCGCTGACGCTGGGCACGCTGTCACGGCCGAGGATGGCAGTGGTGGCCGCGCCGAGGACGAGGAAGCAGGTCAGCACGACGATGGTGATGGCTTTCGACAAACGTCTCTCCGCGCCCAGCTTCAAGTCCATGTGATCAGTGCCCGGAAACTGGGCGGTAATTAAGGCCGAACGGTGCCATCGTAACGGCAATCGCGCGGACTACAGCGACATGCCTTGAAATTTCAAGGAAATCAGGCAGCTAGCGCGAGGTCGTAGGCATCCTGGATGTCGGCGACGATCTCCGAGGCCTCCCAGACCGCGCGCGGCTCGACCGATTGCAGCGTCACCGTCCAGTTGCCGCCCCGGCGAGTGCGGGGGACGCTGACGATGTCGAAGCGCACGTTGCGGCACAGCGGATGACGGGCCAGGGCATGGGCCACGCGGACCCGGATTTCGTCCAGCGTCGCGGCTGTCTTGCTATTGAGAAAATCGAAGTCCATCGCCTGTCCCTCTCGGTCCTGATTGGCGGCCGTGACGGGATTCTTGGCGGGCGTTGGTTAATCTGCCGTTAAGTACGGGGCCTCTGAGGAGCGCTCGATTAACTGTGATCGGGAGCGACGGCCCCTCCTCTCCTTCCCCCGCAAGCGGGGCGAGGGGAAGGACGCCGCTTACCGCCCGCCCGCATCGCGATATTCGGCGAGGGTCCGCGCCACGAGATCGTCGACCGCCATCACGTCGGTCACGCCCGACGTCGCGTGTCCTCCGCTCCAGATATCGCGCCAGCGTTTCGGGCGGCTTTCGCGCGCGTCGACGTCGATGTCCTTGCCGATGTCGATCGCGCCACGCGCCGGCAGATCGTCGGGATCGAGGCCCGCAGCTACGATCGACGGCTTCAGCATGCTGGTCTGCAATCCCGTGAACGCGGTGGTGAGCAGGATGTCGTCGGCGTTGCTCTCGACCAGCATCTCCTTGTGGCGCTCGTCCGCCATGCTCTCGCGCGTCGCGATGAATTTCGTGCCCATGTAGCCGAGATCGCAGCCGAGCACTTCGGCCGCATGCAGCGCGCGGCCGTCGCTGATGCCTCCGGCGAGCACGATGATGCCGTCAAAGAACGCGCGCACCGCGCGGACGAACGCGAACGGATTGAGCCAGCCGGTCTGCCCGCCTGCGCCCGCGGTGAGCAGCACGAGCCCGTCGGCGCCGGCTTCCGCCGCGCGCTGGGCGTGGCGGATCGAGGCTACGTCCGCCAGCACCAGCGCGCCGGCATCGTGCAGCGGCTTCAACACCGGCGCGGGCGACCCAACAGAGGTGATGACGATCTCCGGCTTGTGTCGCAGCAGCACGGCGAGATCCTGCTCCAGCCGCGCGTTGGAGCGATGCACGATCAGGTTCGGGCAAAGCGGCGCGGCCTTGCGACCTGTGTGATCTTCGTGTTGCCGCAGTCGCGCTTCGATCTCCGCGAACCACGCCTCGAGCTGTTCCGTGCTGCGGCAATTCACGGTGGGGAAGCTGCCGATCACGCCATTGCGACAGGCCGCGACCATGAGCTCGACGCCCGACACCAGAAACATCGGCGCTGCGATCAGAGGCAGAGCGAGACGATCACGGAAGTGTTGCAGTCGATCGGATGCCACTCACGCCTCCTTGCGCGGGCTTTGTCGTTCCATCCCGCCTTCCCTGTGCTAGCGTTGCGCGCAAACATTGGCACGTCAAAAGCCGATGACAAAGCAACGGGGAAACATATGTCCGATCCGCTCCACGCATCGTCCCCGACTTGCGCGCAGACGCTGCGGGCACTGTCGCGCTATCCCGGCCGCACCGCTTTCGCCTGGCCCGGTGGATCGCTGAGCTATCAGGGCACCATCGACCTGATCGGACGCATCCAGGCGGTGTTCATGCGGCTTGGCTTGCAGCCCGGCGCGCGCGTCGCCTTCCTCACCGCGAACCGTGCCGACACCTGGTGCGCCGGCGTCGCCGCGCAATTATCCAGGCTCTGCGTCACCTGGCTGCATCCGCTGGGATCGCGGGCAGACCAGCTCTTCCAGCTCGAGGATTCCGAGGCCGAGATGCTGGTGGTCGATGCCGCCACCTTCCGCGATCGCGGCGGCGAGCTCGCCGCGAGTGCGAGCCGGCTCAAGGCTGTCTTCACCATGGGAGTCGCCGACTATGGCGTCGACCTCCTGCAGGCGATCGAGATCGAGGGCCATGCCAGCGCGCATTGCTTCGCCGGCCCCGACGATCTCTCCACGCTGAATTACACGGCGGCACGACCGGCAAATCCAAGGGCGCGCTGCGCTATCACCGCGAGAACGCCGGTGGTGCTGCCGCGATCCTCGCCGACTTCGAGATCCCGGACACGCCGCACTATCTCGCGGTTGCCCCGATCAGCCATGTCGCCGGCACGAAAGTCGTGCCGACCCTGATGCGCGGGGGCACCGTGCACATGCTGAAAGGCTTCGATCCCGAGGCGGTGCTGGCGACGATCGCGCGCGAGCGCATCAATTTCACGCTGTTCGTGCCGACCATGATCTACGTGCTGCTCGATCATCCCGCGCTGAGCAGGACCGATCTGTCCTCGCTCGAGCTCGTGCTCTACGGCGCTTCCGCGATGTCGCCGAGCCGGCTGGTCGAGGGCATCGAACGCATTGGGCCGGTGTTCTCGCAGCTTTACGGGCAGACCGAATGCTATCCGATTTCGGTGCTGCGCAAGGCGGATCATGATCCCAGGACGCCGGAGCTGTTCCTGTCCTGCGGCTTCCCGATCTCGACCTGCGACGTCAGGATTCTCGACGACGACGACCAGGAAGTGAAGACGGGCGAAGCCGGCGAGATCTGCGTGCGCGCGCCGCATGTCATGGCCGAATACTGGAAGCGGCCCGACATCACCGCCGAGACGCTGAAGAACGGCTGGGTCCACACCGGCGACGTCGCGCGCAAGGACGAGCGCGGCTACATGTTCATCCTCGACCGCAAGAAGGACATGATCGTCTCCGGCGGCTTCAACATTTTTCCGCGCGAGGTCGAGGACGTGCTGTCGCAGCATGCGGATGTTGCGATGGTCGCGGTCGTGGGCATTCCCGACGAGAAATGGGGCGAAGCCGTCACCGCCATCGTCGTGCCGCGCGAGGGGGCAAAGCCTGATCCGGACGAGCTGATCAATCTGGTGAAGACGCGAAAAGGCTCGGCACATGCACCGAAGCAGATCCGGTTCGTCAAGCAGCTGCCGATGACCGGCGTCGGCAAGGTCGACAAGAAGGTGCTGCGCGCAGGCTTCTGGAGCGGACGGGACCGGATGGTGGGGTAGTCATCCCGATCTGCAACTTGTGGCAGGCAGCACCGCACGGATTCCCGCGGCCGGACCCCGGGGTTCTACGGGTCGCTGTGACCCGCGAACCACAGCTTGGAAGGGACTTTTCAGGCACGCTGTCCGCGCAATTGCAGGCGAATCAACGAATCAACTAGACCGCTGACGGGGCTGGGAAGCGGAGTATCAAATGAGAGTCGCTTCCTTGGAAAGTGCGTTGGCCGCGATCACGTTGATCACGGCTATCATCGTCCTGCTGTGGGAGATCAAGATCGTCTACGGCAGCTGAACTGGCAGGACGCTGGCGTCGAACAGAGACCTCCGGACAAGAAGAGGTTCGCGACCAGGGCATCCCTTCCGCGGCGGCGGAAGTCTGCCGTTCCATCGGCTCAAAGGAGCGCTCACGGCGCTTGCCGTCACGCTTACCGCTTTTCGATCACCAGACTCTGCACCGCGCGGCCGAAATAGCCGTGGCGATCCGCGAGCCGCGACATCGCGAGGCCGGCGCCGTCGGGGCCGATCCAGGATTCACCGTCGAGCAAGACCCACTCGCCGACCGGCTGGCGCGACAGGTTCACGGTGAGGTCGGCATTGATGTAGGTCCAGGCGCGGAAGTCGAGCGTCGAGGCGGTGCCGTTGGAAAAGTCGGCGGCGACCACGGCGCGCATCGCCTGCGAGACCGCTTCGCCCTCGACCAGCGGATGGTCGAGGCGAAACCAGATCGCGCCGGCCCCGGCCTGGCCGAAGCGGCCGCGCGCGGCGCGCATCGAGACCATGCCTGCGAACGGACTGGTCGCGCCATGGCCGTCCTCGACCAGCGAGTCCTCGGGCGACGGCAGCGTGACCGGCAACTCCCTGACGTCGTCCGGCAACGGCTGCGATTGCCGCTTGATCTTGAGCACGGTGGCACCGACGACCTGAACACCGTCGGCGAACAGCTTGATCTCGCAGAGCTGGATCTTGCGCCCCTCGCGCAAAACCTCGCTCTCGATCGTGAGCGGCGCCACCGGCGCCGGGCGCATCAGGTCGATGGTGACGCGCGCAACATTCATCGGCACCGGCGTCGGAATGCGTTCGGCCGCCCACGTGACCAGCGCAGACGGCGCCGAGCCGTGCTGCATGCGCCGGTCCCACGGACCGGCAGCATTGGGGCTGGTGACGACGCTGTTGCCGTCGACGCGGTAGATGGCGGTCATGTTTGCACGATATCTCGGCTGGCTTAGACGGTCGGAGCACAGCAAAAGCTGTCGTCCCAGCGAACGCTGGGACCCATAACCCCAGGAAGAAGTTGTGACGCACGACTCTAAACTCCGAGTCTTCGCCAAACCACCCCCTGTGGTTATGGGTCCCGGATCTGCGCTTCGCTTGTCCGGGACGACAACAACTCACAGCGGCGGATCGATTGCCTCGTCATATTCCTTCTTGAAGCGCGCGATCAGATCGGCGGCGGGGATGATGCCGTCGACGCTGCCGATGCCTTGGCCTGAACCCCAGATCTCCTTCCAGGCCTTCGGCTTGGCGCGCTCGCCGGAGGCATCCGTGCCGAAGTTCATCTTGGACGGATCGGACGTCGGGAGGTTTTCCGGATCCATGCCGGCCGCGAGGATCGAAGGCTTCAGATAGTTGCCGTGCACGCCGGTGAAGAGGTTGGAGTAGACGATGTCGTCGGCCGTCGAGCCTGCGATCATTTCCTTGTATTTCTCGACCGCGTTGGCCTCCTTGGTCGCAATGAAGGCCGAGCCGATATAGGCGAAGTCTGCGCCGAGGATGCGCGCGGCGCGGATCGCCTTGCCGTTGCCGATCGCACCCGACAGCGCGATCGGGCCGTCGAACCATTTTCGCGTTTCTGCAACGAAGGCCAGCGGCGAGATCGTTCCGGCATGGCCGCCGGCGCCCGCCGCAACCAGGATCAGGCCATCGGCCCCCTTCTCGATCGCCTTGTGGGCGAACTTCTGGTTGATCACGTCGTGGAAGACGATGCCGCCCCAGCCGTGCACCGCTTGATTGAGCTCCTCGCGCGCGCCGAGCGACGAGATGATCATCGGCACCTTGTACTTGGCGCAGAGCTGCATGTCGTGATCGAGCCGGTTGTTCGACTTGTGCACGATCTGGTTCACCGCGAACGGCGCCGACGGCTTGTCGGGATGGGCACGGTCATAGGCCGCGAGCTCTTCGGTGATCCGCGCCAGCCATTCGTCGAGCAGCTCCGGCGGCCGCGCGTTCAGCGACGGAAACGAGCCGACCACACCGGCCTTGCACTGCGCGATCACGAGATCGGGCACCGAGATGATGAAGAGCGGCGAACCGATCACGGGGATCGACAGGCGTCCCTTGAACAAGGCAGGCATGGACATAGGCGAAACGATCCTTTGGTGGCGAGCATACCGAAAGCTGGAGGCCATACCAACAAGGCAATCTTTCCACTGTCAAGTATTGCGTTTTGACGCCGTGGCGGACGCCGTTACCGCAATTCCAACATGCGGAATTCGCTGCGCAAACGCGGGCGACATCACCCAATCAGATCCGGATTGATCAGCCGCTCGAACGAGAACATCTCGTCCCATTTCTCCTGCGTCAGCAGCTTGCGTTCGACCACCACGATCTGGTGCAGCGACTTGCCGCTCTTGTAGCCCTCGCGCGCGATCTCGGCGCATTGCTTGTAGCCGAGCAACGGCTTCAACACCGTGACGATACCCAACGAGTTCAGCACCATGTTGCGGGTGTGCTCCTCGTTGGCGGTGATGCCGACGACGCAGTTCTCACGCAGGCTGTTGACCGCGCGCTCCATGGTGCGGATCGAGAAGAACAGCGCGAACGAGATCACCGGCTCCATCACGTTGAGCTGAAGCTGGCCGGCACTTGCGGCGAGCGTCACCGTGGTGTCGAGGCCGATGACGAGGAAGCTGGTCTGGTTGACGACCTCGGGGATGACAGGATTGACCTTGCCCGGCATGATCGAGGAGCCCGGCTGGAGCTGCGGCAGGTTGATCTCGTTGAAGCCGGCGCGCGGGCCCGAGGCCAGCAGGCGGATGTCGTTGCAGATTTTCGTCAGCTTGCTCGCCGTGCGCTTGAGCACGCCGGAGAGCTGCACATAGGCGCCGGTGTCCGAGGTCGCCTCGACGAGATCGCCGGCGAGGATGAAGTCGACGCCGGTCAGCGCACTCAGATGCCGGACCGCAAGTTTTGGATAGCCGACGGCCGCGGTGACGGAGGTGCCGATCGCGGTGGCGCCGAGATTGATCTCGCGCAGCAGCGCGCGCGCCTCGGAGATGCGGTCGACCTCCTCGCCGATCGTGGTGCCCCAGCCGCGGAATTCGGCGCCGAGCGACATCGGAACAGCGTCCTGAAGATGCGTGCGCCCCATCTTCAGCACGCGCTCGAACTCGCGGCCCTTGGTGAAGAAGGCCTCCTGGAGCTGGCGCAGCGCCGTCATGTAGCTCTCGAGCCGCAGGATCAGTGCCAGCCGGAACGCGGTCGGATAGGTGTCGTTGGTCGACTGGCCGTAATTCACATGGTCGTTCGGGCTGACATGCTGGTAGTCGCCCTTTCTGAAGCCGAGCGATTCCAGCGCGAGATTGGCGATCACCTCGTTGGCGTTCATGTTGGTGGAGGTGCCGGCGCCGCCCTGGATGAAGTCGGTGACGAACTGATCCATCATGTCGCCGGCGATGACGCGGTCGCAGCCCTGGATGATCGCATCCGCAACTTTCGCATCGACCGCGCCAAGGTCGCGGTTGGCCATCGCGGCAGCCTTCTTGACGTAACCGAGCGCCTTCACGAAGTAAGGCTCCTGGTTCATCGGAATGCCGGTGATGTGGAAGTTCTCCTTCCCGCGGATGGTCTGAACGCCGTAGTAGGTGTCGTCGGCGATCTCCCGCTGTCCGAGGAAGTCCTGCTCCGTACGGCTCATGGGCGCTCCTTTGCTGGCGCTACGTGCTCAGTTCTGGCACAGCGCGCTGGTGACGAAGGTATCGGTGCGGCAGTCATCCGGTTTGCGTTGCCGGCCCGGGATCAGAACCTTGGCCGAGCATTTTTCCGCGGAATCGGCGTTCAGGCTCTTGCCTTCCTTGTAGCCCTTGCTCTGGCAGAGCTGGTCGGCGGCTTGCTTGCAGTCGGGCGCGCCATTCGACGAGGCGGGGCAGGCCATGCGCCCCGACACCATCGCCGACGGCGTCGCCAGCCGCGACAGATCGTTCATGGTCTCGCTCGGGCTTTTGATCGGCGGCAGGATCGAGGGCAGCTTGTCGAACAGCTTGCCCATTTCGTTGATCAGCCCGGGATTTTCCTCGCGCGCCGGCGACGATGAAGGTGCTGATGTCGAGGGCGGCGGCGCGGATTGCGGCCAGCCGGTGCCGCCGGCACCAAGCAGGAGCGAAAGCACTGCAAATATCAGCGTCCCCAGTCGGAGGACCGGATTGCCGGATCGAACCATCATGACGGCAACCGTAGCTGAACCCTGCGCAGCGGCAAAGCGCGGGGTTATTGAGCGAACATGATCTTTGCGGAGACCGGCTTCACTCGTCGTGCTGACGCGGCCCGTCGGGTCCGGATCATTCCCTAGATCAGCTTGACCGCGACGACGAAGCCGAGCACCAGCACGACGGCGCCGATCGCCACCCAGAGCCCGAGATGCTTCTCGATCCTGACGCGGATCCAGTCGCCATAGCGGTTGAGCAGGATCGCGACGATGAAGAAACGGCCGCCGCGCGCGATGATCGAGCACAGGATGAACAGGACGATATTGTAGCCGGCAAAGCCCGAGGTGATGGTGACGAGCTTGTAGGGGATCGGCGTCAGGCCCTTGAGCAGGATGATCACCGCGCCCCACTCCGCATAGGAGGCGCGGAAGGCATCGACCTTGTCGCCGAGGCCATAGACCTGGATCAGCCAATGACCGACCGAGTCGAACAGCAGCGCGCCGATGGCGTAGCCGAGCAGGCCGCCGAGCACCGAGGTGACGGTGCAGATCGCGGCATAGACCCAGGCGCGCTGCGGGCGCGCCAGCGACATCGGGATCAGCATCACATCCGGCGGGACCGGAAAGAACGAGCTTTCTGCGAAAGCCACGGCTCCCATGATCCAGAGCGCGTAGGGCTTGTGGGCGGCGTCGATGCACCAGTCGTAGATACGTTTCAGCATGGCGCCGCGATGAAGCACCATGGGACGGATTTGTCCATCGCGAGTTTTGTGACGATTTGGCCTGATCCGGAACAGTGTGTCGCGGTTTTCCGAAAGATCACGCGCAAACAACAACCTAAAGCGCGATGACGCTTTGCGCCGGTTTCACCGCGTTTTAGTGGCGCTTGCGCGAGACGCGCCCTTCCAGCGCGACAATTGGCCGCCTGGCCGCAACGCGCGGTGACGCGACTTTGGGCAGCTTCATCGGCGACTTCGGCAGCTTCTCGGCAATGCCGAGCATGTCTTCCCGCCGCGCCATTTCGCGCCAGACATCCTCCGGGCGCACGCCGGCCGAGGCCCAGAGCACCGTGAGATTGTAGAGCAGGTCGGCGCTTTCCCGGATCACGGCCTCGCTATCGCCATTGACCGCGTCAATGACGACCTCAATGGCTTCTTCGGCCAGTTTCTTCGCCATTTTGGACGGCCCACGCTGAAACAGCCGGGCGGTACGCGATGTTGCCGGATCAAGATCCTTGGCCGCGAGCACAGCCAGATATAGCCGCTCAAGCGAATCACTCATGGTGCTCAAAACTACCCTAAACCAATGGCGAGCGCGTTAACGCGCAGGGTTAAAAGCGAAAAACAGGCCGCCGCGGCAAGCGCGACGGCCCGTTGTGGTCAAGACTTGGTAGCCGGGGACTTGGTAGCCAAGGCTAGTAGCAGTTCTGCATGTAGCCCTGGCCACAGAGCTCCGACGGAGCCGAGCCGCCATAGCGCTGATATTGGTAGTTCGGGCCCGGGCCGTAGTAAGGACCGTAGGCGGGGCCACTGTAATAGGCAGGGCCGCCGTAATAGCCATAACCCGGACCCGGACCGTAGTCATAAGCGTAGGCGTCACGGGTCGCAGCGATCGCAAGGCCGGTGCCGATGATGCCGGCAAAGGCCGCGGCAGCCGCAGCACCACCGCCACCGCCATGCCAGTGGCGGCCGCCTGCGTATGAGGCAGTCGGGGCGACCGCGGTCAGCGCCAGCACCGCGGCGGTGGCAAGGACGGCCTTGCGGCCGGCAAATCTCGAGAATCGGTCAAACATGTCCTGGACCCTCCTTGGGACCTCGAATGGTGCCTGACGACAGGCTCATGTCGTTCAAACACCCGCATCCCATGTTGGGTTCCCCAACCCCAACAGAAGCTGAACGGGGTTGCGTGATCATGACGCAACCCCCGCTCATCCGCCGTTCATGTTGGCGCGCGCAGGCTCGTCGCCGGCCGGCGCTGCGAGCGTCACGAAACCACAACAATGCGGGACCGGCGCGACTGATGTTTGCATTCAAGACGATCGCCCTTCGCGGCCTGCTGGCCATTGCAATCCCGCTTGCCGCGCTGGCTGCACGCGACGTCAGCGCGGCCGAGACTGCTGCGCCGTCCACTGCCATCCACTTCACATTCGATCGTCCCGTCGATGCGAGCATGGCGCCGTTCTTCCTCGCCGCGAAGGACGGCAATTTCGGTACCGAGCGTCTCAACGTGTCCTTCAAGAGCGCAACCGGATCGCCGGAGGCGCTTGCGCGCGTCGCCAAGGGCGACAGCGAGCTCGCACTCGTCGACATCAACGAGCTGATCCGCTTTCGCGACAAGGACGATGCCGCGCCGGTCAAAGCCGTGTTCGTGCTGTTCAATCGCGCGCCTTACGCGATCGTCGCGCGCAGGAGCCGCGGCATTCACTTGCTGCCCGACCTCGACGGCAAGACCGTCGGCGTCGCCGACGGCGATCTGTCGATGCGGCTGTGGCCGGCGCTGGCGCAGCAGAACGGCATCAACGCGTCGCAAGTGAAATTCCACAAGATCAGCGCCGCGGTCCGCGAGCCGATCCTCTCCGCGGGCCAGGTCGATGCGGTCGCCGGCTTCAGCTATCTCTCTGCGGTGAATCTGCGCGACCGCGGCGTGCCCGGCGGCGATCTCGTGGTACTCCGCTATGCCGACTATGGCTGCGAGGCCTACGGCTTCGCCGTGGTGGCCAACCCCGCTTTCGCCGCCACGAAGCCCGACGCCGTGAAGGGATTCGTCCGCGCATTGATCGCCGGCGTCAACGCGACCATCAAAGAGCCGGCCCGCGCGGCGGACGAAGCCACGAGCCGGATCGACGACGGCGACCGCGATCTCGAGCGGGAACGCCTGCGCAGCGTGCTCATCGACAACATCCTGACCGACGAGGTCAAGCGCAACGGCCTCGGCGGCATCGACCCGGCGCGCCTGGACCGCTCGATCGACCAGATCGCGCAGGATTTCAAATTCCGGAAGCGGCCGGCGGCGGGCGATATCTTCGACGACCGGTTCCTGCCGCCGATCGCGGGACGGTTGATCAACTGAGCAAAACCCGCAGCTTCCGCTGTATCTCACCGGCGATCCCTGATTAGAATGTGGGCTCACACCGTTTCGTCCGCTCGAGTTCGTCCACCGCATGTCCATCCTCCGCCTCTACACCCGCGTTCTCGAACTGCTCGGCAAGGAGGCGCGGCTGGGCTGGTTGCTGGCGTTTGCCAATCTCCTGCTCGCGGCCTCGCAGTTCGCGGAACCCGTGCTGTTCGGCCGGATCGTCGACGTGCTCTCCGGCAAGACGGTCGCCGGATCGAACTCGGCCTGGCCGTTCCTGCTGGCCTGGGTGGCGTTCGGGCTGTTCACGATCGGCTGCAGCGCGCTCGTGGCGCTGCAGGCCGACCGGCTGTCGCATCGCCAACGTCAGGCGGTGCTGACCGACTATTTCGAGCATATTCTGCAACTGCCGCTGACCTTCCACTCAGGCACCCATTCGGGCCGGCTGATGAAGGTGATGCTCAACGGCACCGACGCGCTGTGGCGGTTGTGGCTCGGCTTCTTCCGCGAGCACTTTGCCGCGATCCTGTCGGTCGTGGTGCTGCTGCCGCTGTCGCTCTACCTGAACTGGCGGCTCGCGATCCTGCTGTTCGTGCTCTGCATCGTCTTCACCGTGCTGACCACCTTCGTCGTACGCAAGACCTTCGGCATGCAGATGGCAGTCGAGGAGCGATATAGCGAGCTCTCCGCGCGAGCCTCCGACGCGCTCGGCAATGTCGCCCTGGTGCAGAGTTTTGTCCGTGTCGAATCCGAAGTGAAGGGACTGCGCTCCGTCGCCGACGAGCTGCTCGCCGCGCAGATGCCGGTGCTGTCCTGGTGGGCGCTCGTCACCGTCATCACCCGCGCCTCCACCACCATCACGGTGCTCGCGATCTTCTCGCTCGGCATCGCCCTGCACGACCAGGGGCTCACCTCGGTCGGCGAGATCGTGATGTTCGTGAGCTTCGCGACGATGCTGATCCAGAAGCTCGAACAGGTCGTGAGCTTCATCAACAACGTGTTCATGGAAGCCCCGCGCCTGCGCGAATTCTTCAACGTGCTCGACGCGGTGCCCGCGGTGCACGACCGCCCAGACGCGATCGATGCGGGGCGGCTCTCCGGCCTCGTCGAATTCAATGACGTCACCTTCTCCTATGACGGCAAGCGGCCGGCAATCGAGGACCTCTCCTTCACCGCGCTGCCCGGCCAGACCATCGCGCTGGTCGGCCCGACCGGCGCCGGCAAGTCGACCGCGATCGCGCTGTTGCATCGCGCCTTCGATCCGCAGTCCGGTTTCATCAGGATCGACGGCATGGACGTGCGTGGCGTGACGCTGACGTCGCTGCGGCGAAACATCGGCGTCGTGTTCCAGGAAGCGCTGCTGTTCAACCGCTCGATCGAGGACAATCTGCGCGTCGGCAAACCGGATGCGACCGAAGCCGAGATGCGCAAGGCCGCCGAGCGCGCGCAGGCGCTCGAATTCATCGAGCGCAGCGGCGGCTTCGAGACCAATGCCGGCGAGCGCGGCCGCATGCTCTCCGGCGGCGAGCGGCAGCGGCTGTCGATCGCCCGCGCGCTGCTGAAGGATCCGCCGATCCTGATCCTGGACGAGGCCACCAGCGCGCTCGACGCCGTCACCGAGGCCAAGGTGAACGCCGCTCTCGACGAAGTGATGAAGGGGCGCACCACGTTCGTGATCGCCCACCGTCTCTCGACCATCCGCAATGCCACGCGGATCCTGGTGTTCGAGAACGGCCGCGTGATCGAAAGCGGAACTTTCGATGAACTCGTGGCCAAAGGCGGCCATTTTGCCGAACTCGCCAGGGCCCAGTTCATGGTTCAGGAAAATGCGCGGGCCAGCGTGACGGCCGCTGAGGCTGCGGCGACTGCGGTCAAGTCCCCATAGCATCGTCGAAATTCGGCCTATTTCATCGCGGAATACCCGGCCCAAACCCCTATTCTCGACGCACGAGCCGGTATAAGTTTGCGACGCCGCAAGCGGCGGCGCCGGACTTCAGAACCGACCATCAGATCACGAGAGCCGACCGGAACCGGCGGGTCTCCAAGGACCGGAATCGGATAGTGCACGCCCTTCGCCCGCTGCTTCGCAAGTCCCTGTTCAACCTGTTCGCCGCGGCCCTCGCATCCGCCGCGCTGCTTGCGCCGCGCGCGGCGAGCGCCGAAGCACTGCTGCTGATCGAAGCCGACAGCGGCAAGGTGCTGCAGGCGGAGAACGCGACGATTCCCTGGTATCCGGCCTCCGTCACCAAGATCATGACCGCCTATGTGACGCTGAAGGCGGTCAAGGACGGCAGGCTCACGCTCGACACGCTGCTCACGGTATCGCCGACGGCGGCTTCGCAATCGCCGTCGAAGATGGGGTTCCGTCCGGGAACGCAGCTCACGGTCGACAACGCGCTGAAGATGATGATGGTGAAGTCGGCCAACGACATGGCGGTGGTGCTCGCCGAAGGCGTCGGCGGCTCGATCGACGGCTTCTCGGCGATGATGAACGATACCGCGCGGAAGCTCGGCATGACGCAGACGAGCTACGTCAATCCGAACGGCCTGCCCGCCGACGGCCAGATCACGTCCGCGCGCGACCTCGGCATTCTCGCGCGCTCGTTCCTGCGCGACCTGCCGGAATACGAATACTTCGTGCACATCCCGGCGATCCGCTTCGGCAAACGCGTCACCGGCAATTTCAACAAGTTGATCGGCCGCTACCCCGGCGCCGACGGTTTCAAGACCGGCTTCATCTGCGCCTCCGGCTACAATCTCGTGGCGTCGGCCACGCGCAACGGCCGCCGGCTGATCGCCGTCGTGCTCGGCGCCAACTCCGGCACCGCGCGTGCCGTGAAGGCGGCGCAGCTGCTCGAGCGCGGCTTCAGCCAGGACAATCTCACCTGGCTCCGCCCCTCGCTCGGCACCGTCGACAGGCTGGTGCCGGTCGACGCCTCGCCGCCGAACCTGCGCGAGGACATGTGCGGCGGTCATCGCAAGCGGCCGGCCAGCGACGATGACGACGCACTGATCGCCACCAATGGCGGCACGTCCGGATCGGCCTCCGCCACCGGCGGCGAAGCCCAGGTGACCTTCTTCACCGCGGGCCTTCAGCCGCCCCTGATGAAGGCCTCCGAGCTGATGGCCACGGCGCCCGCGGCGGCCGAGCCCGTGCTGGTCTATACCGGCCCGACCCGCACCGGCACCGCCCTGATCGCGGCGGTCGCGGCCGATGCCGACCAGCAGGCCACGCCAAAGCCGCGTGGCAAGAAGTCGCGCGTCGCCAGGAAGCCCGACGCGGCCGACAAGCCGAAGGATACCAAGGCGACGGATGCCAAGACGGCGGCGGCAAAGCCGGATGCCGCCAAGCCTGGCGCCAAGAGCGATACCAAGTCCGCGGCGAAGCCGGTCGGGACCAAGCATGCCGCGGCCAAGCATGATGCGGCGGCGAAACCCGCCGAGAAGCCTGCGTCAAGCGGCGATCAGACAGCCAAGCCCGCCAAGCCCAAGGCCGCGACCAAGCCCGCCGCCAAGCCTGCCAACAACAGTTAACGGCCCCCTTCGCAAGCCGCGCCCACTTCGCACCTGCGGCAGAGCGACTTGCGACAATTCCAGTAGCCACTCCCGGACCTTTGTCCTAAGCCTCGACCGGCTTGCCACCCGTTCCGGCAGGCTCGATACTGGCCGCAATGAGGCAAGCCCGAGACACAACGGGCTCTGGTAAATTGAGGGGAGTTTTCCATGGAGCGCATCTGGCTCAAGCAATATCCGCCCGGCGTGCCTGCTGATATCGAGCCGACCCAATACGCATCGCTGGTCGACCTGCTGGAGGAGAGCTTCGTCAAGTTCGCCGACCGCAAGGCGTTCATCTGCATGGACAAGGCGATCAGCTATCGCGACCTCGACCAGATGTCGCTGGCGCTCGCCGCCTATTTGCAGGGCCGCGGCCTGCAGCGCGGCGCTCGCGTCGCGATCATGATGCCGAACGTGCTGCAATATCCGGTCGCGACCGCTGCCGTGCTGCGCGCCGGTTTCGCGGTGGTCAACGTCAACCCGCTCTACACGCCGCGCGAGCTCGAGCATCAGCTCAAGGATTCCGGCGCCGAAGCCATCATCGTGCTGGAGAATTTCGCCCACACGGTCGAGCAGGTGATCGCGAGGACGCAAGTCAAGCATGTCATCGTCGGCAGCATGGGCGACCTGCTCGGCTTCAAGGGCGTGATCGTCAACCTCGTCGTGCGCCGCGTGAAGAAGATGGTGCCGGCGTGGTCGCTGCCGGGCGCGGTGTCGTTCAACGACGCGGTATCGGCCGGCCGCGGCCTGACGTTCAACAAGCCGAAGCTGTCGCCGGGCGACGTCGCCTTCCTGCAATATACCGGCGGCACCACCGGCGTCTCCAAGGGCGCCACCCTGCTCCACCGCAACATCGTCGCCAACGTCCTGCAGAACGACGCCTGGCTCCAGCCGGCACTCGCCGCGCCGCCGCATGTCGATCAGCTCATGATCGTCTGCGCGCTGCCGCTCTATCACATCTTCGCGCTGACGGCCTGCTACCTGCTCGCGGTGCGCGCCGGCGGCTGCAATCTGCTGATCCCCAATCCGCGCGACATCGCGGGCTTCGTCAAGGAGCTGGCGAAGTACCAGGTCAACAGCTTCCCGGCCGTGAACACGCTCTACAACGGCTTGATGCACCATCCCGACTTCAAGAAGCTCGACTTCTCCAAGCTGAAGATCTCGAACGGCGGCGGCATGGCGGTGCAGCGCCCGGTCGCCGAGCAGTGGAAGGCGGTGACCGGCTGCTTCATCGCCGAAGGCTACGGCCTGTCGGAGACATCGCCGACGCTGACCTGCAATCCCGCGACCACGACCGAGTTCTCGGGATCGATCGGCATCCCCGTGCCTTCGACCTGGATCTCGATCCGCGACGACGACGGCAACGAAGTCCCGCTCGGCCAGCCCGGCGAGATCTGCGCCAAGGGCCCGCAGGTGATGTCGGGCTACTGGAACAGGCCGGAAGAGACCGCCAAGGTGATGACCGCCGACGGCTATTTCCGCACCGGCGACATCGGCGTGATGGACGAGAAGGGCTACACCAAGATCGTCGACCGCAAGAAGGACATGATCCTGGTCTCGGGCTTCAACGTCTATCCGAACGAGATCGAGGAAGTGATCGCGAGCAATCCGGGCGTGCTCGAATGCGCCGTGATCGGCATCCCCGATTCCAAGTCGGGCGAGGCGGTGAAGGCGTTCGTGGTGAAGAAGGATCCCAACCTCACCGCGGAAGCCGTGATCAAGTTCTGCCAGGAGCAGCTTACCGGCTACAAGGTGCCGAAGCACATCGAATTCCGCACCGACCTGCCGAAGACCAATGTCGGCAAGATCCTGCGCCGGCAGCTCCGCGACGAGAAGAAGGCGGAGGCGGCGTAGGCCATTTATTGCTGATGTCAGAGACCTGCGACGTGACGCCGGCCGGCATTCTCGCCTTCTGGCGCGCGGCCGGCCGCGATACCTGGTACAAGCGCGACGACGCTTTCGATGCTGAGATCCGGCGCCGCTTTCTTCCGCTATGGAAGCGGGCGACCGCCGGCGAGCTGGCCTCCTGGGAAGAAAGCGACGAGGGCGCGCTCGCGCTCGTCATCGCGCTCGACCAGTTTCCCCGCAACATGTTTCGCGGCACGCCGGAGGCCTTTGCCAGCGACTCGCCGGCGCGCGACGTCGCCCGCCGCGCAATCGATCGGGGCGTCGATCGCAGGATCGATCCCATCCTGCTCGAATTCCTCTATTTGCCCTTCATGCATTCCGAGCACCTGCCCGACCAGTTGCATTGCGTCGCGCTGTTTCAGAACACCGACAATGCCGAGAACCTGAAATACGCGCGGGAGCACGCTGACATCATCCAGCGGTTCGGCCGCTTTCCCCACCGCAACCGCCTGCTCGACCGCGCCACCACCGAGGAAGAACAGGCCTTCCTCGACGGCGGCGGTTTTGCCGGCTGATGACAGAACGGTGAAGGACCGCGCCCCTCGCCGCCCATGTTGTGCAGCGCCGCCGCACGGTCTAAAAAGCGGGACCGATTTTCAGGGAGACTGACGATGGCGATCCAGACTGGCGACAAGCTGCCCGAGGCGAAATTCCGCGTGATGACGGCCGAAGGTCCGCAGGTGAAGACCACCGACGACATCTTCAAGGGCAAGAAAGTGGCGCTGTTTGCAGTGCCCGGCGCCTACACCGGCACCTGCCACAAGATGCATCTGCCGAGCATCTTCCTCAACGCCTATGCCATGAAGGACAAGGGCGTCGACACCATCGCCATCGTCTCCGTCAACGACGCTTTCGTCATGAACGCCTGGAAGCGCGATACCGACCAGCGCGACGAGGCCATCTTCCTCGCCGACGGCAATGCCGACTTCGCCAAGGCGATCGGCATGGAGCTGGACGCCTCCGGCAACGGCCTCGGCATCCGCTCCAAGCGCTATTCGATGCTGGTCGAGGACGGCGTGGTGAAGAAGCTGAACCTCGAAGCGATGCCCGGCAAGGTCGAGGTCTCCGGCGGCGATACGCTGCTGGGGCAGCTGTAAGGCGGCCAACGCTCTCAACCACAAATGACACTGTCATGCCCCGCGAAGGCGGGGCATCCAGTACGCCGAAGCTTCTCGGCTCAATCACAACCGTCTCTGGAATACTGGATCGCCCGGTCAAGCCGGGCGATGACAGTTGGGAATATGGCGACGACGACGGCTAAGGATGTAGCAGCGTCCGCGAAGACGTCGACGCCCTACTCCCCCACCCGCTGCTGCAACCGCGCCTTTACGATCCCATCCCGGGCGAGTTGATCCGCGCGCTCGTTCTCGGGATGGCCGGCGTGACCCTTGACCCAGTGCCAGCGGACCTCGTGCTGCTTCAGCGCCGCATCCAGGCGCTGCCATAGCTCGACATTCTTCACCGGCTTCTTGTCGGCAGTGCGCCAGCCGTTGCGCTTCCAGCCGTGGATCCAGCCGGTGATGCCCTGCCGCACATACTGGCTGTCGGTATAGAGGTCGACGGTGCACGGCTTCTTCAGCGCTTCGAGGGCGGAGATCGCGGCCATCAACTCCATCTGGTTGTTGGTGGTGTGGCGTTCGCCGCCGTTCAGCTCTTTTTCCTTGTCACCGAACTTCAGGATCGCGCCCCAGCCGCCGGGCCCGGGATTTCCCGAGCAGGCGCCGTCGGTATAGATCGTGACAACGGGAAGCTCGCTCACGCGACCAGTCCTGACGGCATCAGCCCGTAATCGCGCGCGCTGGAAACGCTCTGGTGGAAGCGCAGCTTGCGAAAATATTCCAGTGGGTCCTTGGGCTTGACCAGCGCACCCGCGGGCACGTTGAGCCAGTCGACCAGCCGCGTCAGCAGGAAGCGGATCGCGGCGCCGCGCGCGAGCAGCGGCAGCGCGGCTTCTTCCGCCTCGGAGAGTTTTCGCACACGGCCATAGGCATTGAGGAAGGCGCGCGCCTTGGTGACGTTGAACGAATGGTCCGGCTCGAAACACCAGGCATTCAGGCAGATCGCGACGTCATAGGCCAGCATGTCGTTGCAGGCGAAGGTGAAGTCGATGATGCCGGAGAGCTTGTCGCCGAGGAAGAAGACGTTGTCGTTGAAGAGATCGGCGTGGATCACGCCTTCAGGCAGATCAGTCGGCCAGACCCCGCTCGAGAGATAGTCGAGCTCGGCGGCGAGAAACGCATGCAGGCCCGGCTGGACCTCATCGGCGCGGCTTGCCGCCGCGTCGAACAGCGGTCGCCAGCCGGAGACCGACAGCGCATTACCACGCTTGATCGCAAAATTGGCGCCGGCCAGATGCATCCTGGCAAGCCCCTCGCCGACGCCGGCGCAATGGGCCGCGTTCGGCTTGCGCGGCCAGACGCCTTCGAGAAAGGTGATGATCGCGGCCGGCCGGCCCGACAACTCGCGCAGCGCCTGGCCGTCCCCGGCCTTCACCGGCAGCGGGCAGGTGACGCCGTGCTCGGCGAGATGCGTCATCAGCGCGAGGAAGAACGGCAGGTCGTTCTTCGCCACGCGCTTCTCATAGAGCGTGAGGATGAACGAGCCCTTGCTGGTGTGCAGCAGGAAGTTGGTGTTTTCGACGCCCTCGGCGATGCCCTTGTAGGAGAGCAATTCGCCGAGATCGTATTGCTTCAGGAAATCCGCAAGCTCGTCGGCGGCAACGTCGGTGTAGACCGCCATAAAGGTCTACTCGGCGGCGGCTTCGGGACGCACCTGGCGCGGCAGCGGGAAGAACTCGTTCTCTTCCGCGGCAGAGACCGTCTCCACATGCAGCGTGTAGCGCTCGGCGAAGGCGTCCATGATCTCCTCGACGATCACTTCCGGCGCGGACGCGCCCGCGGTGATGCCGAGGCTCGAGATGTTGCCGAACCTGGTCCAGTCGAGGTCGGCGGCGCGCTGCGCCAGCACCGCGATCTTGCAGCCTTCACGCTCGGCGACCTCGCGCAGGCGCTGCGAGTTCGACGAATTCGGCGCACCGACCACGATCAGCGCATCGACCACCGGCGCCACCTTCTTTACCGCGAGCTGGCGGTTGGTGGTGGCGTAGCAGATGTCTTCCTTGTGCGGGCCGTTGATGTTCGGGAAGCGCTCCTTGAGCAGCGCCACGATCTCCGCGGTGTCGTCGATCGACAGCGTGGTCTGGGTGACGAAGGCGAGGTTGTTCGGATCCTTCGGCGAGATCGTCTTGGCGTCCTCGGCGGTCTCGATCAGGGTCACGGCGCCGACCGGAAGCTGGCCGAGCGTGCCGACCACTTCGGGGTGATGGGAGTGGCCGATCAGGAAGATCTCGCGGCCGCGCTTGAAGTGGATCGCGGCCTCGCGGTGCACCTTGGTGACCAGCGGGCAGGTCGCATCCAGCGAGAACAGATTGCGGGAGGTGGCGTCGGCCGGGACCGATTTCGGCACGCCATGGGCCGAGAACACCACCGGCGCGGTGGTGTTTTCCGGGATTTCGGCGAGCTCTTCGACGAAGATCGCGCCCTTCTTCTTCAACCCGTCGACGACGTATTTGTTGTGCACAATCTCGTGGCGAACATAGACGGGGGCGCCGTATTTATCGAGGGCCCGTTCCACGGTGTCGATCGCCCGGACCACCCCGGCGCAGAAGCCGCGGGGAGAACAAAGCACGATCTTGAGGTCTGGTTTGGCTGACATTGAGCGATCTCGGGACCGAATCACCCGTTTCGCCTTCTGGCGGGGGCGGTCAATGGATGGAATTGGGCTTTAATGGGTCTGCTAGGACTTTACAGGCGCTTCCAAGGGAATTGGCCCCCCTTTCGGGCGCTGTCAAGGCACTATCTATAGCAGAACCATTGCGTGGCTAGCCCCTCCGGGCTTATATAGCGCGAATTCCCTGTCATCGCTGATGACCACCGGTTTCGCCTCCAGAGGGGTGGGCGAAGCACAAAGGAGATTTGCCATGAGCAACGCACCTCTGATGCCCAAGGCGACCGCCGTCTGGCTGCTCGACAACACCGCGCTGACCTTCGACCAGGTCGCCGATTTCACCAAGATGCATCCCCTCGAGGTGCGCGCGATCGCCGACGGCGACGCTGCCCAGGGCATCAAGGGCATGGATCCCCTCTCCAACGGCCAGCTGACCCGCGAGGAGATCGAGAAGGGCGAGAAGAACCCGGACTACCGGCTCCGCCTTCAGGAGAGCAAGGTCGTGCTGCCGCCCCAGCCCAAGCGCAAGGGTCCGCGCTACACCCCGGTCTCCCGCCGCCATGAGCGCCCGAGCGCCATCCTCTGGCTGCTGCGCAGCCATCCGGAGCTCAAGGACGCCCAGATCATGCGCCTGGTCGGCACCACCAAGAGCACCATCGCCAGCGTTCGCGACCGCACCCATTGGAACACCTCCCAGCTGACCCCGATCGACCCGGTGACGCTTGGCCTTTGCTCGCAGATCGAGCTCGATTTCGAAGTGGCGCGCGCGGCGAAGGAGAAGCCGATCGACGCAGCCTATGGCGGCGCCACCTTGCTCCCGGCTTCCGAGACCACCAAGAAGGACGAGTTCGAGCCGGCGGAGCGATCGAGCGACGACCTCAACGTCGACGCCGTGTTCGCCAAGCTGAAGACGCTCGGCGGCAAGAAGCAGGACGAGGAGGAGGAGTAAGGCTCCCCTCTCGATTCGTCATCGAACGCAGTTTGAACGCGGCGGGGAAACCTGCCGTGTTTTTGCTTTGTCTCTTCAACAAGAGTAGCCCGGATGGAGCGCAGCGTAATCCGGGATGCACGACACGCCGATGCACGTGTCCCGGATTGCGCTTCGCTCCATCCGGGCTACGAACCGAGTTGTACCTACGGCCGCTCGGGATGGTTCAGCATGTATTCGCCGAGATCGCGCTGGCGGCGGTCGGCGCGTGCGGTCGCAGCGTTGCGCTGGACGTCACGGTCCTTGCGGCACGCCACATATTCGGGCGAGCCCGCCGCATAGCCGCGGCCCTGGCAGACTGCGTCGTCATCGTCGCCGCCGACCGCCACCGGCGTCTGGTAGCGCGCGGAGCAGGCGGAGACAGCGACGGCGAGCAGCACGGCGACAAGCAGGCGCGGCGCGGTGGCGAGTGGCATACGAGGTCCCCTGTTGGCCGGCCCTGTTTAGCGCGGAATGAGGAGATTGTAAGTCCGCAAGGCCCGGTTTCCTCCCGCAGTCATGCCCCGCTTTCGCGGGTGATGACAGCGGAGGTTGGTGCAACAGCGTCGCGCCTCACCGGCACGACGGCCGGAGATCGCCTCACACCCTGCCCTTCAGCGCCTCGCCGATCTCGTCCAGCACCTTGGGATCCTCGATCGTGGCCGGCATGGTCCAGGCTTCGCCATCGGCGATCTTCTTGATGGTCCCGCGCAGGATCTTGCCGGAACGCGTCTTCGGCAGGCGGCCGACGGTAATGGCGAGCTTGAAGGCGGCGACGGGGCCGAGCCTGTCGCGCACCAGCGCGACGATCTCCTTTTCGATGTCCGCAGGCGCGCGCTTCACGCCGGCCTTGAGCACCAGGAAGCCGCAGGGCACTTCGCCCTTGATCGCGTCCTTGACGCCGAGCACGGCACATTCGGCGACATCCGGATGCGAGGCCAGAATCTCCTCCATGCCGCCGGTGGAGAGCCTGTGGCCGGCGACGTTGATGATGTCGTCGGTGCGGCCCATGACGAAGACATAGCCGTCCTCATCCTTGTAGCCGGCGTCCGAGGTTTTGTAATAGCCGGGGAATTCAGTGAGGTAGGCGTCCTTGAAGCGCGCATCCTGATTCCACAACGTCGGCAGGCAACCCGGCGGCATCGGCAGCTTGATGACGATCGAGCCCATGGTGTTGGGGCCGACGGGCTTTGCGGCTTCGTCGACGACGTCGACCTGGTAGCCCGGCATCGGCACCGTCGGCGAGCCATGCTTCACCGGCAACATGCCGAGACCGACCGGATTGCCGGCGATGCACCAGCCCGTCTCGGTCTGCCACCAATGGTCGATCACCGGCACCTTGAGCTGCTGCTCCGCCCATTCCACCGTCGGCGGATCGGCACGCTCGCCGGCGAGGAACAGCGTGCGGAATTGCGACAGGTCGTACTGCCGGATGAACTTTCCTTCCGGATCCTCTTTGCGGATCGCGCGGAACGCCGTCGGTGCGGTGAAGAAGGCGACCGCCTTGTGCTCGCTGATGACGCGCCAGAACGCGCCGGCATCGGGCGTGCCGATTGGCTTGCCCTCGTACATGATCGAGGTCGCACCATGCAGCAGCGGGCCATAGATGATGTAGCTGTGGCCGACCACCCAGCCGATGTCGGAGCCACACCACCAGACCTCGCCCGGCTTGACGCCATAGAGATTGAACATCGACCATTTCACCGCGACCAGGTGCCCGCCATTGTCGCGCACGACGCCCTTGGGAATACCGGTCGTGCCCGAGGTGTAGAGGATGTAGAGCGGATCGGTGGCGGCGACAGGCACGCAAGGGGCCTTCTTGCCGTCGTTCATCGCCTTGCGGCGCAGGCTCGCCCAATCGTAGTCGCGGCCCGGCGTGAGGTCGCAGATGTGCTGGGAACGTTGCAGCACGATGCAGGCCTTCGGCTTCGTGCCCGCAAGCTTGATCGCCTCGTCGAGCAGCGGCTTGTACTGCACGATGCGGCCGGGCTCGATGCCGCAGCTTGCGGAGAGGATGAGCTTCGGCTGCGCGTCGTCGATGCGGGTGGCGAGCTCCTTGGCGGCAAAGCCGCCGAACACCACCGAGTGCACCGCGCCGATGCGCGCGCAGGCGAGCATCGCGACGACAGCCTCCGGCACCATCGGCATATAGAGGATGACGCGATCGCCCTTGGCGACACCAAAATCCTGCATGATGGCGCCGAGCGCCTGCACCTCACCCAATAGCTCGGCGTAGGTGAATCTGGTGACCGAGCCCGTCAGCGGTGAATCATGGATCAGCGCCACCTGGTCGGCGCGGCCGCGTTCGACATGGCGGTCGAGCGCGTTGTAGCAGGTGTTGACGACGCCGCCCATGAACCAGCGGCCGTAGACGCCCTGCGAGGCATCGAAGATCGTCTTCGGCGGCTCGATCCAGTCGATCTCCGTGGCCGCCTCGGCCCAGAAGCCCTGGGGATCAGCCAGCGAGCGCGCATGGACCTCGTGATAGAGGCTCGTTCCCTTGACGTTCATTCCCGCGCTCCCGTTCCCTTTTCGCCTGGCCTTGACCTGACCGACAGGACGAGCGTCCCGCCATGACAGGGATCAAGTACCGGCGTTGTTTGAGAGGTATTTTCCCGGGAACGGGCCGCGGTTCAAGCTGAAAAGAACGTATCTTCTCCCTCTCCCCGTTCTTACGGGGCCGCGACGAGCTTCGCTCGCGCTGAGAGGGTGGGGGCGAGGGGCTGCATCCGCAATCACGGTGAGAGCTGAACTCGCGGAGACTCCTCCTCACCCGGAATTTGCTCCCGCAAATTCCGGCCTCTCCCCGCACGCGGGAAGGGGCGAAGAATCACGCCTCAACTCTCCATCGCATTCAGCCGCTGCAACCGATCCTGCATGACCTTCCTCAGATCATAGCCGGGCCGGCCGAAGCTCGCATTCCGCGTGCTGAGGAAATCGCGCTGGGTCCTGCGCAGGTCGCCGGCCGAGCGGCCTTTCGTGGCCTTCAGCACGCGCTCATAGGTCTCGGCGATCTGGCGATCGAGCACGCCGAGTTGCGGATCGGCGCAGATCACCTTCTCGACCTCGCGCTTCGCCGTGGCGCAATCGAACGACGGGCCGTTGCCGGAATTCGCCGCGAGCGGACGCGGCGGCTCGGCGCCGAACTTCGCGATCTCCGCGACCATGCTGCGGCGGCCGTTGGCCGCGTTCTCGTTGCCGGGATCGAGCTTCAGCGCCGTCTCGTAATCGGCCAGCGCCTTCTTGCGCTCGCCCATCTTCTTGTAGAGCACCGCGCGGTTGTTGTAGGTCTGCGCGAAATTCGGATCGATCTTGAGCGCAGCCTCGTAGTCGCTGAGCGCCGCGCCCAGCTCGCCCTTGAGCTGGTAGGAATCGCCGCGGTTGGTGAAGAAGTTCGACTTCGGCGCCAGCCGCAGTGCCCGGTCGTAGTCGGCGATCGCCTTGTCGTACTCACCCATCGCGGCCAGCACCAGGCCGCGATTGTCGTAATATTCGGGGACCTTCGGATCGAGCCTGATCGCCTCGCCGTCATCGGCGACCGCCTTGTCGAGCTGGCCGAGCTTCTTGTAGGCCGCGCCGCGATTGGTGTAGGTGCGCGGCCGATTCGGATCGAGCCGCAGCGCCTCGCTGAGATCGCGGATCGCCCTCTCGTTGTCGCCGCCGAGATAATAGTTCACGCCGCGGTCGGACCAGGCCTGCGCATCACCCGGCTTCAGTTTGATCGCCTGATCGTAATCGGCGAGCGCGCGGTCGAGCCGGCGCTGATTGGTGTAGACGACGCCGCGCAGCTCGTAGGCTTCCGCGTCCTGCGGATCGAGCTCGATAGCCTTGCTGAGGTCGGCCGCGGCACGGTTGAGATCGCCGCCGGCCTCGCGCAGCAGGTCGCCGCGCAGGCGCCATGCCTTTGCATTCCTGCCGTCCAGCGCGATGGCGCGGTCGATATCCCGCAGCGCCTGCGTGAAGCCGCCTGAGGTTCGCGCATTGGCGTCGGCGCGCACCAGCAGCGCGGCGGCGCGGTCGGCCGATGAATTCGAGGTCTGGTCGATGATGGCGCCGCACGCCGTGATCAGTTCGGCGGGCGCAGTCTTGCTGCCCATCACGCAATCGACGGCGGCAGAGGCCGGGGCGGCGAGGACCAGGCTCATCGCGGCGCCGAGCAGCAAGGCACGAAGCGGGATCTTGGCAAACGGGAACATTTGCGCGGAAGAACGCGTGCCGCACATCAGGAAGACTCCGTGACATCAGGTTTTCACCATTGTCGCGGCGGGCCAGGAATGGGTTCAATTCGGGCCTGTTACGGATGCACCCGCGCCCTTCTCACGAAAGGTCGTCATGCCCGGGCTTGTCCCGGGCATCCACGGTCTTTCTACCGTGTGGCAAGGCGTGGATGGCCGGGACAAGCCCGGCCATGACGCCGCGGAAGCCTTAGCGGCTCAATACCCGTCCACCCCGTTGATCCGCTGCAGCCGCTCCTGCATCGCCTTCTTCAGATCGTAGCCCGGCCGGCCAAATCCGGCATTGCGGCGGACAATGAACTCGTCCTGCTCGCGCTGAAGCGCCTTGGCTTCCGCGGGATTGCGCGCCTCCCGGATCACGCGGGCATTCGACGCAAAAATCTCCCGATCGAGATCGGCGAGCTCGCGGTTGGCGCAGATCGCCTTCTCGACGGCCCGGGCCGCACTCCTGCAATTGAAGCTGGGCTTGCCGGCGACCGCCATCTGCGCGCCGATCCGCTCGAGCTCGCGCGCCATCGCCTTGTGATTGGCCCTGGCCTTCTCGTGGTTCGGATCGATCTTCAGCGCGGCGCCGAAATCCAGCACCGCCTTCGGCTTGTCGCCCTTCTTCAGCCAGAGCTCGCCGCGGGCGTTGAAGAGGTCGGCCAGGGTCGGATCGAGCTGAAGCGCGCGGCTGTCGTCGGCGATCGCGCGGTCGACCTGGTCATGTCGAGCATAAAGCGCGCCGCGCGCGACCAGCGCCTTGACCAGGTCCGCCTTGGCCGTCTTCTCGTTGTCGATGACGGAAGCGCAGGCGGAGCCGGCCTTGTCCATGTCATCGGCGGCAGCAGCAGCGAGGCACGGCGCGACATCGACCTGCACGACGGCGGCGGGCTCGCCGCCGGTCGCGGCATGGGCCGCCCCGAGCGAAAGCGCACAGAGCGCCACCGCACCGGACAATCGAATGAGATTTTGAGAACGCATGCTTGCTGCAGTCGGAAAGTCTTGGCTTGAATCTCGGCTTGAATCTTGGCTTGAGGCTTGCCTTGAGGGCGCACTATCCATCATACGGCCGGATTGGTGCTAGCTTGTGGCACAGCCAAAATCGGTTCCGGGGATCAACGTGTCGACATTCGAATGGATCATCGTGCTTCTGCTCGGCGCCGTTGCATTATCGGCGCTGGCGCGGCGGATCAAGGTCCCCTACCCGACCTTTCTCGCCATCGGCGGCGCGCTGATCGCCTTCGTGCCGAACAGCCCCTCCTGGACGCTCGAACCCGACCTGGCCTTGGCACTTTTTGTCGCACCGGTGCTGATGGATGCCGCCTTCGACACCTCGCTGCGCGATCTCCGCAACAACTGGGTTCCGGTCTCGACCCTGGTGGTCGCCGCGGTCGGCCTGACCACGGTCGGCGTGGCCTTCGTCGCGCACCGGCTGATGCCTGACATGCCCTGGGCCGCCGCCATTGCGCTCGGCGCCATCGTGGCCCCGCCGGATGCCGCGGCAGCGGTTGCAATCCTGAGCCAGGTCAAGCTGCCCTATCGCATGGTGAAGGTCCTGGAAGGCGAGAGCCTGCTCAACGACGCCAGCGCGCTTCTGATCTATCGCATCGCGGTCGGCGCTGTCGTCATGGAGCATCTGAAATGGAGCGAGGTCGCGCCGACGATTGCACTCGGGCTGGTCGGCAGCGTCCTCGCCGGTCTTTTGGCCGGGCGCATCATCCCGCTATTCCTGGAACGCGTGAAGGAAGCGCCGAGCGCGATCATCGTGCAGTTCGCTACCACCTTCATGGTCTGGATCGCAGCCGAGCATCTCGGCCTCTCCGGCATCCTCACCATCGTCGTATACGCCATCACCGTCGCGCGCACGGCGGGGGCGCGCATGCCGGCGCGGTTGCGGGTGCCGTCCTATGCGGTCTGGGAGACGATGGTGTTCGTGCTCAACGTGCTCGCCTTCATGCTGATCGGCATGCAGATGCGGCCGATCTGGACGCGGCTCGACGCGGAGGTGCGCTGGGAATATTGCGTGGCTGCCGCCTGGATCCTACTCACGGTGGTCCTGGTGCGGCTCGCCTGGATCACGTTCTACCGCACGACGCTGCGCGTGCTGATCGCACACGGCATCTATCACCCGAAGGATCCGAAGCAGGTCGCCTCGCCGAAGGGCGGCCTCATCATCTCCTGGTGCGGCATGCGCGGTCTCGTCACGCTCGCCACCGCCTTCGCCCTGCCGGAGAACTTCCCCTATCGTGACTTCATCGTCTTCATCGCCTTTGCGGTGGTGCTGGGCTCGCTGGTCATCCAGGGCCTGACGCTGCGGCCGCTGATCCTCGCCTTCGGCCTCAAGGACGACGATCCTGTCGGTATCGAGGTCGCGCGCGCCCGCGCTGTCGCCTATCGCGCCGCGCTCGATGCGATCGAGGACGATCCGTCGGAGGAAGCGGAAATCCTGCGGCTCGAATACCGCGCCATCCTGATGCAGGCCGATGACGATCCGCACGGCGGCATCGCCAGCGGCGAGTTGCCCGCCGATCCCCTGCGCCGCCGCGCCATCGAAGCCGCGCGCAAGTCGATCTTCGACCTCCGCGCCACCGAGGTGATCGGCGACGACGCGTTTCATCGGATCGAGGAAGAGCTCGATCGCGCAGAATTGAGCGCGGGGGGATAGATCCGCAAGCACCGCCGTCGTCCCGGACAAGCGAAGCGCAGATCCGGGACCATACGTCGCAGCAATAGTTTTGCGAAGACTCGGAGTTACCAGCTTCGCGTCAAACCGCTCCCTTCGGTTGTGGGTCCCGGGCTCGCGCTGCGCGCGCCCGGGACGACAGCGGGGGCGTTGAACCAAACACCGCCTCTCCAGACTCATTCCAGATGACGACCTTGATCGACGACCGTCGTGTACGCGCGCGTGATGCGTCGCCTGCACGATATTTTTATCTCAATATGGCACTGGCCTGTGCGGCCACCGCGTTTCTCGGCTTCGCGCCGACCTATTTCGTGCCACTCGCACAGCGGACGTTTTCCGCGAGCCCGGTGATTCATTTTCACGGGCTGTTGTTCTTCACCTGGTCTCTCTATTTCGTGATTCAGACCTGGCTCGCAGCGTCGGGCCGCGTGGTCAATCACCGCGCGCTCGGGATTACCGGCGTGTCGCTTGCGACCGCGATGACGATCTTCGGCTTTCTTGCCTCGGTGCACGTGATGCAGCACGCCGCCGCGCTTGGGCAGAAGGATGCCGGCATCGGCTTCTCGATCGTGCCGATGAGCGGCATCGCGTTCTTCGCGGTGGTGTTCGTGCTCGCGATCGTCAACACGCGAAAGCCCGAGATTCACAAGCGCCTGATGCTGCTTGCCGCGGTCTCGATCCTCGACGCCGCGGTCGCGCGCTGGTTCATTACCTTCCTCGCGCCTCCCGGGCCGCCCGGCCCGCCGCCGGTGCCCGTCACGATCGCCCCGGCCGTGGTCGCTTCGCTCCTGCTCGTCCTCGCCATGGTGCGCGACTGGCGCACCGATGGCCGCATGCATCCCGTCTACATTTACGGCACGCTCGCGCTGCTGGCGGTGAAGGTGCTGAACTGGCCGGTCAGCGAGAGTGCGGCGTGGCATTCGTTTGCCGGCGGGATTCTGGCGTTGGCGCAGTAGTCACCGCTGTCGTCCCGGACAAGCGCAGCGCAGATCCGGGACCCATAATCACGGGCCAGCGTGGTTACGAAGACTCGGAGTTACAACTTAGCAAAACAACTCTGTCCTGTGGTTATGGGTCCCGGGTTCGCGCCTTGCGCGCCCCGGGGACGACAGTGGAGTATGAGGCGCCTTAAGCCCCCGCCTTGCACGTGATCCCGCCGTCCACCACCAGCTCGATCCCCGTCACATATTTCGACTCGTCCGACGCCAGGAACAGCGCGGCATTGGCGACGTCCCAGGCCTCGCCCATGTGCCCCATCGGCACCTGCGCATCGCGGGCGCGCCACATCGCCTCGACGTCGCCCTTGGCGTAGCTATTCGCGAGACCCGCGGAATGCTCCACCATCGGCGTCTTCATCAGGCCGGGCAGGATTGCATTCACCCGCACAAGGTTCTTCGCGAACTCGATCGCAGTGGAGCGCGTCAGCTGGTTCATCGCGGCCTTGCTGGCGTTATAGCTGACATAGGAAATCCCGACATGCCGGATCGAGGCGATCGAGGAGATGTTGATGATCGAGCCGCCGCCCTGCTTCACCATCACGGGGACGACGTGCTTCATGGCGAGATAGGCACTCTTGAGGTTGACGCTGAAGACGCGATCCCAGCTCTCCTCGGCGACCTCGACCACGCTGCCCATCTCGGCGATACCGACATTGTTGTCGAGCACATCGATGCGGCCATAGGCCTTCAGGCACGCCGCCACCATCGGCTCAATCTCGCTTGCGCGCGAGACGTCCGCGGTGAAGGCCGTCGCATTGCCGCCCTCACCCGTGATGATCTTCGCGGTCTCCTCGGCTGCAGCACCGTTGCGGTCGACACAAAACACCTGCGCGCCCTCGCGCGCAAAGGTCACGGCGGTCGCCTTGCCGTTGCCCCAGCCGGGCCCGATCGAGCCGGCGCCCACCACCATCGCAACCTTGCCCTTGAGCCGATCCATCGCATTTCTCCCTTGCTGTTCTTGTAGCCCGGATGGAGCGCAGCGTAATCCGGGGCGACTGTTCCCGGATTGCGCTTCGCTCCATCCGGGCTACGGATCGCTGCAAATCTTCATCGTCGTGACGTTAGCACCGATCGGATGCCCGACAATCTCCGACAACGTCCGGCACCTTCCATCATGGCACAGCCGCCATTCCCCGGCCGCGCCCGAATTGCCGAGCACGACCTCCCGCATCGGCGCGCGCGCAGGCTTCCACTGAAACCAGCCGTCGACCAGTCGCGCCTCGGGCGGCGGCTCCATGCCGGGGCCGGTGCCCTTGACGCGGGCCTGCACCAGTTCGAGGCCGGCAGGCGTCACGCGCCAGTCCTCCTGCCAGTCGACCTTCGCGATCGAATGCGTCCACACCAGCGTGAAGGCGGACAGCGCGAGCGCTTTCACGCCTGAAGCTGTTGCGAAGCAGAGGCTCACGCCGCTTCGACGACGGCCGGCGGACGCTGCCGCCATTGCCACAGCACGAGGGTCGCCGAGAGCACGAAGCCGGCGGTGTCGCTGAAGGCGAAATCGCCGAGCAGGCACAGCGCGGCGCCGAGCGCGACCACGCGCTCGAGCAGCGTCAGCCGCGTGAACAGGAAGCCGATCGCGACCATGCCGAACAAGGCGATCGCCACCAGCGCTTTCAAGCTCGCGAGTGCCACCGCGCCGTAGAAGCCGAGCTTGGCCGCCATGGGATCACCGGCCTGCAACATCAGCGCCGGAGAATAGACGAAGATGAACGGAATGACGTAGCCGGCGAGCGCGATGCGCATCGCCTCCCAGCCGATCTTGTCCGGGTTCTCCTTCGCGATCGGCGCCGCCGCGAGTGCGGCGAGTGCCACCGGCGGCGAGAGGTCGGCCATGATGCCGTAGTAGAACGCGAACATGTGGCTCGCGATCAGCGGCACGCCGAGCTTTGCCAGCGCGGGTGCTGCGAGCGCGGCGGTGATGATGTAGGTCGGGATGGTCGGAATGCCCGTGCCGAGCAGGATCGACAGCAGCATGGTCATGATCAGCGCCAGGAACAGGCTCTTCTCGCCGAGCCCGATCACCCAGCTGCCAAAAATGGTGCCGACACCGGTCTGCGACATCATGCCGATGATGACGCCGACGATGGCGCAGGCCATGCCGACGGTGATCGCGGACTTCGCGCTTTCAGCCAGCGCATCGCGGCACTCGCGCAAGGCCTTGAACCCGCCCCGGACGAACGCCGTGATCACGATCAGGCCGACGACGACGCTCGCGACCGGCACGATCTGGAGGCCATCGCGCGATAGTGCGGCAACGACCAGCGCAAGTCCGATCCAGAAGATGTAGCGGATCACCATCGACGAGGCGCCCGTCGTGATCGCGGTGCCGAGGATCAGCGTCACCGTCAGCGCAAGGCCCATGCTGCCGGCATAGAGCGGCGTAAAGCCTTCGAACAGCATGTAGACCAGCGCTGCGAGCGGCAGCACGAGGTACCAGCGCGTCACCAGCGCCTTCCAAGCGCTCGGGATCTCCGAGCGCTTCATGCCGACGAGACCGTGCTTGCCGGCCTCCAGATGCACCATCCAGAAGGCGGACGCGAAATAGAGGATGGCGGGGATCGCCGCCGCCTTGACGATTTCCGAGTACTGGACGCCGAGCGTCTCCGCCATGATGAAAGCGACCGCGCCCATCACCGGCGGCATGATCTGCCCGCCCATCGAGGCCGTCGCCTCGACGCCCGCCGCAAACGCGCGGCGATAGCCGAACTTGATCATCAGCGGAATCGTGAACTGGCCGACGGTGACGACGTTGGCGACGCCGGAGCCGGAGATCGTGCCCATCATGCCCGAGGCGAACACCGCGACCTTGGCGGGGCCGCCACGGGTCCTGCCAAATAGCCCAAGAGAAACGTCGGTGAAGAGCTGGATCATGCCGGCGCGCTCCAGGAACGAGCCGAACAGGATGAACAGGAAGATGTAGGTCGCCGAGACGTAGATCGGCACGCCGTAAAAACCTTCGGTGCCGAACGACAGATGCGTGACGATCTGGTCGAAATCGTAGCCGCGATGGTTGAGCGGCGACGGCAGGTATTGCCCGAAGAACCAGTAGAGAAGACACGCGCCGCACATCAGCGGCAGCGCCGCGCCCATCAGCCGCCGTGTGCCCTCGAAGATCAGCACCGCGAGCAGCGTGCCGACCACGAGATCGAGCCGCGTCGGATCGCCGTCGCGCGCGATCAGGTCGGCATAGAAGATCCATTGATAGAGGCCGCAGAAGAAGCCCGCGGCGCCGATCACCCAGCCGAGCGCGCGACCGACATCGCTCTTCGCGGTGAAGTTGGCGATCAGGCCGAAGGTAAGGAAAACGAGGAAGCCGACATGGACGCCGCGCACCACCTGGCTCGGCAGATAGTTGAAGGCGGCGACATAGAGCTGGAAGGTCGCAAACGCGATGCCGATCCAGTAGGCGAGCGTGCCCCACCAGCCCGGGCCGAATCCTTCCGGAAAGCCATGCTCGAAATTGTCGAACTCAACCTTGATGGGCTCTGCGGAGCCCTCTGCCTGCAACATCGATATGTCCCCAACCGTCCAGCGCTTTTAGCATCGCGCAGCGACTCCGGACCGTCATGCCCGGGCTTGTCCCGGGCATCCACGGACTTTCTCGCCCAGCCTTGGAACGTGGATGGCCGGGACATCTGTGCGAAGACGCGCTTCGCGCTTTTGCCCGGCCATGACGTCCGACAACGAAAGCTGACTACTTGATCAGCCCTTTTTCCTTGTAGTAGCGGATCGCGCCGGGGTGCAGCGGAACCGGGCTGCCGGTGGCGGCCGTCTCGAGCTTGATCTCCTTGCCCGCGGCATGGGCATTCTGCAATTCCGGCAGCGACTCGTAGATCAGCTTGGTCATCTGATAGGCGAGATCATCCGACACCGCGGAGCTGGTCACGAGATAGTTCACCACCGCCGCCGTCGGAACGTCCTTATCCTGGCCGGTGTAGGTGTTGGCCGGAATGATCGCCGAGATGAAGGGCGGGCCGATCTTGTCGACGGTCTCCTTCGGCACCGACACCACCGTGATCGGGCTCGAGGTCGAGAGATCCTTCAGCGAGGCAACGCCAAGGCCGGCCGACTGGAGGGTCGCACCGAGCTGGCGGTTCTTCATGAGGTCGACGGATTCGGCGAACGGCAGATATTCGACCTTGCCGAGATCCTTGTAGCCCATGCCGGCGGCGCCGAGGATGGCGCGGGAGTTGAGCTCGGTGCCCGACTTCGGTGCGCCCACCGACAGGCTCTTGCCCTTGAGGTCCGCGAGCGTCTTGATGCCGCTCTCGGCAGTCGCGACGATCTGGATGTAGTTCGGATAGATCGCGCCGATGGTCCTGAGCTTGTCGAGCTTGGTCTTGAAGCCGGCTTCCTCCTCGCCGTCCCAGGCGGCCTTGAGCGAGTCACCCAGCGTGAACGCGATTTCGCCGCGGCCCTGCTGGAGCAGGATCAGGTTCTCGACCGACGCCTTGGTGGCCTGCACCTGCGTCTTCACGTTCGGAATCTTGTCGCCGTAGATCTTCCCGATCGCGACCCCGAGCGGATAGTAGACGCCGGAGGTGCCGCCGGTCAGCACGTTGATGAAGGATTGCGCATGCGCGCAAGGTGCCGACGCCGCCAGGGCAAGAGCCGCGGCCGCGCCGAAAATCGTCCGTTTCATGGTTGTTGTACTCCCCAAACCGGCCGGGAAATTGGCCGGATGGGGGAAGCGGGTCAACCCATCCAAAAGTCACAACAGGACTGCGGTAAACGGCTGACCCGGCTCGATTTTTGGGGAACCCGCGGGTGCGGCGAGGTGGCGCAGTCAGGGTCTGGCGCCCGTCTCACCCCGCTGGCAAGCCTTACTGGCAGGCTCTTACTGGAAGGTCATGTCCAGGCACTTGGAGATGTCGGAGCCGAGGCCGGAGGAGATGATGATGCAGCCGCGCACCTTCTGTGCGGTGACGTCGGCGGCCCATACCGAATAGCCGCCGGGGCCGAAGAACGAGTTGGTGTTCGGCGGTTCGGTCTCGGTCGCGTCAAAATCGTAGTGGCCGTCGGTCTCGAAGATACGCGGCTTCTTCGTGCAGCCGCCGTCGGTCTGGACGTTGATGACTTCCTTGTTGTCGCGGGTCAGCGCCAGCGAGACCTGGCAGCGGAAATATTCCGAGGTCCTGGTATTGAACAGGTAGGTGTAGGACTTGCAGGTCGCGGTGTTCAGCTTGCCCGGGGCGAGGCCACGGCTGCACGAAATCCGCTGGTTGTGGCTGAGCTGGTAGTCATCCGCCCGGGCGGCGGGCGCCAGCGCCGTCACCAACAGCGCGGCGGCCGAGCAGGCTTTCATGACATGGTTCATTCGAATCATCCCCCTACCAATATTTTTGTCGAATTGCGTTCTAGACTGAAAGCGGAACATAGTCGCGCGGGGACGAAGGGAAAATCACAAACTGCTGGCCAGGACGTGATGCGCTGCGGCGCTTTCGCAAATTGACCTGTAAACGCCGTTCGTGATTTGTTCAAGACGGCAACCCCAATGATGGGGAGGATGGGATGATGGCATTTTCAACGAAGACATTTGCACTTGCACTCACGGCAACACTCGGCGCATTCAGCGCACCCGCATTGGCGCAGACCGCGGCAACGCCCTGGGAGCTCAAGCCCGACACCGGCTATGCCTATGACAAGGAAGGCAAGACCTTCTCCTACAAGATGGGCACCAACAATGCCGGTGAACTCCTGAAGGGCGCCAAGAAGGTGCCGAAAGGCACGCTGTTCTTCATCGGCCACAACGGCCAGCTCTACATGCGCAGCGCCCCGTATCTCGAAGGCGACGGCAAGTTCAAGTTCGGGTCGGATCAGTAATCCCTCTTTGTCGTCCCGGGGCGCGCGAAGCGCGAACCCGGGACCCATATCCCCAGGGAGCAGTAGCGGCGCGAAGCCGGTAACCGCGAGTCTTCGCCAAACTTCTTCCTGTGGTTATGGGACTCGGATCTGCGCGCGCCTTAGGCGCGCTTGTCCGGGACGACACCGAATATCTAAAACGCCCCTGCCAGCTCCCGTGCACCGGCATTGTTGCTGTTACTGTCCATCCGCGTGTCCGTGACCGCCAGCAGCTTGGCCACCGTGTTGTGGCGGATCGCGACCGGGTTGCGCTCGTAGCCGCCGCGCTGGAAGAAGTTCGAGGTCGGCACCTGCTCGCGCATCGCCTGCGGCATCGTCACCATGTCGAGGCCGGTGCCGTCGCCGGTGAGGTTCATCATCTCGAGCTCGGCGGCGGTGAGCGGCCGCGTGTAGCCCTTGGCGCGCGCGAACAGCACCGAAGTCAAAAGCTTATGGGTTTGCAGCATCGGGCCGATGTCGACGTCCAGCACCATGGCATGCATGGCCCAGCCTTGCGCGGTGTTGCCGATCTTCTCGTGCTCCGACCAGGTGTCCGGCACCGATTTCGCCTGTGCCACCATCTTCTTCAGCACGGCAAGCTTGTGCTCGAGCGGCTGGCGCGCCGGCCCCGACGTCCGCGCCACCTTCTCGGAGAGCGCGCGGATGAATTCGTGGCCCTGCTCGGCCAGCAGCTCGACGCTGTTGGTGGTCAGGAGCTGGTTGTAGCCCATCGCGGTCGAGATCGCGCGCTTGCCGCCGTGTTCGATTCCCGCCTGCACGTCGTAGCTGCCGGTGCCGCCGGTCTCGAACGAATAGACCCGCACCGCCTGCTCGCGCGTCAGCCCCGAGGCGAGCGCGTAGCGCGCATAGGCGCGCTTGAACTCGACCTCGCTGGATGGCCGCTGCGGCGTGAACTGATAGAGCTCCCGCGCCGCCTGCAGGAGATCGGCGACCACCGGTATCGGCTTTCTGGTCGGACGATCCGGCGTTTCCTCCGGCTCCGGATTCACCGGCCGCTTCGGCCCGCTATAGAGCGGCGGATGCTGCAGCACATAATCGTCAAGCGTGACCTGCTGTCCGCTGCGCCGCTTGGCGTTGCGGCCTTTCCGCTTCTCGGAGATCTGGCTCCAATAGGCGCCCGCCTCCTCGTCGAAGGCCGCGCGCGCCGCCTGATATTCCTGCAGCTTGCGCCGATATTCGAGCACGGCCGGCGACGCGCCACCCTGCGCAAAGAACTGCGACAGCAACTGGGCCTTGGCATCGCGGACGGCGGGCGGCAGTGCGTCGGCCTCGCCGCCTCGCGCACTGGGCGCGAGCAGGACGAGCGCGAATGGAACCAGCGCGAGATGTTTTCGAATCGAATGCATGCTGCCCTCTTAGCAGGCATCCGGTAACCGTCACGTTAACGCGCCGTTTACCATCGTCACTTCCAGGCGAACACCGGCTGTTCCAGCTCGGTGACGCGGGTGTGACGTCCCGCCAGCACCTCACGGAACTGGTAGATCAGTGCCGCGGTCGGCGCATGAATCAGGCTCGTCTCGTGATGGAAGCGGATCACGCGGCGGGAGCTTTCGGGAATCGCGATGAAGTCGAACGCGTCTTCGTGCTCGATCGTGGCGAGCGCGATGCGGTGGACCGAGGCGACCTCATCCGGGTTCGGCCGGATCGCGGCACTGTCGGCCGTCCACACCACCACCGGCGTGATCAGATAGCCGGAGCGGGTGGGATAATCGTCGAGCGTGCCGAGCACCTCCGCGTGCGTGAGGCGAAGACCAAGCTCCTCATCCAGCTCGCGCAGCGCCGCATCGACCGGCGTCTCGCCGGCATCGCAGCGACCGCCCGGCAAGGCCCATTGGCCGCGATGGGCGCGCAGGTGTGACGCGCGCAGCGTGAGCAGGAATGCGGTGTCATCGCCGTCGCTGGCCGCGGTCAGCGCGACCGCCACCGCGGCGCGTTTCAAGGCGGCCGGCGCATCGTCCTCGGGCAGCCGCGTGAAGGCCGCGCAGGCGGCCGTGATATTCCGCCGTGTGGCATCGTCGAACGGTCTCATGATGCTTGACTACACCACGTCCGGCCCCGATGAAATGAGCTCGCAAGGCCCGCGCAGCAATGGACGACGACATGACCAACAAGGCCGCCTCAAGGCTCAAATCGGACGGCTGGAGCATCCTGGAGACCACGGGCTTCATGCACCTGATCGGCCCCCTGTGGGAGCGCAAGGTCGACGGCCACTACGAATTCGCGCTCGCCACCGAAGACAAGCACCACAATCGCCGCGGCATGGTCCAGGGCGGCGTGATGATGACGTTCGCGGACCGCACCTGCGGCATGACCGCCCGCTACGCTTCCGGCAAGGAGTTCATGGCGACGGTGCAGCTCGACACCCATTTCGTCGAGGCCGGCCAGATCGGCGACATCCTGATCTCCCGCCCGCGCGTGGTGCGCTCGACGCGCAGCCTCATCTTCATGAGCACGGAAGTGACGGTGGATGGTCGCTGCATCGTGATGGCGAATGGCGTGTTCAAGATCTTGAAGGGGCCGGCGTAGCGGCGCGGTCGGCCTGCCGCTGCTGCGTGCCACCCCCATCGCTGTCGTCGCCCGGCTTGACCGCCATAGCTCGAAGAGCGACGGCGGAAGCGAAGCAATCCAGCATCTTTCCGCGGACGCATCTCTGGATTGCTTCGCTGCGCTCGCAATGACGGAATTAGCTGGCTATGCTGCCAGCTTCGATAGCGTTGAGGAAACAGCCCATGCAATACCGCCAGCTCGGCCGCACCGGCCTGAAAGTCTCGCCGATCTGTCTGGGCACCATGATGTTCGGCGGGCCGACCGATGAAGCCGCATCAAATCGGATCATCGCCAAGGCGCATGAGGCCGGGATCAATTTCATCGACACGGCGGATGCCTATTCGAAGGGCGGCTCCGAGGAGGTCGTCGGCCGCGCCATCGGCAACAACCGTCACGCCTGGGTGCTCGCCACAAAACTCGCCAACCCCATGAACACTGGTATGCACGACGATCCCAACCGTGTCGGCCTGTCGCGGCGCTGGGTGTTGCAGGCCGCCGACGAGAGCCTGAAGCGGCTCGGCACCGACCACATCGACATCTACTATCTGCACAAGGAAGACCATGCGACGCCGCTGGAGGAGACGGTGCGCGCGATGGGCGATCTGATCCGCGCCGGCAAGGTGCGCTATTTCGGCGTCTCGAACTACCGCGCCTGGCGCGTCGCCGAGATCTGCAACATCTGCGACCGGCTCGGCATCGACCGGCCCGCGGTGAGCCAGCCCTATTACAACGCGATGAACCGCATGCCGGAGGTCGAGCACTTCCCGGCCTGTTCCTATTACGGCCTCGGCATCGTGCCCTACAGCCCGCTGGCGCGCGGCGTGCTCACCGGCAAGTACAAGCCCGATGCGGCACCTGACAAGGAGACACGCGCCGGCCGCAACGACACCCGCATGATGCAGACGGAATGGCGGCCGGAATCGCTCCAGCTCGCGCAGGAGATCAAGACCCACGCCGAGAAGAAAGGCATCACCGCCGGCCAGTTCGCGGTCTCCTGGGTGCTGAACTCCGCCTTCGTCAGCTCGATCGTCGCCGGCCCGCGCACCGAGGAGCAGTGGGACGGCTACATCCGCGCGCTCGACTACCGCTTCACGGCGGATGACGAGGCGCTGATCGACAGACTGGTCGTGCCGGGCCATCCCTCGACGCCGGGCTACAACGACCCCGCCTATCCGATCGAGGGACGCCGCGCGCGGACGGCTTGAGAGCTGAACAAGATGACCGCGCACGAAGACCGCTACGGCCTTTCGCTCTCGACGTCTTCACACGAGGCGGCAAGCGCCTATCGCGAAGGCGTCGATCTCATGCTGGCCGGCTGGACCGGCACGGCGGAGGCGCTGGAACGCGCGATTGCGGCCGATCCGGATTTCGCTCTTCCCCATATCGCCCGCGCCCGCGTGCATGCCTTCTATCAGCAGGGCGACCTCGCCCGGCAGAAGGCGGCTGTGGCACGCGAACGCGTTGCCAAGCGCGGCGCGGAGCGCGAGCGCTCGCATGTCGAGACGCTGGCGCTTGCGATCGAGGGCCGGCTGCCCGAGGCCATCGCATCGACGCTGAAACATGTCGACGCATGGCCGCGCGACGCCGTGGTGCTGTCGCTGCCGCTCGGCGCGTTCGGCCTGTTCGCGTTCTCCGGCATGCCCGATCACGACCGCGCGCGGCACGAGCTGTGCGAGCGCGTCGCGCGGCATTATGGCGAGGACTGGTGGTTTCTCACCATGTCCGGCTGGGCCATGACCGAGAATGGCGACGTCGCGCGCGGCCGCGGCATCACCGAGCGTGGCTTCGACCTGCGCCGCCAGAACGCCCACGCCGCGCACGCCGTGCTGCACGCGATGTTCGAGGACGGCTCGATCGACGCGGCTGACCGTCTCGTCGACGAATGGATCCCCTCCTACGACCGCACCGGCATCCTGCACGGCCATATCCGCTGGCACCAGGCGCTCGGCGCGCTCGAGCACGGCGATGCGGCGCGCGCGCTTGCGATCTATGCCGACGTGCTTCAGCCCTCCGCCACCCAGGCGCCGCCGCTCAACGTCGTCACCGACGGCGCCTCGCTGCTCTGGCGCCTGTCGGCTTACGGCCACTCCGTGCCGGAAGCGCTCTGGCTCGAGGCCGATGCCACCGCGCAAAAACTGTTTCCGAAATCGAGCCTGCCCTTTGCCGACGTCCACATGGCGCTGTTCGCTGCGGCGACGCAGAACCAGGAGGCGCTCGCCGCGCGCCTCGCGGCGATCGAGCAGCGGCTCGGCGACGGCGAGCTGCCGGCCGGTGCCGTGGTGCCGGCGATCTGCCGTGCGCTCGTGGCCTTTGCCCGCGAGGATTACGCCTCATGCGTGCAAGCGCTCGCGCCCGTCCTCGGCGAGGTCGTGCGCATCGGCGGCAGCCATGCCCAGCGCGAACTGATCGAGGATACCTACATCGTCGCGCTCATGCGCAGCGGCGAGCTGCCCCGCGCCCGCGCGCTGCTCGACGCCCGCCTGCACCGCCGGCCGTCCTTGCGCGATACGCGCTGGCAGGCGGCGATGGGCTAACTCCGCCACGAAAAAAACATCGGTCTGGCAGCAAGTGGCCTGCTAGGACGGGATGGGGCGATCGGATGAATCGCCGATGGGTGGTGCGGTGGTATTCCAGTCGGGCTCAGCTGAACAAACGGGATCGCAACCAATTTGTGGTTCGCTCGTTGTTGAGCGGAACTTTTCCGCCGCCGTGGCCCCCTGGCATACGAGCCTGATGATGCGCCTCCGCCGACCGGTCTTCGCCGCGGCCCTCGCGACTCTCGCAAGCCCTTGTTTTGCCGAGTCTTCCGCGCCCATCCCCGTCAACAACCCGCCGGCGCAAAACGCCTTCATCGACCTGCTGGCGCTGATGTCGGGCCACTGCAAGACGCTGAAGGTCGCTGGGCGCACCTTCGCTTGCAAGACGGTGGCTTACGCCCATGGTGACAAGGGCCGGGTCAATTTCGCGGTCGCCGTCGACGATCCCTCCGACGCCAACCATGTCGTGTCGTTCTCCGGCGAGAACGGCCAGCGCGCGGACGACAATTCCTACGAGCTGCGAATCGACCGCATGCTGCTCAATTCCAAGGACCGGCCCAAGGTCGACGGCCTGCCGGTGCCGGCCGAGCAGACCTCGACCGGCGTCTGCCGCCAGACCGGCAATTTCGCCGCAAAGAAGGTCACGGACGTCACCTGCACGGCGACCGACAGCGAGGGCCGCCGATACGAGCTGCTGTTCGTCTCCGACGGCAAGCCGGTGAGCGTGCGCCGCATCCGGCAATCATCGCCGTCGATCCAGGATCCGTTCAAGTAACGGCATCCCCCGCTGCTGCCGGCATGTATGATCGCGCCATGCTTTGGAGCGATTCATGACGCGCGACCGCCTGTTTCTGCTGCGCCCTGGTTTCGAGGATCCCGCCTTTCCAGGCCAGCGCTTCTATTGCTGGCATTGCGCGCTGATCGAGGGCGTGCTCGCCTCGTTTCCGCAGCTCGCCGAACAGCTCGACATTGAGCGCATCGCATGGCCGCGGCCAAGGCTGCCGGCGATCGCGCTGGTCGGCGAGGAGAACCAGTCGCTGCCGCTGCTCGTGCTGGCCGACGAGACGACGTCGCCGCACCAGACCGGCAGTCACCACGGCCGCGCCTTCATCGCCGACAAGGACGCGATCCTCGCCGCGCTCTCCGAACGTCACGGGTTTCCCGATCCGCATCCGTGAGGGCCGAGCACGCGCAGCTCTCTGCGTCCGGGGCACGAGAGCTGTCGCGAAACGAGGGAAAATTGACATTGCCTGCCACGTCGGTCGCCTCGCATACTTCGCGCAGCAAGCAAGTCCGGAAGTCGCCCCTCATGTCCCACTCCCTCCCCGCCCTCGTCGTCGTCGACGTCCAGCGCGCATTCGATGAATGGGAGGCAGCGGGCAAGCGGCGCAACAATCCGGACGCGGTGGCGCGCATCGCCGATCTGCTCAAGGCATTCAGGACGCGCGGCGCGCCGATCTTCCACATCCGCCACGAAGGCACCAAGCCGAACTCGACGTTCCTGCCGCAAAACTCCGGCTACGCGGTCAAGGACGAGGCGCGCGAAGCGCCGGGCGAGGCGGTGATCGTCAAGCGCGTCAACAGCGCCTTCATCGGCACCGATCTCGAGACACGCCTGCGCGCAGGCAACATCACGACGCTCGTGATCTGCGGCGCCACCACCAATCATTGCGTCGAGACGACGACGCGGATGGCCGGCAATCTCGGTTTCGACGCGAGCCTCGTGCGCGATGCGACCTGGACCTTCGACCGGATCGGGCCAGATGGCGACAAGCATTCGGCTGAAGAGATTCATGCGATGACGCTGTCGAATCTCAACGGCGAATTCGCGCGCATCGTTGCCGCCGCCGACGTGATCGCTTCACTCGAAGCGATGCGACAATAGATCGCGCCGCATCATTCACACGTCGATCGTAACTCCGTCTGCGTCGTTTCGACGCCCGCACTGGCCGGAACGCACCGGGCAGCCATCTGTTATCACGCGACTTCTCAACTGGAGTGATGACATGAAGTATCTCTTTGTCGCGATGGCTGTGGGTGCAGCGGCGCTCGCCGGCGGATCCACGGCCAACGCGGCGGGCAAGGCCAGCGCGAAGCAGAACGCGCCAGCCGGCCAGTCCACCGACATCAGCGCGCAGCACAGGCACCACCACCACCACGGCCATCGCCATCACCAATGGCGCCATCACCACCACGGCTACTATCGCCCGCACTACCGGAACTATGGCTACTACCCGCGCCATCACGGCTATTACGGCGGCGGACCGTACGGCTACTATGGCGGCGGAGGTCCCGGCGTGACGTTCAGCTTCGGCGGCGGCCGCTGGTGAGACATTAGGCCCGCCTTGTGCGGGCCTTTTTTCATCCCCGCAAAATCATCTCCGCGGTCTCCAGCCCGCTCGCCAGCGCCGCCTCGACCGTTCCCATATCGCGGCCGCGATACAGCGCTTCGCCGGAGAACAGCACCGGGCCGTCGGCGCGCGCGAGGATCGCCTGGGCCTCGCGCGTCCGCGGCGTCGCCCAGGAATAGGCGCCGCGGGCGAAGGGATCATGCAGCCAGTTGGTCGCCGCAGCCGCCACGAGATCGCGCACGATGTCGTCGCCCGACACCCCGAAGATGGCCGCAAGCGAATCGACTCCGGCATCGATCAGCCCTTGCCGATCGAGCTTCGCAAGCTCGGCCGTCCGCGGCCCGCCGAACCAGCCGGTGAGCACGGGATGCTGGTCCGGATGCCGCGTCCACCACACCGGGATCGACTGGTCCGACAGCAGGAAGGTCATGTCCGCGAGATCTTCGCTTCGCTCGCGCCACCACGGCCGCGCGAACCGCAGCAGGATTTTTATCACGCTGCCGAAGCCGATATCGTCGGCCGCCGCAGCCTTCGCGCGTGCGGGCTCCGGAAGCGCGATCTCGCGCAATAACGGCAGCGGCACGGTGAGGACCGCGCGATCGCAGCCGTGCGCGTCGCCGCCGGCACAGCGGACGGCCAGCGCGCCGCCCGTCTCCTCGATCGCCGACACCGCGCAGCCGAAGCGAAACGTCACGCCAAGCCCGCGGCACGCACTCGCCAGAAAATCGATCAGCGCGCCATAGCCGCCGACGATGCGTGCCTGGGTGTGATGCCCGCCGTCCATCCATTCCTCGCGCAGCGCCAGCGTCGAGGCGCGCTCGGGGTCGGCGGCGTCATAGCCCTCGACCATGCGCTCGATCGAATGGCGCAGCTGCACATACTCGGGCTCGGCGAAATGACGGCGCAGGAAATCGGCAACCGTGAGATCATCCTTCAACGCCCCCAGCGCCGCGTGAAGCTCTGCCTCGTGCGGATCGTGACGGTCTTCGTGCGAGAGCCCCGTTCCGTCGAAGCTCCACTGGGTGCCTTCGATCTTCTGCAGCGACAGTCCCGCCTCGCGCACCAGCTTGCGCGTGACCGGCGCCTCGCCATGGACGAATTCGGCGCCGCCGTCGGCGGGGTAGCCGAACTCCGACGCCGGCAGCGGATCGATACGCCCGCCGCAGCGCTCGCGCGCCTCCAGGATCGTGACCGTCCTGCCCGCACGTGCCAGCTCGCGCGCCGCCATCAGCCCGGCCGCGCCGGCGCCGACGATGACGATGTGCTCCGGTTGTCCCATGCCGATGCCTTACTTGGGCATCGCTTGAGGGTCGTTCTTGATCAGATACCGCAGCAGCAGAACGCCGCCGCCGAGGTCGCGCGTGCTCTCCAGCGTCATCGCGGCAAGCGGCGCGCGCTTGTCGCTGTCCGCGTCCGTCGAATCGAACACGAAGGGTGCGCCCCTGGCGCCATCGATCGCGGGGCTGAGGATCAGGTTGAATTCGTCGATCAGGCCGGCGCGCAAGAAGGCGCCGTTGGCGACGCCGCCGCCTTCCACCAGCAGGCGCTTCACCCCTAACTCCCGATTGAGGATGTCCAGCGTCAGCGCCAGGTCGATCTCGGATTTGCCGGCGAAGATGTAGGACACACCCTCGCCGCGGAGCCCCGCCAAGTGCGAATCCGGCACGCCCTCGGTCAGCACCACCACGATCGGGTCACCGCCGATGTCCGACCGGCCCCAGCCGATCTTGCCCTGCGCGTCGAGCACGACGCCGTAGGTCTTCGCATCGCGCCGCGCGAACCAGCTTTGGCGGGGAAACGTCTCGCCCGCCGTTTCGGGATAGGGCTTGCCCTTTGCGAACTCGGAGCCGGTGACGCGGCCGATCACCCAGGCGTCGCCGCCGAGTTCGTCATGGATCTTCTCGAACCAGTCTGTACCCGCCCCCTTCGGCCGCCAGCGGCTGGGATGCGTGCGGCCGTCCAGGCTGGAGTGCATCAGGCAAATGACGTAGGGCTTCATGCAATTCTCCGGGTACGCTTCAGGTCGACGATCCATCGCGCCCGGCGCGATCGTTCACGATCACCGCCAGTGGATTGAGCTTGGGCGGCGCGACGAGCTTGAGCGTGTTGCTGTCGTGATGGTTGAACGGCGCGCCGCGCACGAACAACTCGGTCTGGATCAGATAGCTCCAGCTTCCGTCATCGTTGAAGGTGATGTCGCAGCGATAGGAGTCGGTGCGGAAAGCCTGTTCCAGGAAATCGGTCGAGCAGATTCCGTAAGCGGTATCGCCGCGCTTCGCCGTGACCGATATCTTCCTGTCATCCGGGGCGGCCTTGCCCGAGGCGAGCAAGACCTGTCCGCGCGGAATCGCGAGCGTCTGCATGATCAGCCCGGTCGCGGGCTCCCACAGCCAGTAGCCGACCTGGTCGTGGAAAGTGATGTCTTCCTCGGGCGTGTTGATGTGGATGTGATAGCGCAGCCCGTAAAACAGCTGCGGCCCGTTGGCCTGCGGGTCGATCGGGTCCATGCGGATGCGCTCGATGAAGGTCCGCCGCTCCGGCCCTTCCGCCTTTGGATTGATGTCGATGCCCTTGTCCGCCTGCCAGCTCCCTGCGAGACGGCGGAGCGGGCCGAGATTGGCAAGGCCATCGGGCGAGACGTCCTCGGGCTCGGTGAAGATGTCGGCGGGAATGGGGAGCATGGGAACCTCGCGTCAAGTTACGGAAGCAGCAATAGCACAAGGGCGGCGGGAATCGACTGGAACGGAACCGGAGCGCGCGCCGGGTGTTATGTACGCTTGAGCACGAGCCCTCGAAAGCCGGCTCGAATGGGCAAGGACGCCCATGTCACGCGTAGCGGGGGATCCGGTGCTGTCGGAGAAGGCTGCTCGACAGTCGACTGAAATGGGCTTCCTCGCTGACGGAGGCGAGCTGGGCGCGATGATGAGTGCCCGCAACTGGTCGGATTCACCGCTCGGTCATCCCCGCGATTGGTCTCAGGCACTGAAAACGACGGTCAGCATGCTGCTGGCCGCGCAAGCCCAGATCGTCCTGTTCTGGGGGCCCGACTTCGTTTCGCTCTACAATGACGCCTACGCCCCGGGCATCGGCGCCAACCACCCCCGCGCCCTCGGTCGCCCCGCGATCGAAAACTGGGGCGAGCTGTGGGACGATCTCGAACCGCTGCTGTCAGGCGTGCGCCGAACCAGAAAGACATTCGCCGCCAAGGATCGTCCATTCTACGTCGAGCGCCACGGCTACGGCGAAACCAGCTACTGGGACGTCTCCTACTCGGCCGTGCGTGACGATGACGGCTCGGTCGGCGGAGTGCTTTGCATCGTGTCCGAGACGACCAAGCGCGTGCTGGGCGAGACGCGGCTGCGGGCGAGCGAAGCGCGATACAGGGAGCTGACCACGACCCTCGAGCAGCGCGTGGCCGAACGCACTGCCGAGCGTCATTTGCTGGCGACGATCGTGGAAACCACCGACGGACAGATCCAGGCGCTCGATCTCGACTATCGCTGGCTCGCGATCAACACGTCCTGCGCCGATGCCTATCAGCGCATCTACGGCAAGCGGCCGCAAATCGGCGATTCCCTGCACGAATTCCTGGCCGACCGGCCCGGGCATCTCGCCGCGGCAATCGCGATCTGGAGCCGGGCGCTGGCCGGCGAAGCCTTCACCAACATCGATGAGTTCGGCGATCCCCGGTTCGACCGCCGCGTCTACGAGATGAAGTTCGAGGTGCTGCGCGCTCCCGATGGCACGCGGATCGGCGCATTCCTCACCGGGGTCGACGTGACGGATCGCCTGGAGGAGCAGGCGCGGCTCGCGCAGGCCGAGGAGGCGCTCCGCCAGGCCCAGAGGATGGAGGCCATGGGCCAGCTCACGGGCGGCGTCGCGCACGATTTCAACAATCTGCTCACGCCGATCGTCGGCCTGCTCGACCTGTTTCAGCGCAAGGGCATCGGCGGCGAGCGCGAGCATCGCCTCATTGCCGGTGCAGCGCAGGCGGCCGAGCGCGCCAAGACGCTGGTTCAGCGCCTGCTGGCTTTCGCGCGCCGGCAACCGCTTCAGGCCATTCCCGTCAACATCGGCCTCCTCGTTGCCGAGATGGGAGACCTGATCTCCAGCACGACCGGGCCGCAGATCCAGGTGACGGTGGACACGCCAGAAGACCTTCCCGCGGCCATGGCCGATCCCAACCAGATCGAGATGGCGATCCTGAACCTCAGCGTGAACGCCAGGGATGCCATGCCCGACGGCGGCAAGTTGCGCATCTCGGCGAAGGCCTGGACGGTTGGAGACTCTCACAATTCGGAATTGGCACCTGGCGCCTATGTCTGCATCTCTGTCGCCGACACCGGCATCGGCATGGACGAGTCCACGCTGGCCCGCGCGGTCGAACCGTTCTTCTCGACCAAGGGCGTCGGGCGAGGCACCGGTCTTGGCCTCTCGATGGTCCACGGCCTTGCGTCACAGCTCGGCGGCGCGCTGACGATCAGGAGCGCCGTGGGCGCGGGGACGACGGTCGAGCTGTGGCTGCCGGTCAGCCACGCCGTTGCGGGCGCCATCGATGCCGTCCCGCAATCAAAACTGCGGCCACCGCCCGTCGGCACGGCTCTGCTGGTGGATGACGAACCGCTGGTGCGCATGAGCACCGCCGAGATGCTGGGCGAGCTCGGCTACAGCGTCGTTGAAGCCGGCTCGGCGGAGGATGCGCTTCAACGCGTCAGGGAAGGCCTGCGGCCGAACCTGCTCGTCACCGACCATTTGATGCCCGGCATGAGCGGAACAGACCTCGGCCTGGCGCTGCGCAATCAATATCCCGAGCTCCAGATCCTCGTCGTGTCAGGCTACGCCAACAACGAAGGCATCACGCCGGACCTGTCGCGGCTGACGAAGCCGTTCCGAAGCGATGAGCTGGCGGCGAGTTTGGCGGGCTTGGCGAAGGCGGGGCGGTAGCGACGCAAGCGGCGAGCAGCTCGCATGAGCGAAAGCGACGTGCCGGTGCGATGATGTGTATCGGCGATCACGCCGTGATGATCGATGCGCGGGCGACTGTACCCCAGTCCGATCGGAGGAGGCTGCCCAGCGGACGAACCTCCTCGACCCCAGCCGCACCTACTTCAACGCCAGACTCTGGGCGTGAACCGACAAGACCGAGGTGGAGGCCCGCCGGTTCACGCTGGCGGGCTCGCTACGTTCTGAGAGCGTCAACCGCATGGGCGACGAGAACGCCAATGCTGAGTACGATCAGGCAAATAATCGCCGCTTGAAATAACATCGGAGTAAATTCCGTGGGCCAGGGTCGGCTTTCATAAGCCCTCACATTCCGCCAGCATTTGGCCACCCAGAAGGCGCTTCGGTGTCCGCCTCGTTACAAGTATGCAAGGTTCATTGGCCTTGCGCGACGACGTCTCACTCCTTCAAAGCGGCGCGAGAATCTACCCGACGATCAGCAGCACAACGATTACGAGATGATCCTGCGGCCGATCCGGTTCATCGAGAACCTCGTATTCGAACGCCACTCCCTCAGGACAAGCGTTTCCGAGCCTGAATGGCATGAGCGCTTTTCACGCCAGGTAGCATCAATAAACGCCCCAGCGTCTGGCAAGGGCTTTTACCGGCGGTATTCCCCTCGCGCCGCCGGTATATTCACCTTCATCCACCCACGGAGATCGATATGCATCGTGTCGCTCCGATGCTGACGTTACTCATTGCCGCTGTGTTCCTTGCTTTTTTGGAGCCAGTCCGAGCTGCCGAGGCGGATCGATACTGCCTGCGAGGTCGCAATTGGGGCTTTCCGGGCAATTGTCAGTTCGCCACCCGCTCGCAATGCCTGGCTGCTGCTTCCGGCACGAACGCATATTGCAGCATCAACCCGCGCTATGCCGCTCCGCGGCGGCGCTAATCACCGCTCAGAGCCATTCGGCGGCATGGCAGAAGCGGTCAATCAAGGAAGGTCCCGATGCGAAAGCTTGCACTGTTCGTCATCCTGCTCTCGCTCGCAGGAATGGTCCCTTCCAGTGAATCATTTGCTCAGAGTGCGCTTCGAGGTGCCGTCATCGGTGGTGCTGTTGGTGGTCGCCGCGGCGCTGCCATAGGTGCGACGGCCGGAGCCATCGCGGGCGCCCACCGGCGACATCACCATTGGCATCGATATTATTGGAGGAACGGCAACTGCTGGTACCGCTCGACCAGCGGAAGGTCGCACCGCGTGTCGCATCGGTACTGCCGTTGAGCCTTCGCGTAGCGGGCCGTGCGACTGGCCTGCAGAAAAGATCGAGAACGGCAACTCAATAAGGAGATCGCAATGTTCTTCGCTCAGGAAGGATTCACATATCGAAATTTTCTGATGGATATAATCGCTGTATTCGCATTTGTCGTTTGGTTCTGGCTGCTCATTGTCATCTATGGCGACCTGTTCAGGCGCCACGACATTTCCGGATGGGGTAAGGCACTGTGGGTGCTTGCACTTGTTCTGACCTCCTACCTCGGCATCTTTGCTTACCTCATCACCCAAGGCAGGGGAATGGCGGAACGCAGCGCTGAGCAGGCTCAGCGGGCGCGCGAGGAATTACGGCACATCGTCGGCTTTAGTGTCGCCGACGAGCTTTCCAAGCTCGATCAGCTCAAAAAATCGGGATCCATAACCGACGCCGAGTACGGGCGCCTTCGCACCAAGCTGGTCTCCTGACCATCGGTGAGGGAAGCGGGGAGGCCCATGATGTTCGCAAAGCCTTTTGGCACCGTTGGAGCTCTTATTGCTGGCTTTGCAATTGCGTGGACTGAAAGCGCGCATGCGGAAATATTCATAACAACCGCCACCATATCGCAGGGCGAGTTGGTCATCGTCGGAAGAGTAAGACGGCCCCGCGAGCCCAGCGTGGAAATAAAGATCAGTCCGAGCAAAACCGTGAAAGTCGAGAGCACTTCGACTGGAGGATTTCGGTGGATTGGACCGGAGTTTCCATCGACTTGCATCGTCAAGATCACGTCCGGATCAGATACGAGAGACGTGGTGATACAGAATTGCGGCCTGCCCGGACCAGCGGGTCCTCCAGGGCCGGCCGGACCTGCAGGCCCGATCGGACCGCCCGGGCCCAAAGGGAATTAGAAGGCAGACTTCGTCTTGCGGGATTGCAGGTTGCCCACCGGATCGCTCTCGCATCAACAATCGAGGTGTCGGTTAGAAGTTCTGACGGAGCGCTACTGAGCATTATTGGGCTTGGTCGCGCTTTCGACCGGAACCGCAGCGTGAGTGCCGCCATCCGTCCTTGTCCACCTCGACTTTGAAGCCAAGCGCCGGCGTCTAGCGAGCAAGTAGCAAGCAGCCCGTATGAGCGACCTGAGTTGACGCCAGCCCTGTCACTTCCAGCCGCCGTCTACTTCAACGCCAGGCTGCTGCAATAGGCCGAGGTCTCGACCGATCGCCAGCCCGTGACCCGTCCGGCTTCCCAGCACTCGTCGTAGGTCTTGAAATTGCCGACGTTCCGGCACGTGAACGAGTACACGCCGCCCGAAGCGTTGCAGCCGATCCAGGGCTGATTTCCTGTCTTGAAGCTCGATTGGCAACCGCCGGCACAGCTGCTCGTTTCGCGTTCTTGAAAAAGCCTACGCGCCGCGGCGGCCATCATGTGCTTATTATACGACGGCCGTTTCGTCTGTCTCGTTTCTCTATGTTGTCTTGGCTATCTTGCAGTGAATGTCGTCTACGGCTGTTTCTCAAGCGAGATGGTGTCATGTCGTTCCATCCCAAGTGCGGTGGCACTTCGATCGCTTGGCGAGCAAAGCCAGCGTGCGGAGAGAGTCCCGCTCGGCAGTGAGCCGCGGCTGCCGGTTCTTTCGAACTCAATACCTAAGTGGGTAGGCCTCGCGACAACGCCCGTTGCGCATGCGACGCTCGGGCCAGGCCCCACGCGAGACGCTCGGTTGATGGCTGCCGACCTATCCCCGCCAGCTTCAAACAACAGTTGAATCCGAAACGAAACGGCGATCGTCGCCGCACGCGGAATGCGCAATACGGCAGCCCCCGCGCCTCGCAGCGGCGATGTACAGGAGAATGTCAAATGGCGAAAACAGGTGCCTTTCACGAAGCTGGCGAGCGGCACACCGTGGACACCAAACCGCCTGCTCCACGCGCGATCCTGGTCGGCGTGCAGCTTCCGGGTATCGATGACCGCGCACATGCTATGAGTATGGAAGAGCTTGGCCGTCTGGTGGACACGCTCGGCTACGAGGTTGTCGGCACGATATCGCAGAAGCGTGACGAGCTCGACGGCGCTACGGTGCTTGGCAAAGGGCGGCTTGAAGAACTCGCGGCGTTCACCGGCGGAACGGGCGTGGTCGGATCGATGGCGATACTGCGGAAGTCGAAGGCCCGCGAACGATTTCAGGAAGCCGATGGGAAGAAGCCGGCCATCAAGCGTGTAGCGCCTGATCTGGAGGCCGGGCTGAGGCCGGAGTTCGTGATCGTCGATCATGAAATCTCACCGAGCCAGGTCCGCAACCTTGAGCGCGCCACGGGCGTGCAGGTGCTTGATCGGACCGGCGTGATCGTGGAGATTTTTCATCGCCACGCGCACAGTCGCGAGGCGAAGGTGCAAGTTGAGATCGCGCGATTGAAGTATGTTTCGCCGCGCCTGCGGGAAGCGCCGGGCAGCGGACGGCAGCAGGGCGCTGGCTCAGGCGAGTCCGATCTCGAACTTGATCGCCGCAAGATCCGCGAGCGCCTCTCGGAACTGAAGGACGAACTGGATGATATCCAGCGCGACAGCAACCAACGCCGGTCCGCGCGGCGCGATCAGCTTCGGGTCGCACTGGTCGGATATACCAACGCGGGGAAATCGTCGCTCATGCGAGCACTTACGGCTAGCGAGGTATTGGCCGAGAACAAGCTCTTCGCAACGCTCGATACGACGGTGCGCGGATTGCAGCCCGAGACCAAACCGCGCGTGCTGGTTTCCGACACGGTCGGGTTCATCAAAAAGCTCCCGCACGATCTCGTCGCGTCATTCCGATCCACGCTCGCAGAGGCCTTCGAAGCATCCCTGCTGCTGTTCGTCGTTGACGCGTCTGATCCGGCATACGAATCGCAACTGGAGGTGAGCCGCAACGTGCTGCGTGACATTGGCGCGGAGGCCGTTCCGTCGCGTCTGCTCTTCAACAAGATCGATCGCGTGAGCGAGCCGGATCGCGACGCTCTCCGCGCAAAACACCCGGACGCGATCTTGCTTTCGGCAATCTCGCCTAAGGATGTGGCCGCATTGCGCGAGATAATCATCGGTTTTTTTGAAGCTGCAATGGTGGACGACCAATTGGTGCTTCCGTACGCGAAGCAAGGTCTCTTGAGCGAGGTATATGAGAATACGCGCGTGCTCTCCGAAGACTACGGCGTCTCCGGCCGGATCATCAAGGTACGCGGCATGCCCAGTGCGATCGCGCAGCTGCAAAGAACGCTAGGTGCCTCATGAGCTCGATCGCCGATCGGTCGACTGCGACAGTGGAACCGTGAAAAATGGGTCGTACGACAAAAGCCGTGTCAGTTCGACCCAGCGACACGGGCAGGCGCAGCGGTTCGCCCACGGCCCGCCACGAGCAGGAGATGGGTGGCGCGATCCAGGAACTCCGTGCGCGTAGCATACGCCTTCTCGAGCCGCTCAAGTTCATCGATTAGCTGGCTATCGTCTGACGGAGAGACGGGATTCCAACGGCAGTCCGGCATAAATCGACTGTGAAAAAGATCGAGACCGCGAATATCCTCAATATCAAAACGGCTGGCGAAATAGTTCCGCAATTCGGCCGCGGTAAACTGATGGAAGGGAAAGGCAATATGCCGCCCGTCGCTGAGGTCGATTTCGCATCGGTCTCTGGCGTGATCTTGGTTCAATCGGCGGACCTTCTCGATCGAGTCCACAAAGGCCGTTGGCATACTGCCAATTGGACGCACTGTCGTTATGAAATATCCCGATGTGACGCGTGCTAACTCATTTGAGGTTTCCGGCAGACGTGTGACGGGCAGATGGCTGAGAGCACTGTACAGACAAAGGGTCAGATCGACCGAGGCGTCGGGCTCCGATAGCCGGTCGGCAAGGTCGCCGACTTCGAATGTGAGATTCACACCAGGAAGGCTGGAAGGATTTCGGGCAGCCAACTGCGCCCGTTGTATTTGCGCATCTGCGATATCGAAGCCCCGCGCGGTGATGCTGCTGAATCCTAGCGAACGTGCGCGTATGACCAGTCGGCGCAACCACGTACCGGGTCCGCAACCCGCATCAAGCAGCCTGACCGAGCCTGCACCCGAAGCCCGCAGATCGATCAGTTTCTTTTCCAATACGGCCCAGACACAGCGATCCGCATATGCGTGCATTCCTTCAAAGGCAAATGGTCGCGAAAGATCGCCATCAGCATAGGCGGCGTAATCGTAACCAGCATCGTTGTAGACCTTAGCAACTTCAGCCGGCGCCGCATCGGCAACTGTCATGACAGACTGCCCAACTTCATCCGAAACGGGAAAATGTGACTTCTGGTTCCGCGCGTGGATTGAATCGTGGTCAAACATGATGTGAGGCTTGCCATCCATGAAATGCTACGCCGCGAGCTTCAACTTTGGCGAAGCCGGCAACAGGCGAAGATGTTCCGGGGAGCATGCGAAATCGAGATGGATTGCTCTCGCCATTCATAAGCGCGTCATAGGTGGCGGGACGCGACCTAGTCAGATTTCTGGCGGTCGATGTGGGCGTTGCCCCATACAGGGCGAAGCGGCATCATGACGAAACTGGATCGAACTGCGATACAGCCGTTGTCGCGATACCTGTATCTGTCGCGCCAAACCGGCGTCCTTCTTTTCTCCGCGATGCTCGACAGCTGCGAAATGTCCGCTTTGCGTGGTGGGTTCAGCTGATCGCGGTTTGGCTTGGCTAGATATACACGGATGGATACGTGCCACGGGGACGATACTGACAGCAGCCGGTTATTGTTTAAGCCGCCCTGCCAGGGAGATCGGGGATCAAAAAAAAAGACCTGGACCGCGGTGGCCAATTTCAGGCCCCGAGAATGGTGCCCAGGGGCGGAATCGAACCACCGACACTGCGATTTTCAGTCGCATGCTCTACCAACTGAGCTACCTGGGCGTGCTCCAAAGAGGGGCCAAGGCCCATCGAGCGGGCGGTTTATAGTGGGCTCGGAGCGGCATGTCCACCCAGCTTCGCCAAGTGGCTTCGCCGGGCGCGGCCCGGCTGTGCACAAGGTGGGGTGGGCTTGCTGGGGCTGGCGCGCGGCGAATCGGAGATCGAAACAAATACCTGATATTATTGGCTATTCTTCGCCATCCGTCTCGTCGTCGCGGCCGGGGATGACGTAGGAGCCCTTCAGCCAGCGGTTCAGGTCGACGTCGCGGCAGCGCGAGGAGCAGAACGGGCGGGTGGCTTCCGACTGCGGTTTGCCGCAGATCGGGCAGGTTTTGAGCGGGCCGGCGGGCTTTTTGACGTGGTCGTCCATGATGTCGGCGGCTTACTCGGGGTGAAGGCGTTCAAGAGCCTGTCGGCAAAGCGGTTCCTCGGGCGGACGCGCAGGCGTCGCGGGCCGGGTCCCGCGGGCTCATTCTACTGTGCATGGGGTTGTTTTCGAGATTTTTGTCGGCGCGCTAGATGGCCGTGGCGTTGAGCCAGCCGAAGCGGGTCGGAAACCCTTCGCCGCCGAGCAGCGTCGTGGTCTCGTAGAGCGGCAGGCCGACGACGTTGCTGTAGGACCCCACCATCTTGACCACGAAGGAGCCGGCGATGCCCTGCACGGCGTAACCGCCGGCTTTGCCGCGCCATTCACCGGAGCCGATATAGGCCTGGATGTCGTCCTCGGAGAGGCGCTTGAAGCGGACGCGGGTCTCGACCAGGCGCTGGCGGAAGGCCTCGCGCGGCGTGACCAGGCAGATCGCGGTGTAGACGCGGTGGTTGCGGCCCGACAGCAGCCGCAGGCACTGCGCCGCCTCGTCCACCAGATTGGCCTTGGGCAGGATGCGGCGGCCGACCGCCACAACCGTATCGGCCGAGAGAATGAAGGCGCCGCGCAGCTCGTCGTCGAGCTGCACCGATTTCAGCGCCGCATCGGCCTTGGCCCTTGCGAGACGGTTGGCGCAGGCGCGCGGCAGCTCGCCCCGCTTCGGCGTCTCGTCGACGTCGGCCGGCCGGAGCGCGTCCGGCTCGATGCCGGCCTGGTTGAGCAGCGACAGGCGCCGCGGCGAACCGGAGGCAAGTACGAATTTGGGGCGGCCGAGCATCAGGTGATTGGGGGATGAAGCAGGGGGTGAATTGCGCGCGGAACCTATCGGAAGGGGGCTGATTTCACAACCCGGGAACCCGGACTTTACTGATTCGAGGCGTCCCACATGCGGGTGCCCTCGGTCTGTGACGCGGGTGTTACGGCTAACCGCTCGCCGCGCCGACCTTTGCAAAACGCCTGCGGATGCGCATCAGGAGCTGGTCGCAGACCTCGCGGTAGGCGGCGAGCTTCTGGTCGCGGCTGCCTTCGATGGTGGTGGGATCCTGCGTCGGCCAGTATTCGACGTCGGCGGCGAGCGTGCGGGTCAGCTCCAGCGCCTTGTGGTGCGCTTCGGGCGAGAGCGTGATGATGAGGTCGAAATTCAGCCCCTCCCAATCCTCCAGCTCCTCGAAGGTCTGCGGCTTGTGGGCGGAGATGTCCTGCCCCAGTTCGTCCATCACGGCGACCGCGAAGGGATCGAGCTCGCCTTTCCTGGCGCCGGCCGACTTCACGTAGAGGCCCTGCGGAAACATGTGCTGCAGCAGGCTCTCGGCCATCGGCGAGCGCACGCTGTTCATCGCGCAGGCGAACAGCACCGATTGCGGATCGCGTGCGCGTGGCGGCGCCGCCATCGCGCCTAGCCTCTTTTGAAAGAGGGCATGGCCTTGTCGGAAAACCGCTGCACATTTTTCCGGGCCATAAAGCCTTCTGTCTTGCGCATGATCTGGTCCGAAAACCGGTGTCCACTTTTCGGGATCATGCGCCTAACCCTTCCAGTGCAGGACGGTGATGAGCGTGAACAGCCGGCGCGAGGTCTCGAAGTCGACCCGCACCTTGCCCTTCAGCCGCTCCTGGAGCGTACGCGATCCCTCGTCATGGATGCCGCGGCGGCCCATGTCGATGGCCTCGATCTTGTCCGGCGTCGCTGTCCGGATCGCCTGATAGTAGCTGTCGCAGATCATGAAATAATCCTTCACGATCCGCCGGAACGGCGTCAACGACAACAGATGCGCGACCACGGGCGTGCCGTCCTCGCAGCGAATGTCGAACATCAGCCGGCTGCCGGTGATGCCGATATGCAGCGTGAACGGCCCCTTCCCGTTGGCACCATCGGGCGCGAACAGATTCTGCTCGATCAGATCGTAGATCGCGATGGCGCGCTCATGCTCGATGTCAGGCCCGGAACGGCCGATCGAGTCCTCGTCGAGGGTGACCGCGACGATGCGATTGGTCGAGTCGTCCTGTTCGGGCGGCTGGGTCATGACAGATTGAGGCGCAATCCAATCGAGCGCGAATGAGCGTCCAGCCCCTCCGCTTGTCCGAGCGTCATCGCGGCAGGTCCGAGCGCACGCAGCTGGTCCGGACCGCATTTCAGGATCGAGGTGCGCTTCATGAAGTCGGCAACTCCGAGGCCTGAGGAGAACCGCGCCGAGCGCGCCGTCGGCAGCACGTGGTTGGAGCCGCCGACATAGTCGCCGATCGCCTCGGGCGTATGCGCCCCGAGGAACACCGCGCCGGCGTTGCGGATCTTTGCGGCAAGCGCGTCGGGATCGTCAGTCATGATCTCGAGATGCTCGGCCGCGATCGCATCCGCGAGCGGAATGGCGTCGGCAAGATCTTTCACCATGATGATGGCGCCGAAATCGGCCCAGGAGGCGCCGGCAATTGCTGTGCGCGGCAATGTCTTCAGCTGCGCTTCGACGGCCTTCTCGACGTCGGCTGCGAGGCGGGCGGAATCCGTGATCAGGATCGATTGCGCGCTGGCATCGTGCTCGGCCTGCGCCAGCAGATCAGCGGCGATCCAGTCGGCATTGCCGGTGTCGTCGGCGATCACCAGCACCTCGGAGGGGCCGGCGATCATGTCGATGCCGACCTTGCCGAACACCAGCCGTTTTGCAGCGGCGACATAGGCATTGCCGGGCCCGACGATCTTGGCGACCGGCGCGATCGTGGCGGTACCGTGCGCGAGCGCCGCCACGGCCTGCGCGCCGCCGACCCGGTAGATCTCGCTGACACCGCCAAGCGAAGCGGCCGCCAGCACCAGCGGATTGAGCTTGCCGTCCGGCGACGGCACCACCATGACGAGGCGCGCGACGCCGGCGACCTTCGCGGGTACGGCGTTCATCAGCACCGAGGAGGGATAGGCCGCGGTGCCGCCGGGCACGTAGAGGCCGGCGGATTCGATCGCAGTGTAGCGCCAGCCGAGCTCGACGCCGAGCGGATCGGTGAAACGCTCGTCCTTCGGAAGCTGGCGGCGGTGATAAGTCTCGATGCGGTCGCGCGCGAGCTTGAGCGCATCCAGCGTCGCGGCATCGCAGGCCTTCACGGCCGTCTCGATCTCCGCGGCGGTAACGCGCAGGCCGGATGCATCCAGCTTCAGCCGGTCGAACTTTGCCGTGGCCTCGAGCAGGGCCGCATCGCCACGCTTGGCCACATCGTCGACGATGACGCGCACGGCGGCCTCGACGTCGGCCGAGACCTCGCGCTTGGCGGCGAGGAAGGCCGCGAATCGCTGGTCAAAATCGGCGCTGCTGCGGTCGAGACGAACGGGCATTTTGGCTTGGCTTCCGGCTGGTCTTTGGGGCGGATTGGCTCACCCGACCCCCTGCTCAATGGCGCGGCGGGGAAGCTGCGTCAACCCTCGGGAGATGCCGTTCCGGCAGCGGCCCGACCTGGCTCGACTGGTATACCGGCCAACTCACCCCTCCTCCTCGATGCCCAGTCCCGCCCCCAGCTCGTCCGCCCCCAGATCCGTCAATTCGCATTCCAGACATTCGACGTCGAGGCGGATGGCGCCGCCATGGGCGAACAGCAGCAGGGCGCTGCCGCCGGGCTCCTCGTCGCGGCCGTCCTGGGGGTGAAACTCGATGCCGATGAGGTCCAGAACCTCGTCCGGCGCGCCGAGGTCGATGTTGCGCGACTTGCAGGCGAGCACGCGGTCGAAGCGGAGCGCGGCGACCAGCCGGCGGGGTTCGGCCTCGCCGTCCAGAGTCTGCTCCCAGTCCAGCCGGCTCATCCCGACCACCAGCCGCTTCTCGCTTTGCCGCCAGATGATGTCGGCGGCCTGCACGCGGGCGTCCTGCACATGGGTCGAGATCACGGCGAGATCGTCGGCGTCGAGCGCGATCAGTTTGAGCTGGGGAGACATCGCCGGCATTTCTCCTCGGGGACCGATAAGGCTCAACGCGCGCGGACGCGGAAATTTCCGTGAAACTAACGGGCCAGCTGGCTAGAGGCTATTGATATCCTCCATCTCTAGCACCTTGCGCGGATACCCCTCCCGGGCGACACGAATCATGGCGCGGCCCATCTGCTCGGTCGAGGTGACGAGCCGCGGCGAGATCCGGCGCAGCGCCGACCAGAGCGGCCCGGTTGCGGCATAGACGGCCTGCACCCAGGCGGTCTTGGAGCGGGCGCCGTGCAGGGGCTGGATCGCGCCGGGCCGGAACATGTAGGCGCCCCGGAACGGCAGCCTGAGCAGATCGTTTTCGGTCTTGCCCTTGATCCGCGCCCACATCCGCGATCCCTGCTCGGTGGAATCGGTGCCGGCACCGGTGACGTAGACGAACGTCATCTGCGGATTGAGCTTCGCGAGCGTCGTCGCGGCCGCGAGCGTGAGATCGTAGGTGAGATGGCGATAGCGATCCTCGCTCATGCCGATCGAAGAGACGCCGAGGCAGAAGAAGCAGGCATCGAAGCCCGTGAGCTGCGCTTCGATCGCCGAGTAGTCGGTGAAATCGCCGTGCGAGATTTCGGTGAGCTTGGCGTTGCGCACGCCGGTCGGGCTGCGGCCGACCACGAGCACGCGGTCGATGCCTGTGTCGATCAGGCATTCGCGCAATACGCCCTGCCCGACCATGCCGGTCGCGCCGAAGATGATGACTTGCATCGTGACGTCCCCAACCGGCCCGCGGCTCATGCGGCGACCGCGATCTCGTCGAAGGATACACCGGTCAACGTCGCCGAGACATCCCACAGCATGGCGGCCGCGGCGAAATCCTTCGCCTGCGGCATGATCTTCGCCGGCGCGGGCGGCCCCTTCAATTCGTAGAACCAGTTCGGACCGTAATAGCCGCCGGGTTCTGCAGCCGGCGAGGTCGCCGCGAACAGCGTGGGCAGCGCGCCTTCGGCTGCGGAGTGGCTGATGAAAGGCTGGAGCCAGCGGCTCACGCGCGACTGGAAGGTGTTCGCGCCCGGCCCGTTCGCAATGAGATCGGTCCGCGCGTAGCCGGGATGGGCAGCAAGGCTCGTCAGGCCCCAGCCGGCGGCGAGGCTGCGGCGCTGCAGCTCCAGCGAAAACATCAGCATCGCCAGCTTGGACTGGCAATAGGCGCGCCAGGGACGATAGGAACGCTTGCCTTGCAGATCGTCGAAATTGATCGCGCCGGAGCGGTGCGCGAGGCTCGACAGATTGACGATGCGCGGCGCTTTCGCGCGGCGAAGCTGGGGCAACAGTTGTGCCGTCAGCGCGTAATGGCCGAGATAGTTGGTGCCGAGCTGCATCTCGAAACCATCCCCCGTCTGCTGCCGCTTCGGCAGCGCCATCACGCCGGCATTGTTGATCAGGAGATCGAGCTGCTCGTTGCTGGCGGCAAAGCGCCTGGTAAAATCGGCGACGGAGGCGAGACTGGCGAGATCGAGATGCTCGTAAGCAATCAATGCGTTGGGAAACCGCTCGCAAATGCCCTCGATCGCCCGCAGGCCCTTTGCGTCGTTGCGTCCGGTGAGTATGACAATGGCACCGGCGCCCGCCAGCGCCATCGCCGTCTCGTAGCCCAGGCCGCCCGTCGCCCCGGTCACGACGGCGGTCTTGCCGCTGAGGGAGGGGATGTCTGCCGTGCTCCAGTCGGTCATGCCGTATCTCCGTTCGGGGCTGGAATGAGGCCCGCGACCGGTCCAAATGTGCACTGAGTGCAAGTTTGCAAGAGGTGAAATAATTTGAAGGCTTCGAAGCCCGGCGGGAAATCGGTCAGGACAGGCGCCAAGCCATTGCCGGCAGGAGCAAAATTCCCTGATGGCCCCGGCCTGCGCCAGCGTAAATTGCAAGAGACCCGCGAACGGCTGACCCGCGCGGCGATGGCGCTGTTCCTGGAGCGCGGCTTCGAGGCCACGACCATCGACGACATCGCGACCGCGGCCGACGTGTCACGCCGCAGCTTTTTTCACTACTTCGCGTCGAAAGAGGATGTGGTCGCCGCCTGGCAGGAGGGCGCAGCAAGCGCGCTGGTCGCAGAGGTCGTGGCGCGGCCGGCGGGCGAAACCATGCTGACGGCGGCGGAGAATGCGATCGCGGCGGCGGTCAGGCGGATCGACCCGGCGGAAGCGGCGGCGATGTCGCGGCTCAAGCGCGACAATCCCGCGCTTCAGGCGCGCGATCAGCTCAAATACGAGAAGCTCGAGCGCGCGCTGGCCGAAGGGCTTTTGCAGCGCGCCAAAACCAAATCGGACAGGCTGAAGGCACGGCTCGTCGCCATGATCGCCACCGGCGCGATGCGCGTCGGCGGCGAGAGCTGGATCGGCGAAGATGTGCGGGAGAAGCCGGAGGTGTTTGTGAAGCGCACGTTCGATGCGATCAGGGCGATCTTGAAGTGACACTCTTCTCTCTCCCCTTGCGGGAGAGGGTGGCTCGCCGCGAAGCGGCGAGACGGGTGAGGGGTTGTCTCCGCGCGTGAACTCTTGCAGTTCGACTCGTTGAAGCAGCTCCCTCATCCGGCGCCGTAGCCGATGCAGAGCATCGGCGTTCTTAAGAACGGCGGCCGAAGGCCGCCTACGCCACGTTCTCCCACAAGGGGAGAAGGAAGACTCCCTCACGCCTTGAAGAACGCCAGCAGGTCGGCGTTGATGGTTTCGGCGTGCGTCGTCGGCATGCCGTGCGGGAAGCCCTTGTAGGTCTTGAGCGTGCCGTTCTTCAGCAGCTTGGCCGACAGCGGCCCGGAATCGGCGTAGGGAACGATCTGGTCGTCGTCGCCGTGCATCACCAGCACGGGCACGCTGATCTTCTTGAGGTCCTCGGTGAAATCGGTCTGCGAGAACGCGACGATGCCGTCGTAATGCGCCTTCGCGCCGCCCATCATGCCCTGGCGCCACCAGTTCTGGATCACCGCTTCCGACGGCTTCGCGCCGGGACGGTTGTAGCCGTAGAAGGGACCGGAAGCGAGGTCGCGGTAGAAGCCGGTGCGGCTGGCGGCGAGCTGCTTCTGGAGATCGTCGAACACGCTCTTGGGAAGGCCGCCGGGATTGGCCGGCGTCTGCACCATCAGCGGCGGCACGGCGGAGAGGATCGCAGCCTTCGCCACCCGGCTCTCGCCGTGACGCGCGATGTAGTGCACGACTTCGCCGCCGCCGGTGGAGTGGCCGACATGGATGGCGTTCTTGAGGTCGAGATGCGCGGTCACCGCCGCGAGATCATCGGCATAGTGATCCATGTCGTGGCCATCGGCGACCTGCGAGGATCGGCCGTGGCCGCGGCGGTCATGGGCGATGACGCGGTAGCCGTGATTGGCGAAGAATATCATCTGCGTGTCCCAGTCGTCGGCCGACAGCGGCCAGCCATGGCTGAACACGATCGGCTGGCCCGAGCCCCAATCCTTGAAAAAGATCTCGACGCCGTCCTTGGTGGTGATGGTGGGCATGAATGGCTCCTTCAGTGAAAAACAATGCGGGCCCGCAAAAACGCGAGCCGGCAATCCGGAGATGGCTGTGCGATATCACGAGGTCGATGCCGCGCACCGACCGCGAACGTGCAATCAGGCAAACGTCATCGGCTTGTAGCGGCGCCAGGCGCCAATGGTCAGCACCACGAAGAACACCAGCACGATGCCCTGCACCACGGCGAAGACGGGGCCTCCCGGTGGATTCGGCGGCACGGCGGGCGCGAGCGCGGCGAGCGCCGGCACCTTCAGGAACGACTGGATCACCAGCACGAAGACGTTGAAATAGAGCGAGATCATCGCGGTCACGATGTAGACCGGACGCCAGACCCCTTTGAGCTTCATGCCGTAGAGCGCGAGGCAGGCGATCGCGAGCAGCACCAGCGAGATGCCGGCGATGATGTACGAGGGCAGCAGCTCCTTGAACGGAAACAGGAAGCCGGTGACGCTGGTGAGGATCGTGAACAGCAGGAAGATCGCGGTGAGGCCCGGCATCGGCTTCGACCCGAGCAGGCCGAACATGACGACCAGGCCGGCGACGATGCCGATCAGGCTGATGATGACATGGACCAACGTGAAGGCGGGCAGGCTCAACCCAAGAACCACGGCATCTCTCCTACTCTCTGCATTGAGATCAGGCGATTGATATTACGGTCCTCATCGGATGGCTACACACGCGATGTCACAGGCTCGTGCGGAGCCATGCGCCGTCGTGCGAATCGACAAGCGCATGACTGAATTTTTTGCACCGCTGTCACAAACGAGAGCAGTTGTAGCCCGGATGGAGCGCAGCGAAATCCGGGGTTCTCGCGTGTGGATGGTGTCGTCCCGGATTACGCTGCGCGCCATCCGGGCTACGAGCCCTCAGGTCTCCGACGAAAGTTGGATCACACTTCCTTGGTGTCGAAGATCAGCAGATCGGCGCCGCCGCTGGCGAATTTCGGCACGTCGCCTGCGGCCGCCTTGCCCGCGTCGCTGCCGAAGGCCTTCTGGATGTCGCCCACGCTGTCGAAGCTGAGAATGGCGACGAGGTGGACGCCCGATGGTCCGGCGGGCGAGCCGACTGCGCCAGTGCTGACGGCGTATTTCTTCAGGCCGGGAAGTTTCTTCGCGAGCGGAATGTGGGTCTCGGCATAATGCTTGTCGAAGGCGGCAGCGTCCTTGGGCGTCTTGTAGAGCACGACGAGTTCGGCCATTTGGTCCTCCCATTAAGCGTTTTGTTTGTAGATCCTCATGGCGAGGTGTGCGCAAAGCACGCTTGCGGACGATGCCTTCGCATCGCCCCGCGAACCATGAGGGCCCGGCTGATCGTTCCGGGCCTCGATCCTTCCAGACGCCGCTATGGCGGCTCCTCGGGATGAGGGGATAGTCTGTGGGACACGTCAGGATGGCAAGCCTCATTCGACTTGCCATTCCCTTGTCTTGTCCTTGACTAAAGCGCCGGTTTTGCGGCGTCGCCGAGATAGCCGTGCAGGGAGGCCACGACCTGCGCGCCTTCGCCGATGGCGCCGCCGACGCGCTTGACCGAGCCGGAGCGGACGTCGCCGACCGCGTAGACGCCGGGCACCGAGGTCTCCAGTGGGGCCACCAGCTTGCCCTGGTTCAGCTCGGACTGCGCGCCCGTCACGACGAAGCCGCCGCGATCGAGCGTGACGCCGCAGCCGTCGAGCCAGCTGGTGGCGGGATCGGCGCCGACGAACAAGAAGAGATTCTTGATGTCGGCGGAGTCCTCGTCATCAGACAGCCGGCTCTTCCAGCGGATGCGCCGCAGCAGCGAGGCCTCGTCGCCCTCGAGCGCGGTGATCTCGGTGTTGAACATCAATTCGATGTTGGGTGTCGCTTCGATGCGCTCGATGAGATAGCGCGACATGCTGGCCCCCAGGCCCCCGCCGCGGATGATCATCAGCACCTTCTTGGCGTGACCCGACAGGAACACGGCCGCCTGCCCCGCCGAATTGCCGGCACCGACCAGGGCCACCTCCTCGCCGGCGCAGAGCCGCGCCTCGACCGGAGAGGCCCAATACCAGACGCCGCGGCCCTCGAACTTGTCGAGGTTCTCGATCTCGGGGCGGCGATAACGCGCGCCGCTCGCAACCACGACTGCGCGCGAGCGCAAGGGATCGCCGCCGTCGAGCGTCACCGCAAAGGCACCGTCCCTGCGCGTGCAGTCGAGCGACTTCACCGTGACGGGGATCATGATGTCGGCGCCGAATTTCTGCGCCTGGTTGAACGCGCGCGCGGTCAGGGCCTGGCCGGAAATGCCGGTCGGAAAGCCCAGGTAGTTTTCGATGCGCGCGCTGGCGCCGGCCTGGCCGCCGAAGGCGCGGGTGTCGAGCACGGCGACCGAAAGCCCTTCGGAGGCGGCATACACCGCGGTCGCCAGCCCGGCGGGTCCGCAGCCGACGATCGCGACATCGTAGATGCGGTCGTTGCGAGGGCCGCCGATCATGCCGATCGCGCGCGCAACCTCGTTTTCGCTGGGGTTGCGCAGCACCTCGCCGCTCGCCGCGACGACCAGCGGCCAGTCTTCCGGCTTCGGCGAATAGCGCGCGATCACCTCGGCGGCGTCGCGGTCACGCTCGGGATCGAGCAGATGATGCGGCTGGCCGTTGCGGGTGAGGAAGCCCTGCAAGCGCACCACGCCGGCCGAATGCGAGGGTCCGATCAGCACCACACCGCCGACGCCGGCCTGAAGCAGATTGACCCGGCGCAGGATCAGCGCGCGCATGATGCGCTCGCCGAGTTCGGCCTCGGCGACCAGCAGCGCGCGCAGGCGGGGCGGCGGCAGCAGCAGTGTCTCGACCTCGCCTTCGGCGCGGCCGTCGACCAGCGCCGGCCGGCCCGAGAGCTGGCTGAGCTCGGCCAGAAATTGCCCCGGCCCCTGGTCGATCAGCGGCGTGACATTGCCGAGCCCGTCACGCTGGGTGATGGCGACGTGGCCCTTCAGCACGACGAACATGCCCGGACCGGGCTTGCCGGTCTCGAACAGGAATTCGCCGTCGGCGTAAGTGCGGACCTCGCCGAAATTCCGCATGCGCTCGATCTCGGCCGATGTCAGCGCCGGAAAGGTCTGCTCAGGGCGTGTGAACCGCGACATCTGCGCGTCACCATCGTTTCGTTGCCGCTCGTCCTGCCCCATTGCCACGTCCATGCACTCCAAAAAATTCTAATCGCCAGACTTCAATCGCCGGTCTTGCCGGCGGCCCCCTCATCTAGGGAAGCATCGTCATTCTGCGAGGGGTCGGTGATTGCGGCGCGTTCGCGCGCCTGCACCTTCCGCCGCTTCAGGTTTTCGCGCAGCGCCGATTTCAGCCGGTCGTCCCGCGCCCCTCTCGCCTGTCTCGTGCTCTTGTCGTTCTCGTCAGCCATCAGCGGTCCATTACAGCGATCCGCGATAACATGCCCGGAGAATGCGGCAGCTCAAGAGGCCCCTTGCGAACTGTTCGTGCGAAAATCCAAAATGCGCCGAATGCCATGCCGCGGCCAACTGGCCAGTTGGCCGGGGATATCGGAACCGAAATCGGCGGAAAGTCGGTACTTTCACCTGAAAACGGGCGTTTTGGCCCCGATATCGACCCGATTTTCTCGTTTTGACGGAGCCAGCAAGCTTGCACAGGAGGGGGGCTTGTGGCAGATATCGGCCCGCTTGGTAGGCCCCCTTGGCGGCCGATTCTTATCCCAGCATATGCTGCCGTAGCTCAGTGGTAGAGCACTCCATTGGTAATGGAGAGGTCGACAGTTCAATCCTGTCTGGCAGCACCATCCATCTCATTGAAACATCTAGAGCCTCTTGCAATCCTTGGCCGATCAAGGCCTTGGAGCGACCAAGATCGCGAGACAACTCGGGATCGGTCGCGCGTCCGTATATCGGGCGCTCAAGGAGGTTTCATCCCCCCAAAACCGCAGTGTCGGATCTCAGGCCATCCGTTACCAAAGTAAGGAGTAAATAGTGCCTACTGTAATCATGCCTATCCCTCTCGGGACATCGAAGCTACTGACCCTGATTCAAGCTGCAGCACTGCTGGAGCCGCACCTGGGATGGACCAATCCAATGAATTGGCTCGCAGACACAAGGCGCGCCAAATCGCACTACCGCGATCTGGGTGTGAGGCCACCGGTGCCGGTCATTCACGGCCGGCGTTTGCACTACACGGTGGAAGAGATAGAGCGAGTGGTTAGCGAACTTGCTATCGCCACTCGAACGACTTGACCGTTTGGTCGCAAAGGGCCGCCCGGGGGCGACCCTCGCTGATACCGAAGGATAAACTCAAGCCACTTCCAACGGCTGGTTCATCAAATCGTTAAAGCCCTTGATCTTGCTTCCGAGAGTGCGGCGGATCTGGCTGCACATCCAGTAGCGCTGCATAACGACCGTAGTAAGCGCCTCGCGAGAAATGGCTCGATCGAAGTCATCGATGTTCCAATGCTGACGATGACGCAGGGAAAGGGCACCTGCGACACATTCGATCAAAACCTGCTCGAATGCCTCCTTTACTACATCTTCAATCACACGCAGCAATTCCGGCGTGTCTTGATGGCTCTTGGAAAAGAAAACGATCAGATCTTGAAGGCCTTGAAAGTTCTTGTTCGCGACAATCAAGTTGTCCGAAGGCAGGTATTCCGCCGCACGATCCCGGAGCGCCTCAGATTCTTCCGACCATTGCAACTGCGGAAAAGGATCGGGAGAAACTAATTCGACCGGAACACCGCTCTCATCATCAACCAACTCGCTTAACAAGGACGTAGCAAGTTCACCCGACCGAGCTCCGGTTGCCCCCTTGATACTGGTAGAGCCGTGGCCCGCTTCGTGTGTGTGTCCTGTTCCGAGCGGCGCTTCGGAGTCCGGATTGGCACGAAGTTTCCCAGAAGCAGACCGACGATAGCGACTGATGCGGAATAGGTCCTTTAACGACTTGAGCCGTTCACGGATTGAGTCCGCGTGCGAGTCTTTGGAATTCTCGTTGATTAGTTTGTCAAGGAATTGGCGCAGCACAGGCGGCATGTTCTGACGGAACTCGTCTTGCCAAACGTCCCATTTCAATGGCGATCCGTCAGGCCGGACCAGTCCCGTCCGTGCAGTGTTTTGAACCGCATTCTCGGGTTCAACATAGATAACGATCCGATCGCGACCGAAGATAACCCCAAAATAGGCGAGACGGTTAGAGCGGGCATCACTGATGTCAAAGATTTCATCTTGATTCAGAAGTGCAGAATGCCCTTTCAGCACCTCTCTGCCATGTCCATCGACTCCTTCGGGCATAATCCACCAGTAAACCTTTGCGCCGGTAACCTGCACCTCGCCAAAGTTTTCCGCCTTGCCATCCAAAACAGCCTTTTGACCAAGAATTCGAAGAAGGTGATTGTGCTTTTTGTCAGCCACGTCTCTATAGTAGCCGATACGCGCGAACAACTCGACGCCCTCGGGAATCTTGAAAAAGCGGGTGTTGAGAAACTTAACGATCCACGATTCACGAATCCCGCCAACTCCTTCAGGAGGCAGCATCGTGTCTTGGCTCGATGACATGCCCAGCAGAGTCACTCGCGTGCCATGGCCGTTAATGATCTTCGGTTTTTTCGCATTCGGGATCTTGGGCGCGTATTCGGTCAACCCATTAGCGTGCACTGCACCCTGCAACCCATAAACACCCTCGTCCTCATTGTAGCGGATCGCCACAAGGTGCCCTTGGCCGTCGCGCCAAGATTCGTAGATGATTCCCTCATGGTTACGGGTTAGCGCACTGATCTTCGCACCGACGCCGTAGTTCTTATGTTGGTTCGTTGAGCCCGTCGCGGACAAGTTATTGAGCAGACTGACCATCTGATCAGCGGTCATACCGTCCCCGTTATCGGTAAACGAGATTTTATAGTGCTCCTTCGAGGCGTGAAGTGACTCGTTAAAGTCCACTTCGATTCTCCCACTGCCGTCAGCTCTCTGACAGGCCTCGAAGGCATTTTTTACGAACTCTCGCAAAAACTGAGTGGGAGTGCAGTCGCGCCCCAGATTTTGGATCAGCGCGGTCAACCCGCTTGAGTTGACACCGGTCGGTTGGAAGCTATTCGACATGGAAACCTCATTTCATGAATGAGGATCCCGACCCATAAGGTAGGTAAGCCTAAGGGCAAACGTTGCCCATATAGAGATTCACCCAAAATGCTCTCAGGGGACAGAATCCGCGGAAAGTTGCCTCCGGAGCATTTGATTTGTGTGAGGCAAGACGCCTGGGACTCACCAATCGCACCGTTAGCACTCACAACCTAAACACGAACTGCGACAGTGGCAAGTTCATCCAGCAGCACCGGCGCTATAGGCCGGCCATGCCTGTCCCCTGGTCGACCCGACAACTATATCCGCCTGCGAAAGGGAGTGCCCCCCTTCGGAGCTGCCTCGGGCGTCGAAGCTACCTCCTCCACCGGTGACGAAAGTTTTGCCAACTCGCCAAGCGTTAGATCGGCAATCTTGATGTTGCCGATCATCTTCTTCTGAAGCGCGTCGGAAACGGTGAACCCATGATGATCGAGCAGAGTCACGACGAGCTCAGATCCAAGCTTGCTCTTAAAAGGCGGACAATTTCATCCGTCGTGAGCTCGAGCTCCCAGCGATATTGGCCGCCCAAGTTAACACGCTTCCCCCAGTCGGCAGCACCATTCTCTGGCTCACATCAGGCACAGATCAGCATTCTCGCGGCACCTGGCGCCCGAGTTTTGCTCTCCTCTTTCGCCCTCTTCCGTGAAGAGGGCGCAGGGAAGGCCGGGTGCCGGCTGGCACCCATGATCCGCTGCGCCAGGACTTTGCACACGCAAATGCGCAGGCGGGAAACAGGTGGGCCGGAAAAACACCCGGCCTTCCCTGCGCGATGGTCTGACGGCTTATGCGCGCTCTCCCCGGAGCCGAGTTCCTTCTGGCCTCCGTCACCTCGCGAATTGGCGATGCCTCGAAACCCGGTAGAGCCCCGATCCATCTCCGCAAGGCTTGACCGTAGCAACGACGGTCAGGACCACGCGTTTTCGCCGTACGCAGCGATCCAGCTCCGCCCAAGGGCTTCGCCGGACACAGGCGCCGTCCGTTCCGCACGCAGTCAAGGCCCTCACGAGGTTCATCTCGCCCTGGTCCCGCATTCGCGTGCCCGGCACCGCCGCGTCCACCGCACCCCGGCCCACGTTCGTGACGACGTACGATCGCCCCTCTTCTCGGGCCGGGATGGCGGAGACAATGCCGTAATTCCGAATTTCGGTAAAGCGGAATATTTTTACTGAAGAGGATTGACGGGTTTGTGCGAGCGGCGGGTGTTTTGCCCGACGGATCAATTAGCGCGAGCATGTCAGCTTGTGGCGACATCGCACATGTCACTCACCGCAGGTTCCATCAGGTCATGCTGCTGACGCATTCTCTGTCTTAGTCGGTGACAACCTAAAACACTGCGTGCGGGCCGCTCTGGTTCGCACATCGGTTCCGTAGCCAGGGGTTGGCTCAAATCCCGCAAAGCATTGGCGCAAGTTCATGAACGCCTCCGCGTTCGCTTGACCATGCTTGCGGTGTCGGAACCGGACGATCGAAAAAATCACAGGAGTTATAATGCTGTTCCGCTCGAGCGCCGCAATTTGCGGCGCCCTGGTTGCGCTTGCCGTTTCCATTACCGTTGCTCGAAGTGAAGGCCGTGGCGCTCACTCAAGCGCCGTCGTCGATGCCGCCTCCGGGGAGGCGATCGTTGGCGCCGCATCCATGTACAATCCGTTCAAGCCCGGCAAGGAAGAGGGCGGTCCGAACACAGCCTCCGGCGAGCGCTATGATCCCTCTGTCTGGGCGGCTGCCATCAAGACGAATTTGCGCGGGAAATTCGGTGGGGTCCAATTTGGCGCGAGGCCGAAATATGCCCTCGTCGAGGCCGTCGGCAAGAAGGTCATCGTCAAGATAAATGACGTGGGGCCCTTAAGGCCTGGCCGCATCATCGACCTCAACGAGCGGACGATGCGCCACTTCGATCCAACCCTGGAGCTCGGAGTCATTGCTGGCGTGAGGGTCAGCCCACTTTCAGGGGACGATTGGATCCCGGGACCGGTGGGCTGAACGTCCCGCGCGAAGTGGCGTAGCCCGGATGGCGCGCAAGCGTAATCCGGGGCCACATTCATCGCGCAGGGGTTTCGTCTTCGCCCGCCTGGTGTCCGGTGAGGCGATCGTCGGCGCGGCGCAGCCGCCGGCATAGCTCGCGATTGACGTTCTGCAGGACGATCACATAGGCGTGGATATCGGCCTTGTAGCAGGCGTAGAGCTTTTGCGCCGTCAGCTCGTACAACACCGTCGGACTCTCCGCGACCACCGTGGCGGAGCGATTCTGCATTTCAATCAGCGTCATTTCACCGAAGAAATCGCCAGCCTCCAGGACGGAAATCGGAATGACGCTCCCCGAGTTCGCCTGCTTGCTCACCGCCAGCCGGCCGGATTTGACGATGAACAGCGAGCGACCCGGCTCGCCTTCCGCCACGACGGTCGCGCCGGCATCAAAGCGGCACTCGACCAGCATCGAAATCAGCAGGTCGAGGCTCGGATCCGGAAGACCGCCGAAGAACGGTGTCGCGAGCAGGAACGCTTTCAGCTCGGGGGCACTGACAACCATCGCGCTAGGATACGCCCCGTCGCTATCTGCGACAAGCGGAGCGGAGATTGGTGCTGACGACGCCGAACGTGTTTGAACAAGGCGGTCAGCAAAAATTTCGTAGGATGGGTAGAGCGCTTGCGAAACCCATCATGCTTCCGCGCAGACACAGTGCGATGGGTTTCGCTTCGCTCTACCCATCCTAAGCGCGGCCATCTACGCGAGGCCATGTTACTGCGGCGCAGTGCTCTCGCCGCGCAACGTCCTTCGCTTTCGCCACACCTGCAGGTCGATCATGGCTTTTACGGTTGCCGCGAGGACGAGCGCGCAGAGCGCCGCCTTCGAGATCGTCTCCATCGTCCCCTCGATCAGCAGGCAATGGATCACGCTGCCTGCGACAATGACGATCGCCAGCGGCATGTGAATGAAGCGCCAGGTCCGCGGTCGCAGTCCCAATCGCCGGCGCAGGGCGGCCAAAAGCGCGACCGCGAAGATGGCCCACATCGCGGTTACGCCAAAGGGAGAGAACGGCGTCGGCGATGAGAAGGTCAGCGCGTCGATCATGTCGGGCGGACTGGTGACCCAGAGGCCAGCGACATGGATCACGATCGCCGCGACCAGCGTGCCGCCGATCCAGTGATGTGCACGCCGTCCGCGATAGGCCGGGAATCCCGGCAGATATCCGCCGATCAGCAGGGGCTGAACGAGCACGAGGCCGAGGGCAACGATCCCCGCAAACCCGGCCAGGATGTAGAGCGGACCGCGCCATGCGAGCTGCTCGCTTGCCGCTGCCGCGGCGATCGGCACGCCAATGGCGAAAGCAAGGGCGACCCAGATCAGGATCACCCGGGCCAGTCTCCACCCCTTCATTCGCAACCCGGTCAGGCCGGCTGCAGGACGAAGTGCGCTTCCAGGCTCGTCTCCTTCGCGCTCCGCATCACCGGCCGCAGGAAGACGGTCTTGAACTCACCGCTGTCATAGGCGAGGTGACCATGCGGCTGGCCGAAGATCGGAATGATCTGCGGCATCTCGAGCCGGAACTTGCCGTCCTTGTCGGTGAGCGTGGCGCCATGACTCTGCGGCTCGTGCTCCTGCCCCTCGGTCGTGTGCGCCCAGATCTGGATGCGCTGCCCGGCGAGTGGCGCCCCGTCGCCTGCGCGGCGTACGGTGCCGCTCATCCAGAAGCCGCCCTTGCCGATCCGGTCCACGATCGCCGCGCCCTTGCGGTAGTTGTTCGCGCCACCCGACATCGACTCGGTCGGTGCGAGGCCGTCCGCGCGGGCAGGCAACAGGAGCCCGGACATCCCGGCCGCCAGGACCGAGCCGCCCGCGGCGAGGAGATAGCGTCGGTTGAGTACGACCATGGTCATGTCAGTTCCTCCTCGCGACCCCAGCAGTTGTCTCACCAAGGGTACAACAACAGGCGCAAAACGCCCAGTTGAGACAACGGGCGCCATAGGTCGCAATAACAGGGTTGTGAACGGAGGTGCGAGCCACTCAACCAGCGGCGAACGAACGCCGTTCTCGTGGCATGAAACACCCGCGTTCGGTTTTGGTCCTTCCCCTCTTCCGTGAAGAGGGCGCAGGGGAAAACTTGGCGCCGGCTGGCACCCATGGCCCGCTGTGCTGCTTCGGCCATAGCGCCGGGCCACTGTTCAGCCTGCTGCGGGCGTAATAGCCTGATCGGTCCAATGCATCATGCGGGGCAAACTTGCTCAATGCGGGCTGGGAGAGACCATCAATGAAGCGCTGGTTGCCCGGACTCGACACTCTCCGTCAATATGAGGCGGCATCGCTTCCGCACGATATCTTCGCCGGCATCGTCCTGGCGACAATGCTGGTCCCGGTCGGCATTGCCTATGCAGCTGCATCGGGCCTGCCGGGCATCTACGGTTTGTACGCAACGATCGTGCCGCTGCTGGCCTACGCGCTGTTCGGCCCAAGCCGCATTCTCGTCCTTGGCCCGGACTCGGCGCTGGCGGCAATACTCCTTGGAGTCATCGCTCCCTTGGCCCAGGGCGATCCCCTGCGGGCCGTAACACTCGCGGGCATGATGGCGATTGTCTCAGGGACGGTCTGTATCCTGGCAGGTGTCGCGCGCCTTGGCTTTATCACCGAGCTTCTCTCGAAGCCGATACGCTACGGGTATATGAACGGAATTGCCCTGACCGTATTGATCAGCCAGCTGCCCAAGCTCTTCGGCTTTTCCATCGAGAGCGAGGGGCCACTGCGAAGCCTGTGGGCGATTGTCAGCGCGATCCTTGGGGGGCAGATAAACTGGGTCGCGTTCGCGATTGGCCTCGCCACGTTGATCGTGATCCTGCTTCTCAGGAACAACAAGCGGGTACCGGGCCTTCTGATCGCGGTCGTTGGGGCCACGCTCGTCGTCGGGGTGCTTGATCTCGGGACGCAATACGGCGTCAAGGTGCTGGGCCCCCTTCCCCAGGGCCTGCCGGGCTTCGTTGTCCCATGGATTACCTCCAGCGATCTCGTCCCGGTGCTGGTCGGCGGTTGTGCAGTAGCGATGGTTTCGTTTGCCGATACGAGCGTACTTTCACGTGCCTACGCTGCGCGATTGGGGTCTCGGGTCGATCCCAACCAAGAGATGGTCGGGCTCGGTGCCGCCAATCTGGCGACGGGATTTTTCCAGGGCTTCCCGATCAGCAGCAGCAGTTCACGGACACCCGTCGCGGAAGCCGCCGGTGCCCGCACTCAACTCACCAGCGTCGTAGGCGCGCTTGCCATCGCGTTGCTCCTCCTGGTCGCGCCGAGCCTGCTTCAACATTTACCCACCGCCGCATTGGCCGCCGTCGTCATCGCATCGGCGATTGGCTTGATTGAAGTTACCGACCTCAAACGAATCTATCGCATTCAACGATGGGAATTCTGGCTGGCCATCATCTGCTTTGTCGGTGTAGCAGTGCTCGGAGTCATTCCAGGAATTGGTCTTGCGATCGCAATCGCCATCATCGAGTTCCTGTGGGACGGTTGGCGCCCACACTCCGCCGTATTGGGGCGCGCCTACGGCGTCAAAGGCTATCACGACATCACACGATATCCGGATGCGCGCCGGGTCCCCGGGCTGGTCCTGTTTCGCTGGGATGCACCTCTGTTTTTTGCCAACGCCGAATTCTTCAGGGAACGCGTCCTGGATGCCGTAGCGACATCGCCAACACCCGTGCGTTGGCTGGTTGTTGCGGCAGAGCCGGTCACGAGCGTAGACGTCACCGCCTGCGACGTGGTTGCCGAACTGGACCGATCGTTGCACGCGCAAGGCATAGAGTTTTGTTTTGCCGAACTCAAAGATCCCGTGAAGGACAAGCTGAAAAGATTTGGCCTCTTCGCGCAGCTTGGAGAGCATTACTTCTTCCCGACAATCGGCGTAGCCGTCGCCCGTTATCTCGAAACCAACAACGTGGAATGGGAGGACTGGGAGGACGACGATGTGCAGGGCTTGGCGAGAGCAGCGGGCCAAGATACCGCGTCTGGTCGTTAGCCGAGATTCAGACTCAAACCCGACAACTGCGTCCTGACGCGGTATCATTTTTGTCCCGGATGCGCGGCGATTGCAGTCGTATGCTCGCCGTTCCTTTTTCGACGACAGCCACCGTCATCGTGTCGGGCTCGAAGGTCACCTCGACGTCGGCGCCGGCATCGACGGCAGTGCCGATCATCACCAGATCGACGAATTCCCTCCCATCGTTATCGCCGAAGATGGCGCGCTTGATACCCAACCAACTTTGGACCGGCACTTTGAGCGGGTCGCATTCGTTTGCGTAGGCCAGAGTCACGCTGCCCCGAGGCCTGGCGCCGTTATGCACGAGATAGATGCCTTGGCCACCGACAAGCCAGAAACCGGGTGAATCTCGACCGTTCATGGCTCGCACCGCAACCGGCCATTGCCGGACGGCCTCGTTCCAGAGCGCCTTCAGCCTTGCATGAGGGAAGGTCAGCTTCACTGGAATTGGTTCCGCCGAGCTGCGTGGTTATACGTGATCGCGTCGGCAATCTGGTCGCGTGGCACAACGCACACGATCTGGGCATCATTCGGCAGAGCGAACGTCAGCCAATAGGTTTCGGCGTCGTACGCGGCGATCACCACGACGGCTTCGACGTAGGCAGCCTTGCTGTTGTCGGCGACGGAAAACCCAGCGTCCGTCAGCGCGGTGCGTTCCTGTTCGTCAAACTTCACGGCGTCATCTCGTGTCTGGAGGACGCCCCCCGCGACTCGCGGTTTACCCGCACTGCTTACGGAAACCTCGTTAAACCGCATTAAGGTTGTGAAGGATTGGCAATGTCCGGCGACGACGGGAGCCCGACGGCTCAAGCGTCACGGCTGCACGAACGAGACCCAAGCCATTGAATGATCTTTCTTGTCAGCGCCGCATCCCTCGATATTCAGCAGGCATCCACTGGCGGCGCCGCAGCGCCCTACCGCGACTGCGTCCAGATGTCGCGCTCCTCGTTCATGGTCAGGACGATCGGCATCGGCTTCGGCCGGATCGGTTGTTACCGAGATTTAACTGGCTGATCTCTCCGGATCGGGCGAGGGCTGCACGCGAGCACACCGTCCGCGAGAACGACCAACAATGCCGGAAATTGAAATCACCGACGAGTGCCGCGCTCTGATTGCGGCCGAGTTCCCGTCCGACGATACCGGACGACGCCTGGCAAGCGGCAAATGGCAGATACAGATCGATGAGGTGACGTGGCAAATGCTGCACAAGGCACGGCGGCCCGGCGAGTCGGTATCGGACTGCATCATTCGCGTTATCATCATCATCCAGCACAAGCGCGGCCTGCTGTAGCTGCCGCCAACGGGAAAGGTGCCGGCCACATCTCGATCGCTGGAGGCTTTACAAAGGGAATGGCAACGCCATCGTTGTACAGCAGATTTGGATTGCATTTGCACGCTACGGCAGCGCTAACATTTCCATAATAAGCCACTACATGTGAGGCCGCAGCGCACACCGCACTCCCACCCGGTACCCACCCATGATCCCCTTCTCCGTGCTCGACCTCGCGCCCATCCGAAGAGGTGGCGATGCGGCGCAGGCGTTCCGCAATTCGCTCGACCTCGCCCAGCATGCCGAGGCCTGGGGCTACAAGCGGTTCTGGCTGGCCGAGCATCACAACATGACGGGCATCGCGAGCGCGGCGACGTCGGTGGTGATCGGGCACGTCGCGGGCGGGACCGGGACGATCCGGGTCGGGTCCGGCGGGATCATGCTGCCGAACCATTCGCCGCTGGTCATCGCCGAGCAGTTCGGCACGCTGGAGTCGCTCTATCCCGGGCGCATCGATCTCGGGCTCGGCCGCGCGCCGGGCACCGACCAGTTCACCGCGCGGGCATTGCGGCGCGATCTCGCCACGAGTTCCGAAAACTTTCCGCATGACGTGCTGGAGTTGCAGGCGCTGCTCGGTGATGTCCAGCCGAACCAGGCGATCCGCGCCGTGCCCGGCTTTGGGACGAAGGTGCCGCTCTGGATCCTGGGATCGAGCACCTTCGGCGCGCAGCTTGCCGCGATGCTCGGGCTGCCATTCGCGTTCGCCTCGCATTTCGCGCCTCAAATGATGATGCCGGCGCTGCGCGAATATCGGGCGCGCTTCGAGCCGTCGGCGCAACTCGACAAACCCTATGCGATGGTCGGCGTCAACGTGTTCGCCGCCGAGAGCGACGCGGAGGCGGAGCGGATGTTCTCCTCGCTCCAGCAGCAGTTCATCAATCTCCGCCGCGGCACGCCCGGCCCGCTGCCGCCGCCGGTCGACGACATGGACGCGCTGTGGTCGCCGGCCGAGAAGGCCATGGTTGGCCAGTCGCTGTCCTGCTCCGCCGTAGGCTCGCCTGAAACGGTCGAGCAGAAGCTGAAGGCGCTGATCGCCGAGACCGGCGCGGACGAGCTGATGACGACGGGCCAGATCTACGACCATGCCGCGCGGCTGCGCTCGTTCGAGATCGCAGCCGAGGTGCGCGACCGGCTGGCAGCGCAGCCGGCGGTGTGAATCAATTGCGCCCTAATCCGGAAAGCCGAACAGCTTTGCCGGATTGTGCACCAGGATCTTCTCCAGCTCGGCCTGATCGGGCGCGTAGCGGTACATCAGCTCGAGCAGGTCGGCGTCGTTGGGCGGCTGCTTGACGGAGACGGGATGCGGCCAGTCGCTGGCCCAGACGCAGCGGTCGATTGCGGCCTCGATATAGGCGCGCGCGATCGGGATGACGTCGTCGTAAGGCGGGCCGGCCTTCGAGGTCTTTTCGCCGAGCGACAGCATCACCCAGAAATTGCCCTTGGCCAGCAGCTCGAGCATCTTGCGCAGGTTCGGATCGGCCTTGCCGGCTTCCGGATCGGGCCGCGCCATGTGGTCGATCAGCACGGGCACGTCGAGATTCTCGTATTTGGCGACGCTGGAGACGATGCCGTCCTTCTCGGGCTGGATCTTCACGTACCAGCCGAGCTCGCGGATGCGCGCGATGGCGCGGGCGAAATCGGCGTCCGACAGCACGGCGCCGAGCTCCTGGCGGAAACTGAAGCGCGCGCCGCGCACGCCCACGTCATGCAGCTTGGCGAGATAAGCGTCGCTCGCTTCCGCGAACACCAGTGCGTTGGCGCAGCCGCGATAGTTCGGGCCCATCGCCGCAAGACCGTCGAGTACGACGGAATGATCCGCACCATAGGTCGTGGTCTGCACGATGATGCCGCGCTCGATGCCGAGCGTCTTGTGCACGCGCAGTGCCGCTTCCCAGGTCGCGCTCGGCATCCGATAGGCCGCACCGGGCCGCTCCGGATATTTGTCGATGGGCCCCAGCACGTGAAACTGGCTGTCGACGGTCTTCGGCGGCGGCGCCTTGACCGGGCGACGGGGGTTCGGATCGAACGGCAGATAGGTCGGCATGCAAAATGCTCCTTCAGTCGATCACGGCGGTGAAGTCGCACTGCACCAGTGCTCCGCCGTCCATGTTGTCCATCGGCAGCGCGTGGCGCGCCGGGCGCGAATGCTCGTCCGGAAACATCTTCAGCCACTCGACATTGACCGGGCCGCGCTGCGTGCGGTCCTTCAGCCACACCGTCATCTTGATGATGTCGTCCGTGGTGCCGCCGGCAGCTTCCACGGTCGCCTTCATATGCGCGAACATGTTGGCGCATTGCGCGTCCAGGCTCGCGGGCATCACGCCGGCCGCATCACGGCCAAGGATGACACCGGACATCACGAGATTGCCGATGCGGCAGGCGTTGGGAATCGGGTTGGCGTGCTTGAAGCCGCCGATGTGGATGCTCTTGCGCCGCGTTTGACCCGTCATGATGCGCTCCCTCTTATATGTTGATTCAGACGAACTGGCACGACACCGAGCCGAACGCGCCATAGTCGGCGTGAAAGGTGTCGCCGCAGCGGATGTCGACGGGACGGGTGAACGATCCCGCCAGCACCACCTCGCCGGCCGCGAGATGTTCGTCATGCGGCGCAAGGCGATTGGCGAGCCAGGCGATGCCGTTGGCGGGATGGTTGAGCACGCCGGCCGCGAGCCCGGTCTCCTCGACTTCGCCGTTGCGGAACAGCAGCGTGCCGATCCAGCGCAGGTCCGCGTCCATGGGGCGGAACGGCCGGCCGCCCAGCACCAGCGCGGCATTGGCCGCATTGTCCGAGATCGTGTCCATCACCTTCCGCGTCTTGCCCGTTTCAGGATCGACGCGATGCATGCGCGTCTCCAGGATCTCGAGCGCAGGCGTGACGTAGTCGGTGGCGTTGAGGACGTCGAAGATTGTGCAGTCAGGTCCGCGGAGCGGCGCCTTCAGCACGAAGGCGAGCTCGACCTCGATGCGCGGCGCGTGGAAGCGGTCGAACGGGATCGGCGTGGCGTCGGCATAGAACATGTCGGCGAACAACACGCCGTAATCGGGCTCGGAGATGCCGACCGCGTTCTGCATCGCCTTCGAGGTCAGGCCGATCTTGTGCCCCTTGATGACGCGGCCGCGGCCGAGCTGGAGCTTGGTCCAGGCGCGCTGAATCGCATAGGCATCCTCGATGGCGAAATCGGGATACTCTTTCGAGAACATCGGGATCAGCGTTTTGCTGCGCTCGGCCTCATCCAGGCGCGCGGCGAGGCGTTCGATCGTGGCGGTGTCGAGCATGGCTTACTGCTCCGCGGCGACGGTGTTGCGCAGAACGCCGATACGACTCGACTCGACCTCGACGACGTCGCCCACCCTGAGCCAGCGCGGCGGATCGAAACGCGCGCCCGCGCCCGTCGGCGTGCCCGTGACGATCATGTCGCCGGGCTTCAGGGTGGCAAAGGTCGAGAGATAGGAGATCAGGAAATCGAACGGGAACATCAGCCGCTCGGTCGTGTCCTGCTGCCGCACCTCGCCGTTGACGCGCGTGATGATGTCATGAGGCCCGCGCGGATCGAGCTCATCAGACGTGACGATCCAGGGCCCGATGCTGCCGGAGCCATCGAAATTCTTGCCCTGGGTGACGTTGAACTTGCCATGGCGCAGCCAGTCGCGGATCGTGCCCTCGTTGCACAGGGTCATGCCGAAGATGTGCGCGAAGGCCTGTTCGCGCGGGATGTGACGGCCGCCCTGCCCGATCACGATGACGAGCTCGCCTTCATAGTCGAGCTGGTCGGACACATGCGGCTTCTCGATCGGCTGGCCGGAGCCGGTCATCGACGACATGCTGCGCACGAACAGGCTGGGATATTTGGGCAGGTCCGAGCTGTCTTTATACTCGGCATTGCGCTCGGCGTAGTTGACGCCGATGCACCAGAGCTTTTCCGGCGCCAGCACCGGCGGAAGCAGGACGAGGCTTCCCAGCGCGTAGTCGGGTTTTTGTCCAGCCACCGCTTCCTGCGCGTCCGCGAGCGCGTTGGCCGCGATCAGCGCCTTCACGTCGGAGAAGTCGCGGCCGATCCGCCTGGTCAGATCGACGACACCGCCTTCAACGGCGGCGCCGTAGCGCGGCGCTCCGTCCAAGAGATAGCTTACGAGTCGCATTGTCGTGTTCTCCAATGGTCTTCAGGCACAAGGGCCAGCGCGATGGGCCGCGCGCTCAGTCTTTGGATTTGGGCGTCTGGAAGACGGTGTTCAGCGTCACGATCTCGCCAAGACGGGCGTAGCGCGGGCCGCCGATGCGCGCGATCGGGTCGAGCGCCGCGGTCTCGACCTTGCCGTCGTTCACGAGGCCGTCGCGGATGTGGAACATCACGACCTCGCCGACGATGAGCCGGCTGCGAGCCTCGCCGAATTCGAGGCACTGCCGGAAGCGGCACTCCATCGCGACAGGTGCCGCCGCGAGCCGCGGCACCTTGATCCGCTCGCACGGCAGCGTCTCCAGCCCGAGATGCTCGACCTCGCTGATTTCAGGCGGATGCTCGACCGAGCTGTCATGCACTGCGCCCATCAACGGAGTGTCGGCGATGTGGATGACATATTCCTCGGTGTCGAGGATGTTGTGCGCGGTGTCTTTGTAGTCGGCGCCTTTGCGGCCGACGCTGATGGCGAGCATCGGCGGCTTCTGCGAGACGAAGGTGAAGGCGCTGAACGGCGCAAGGTTGAGCACGCCGGAGCGCGACAGGCTCGTGACCCACGCGATCGGGCGCGGCACCACGATTCCGGTCATCAGCCGGTAGATGCGCTCCGCGCCGAGCTCGGTGGGGTCGATCCGCATCAATCAGTCAGCCTTGATGTTGGCCTTGCGCACGACCGGAATCCACTTGGCGTCCTCGCGCTCGAGATAGGCCTTGAACTCGGCCGGCGTCATCAGGGTGGATTCGCCACCAAGCTTTTCGAACTTGTCGATCACACCGGGATCTTTCAGGATCGCAACCAGCGTCTCATGCAGCTTGTCGACAATCGGCGCCGGCGTGCCGGCGGGCGCGAACAGGCCCGTAAAAGTCTGGCCGTCGAAATCCTTATAGCCGAGCTCGGCGAAGGTCGGCACGTCAGGCAGCGACTTCAGGCGATGCGGGCTGGTGACGGCGAGCGCGCGGAACAGGCCGGCCTTGATGTGCTGGAGGCTGACCGTGAGCTGGTCGAATGCGAACTGCACCTGGCCGCCCAGGAGATCGTTGATCGCCGGCGCGTTGCCGCGGTAATGCGCGGTGACCCATTGCAGGTCGAGGCTCGACTGCATCAGCTCGCTGAGCAAATGGTTGGTCGTGCCGGGGCCGGGCGAGGCCATCGTCAGCTTGCCGGGCTCGCGCTTGGCGAGCTCGATGAATTCCTTGAACGTCGTGGCCTGCACGGACGGGTGCACTTCGAGCACCAGCGGCGTCATCGAGATCGTCGAGATCGGAAGAAAATCCTTCTTCCAGCTATAGGCCTCGCGCTTGTTGATCTCGGTCGCGAACAGCACCGGGCCGTTGGCGCCAACGAACAGCGTGTAACCGTCGGGCGCCGATTTCGCGAAGGCTTCGCCCGCGATCATGCCGCCGGCGCCGGCCTTGTTCTCGATGATGAAGGGCTGGCCGAGCTTTTCCTGGAGCTTGTCGGCGACGATGCGCGCGGCGCTGTCGACATTGCCGCCGGCCGGATAGGGCACAATCAGCTTGACGCTGCGCGCCGGCCATTGCTGGCCCGATGCGGGTCCCGCCAGCATCGCGGCTGCGGCAGCTATGGCAATCCAGATTAATCTCATGTTAACCTCCCGGCGGCGCTTCCAATTCCATATCGAGTGCCGTGACGTCGCGCATGGCGCTCGATCGCGGCGCAATCTCCAGACGAGCGCTTTACCTGTCGAGAGAATTGTGGCGTTCTTGTCCACAATATGGACAAGACAAACTCCGCAAGATCCGCCCGCGGAACGGCAGAGCCGCGACAGGGCGCGCAGGCGATCCGGCGCGCGCTCGCGGTGCTGCGTATTCTTGCCGCAGGGCGCGAAGACGGCGTGCCGCTGGCCGAGGTCGTGCGCGCGACCGGTCTCACCCGCCCGACCGTGCATCGCATCGTCCACGTGCTGATCGAGGAAGGCATCGTCGAACGTTACGAGCGAACCGGCCGTTACGCGATCGGCAACCAGGTGCCGGAGCTCGCACTTGCGCGCCCGCGGCCGTCGCGGCTGCTGGTCGCAGCAAATCCGTCGCTGCGGCGTGCCTCCACCGAGATCGGCGACACGCTGTTCCTGACGGTGCGAACCGGCAACGACACGCTGTGCGTCGATCGCAGGATCGGAATCTATCCGATCCAGGTGCTGTCGATCGAGGTCGGCGCGCGCCGGCCGCTCGGCGTCTCCAGCGCAGGCGTCGCCATCCTCGCCGCGATGCCGGCGCAGGACGCGCGAAAAATCGTCGCGGCCAACGAGAAGCGATTCGAGACCTACCGGACCGACGTCGCGTCGGTGCTCGGTCAGGTCACTGCCGCGAGACGGCTGGGGTACGGCATGAGGGAGATCGGCCTCGTGCAGGGTACGAAATCGATCTCCACCTGGATCAAGACCCCGGACGGACAGCCTGCCGCGGCGATCACCGTCTCCGCCGTTCGGACGAGGCTCGGCCCGCGCCGCGAGCACGAGGTGGCGGAGATTTTGCTGCGGGAGGCGCGGATCATCGAGCAGGCGATCCGGGGCTAGCTCCGCCTCCCCCGGCGTGCGGTAAGTCAATCGCATGCGAGCTGGGGCGCACTAAGGCCATCACAGCGTCATGGCCGGGCTTGCCCCGGGCATGACGACCTCTTGTGAATAGTCAATGGGCTGACGTGCCGCATCATTTTGTGGCACAAGAGCCGCCTCCGCCGATCGACCAACGAGGCCACGCATGCCCGCGCCGAAACCGCCTGCCTTCGAGACCCTGAGCCTGCATGCGGGCCAGCATCCGGATCCCGCGACCGGCGCCCGCGCGGTGCCGATCTACCAGACCACGTCCTACGTGTTCCAGGATTCCGACCACGCCGCCGCGCTGTTCAATCTGGAGCGCGCCGGCCACATCTATACGCGCATCTCCAATCCGACCACAGGTGTGCTGGAAGAGCGGCTCGCGGCGCTCGAAGGCGGCGTCGGCGCGATCTGCACCGCGAGCGGCATGGCCGCGCTGCATCTGGCCATCGCGACGCTCTTGAATGCCGGCGACCATATCGTGGCGTCGAGCTCGCTCTATGGCGGCACCATCAATTTGCTGGCGCACACGCTGCCGCGCTTCGGCATCACCACGACCTTCGTCAAGCCGCGCGACCTCGACGCGTTCCGCGCAGCGATCAAGCCGAACACCAGGCTCGTGATCGGCGAGACCATCGGTAATCCCGGGCTCGAGGTGCTCGATATCCCGAAGGTCGCAGGAATCGCGCATGAGGCAAAGATTCCGCTGCTGATCGACAACACCTTTGCCACGCCCTATCTCAGCCGCCCCATCGAGCTTGGTGCCGACATCGTCATGCATTCGGCGACCAAATGGATCGGCGGCCACGGCATCGCGATCGGCGGCGCCATCGTCGACGGCGGCCGGTTCGACTGGCGCGGCTCCGGCAAGTTCGGCGTGCTGACCGAGCCCTATGGCGGTTATCACGGCATCGTCTTCGACGAACAGTTCGGCACGAGCGCCTTCATCATGCGCGCGCGCACCGAGGGCCTGCGCGATTTCGGCGCCTGCCTGTCCCCGACCAACGCGTTCCAGCTCTTGCAGGGCGTCGAGACGCTCGGCGTGCGCATGGACCGGCATATGCAGAACACGCATCTGGTGCTGGAGGCGCTGAAATCGAACAAGGCGGTCGATTGGGTCCTGCATCCCTCGCTGGAGGATCACACCGACTATCAGCTCGCAAAAACGCTGCTGCCGCGCGGCGCCGGCTCGATCGTCTCCTTCGGCATCAAGGGCGGGCGACCCGCCGGCCGAAAATTCATCGAATCGCTGCGCATGATCAGCCATCTCGCCAATGTCGGCGACGCAAAGACACTGGTGATCCACCCGGCCTCGACCACGCACCAGCAGATGGATGCCGAACAGCTCAAGGCCGCCGGCATTGGCGAGGAGCTGGTGCGGCTGTCGGTCGGCATCGAGACGGCAAGCGACATCATCGACGATCTTGCGCAGGCGCTGCGCATCTCGCAAAAGGTCTGACACCATGAAGCTCACTGTCAACGGCGCCGAGGTGTTTGCCGCAAACGGCGGCCGCGAGTTCGACAAGTCCCTGCCCGCCGTCGCCTTCATCCACGGCGCCGGCTTCGATCACTCGAGCTGGGCGCTGCATACGCGCTGGTTCGCGCATCACGGTTTTGGCGTGCTGGCGCCCGACCTGCCCGGCCACGGCCGCTCGGCCGGACCTTCGCTGTCAACCATCGCCGAGATGGCGGACTGGACGGCGGCATTGCTCGCCGCGGCCGGCGTGGCGAAAGCGCACCTGATCGGCCATTCGATGGGATCGCTGATCTCGCTGGAGACGGCGGCGCGTCATCCCGACAAGGTGTCCGCGCTGAGCCTGATCGGCACCGCCGCAACCATGACAGTCGGCCCGGATCTGCTGAAAGCCGCCGAAGCCAACTCGCAGGATGCCAACGACATGGTGTCGATCTGGGGCCTGGGCTTCAACGCCGAGCTCGGCGGCAGCCTTGCGCCGGGCCTATGGATGCATGGCGGCGCGCAGGCGGTGCTGAAGTCTTGCGAGCCCGGCGTGCTGTTCAGGGATCTGTCGGCCTGCAATTCTTATGCGAATGCGCTGACTGCTGCTGCGAGCGTGAAAGTGCCGACGACGCTCATCCTCGGCGAACGCGACATGATGACGCCGGCGAAGGCGGGCAAGGCGCTCGCCGCGGCGATCCCGCATGCGAAGACCGTCGTGGTGCCGGGCGCTGGCCACATGATCATGGCCGAGCGCCCGGATGAATTGCTCGCGGCGTTGAGGGGCTGAGCCCGCTCAGGACCCCGGCGTCCACTTCCAGACGATATCGGAGACATTGACCGGCTTCGGGATCAGGCCGAGCTTTGCAAAACGGTCGGCCACGGCCTGCTGCGTCCTGATCACCTCGGCGTCGAGCGGCACCACGCTGTAGACGGAGCGATTGACGAAGCGCCTGACAGCTTCGATGTCGACGCCGGTCGCCTCGGCCTGCGCCTTTGCGACCTCCTCGTGATGCTGCTCCGCCCACTTGCCTTCGGAGGCGAAGGTCGTGTTGAGCTTCGCGACCAGCGACGGATATTTCTCGACGAAGTCGGTGTTGGCGATGTAGTAGGCGTTCGGCTTGTGCACGTCCTTGTCGAAGACGAGAACGCGGGCGTTCTCCTTCAATTCGGCGAGCGCGAGATAAGGATCCCAGATCGACCAGGCGTCGACCGAGCCCTTCACGAAGGCCGCCGTCGCATCGGCCGGCGCGAGCGGCGCGGGCGTGATGTCGGACCAGGACAGGCCGGCCTTTTCGAGCGAAGCGACCAGGAGATTGTGCGCGCTCGATCCCTTGCCGAAGGCGACGCGCTTGCCTTTGAGATCGGCCAGCGTCTTGATGGCTGAGTCCTTCGGCACGATGATCGCCTGGTTATCGCCCTCGGACTTCACCGCCGCGACATACTTGATCTTTGCGCCGCCGGCTTGCGCGAAGATCGGCGGCGTGTCGCCGACGAAACCGAAATCGACGCTGCCGACGTTGATGGCCTCAAGAAGCGGCGGACCGAACTGGAAGTCGATCCATTTGACCTCGATGCCCAGCGGCCTGAAGGCATTTTCGAGCGTTTGACGCTGGCGCACGGCCGGGAAGAAGCCGCCCTTCTGGGTACCGATGCGGATTTCCGCCGGCTTGTCCTCGGCGCGTGCTGGTGCGGCCAGGGCGGTTGCAAGGAGAAGCGCTGCGGTCAGGATATGTCGTCGTGCAATCATGTTGCGGTCCTTTGCGTCAGGTTCAGTTGGCGAAGAGTGAGGAATTGGCGCGGCGGCTCCGCTCCGAAAGCACCGCACGGGCTGCGCGTTCGGCCTCGCGCGCCGAGCGGAACTGGCGGCCTTCGAGGCTGTCGAACAGGCGCTCGGAGGAGAAGAAGCGGAAGCCGCGCTCATCTCTTGTGATGATGCCGGCGGCGCGGTCCTGGATTTCGATGATGTAGGCGTTGGATTGGATTTGGGACATGACTGCTCGTTCGCCGGAATCTCGGCGTTCCTGTCGTGGGATTCGTGCTGCGGGAGGTTGCTAGGAGGCGATCAGCAACAACAACAGGCGCCGGTTGCCGCCGAAAAACAGCGCCGCGTTATGCACGCGTGCATGTCGCTGGGGTTACGCTGGTGATCGGTTTTCATAGTGCGGCATCAAGCTCGAGGAGCAGTTTCGATGCTGCGAATATCGAGAGATTGGCGCGTTCGGTCAATGAAATGGCTATCCATATTTGACACGAGCGCGCTGGCGCGCTTCTCCCGGCGCAAGCACCAACAGACGGATTCATCTCGCGATGAGTTCAACAGGCGCGGGCGGCGGGCATGGTACGCTCGCGCAACGTCAAAACAGACAATTAGGGAGATCCGGATATGGCGGATGATCTGAAGGAGCGCACCGCGCTCGTCACCGGCGGCTCGCGCGGGATTGGCGCAGCCGTCTGTCGCGCCCTGGCCGCATCAGGCGCGGCGGTGGCGATCAACTGCCGGGAGCAGATCGGGCAGGCCGAGCAGCTGGCAGGCGAGATCGGCAAGCAAGGCGGTCGCGCCATTGTCGTTGCCGCCGACGTTTCGCAGCGCGACGCCGTGGCTACAATGGCCGAGCGCGTCACGGCCGGGCTCGGGCCGATCGACATTCTCGTCAACAATGCCGGCATCGCCATCACGCGCGGCGTCGACGATCTCACCGAGGACGATTTCGACCGCACCATCCTGGTCAACCTGAAATCCGCCTTCCTGTGCACGCAGGCCGTGCTGCCGGAGATGCGCGCACGGAAATGGGGCCGTATCGTCAACATCTCCTCGGGCGCGGCGCGCGGGGCCGGCTCGATCGGTCCGCACTACAATGCATCCAAGGCCGGCATGGAGGGTCTCACGCGCGGTTATGCGGCGCGGCTGGTGAAGGAAGGCATTACCGTCAACGCGGTAGCGCCGTCACTGATCGAGACCGACATGATGAGCGGACAGCCCGGGCTCGTCAGCCGCATCCCGCTCGGCCGCTTCGGCACTGCGGATGAGGTGGCGAAAGCCGTGATGCTGCTGGTCGACAATGCCTACATGACCGGGCAGACGATCGCGCTGAGCGGCGGGATGGCGTTTAATTAGGGGTGAAGATGGCGCCGGCTTTCCTTCTCACCTTGTGGGAGAAGGTGGCGCGAAGCGCCGGATGAGGGGTATCTCTCCGCGCATGCCGATTGAGAGAGATAAGTTCGCGGAGAGAAGCCCCTCACCCGTCTCGCCGCTTCGCTATAGCCGATGCAAAGCATCGGCGTTCTTATGAACGGCGGCCGGAGGCCGCCTATGCCACCCCCTCCGACAACGGGAGAGGGTGAGAAAACATCACCACATCGTCGCCGCAGCCCGTTCCGGCCAGATCCGGTCATACTCGGCGCCGCCGACCTTGTTCTCGCTCATCTCGGCGAGGATCTGGCCGGGCGTCGGCAGCGTCTTCGGATCAATCCGCTTGTCGGGATTCCAGAGGTCGGAGCGGACGATGGCGCGGGCGCACTGGAAGTAGATTTCATCCACATTCATCACCATGACGCTGCGCGGCGCCTTGCCCTCGACCTTGAACGAGGCGAGCAGTTCGGGATCGACGGAGAGATGAGCGCGGCCGTTGGCCCGCACCGCGTTGCCGGAACCGGGGATCAGGAACATCAGCGACACCCTGGGATCGCGCACGATGTTGCGCAGGGAATCGACCCGGTTGTTGCCGCGGCGATCCGGCAGCATCAGCGTCTTCGGATCATGGATGCGGACGAAGCCGGGGAGATCGCCCCGCGGCGAGCAGTCGATCCCCTCCGGCCCGATGGTGGCGAGCGCGGCAAACGGCGCCTTCTCGATGAAGATGCGGTAGAGCGGGGTAACGTGGTCGGCGACTTTCACGGTCGAGGCATCACCAACGGCGCCGTAGATGGCCTCCAGCTGTTCGACCGTTTCAATCACCGACATTCCGTTCTCCTTGTTGCGCCGGCTATTCGTGCCAGCCTTCGTTCCTGATCACGCGCACGAGCTGGCGGCTGTGATAGTCCGCGCTGCCCGCGTTGAGGATGGTGACATCGGCATTGGCCGATGCGTCGTCGACGCTGCGCGCGAGGCGATCCGCGATGTTGCCGTCGCTGTGCCGGGCCCGGGCAGCAAGCCGCTGCGCCAGCACGTCCGGCGGCGCCGTGATCGCGACCACCACGACATTGGCATAGGCCTGGCGTAGCGCGCCGATCACCGTGCGCGAGACATTGGCGACGACGGCCCGGCCGGCGAGGATGTCACCGTTGATCTCGAGCGGAAGAGCGTAGGAATGACCATGCGCTTCCCAGTGCACGGCGAAATCGCCGTGCTCGCGCGCGCGGCGGAATTCGTCCTGGCTCATCGCCATGTTGTCTTCGGCTTCGGAGGATTCGCGCGTCACGACGCGGCGCGGAAAGACGACGTCGCGATCGTCGACGCAGGCCGCCTGTGCGAGCCGCAACAGCGTGTCCTTGCCGGCGCCGCTGGGACCGACCACGAGCACGAGCCGCCCGGGTCCGATCCCGCTGGCCTCATCGTGTGCCATGGTCGCGGTCTCGCTCATGCGACGCGGTTTCCTTCGCGCCAGACGCTGCGGACCACGGGAACGTCGCCTGCGACATGCACGCGGATCAGGTCGGCGCGTTTGCCGATCGCGACCTCGCCACGATCCGACAGGCCAACCGCTTCGGCCGGCGCCTTGGTCACGGTGCGAACCGCCGCCGGAAGGCTGATCGCGGGCACATGCTCCGGCAATTGCAGCGCGGCCATCAGGAGGCTGGACGGGATGTAGTCCGACGACAAGATGTCGAGCAGGCCCTCGCGGGCGAGATCGACCGCGGCGATGTTGCCGGAGTGCGAGCCGCCGCGCACGACGTTCGGCGCACCCATCAGGATGTCGATGCCGGCCTGATGCAGGCCGCGCGCGGCCTCCAGCGTGGTCGGGAATTCCGCCACCGACACGCGATCGCGCACGGCATCCGCGACGTTCTCCTCGGTGGTGTCGTCATGGCTTGCGAGCGGAATGTTGTATTTGTGCGCCAGCGCCACGATCTCGCGCATGTTGGTCGCGGCATAGGCTTTCTGATATTCGAAGCGCTTCGCGAACAGCTCGTCGAGCTCGGCATCGGTCTTGCCGCCGCCCTTGCCGCGGTAATAGTCGCGCAGCTTGACCTCGTCGCGGAACTGGCGCTGGCCGGGCGTGTGGTCCATCAGCGACATCAGCTTGACGTCGGGACGGTCGATCAGCTCCTTGGCCTCCTCCACCACGCTCGGCATCGGGATTTCGCAGCGCAGATGCAAGAAGTGGTCGGCGCGCAGCAGGCTGGCGTCGCGCGCGGTCGTGATGGCGGCGGCGAGCACGCCGGCGCGGCCATCGACTTCCTCGGCGCCGTCCTCGCGCCAGACCCGCAGCGAGTCGAACACTGTGGTGATGCCCGAGGTCGCAAGCTGGCCATCATAGGAGATGACGGCTGCGACTGGATTCCAGAACACTTTTGGGCGCGGCACGTAGTGCGCCTCGAGGTGGTCGGTGTGCAGCTCGATCAGGCCGGGCATGATGAGGTCGCCGCCGGCATCCTCCGCACCCGCAGGCGCCCTGCCCTCGCCGATCTCGGCAATGCGTCCGTCGGCAAGAGCGAGCCAGCCCTGCTCGATCACCCGGTCAACCAGCACGATCCTGGCGTTGGCGATCAATGTTTCCTTCGGCTTGGCGTTCATTTCCATTTCCTTCAGGCGGCGGCGGCAAAGCTGGTGACGTCAACAATACGGTCGGCAATCAGATGGCGGATTTCGTCGTCATGGACAATGGCGACCATGGCGACGCCCTGGCGCTTCTTCTCGGCGACCAGATCGACCACGACGGCGCGGTTGGCGGCATCGAGCGAAGCGGTCGGCTCGTCCAGCAGCAGGATCGGCAGCTCCGAGATGAAGCCGCGCGCGATGTTGACGCGCTGCTGCTCGCCGCCGGAGAAAGTCGCGGGCGGAAGCTGCCACAGACGCTCGGGAATGTTGAGACGGTGCAGCAGTTCGCCGGCGCGCTGCTGCGCCTCGGCGCGTGTCAGGCCGTTGACGATCAGCGGTTCTGCGACGACGTCGATGGTCGCAACCCGCGGCACGGCCCGCAAGAACTGGCTGACATAGCCGATCGTGGAGCGGCGGATGTTGAGAACCTGCCGCGGCTCGGCGGTGGCGAGATCGACAAGCGCGCCGCGGTGGCGGATGCCGATACGGCCGGAGTCGCAGCGGTAGTTGCCAAAAATCATCTTCAGGATCGACGACTTGCCGGCTCCGGACGGGCCGGAGAGCACGACGCATTCACCCGGATCGACGTGGAAGGTCACGCCGCTGACGACAGGCAGCTCGATGCCGCCCTGCAGGTGCATCGTAAAGGTCTTTTTCGCGGCGGCGATGTCGATCATGGCGGTCATCGGAAAACTCATCTTGGAAAACTCATGGCGGCAGAATCGAGGAGACGAGGAGCTGGGTATAGGGTTCGCGGGGATCATCGAGCACCTGGTCGGTGAGACCGGTCTCGATGACACGGCCGCCCTTCATCACCATCACGCGATGCGACAGCAGCCGCGCCACCGCGAGATCGTGAGTGACGATGATGACGGCGAGGTGCAGCTCGGCGACGAGGCTGCGAACGAGGTCGAGCAGGCGAGCCTGGACAGACACGTCCAGACCGCCGGTCGGCTCGTCCATGAACACCAGCCGCGGCTCGGTGACGAGGTTGCGCGCGATCTGGAGACGCTGGCGCATGCCGCCGGAGTAGGTCCGCGGTGCATCGTCGATGCGCGCGATGTCGATCTCGACACGGGTCAGCCAGTCCGACGCGGTATCGCGGATGCGGCCGTAGTGATTCCAGCCCACCGCCATCAGCCGTTCGCCGACATTGGCACCGGCCGAGACCGCCATGCGCAGGCCCTGCGCGGGGTCCTGGTGCACATAGCCCCAGTCGGTGCGGAACAGGAAGCGCCGCTCGGCTTCGCCCAGCGTCGTGAGATCGCGGGTGACGCCGTCGCGCATCCGGTATGACACCTGACCGGCGCTCGGCGCGAGCTGGCCCGACAGCATTTGCAGCAGCGTCGACTTGCCCGAGCCGGACTCGCCGACGATCGCCAGCACCTCGCCGGGGTAAAGCGAGAAGGAGACGTCGCGGCACGCGGCGATGCGGCCATAGGACTTGCTGAGCGACTCCGCGACCAGCAGCGGCTGATCGTTCTCCAGCATCTCCTCAGCCATTTGATCCCTCCTGCGCCTTCTCCTTGTACGGCGCGGCGCTGAGGCTGCCGTGATGGCCGGCGGCCTGGCGGCCCTCGCAATAGTCGGTGTCCGAGCACACGAACATGCGCCCGCCCTTGTCGTCGGTCACGATCTCGTCGAGGTACGAATTCTCCGCGCCGCACAGCGCGCAGGGCGCATTGAAGCGGTACGGCTCGAACGGATGGTCCTCGAAATCGAGCGACATCACCTGCGTATAGGGCGGGATCGCATAGATGCGCTTCTCGCGACCGGCGCCGAACAATTGCAGCGCCGGGCAATTGTCCATCTTGGGATTGTCGAATTTCGGCGTCGGCGACGGGTCCATCACGTAGCGCGCGTTCACCTTCACCGGATAGGCGTAGGCGGTGGCGATGTGGCCGAAGCGGGCGATGTCCTCGTAGAGTTTTACGTGCATCAGGCCGTATTCGGCGAGCGCATGCATGCGCCGCGTCTCGGTCTCGCGCGGCTCGAGGAAACGCAGCGGCTCCGGGATCGGCACCTGATAGACCAGCACCTGGTTCGCGTGCAGCGACGTCTCCGGGATGCGGTGACGGGTCTGGATCACGGTCGCATCTTCTGTTGCCGTGGTCGTGGCGACGCCGGCGGTCTTGGCGAAGAACTTGCGGATCGAGATCGCGTTCGTGGTGTCGTCGGAGCCCTGGTCGATCACCTTCAGCACATCCTGGGGACCGAGGATCGCGGCCGTGACCTGCACGCCGCCGGTGCCCCAGCCATAGGGCATCGGCATTTCGCGGCTGGCGAACGGCACCTGATAACCGGGGATCGCGATCGCCTTGAGGATCGCGCGGCGGATCATCCGCTTGGTCTGCTCGTCGAGATAGGCGAAATTGTAGGCGGGCGCGTTCATTCCGCGGCCTCCTTCATGGCATCGGGCGCGTTGGCCTCGGCAAACTCCTTGCGCAGCTTGCGGAGCAGGCCAAGCTCGGACTGGAAGTCGACATAGTGCGGCAGCTTCAGATGCTCGACGAAGCCGGTCGCCTGGACGTTGTCCGAATGCGACATCACGAATTCTTCATCTTGCGCCGGGGCCACGGCTTCTTCGCCGAGCTCGCGGGCACGCAGCGCGCGGTCGACCAGCGCCATCGACATGGTCTTGCGCTCGCTCTGGCCGAAGGCGAGACCATAGCCGCGGGTGAAGCACGGCGCTTCCGTCGCCGAACCCTTGAATTGGTTGACCATCTGGCACTCGGTGAGCTCGATGGAGCCGAGTGGCACGGCGAAGCCGACGTCTTCCGCGAAAAATTCGACCTCGACCTCGCCGAAGCGGATCTCGCCGACGAAGGGATGGTTGCGGCCGTAGCCGCGCTGGGTGGAATAACCCATCGCCAGCAGAAAGCCTTCGTCGCCGCGCGCGAGGTTTTGCAGGCGCAGGTCGCGATCGGCCGGGAAGTTCAGCGGTTCGCGCGTGAGATCGCCGACGCTGGCGCCGTCTTCGGCCCGCGGCGAGGATTCGATCAGCCCGTCGCGGCCCAGAATATCGGTCACACGCGGCGTGGGCGCCGTCGAGGCTTCGGCCGTCGCTGGCGCTTCAGGCACAAAGCCCTGGCCAAGCGAGGGATCGAGCAGGCGGTGCGTGTAGTCGAAGGTCGGCCCGAGAATCTGGCCGCCGGGAATGTCCTTGAACGTCGCCGACACCCGTCGCTGCACGCGCATGGCGCCGGTGTCGACCGGCTCGCTGGTGCCGAAGCGCGGCAGGGTGGCGCGGAAGGCGCGGACCAGGAAGATCGCCTCGATCAGGTCCCCGCGCGCCTGCTTGATGGCGAGCGCCGCGAGCTCGCGGTCATGGAGCGACCCTTCGCTCATGACGCGGTCCACGGCGAGGCCAAGCTGCTCCGAGATCTGGTCCAGCGTGACTTCGGAAACGCTCTGGTCGCCACGCCGCGCATTGGCGAGCAGGCGATGGGCGTTCTCGATGGCGCGCTCGCCGCCTTTGACTGCGACATACATGCGACTAGCTTCCCTTGTTCACGACACGCGTGGTGCGCGGGATCGCAACCACGGCGTCATCGGCGACCAGCACCAAATCGATGCCGCGCGGAAACAGCGCCTCGTTCATGCGCAGGCGCTCGAACAGATCGAAAGGCTTGATCGAGGCCTGAAGCGTCGCGACACCGTCGATGCCGGGGCCACGCAGTTCGAAACTGCGGCCCGAGTCCAGGCTCTCGACCTGAAGGATCACCGTGGTCGAACGATCCGGATACTCGTTCGTGCCCAGCGCGAAGCGCTCGAGCGCCGGCAGCGCCGCGCCGTCGCTGATCAGCGCGAACGCGGCGATCGAGGAATCCTGCACCACCGGCGCGCCGGTGTGGAACTTGAGCCATTTCACCACGTCCGACCTCTCCGCCATCCGCGCATCGAGCCAGAGCGGCGTGTCGTGGTCGAACAGCGTCAGCGCGATCGCGGCAGTGCCGCGCATCGTCGGCCCGGGCACTCCCGCCATCGGCACGATGCGCTGGACCGAGCCCGGCCGCGCCATCGCGTCCATGACGGAACGAAAGGTCGATTGCGCCGACAAGACCTTGTCGACGAAACCCGGCGGCAGCTCCGCAATCGTGGTCATGGCCTCACCCCTCACCGCGCACCATGGTGTAGAAATCAACCTTCGTCGCGGCGGTCTCGGCGGCCGCCTGCTTGCGCTGGATCATAAGCTGCTCGCGCAACGGCGCGATAACGTCACGCTCCACCGCCTCACCGAAATCACTGGACTGCGCCAGCGCGTCGCACAGCGCGATCAGCCGCGCCTTCTCGCCGTCGCGTCCCAGCGTATAGCCGAAGCCGACTTCGCCGCTCGCAAGCCGGACCGCCGCGCGCGACACCGTGGCTTCACCGAGATTGAATGGCGCGCCGTCGCCGCCGACCCGGCCGCGCAGCATGACGAGACCGTTTTCCGGCGCGCGCAGCTCCTGATGAGCCGGCAGGGCGAGAGCGCGGAGGCGAGCGGCGATCTCGCCCGCCTCCGCGTGCGCCAGCACGGCCATCGCGGCCTTGCGCTGGACTTGCTGGTTGTTGTGCTGGGTCACCAAATCCACCGAAACTTTCTGCAGAACTTGCCGAATCCAAGTTGTCTATGATAATAGACAACTTGATACGGAAGCGCCATGACTGTTTCGTGACAAACGTGTGATTTCTGAAGTAGGCTTCTCGGCGACATGAGCATGCAGGACACAGCCTCTTCGGGCGTCGCGCTGTGGCGCCTCGTTGCCGACGGCATCGAACGCGGCATCGCCGACGGCCGCTTTGCGGCCGGCGACAAGCTGCCGGGCGAGATGGAGATCGCCGAAACCTATCGCGTGAACCGCCACACCGTGCGGCGTGCGCTGGCCGCGCTTGCCGAGCGCGGCATCGTGCGCGCCGAACGCGGCAGCGGAACCTATGTCGAGGCGCAGCGCCTTGCTTATCCCTTGCGCTCGCGCACCCGCTTCTCCGAGATCGTCGGTGCCGACGGCCGCGAACCGCATGGCCGGCTGATCGAGGCGTCCGAGGACGTCGCGACCCGCGAACTGGCGCGCGAACTGGGATTGAAGGCCGGCGCGCCGCTGGTGCGGATCGAGGCGATCCGCCTCGCCGACCGCACGCCGATCTGCGTCTCCACCACCTGGCTGTCAGCGGAATTGTTCCCGGGCGCGGGCAACGTGTTCGCCGCGACGCGCTCGATGACGAAACTGCTCGAGCATTACGGCGTCCGCGACTACAGCCGCGGCGCGACCCGGATCACCGCCGGCATCGTGGACGCGACCGATGCTGCGCGGCTCGATCTGCCCCTGGGACGGCCGATCCTCGTGGTCGACGCGACCGACCACGATCTCGCCGGCAAGCCACTGGTGACCAAGCACTCGCGCTTTGCAGCGGAGCGGGTGGAGTTTCTGGTGGAGTCGTAGGCGGCTCTCTCCACGACACAGGGGCCGTAGGTGGGCAAAGGCGCACTTGCGCCGTGCCCACGATCTTTCTCGACATCTAGTCGGAGGTGGTGGGCACGCTTGCGCTTTGCCCACCCTACGGCAGTTGTGATCAGGCGACCGCCCGTCTCCCAATAATCGCAAACCGCAGCTTGCTCGAGATGAAATCGATCGCGGCCACTGCGACCAGAATCATCAGGATCAGGAACGACACCCTCTGCCATTCCAGCACGCGGATCTGCTCGGCGAGCTGGAGGCCGATGCCGCCGGCGCCGACGATGCCGATGATGGTGGCCGAGCGCGTGTTGGATTCGATGAAATAGAGCACTTGGCCGGCGATCACGGGCAGCACCTGCGGCAGCAGGCCGAAGCGGATCTCGTGCAAGGCGCTGCCGCCGGAGGCGCGGACGCCTTCGACCTGCTTCTGGTCGGCGCCCTCGATCGCCTCCGAGAACAGTTTTCCGAACGCGCCGAAATCCGACACGGCGATGGCGAGCACGCCGGCGAAAGGACCGAGCCCGACCACATTGATCCACACCAGAGCCCAGATCAGCGTGTCGACGCCGCGGATCGAATCGAGGAAACGCCTGATAGGAAAGCGCAGGATCTGCGAGGGTATGACGTTGCGAGCGGCGAGCAAGCTGACCGGAAGCGCGAACACGGCCGCAAGCGTCGTGCCGAGCAGCGCAATCGACAGCGTCTCACCTAGCGCCTTCAGATAGACCGGGAGCGAAGAGCCGGGATCGGGCGGGATCATCATCAGGCTGATCCAGCCGAGCTGGCTCAGCCCTGCGAAGAATCGCGACGGCGAGAAGTCGAGATCGACGAGGCCGTAAACCAGGATCGCGAAGGCCGCGACGATCATCGCGGGCATCGCGAGCCGCGCCGAGGCGGGGCGGTCGAACACATCGGGATAGCGCGCGCGAAGCTCTCGCGTGTCGACCTCCTGCGGCCTCGTCACGTCCGTGCCTCCTTGCCGAACAGACGGCCGCGCAGCCAGCCCGTGGTGATGTCGATGATGAAGACCGTGATGATGATGGTGAGCAGGATGGCACTGACGTCGGAGTAATAGAACTTGCGGATGGCGACGACGAGCTCCTGGCCGATGCCGCCGGCACCGACGAAGCCCATGACCGAGGCCTCGCGGACATTGATCTCGAAGCGCAGCAGCGCATAGCTGGCATAGCCCGCGGTAACCTGCGGCACCACGGCGAAGCGCATGCAGGAGAGCCAGCTCGCGCCGGTCGAGCGGATGCCTTCGACCGGCTTCATGTCGGCGTTCTCGACGATCTCGGAGAACAGTTTGCCGAGCGCGCCGGTGGAGTGAATCGCGATCGCGAGCACGCCGGCCATCGGCCCGAGGCCGAACGCGATCACGAAGATCAGCGCGAAGACGATGCCCGGCACGGTGCGGGCGAATTCGAGCAGGCGGCGCACCACGAAGCGCAGCCAGCGCGACGGCGATGTGTTCTCGGCCGCGAAGAAATTCAAGGCGAAGGCGAAGATCGCGCCGATCAGCGTGCCGACATAGGAGATCAGCAGCGTCTCGCCCAGCATCTTCAGCCATTTACGCCAGCCCCACAGCCACTCGCCGGCATCGGTCCAGACCCGCTGGCCGCTGTCGAGTGTGAGGATGCGGTCGAAATAGCTGATGAAGTTACCGAAATAGGTGAAAAGCGTGCGCAAATTCACTTCAGCGCCGATCGCGGCGAGAACCAGCGCGGCGGCGAAGATCACAACTCCCAACAGGAGGCGGAGTCGCTTGCGCGCGACCGCCCGGTCATAGGCGGCGTTCAACGCAGCCAGTTGCTGCTCGGGGAGGATCGAAACCGCGACGGTCATCTGGCCAGGAAAGGTGGTCGATCAAAGAGAAAGAGCCGGGTCCATCGACCCGGCCCCAGTGCTATCGTCCTGAAACTCAGGACGCCTTCTTCTTACGCAGTGCATCGACGAACTTGATCAGCTCGATCGTGCCATCCCAGTCCTTGGTCGTGGCGGGATGAAAACCCTTCTTCTGGCCGTCAGAGAGGCGGTCGAACGCGGCCTTGTCCTTGGCCGGCGCGTCGAAGAACGCCTTGGCGATCGCCGCCTTGGCATCTTCCGGCAGGTCGGAATTGTAGGCGTAGGGGCCGTTGATGATCGGCGCCGACTTGTGGATGATGCGGAAGTCGTCCTTCTTCATCGCCGAGCCGTCGGCATTCTTCAGCATGTTCTTGGTCAACATCTGCGCCAGCGTGGAATCGTCGTCGCTGGTCCACTGGTTGGCGGCGACGTCGACGGTGCCCTGCGACAGCGCCAGGATCGCGTTCTCGTGGCTGCCGGTGAAGACGACCTTGCTGAAATAGGTGTCGGCATCCGGGATGCCCATCTTGTCGAGCTCGAAGCGCGGCACATTGTTGCCGGAGGTCGAGTTCGGGTCGACCAGGCCGAGGTTCTTGCCCTTGAGGTCATCGACCTTCTTGTAGGCGCTGCTCGCCTTGACGAAGAACACCGAATAGTAGCCGGTCGAGCCGTCGGCGTTGATGTCGTTGGCGAACGCGTCGGTCTTGACGCCGGTCAGGCGGGCGCGCGCGAACGACGCCGAGCCGTAGCTGGCGATCTGGATGTTGCCGGCGCGCTGGCCTTCGATGACCGCGGCATAGTCGTTGGCGATACGCAGCGTGACCTTCACGCCCAGTTCCTTGGAGAGATAGCTCACGAACGGCGCCCAGCGCTCGGTGACGCCGGAGGCGTTCTCGGCCGGAACGACCGCGAAGGTTAGTTCGGGATATTTGGCTTTCCAGTCGTCGGCGGAAGCCGAGGTCGTGAACGCGAGCGCGGCGGCGCTGGCAAGAATGAGTCTGCGAGTGATCATGATACCCTCTTCATCGGTTGGGGTCGGTTGACGCGAAATTATCAGCAGGACGTGACAGCGCTGTGCCGCTCAGGCCGCCGCGGCCGTTCCGAGCGCCGGCACGCCCTCGGGCGCCGGTGCAGATGCACCGCCCATGACGTCGGCGGCTTCGAGATCGTAGAGCTCACGCGCGACGCGGTCGGTGAGCTCGGACGGCACGCCATCGAACACCACGCGGCCCTGCGCCATGCCGATCAGGCGATCGCAATAGGTGCGCGCCAGATCGAGCGAATGCAGGTTGCAGAGCACGGTGATGCCGAAATGCTTGTTGATGCGCAGCAGCGCATCCATCACGATCTTGGTGTTGCGCGGGTCGAGCGAGGCGATCGGCTCGTCGGCGAGGATGATGTCGGGCTGCTGCACCAGCGCGCGGGCGATCGCGACACGCTGCTGCTGGCCGCCGGAGAGCTGGTCGGCACGCTGGGCGGCGAGCGAGGCGATGTCGAACTGTTCGAGCGCCGACATCGCCAGCGCCTTGTCGTGCTCGGGCCAGGTCTGCGTCAGCGAGCGCCAGGCCGGCATCGTGGCAAGACGCCCCATCAGCACGTTGGTCAGCACATCGAGCCGGCCGACCAGGTTGAACTGCTGGAAAATCATCGCCGAGCGCGCCCGCCACTGCCGCAATTCCTTGCCGCGCAACGCCGTGACGTCGAGGCCGTCGAACAGGATGCGGCCCTGCGTCGGCGTCGCCAGGCGATTGATCATGCGCAGCATGGTCGATTTGCCGGCGCCGGAGCGCCCGATCACACCGACGAAGCCGCCGGGGGAGATTTGAAACGAAGCGTCGTCCACCGCGGCTTTTGCGCCAAAGCGGCACGTCAGACCTTCAACCACCAGCATAGAGGGCTCCAGAGTAGCTGGCTGCCACCGCTAACGCCGGCACTTGACACTTGTGTGACACGCGGATCGCGGTGCGGCGATCCTACACACCTCTTCCCCTGTCATCGCACCGTCATGACGCTGTCATCAGGCCGCTCGAAGAGGTATGCCCGCCCTCGACCTATCGGATGTAGCATGGCCGGCAAAACGCTCTCAATTCAACCGACCATCGACCCTTCGGCGAAGCTGCACGAGACCAGGCTCGGCACCTATACCGAAGTCGGCGCGCGCACGATCCTCACTGAAGTCACGATGGGCGATTACTCCTATGTCGTGAACGACGCCCAGATCACCTACACCACCATCGGAAAATTCTGCTCGATCGCGGCGATGACCCGCATCAATCCCGGCAATCATCCGATGCATCGCGCCACTCAGGCGCATTTCACCTATCGTTCCAGCGCCTATTTCCCCGGCGAGAGCGACGACACCGAGTTCTTCGACTGGCGGCGCCAGCATCACGTCCATATCGGCCACGACGTCTGGATCGGCCATGGCGCGATCGTGCTGCCGGGCCGCAACATCGGCACCGGCGCGGTGATCGCGGCCGGCGCCATCGTCACCAAGGACGTGCCGGCCTACACCATCGTCGCCGGCAATCCGGCGCGCATCGTGCGGCGGCGGTTCTCGGAAGACGTCGCCGGACGGCTGGCCCGGCTCGCCTGGTGGGACTGGGATCACGACAAATTGCGTGAAGCACTGCCCGATTTCCGCAAGCTCGGGATTGAAGATTTCCTCTCGGCATATGAAGCACGGGCAAGCTCCCTCACCCGTTCCCCTGCCAGCAAACGAAGCGCGGTCGCGTGACAGACATCTTCCTTGAGGGCGGCCGGGCCCTGATCGGCTCCGAGCTCGTCGAAACTTCCATTCTCGTGTCCGGCGCCGACATTGCGCAGGTCAGTGCCTCTCGCGGCCGTGCGCGGCTGGCGATCGATGCGCGCAACCTGCTGGTGCTGCCCGGCATCGTCGATCTGCATGGCGATGCCTTCGAGCGGCAGATGATGCCGCGCGCCGGCGTCGACTTTCCGATCGACGTCGCTCTCGCCGACAGCGACCGCCAGGCGATCAGCAACGGCATCACCACCGTGTTTCACGCCACGACCTGCTCGTGGGAGCCGGGCCTGCGCAGCGCCGGCAATGCGCGCGCCCTGATGGAGGCGATCGAGCGGCAGCGCCCGCAATTCGCCGCCGACACCCGTTTCCACCTGCGGCACGAGACTTACAATCTCGATGCCGAGACCGAGATCGACCAGTGGCTCGCCGAGGGCCGCGTCGACCTGTTCGCCTTCAACGACCACATGGACGGCACCGTTGCCGACATGGCCAAGCCGCGCAAGCGCAACCGCATGGTCGAGCGCACCGGCCTCTCGGGCGAGGAATTCGACCGGCTGGTCGAGCGTGTGCTTTCGCGCGCCAGTGAAGTGCCGGCTTCCGTGTCGCGGCTCGCCGCAACTGCTCGCGCGGCCGAGGTGCGGATGCTCTCGCACGACGATGCGACGCCGGCGATGCGGCGGGAGTTTCGCGAGCTGGGCGCTGACATCGCGGAGTTTCCGATCAACGAGGAGACCGCGCGGGCGGCTGCAAGCCAGGGCGATGCCATCGTCTATGGTGCGCCGAATGTCGTGCGCGGCGGCAGCCATACCGGCTGGACCCGGGCATCCGACATGATCGCGAAGGGGCTCTGCTCGGTACTGGCGTCGGATTATTACTATCCCGCGCAGCTGCTCGCCGCGTTCCGCCTCGCCGCCGACGGCGTGCTGCCGCTGACCGAGGCCTGGAACCTGGTGTCCGCGGGACCGGCCCGCGCGACCGGCCTCGCCGATCGCGGCGTGCTCGCGGAAGGACGCCGCGCCGACATGCTGCTGGTCGACGACAGCGTGCCGCTGCGGCCGCGGCTGATCGCGGTGGTATCAGGCGGAAAGCTCGTGCATCTCACCGATGCGACGCGACTGCTCGCTGCGGCGGCGACGCCGCGCGAGGCTGTTGTTGCGGCCTGAACCGGTTATGCTCGGGCAATGACAGATTTTCCCCGCTACGCGATCTACTTTGCCGCCGGCGCCGACAGCGCCCTCACCCGCTTCGGCGCCGAGCTGCTCGGCTACGATGTCTACACCGGTGACGAGGTGCCGTTCCCTGCCGACGCATCGCGTGTTGCGCCGGATTGGCGCGACGTCACGGCCGATCCCCGCAAATACGGTTTCCACGGCACGCTGAAGGCGCCGATGGCGCTGGCACCCGGCAGGACTGAAGCCGAGCTCGTCGCAGCCTGCGCGGCCTTTGCCGGCAAGGCGCGGCCGATGCCGTCGATCCGCCCGGTCGTCGACTCCATCAGCGGCTTCATCGCGGTGATTCCGACCGAGCCGGTGGGCGCGCTCCAGCAACTTGCCGCCGATTGCGTCCGCGAATTCGACGACTTCCGCGCGCCCATGACGGCGGAAGACCGCGCGCGGCGCAAGCCCGACAAGCTCACTGAGCGGCAGCGCGACTATCTCGACCGCTGGGGTTACCCGTACGTGATGGAAGAATTCCGCTTCCACATGACGTTGACGGGACGGCTGGACGCGGAGCGGCGCGGGCCGATCCTGGAGATGCTGCGCGCGAGATTTGCGGCGCTTGGTCTCGATACGCTGGCGATCGACCGGATCGCGCTGTTCAAGCAGGATGATGCCAGGGCGCGCTTCCGCTTTGTCGGCGAGTGGGCGTTGGCGAAGTAGGCCTCAGAGCCAGCTCGCGAGATTGAAGGCGAGCGCTACGGCGCCAACCAGAATGAGGCTGGTCGCCCAGATTGCATCCAGATTGAACCAGCTTCGCGCGACGAACCTCAATCCCAGATAGCGGTAGACCAGCCACGCCAGACATCCGCCGGCACTGACCATGGCGACAACGTGCACCAGGGACACCAGCACCGCCATCCCGAGACTTGTCTTCAGAAGACTTGCCTTCATCAGCGCGCCAGCCGCCTCATGGCCGGCATCGAGCTCGAAGGCCCGGCAGAGCCCGAGATAGATCGGCACGAGCATCAAGGCCGCGCCGTGAGCAATGGCAACGGCGAATGACCAGAGCGCCAATTGCGTGGGCGGAATTCGTGCCAGCGTGCGCGGATGGCGCCGCGCGATCAGCCGATAGACGCCGAAGCCGATGACGAGAAGGCTCGCGCCGAGCTGGATCGAACGCTGCCACTCGGCCAGCACGAGCAGGAACGCGAATGGCAGCAGCACGAGAAGTGTTGCCAGGAGATGTCCGGCCGCCAGCGCCCACAACGCCCGGAACAGCGCGCGCGGGCTCTTGTCCATGAGCCCGGCCGACACCGCCAGCGGCCATCCCATTCCCGGATTGACGCCGTGATAAAGACCGCTCGCGACAAGAGCGAGCCACAGCCAGCCGAGCGGCCAACTCCCGTGCTGCCAGCCTAGGCCGACGGGTAGCAAAAGGAGTCCGTCGAACAATCGCCGCCCTCCAGCCTGATCTGGTGCGCACGATATCCGTCGGGGAAGCTCACGAAATAGTCCTTGGCGAGCTCGAGGCCGCCGTCGCGACCGACATTGGCCATGACTTCCACGCCCGGAACTCCATCGGGATAGAATTGGTCATCCCAGGTGGAATACAGCGAATTGGTCCAGTACACGCGCTTGCCGTCGCGGCTGATCTCGACCATCTGCGGACCGGCCGCAAATGCCTTGCCGTTCGGATGGGGCGTGCGGCGCGCGATGCCGCCGATGTGAACCGAGCCGGCAAGCTTCGGCTTTCGCGGATCACTCACATCGTACTGGCGCATTTCACCCGTGCCCCAGCACGAGACATAGAGAAACCGGTCATCCATCGACAGGTCGATGTCGGTGACCAGCGGCGGCACGGCGCCAAATCCCTGCAGCAGCGGCGGGAGCTTCTCCTTTGGCGCGGGTTCGGGCGGGATCGTCGCCGTCTTCTCCGCATGGAATTTGCCGCCTTCGCGCCACCAGGTCCAGATCGATGCTTCGAGGTTGGTGGTGTCGACCACAACGCCCACGAAGCCGTATTCGCGAACCGGATCGTGCGCGGGCCGCACCTCCAGCGCCATCTGATGATTGGCGCCGAGGTCGATGGTCTGCACGTTGCGACGGGCGCGGAGATCCCAGAAGTGGAGACGATGGCCATATTTGTTCGCCAGCAGATCTTCCGCGACGATCCCGTTCTCGAACTGCGGCGGCAACGCCCATTCGCTCGTCACCATGTAGTCGCGCGGCAGGTTCCACCAGAAATCATAGTGCAGCGTCTGCGGACCGCGGTCGATCTCCCACCGTCCGAGAACCTCGAACGTCTCGCAATCCATGATGAAGACGCCTGGAGGCCCGTTGGTGCCGTCCTTGCCGCCGCCGCCCAGCGTGCTCACATAGACGCCGTCCGGCCCGCAATGGATGGTATGCGGCCGCGAGTAGCCGGTCTTCTTGAAGATTTCCTCGGGCTCGATGATCTTGTGGATTTTGGCTTTGGTCGGATCGGGCTTGGTATCGATGATGTAGATCCGCGACGAGCGTATCCCGGGGATGATGAGGTAGCGCCGCTCGATGAAGGCATGTCCGGCGAGCGGCGACAAGGCGGAGGAGCAGGGGTTCCAGCCGAAATGATGAAACTCATCGCCCTTGTTGGGCATCGTCACCGTGTGGACGATTTGGCTGTAGGTCGGCGATCCCGGCTTGACGTCGATGACCGCGAGAGCATCCGGTTTTGAGAAATCCGGACTGAGCAGCAGCGTGTAGGCAAAGTTCTCCGCTGGTGCTTCCATCGCCAGCTTGGGCGATGCGTGAAAGGTGGGATCCGGCCTCATCGTCATGGCACTGCCTCCCTGTTTCGTCGGCTCGCTCCAACCTGGCTCGGAATAGCGGCATAATGAAGAGCTGCCCAGCGACGTCTTGAGAAGCTCCGCAGACCTGGTCGGCGAGCGTACGATACGTCATCGCCGGCGTGCGGAAAACCGCCCGAACCGCGCTAATTCGACGCCCTCGGCCAGACGGAAGCCGGCGGGATCAGGACTGTGCGCACCTCACACTCGGCGTCGCCCCCGCGAAGGCGGGGACTGCAGAGAGACCTCGCGGCAACCGAGTGGGTCCAGCGCTACTTCCCCCACCGCAACGCCAGCGCATCTCGCTCCTTCGCCAGCTCCAGCAGCCCTGCCCGCGTTGCCGGGTGCAGCGGCTGGAGCGGATGCCGCACGGCGTCCGATTTGATCACGCCGCCGGCCTGCATCATGGCCTTGCAGGCGATCAGGCCGCATTGGCGGTTTTCGTAGTTGATCAGCGGCAGCCAGCGCTCATAGGCGGCCTTTGCCTCCTCGCGCTTGCCGGCGAAATAGGGATCGATGATCTGGCGGATGCCGTCGGGATAGCCGCCGCCCGTCATCGCGCCGGTGGCGCCGGCGTCGAGATCGGCGAGCAGCGTGATGGCTTCCTCGCCGTCCCACGGGCCTTCGATATCCTTGCCGCCCGCCTCGATCAGGCTGCGCAGCTTTGCAGCGGCGCCCGGCACCTCGATCTTGAAATAGCGGATGTTGGCGAATTCGCGCGCCAGCCGCGCGAGCAGCTCGACCGACAGCGGCGTTCCGGCGACAGGCGCGTCCTGGATCATGATGGGAATGTTGATCGCGCCCGAGAGCACCTTGAAGAATTCGACGATGCCCTTCTCGGGCACGCGGAAGGTCGCGCCGTGATACGGCGGCATCACCATCACCATGGCGGCCCCCGCCGCCTCGGCCTGCTGGCTGCGCGCGGCGCAGACGGCGGAGCTGAAATGCGTGGTGGTGACGATCACGGGAACCCGGCCCGCGACGTGCTCCAGCACCGCATGCATCACGGTTTCGCGCTCGGCATCGGTGAGCACGAACTGCTCGGAGAAATTGGCGAGGATGCAGAGACCATTCGAGCCCGCATCGATCATGAAATCGATGCAGCGGCGCTGGCCCTCGAGGTCGAGCTCGCCGCGCTCGTCGAAGATGGTGGGCGCGACCGGGAACACGCCGCGATAGGGGCGCTGGGCCTTGTGTGGGGTGACCGGCATCGAACTCTCCATCCTTGATACGTCTGTTGCTGCACTCCCGCAGCGGCACAGATGTACCCGCCGCGTGAAGCGGCGGCAATGCCGTTCGCGCGACGCCGGAATGGACGACGATCGAAGTTATGCGGTCTTCACGGCCCCCAAAAAGCCTTCGACCGCGACGCGAAGACGATCGGCATCGCCCGACATCTTCTTCACGGATTCGGACAGCACCGTGCCGGCGTTGCCGGTTTCCTGGTTGAGCCTGGCGACGCTGCCGATGGTGTCGGTGACCTCGCGGGTGCCCTGGGCTGCCTGCTGGAAGTTGCGCGAGATCTCGGTGGTGGCCGCGCGCTGCTCCTCGACCGCGGCTGCGATCGCCGTCATCTTCTCGTCGATGCCGCTGATGGCGCCCCCGATCGAGCGGATGGCGGTCACGGCTTGGCCCGTCGCGCCCTGGATCTCCTCGACCTGACGCGAGATTTCTTCGGTTGCAGTTGCGGTCTGCGCGGCGAGGCTCTTGACCTCGCCGGCGACCACGGCAAAGCCGCGGCCGGCTTCGCCCGCACGCGCCGCTTCGATGGTCGCGTTCAGCGCCAAGAGATTGGTCTGGCCGGCGATGGCGTTGATCATCTTCACGACCTCGCCGATGCGGCTCGCGGTCTGATCGAGGATCTCGACCGTCGCGTTGGTCCGCTCGGCCTGCGACACGGCTTCGCGCGCCTCGCGGGCGCTCAACTGCACCTGTGCGGAGATCTCGCCGACGGATGCGGAGAGTTCCTCGGTCGCGGCCGCGATGGTCTCGAGGTTGTTGGTGGCCTGCTCGGCCGCGGAGGAGACTGCCGCGGTCTGGCTGGTCGATTCCGAAACCAGAGTGCGCACATCGGTCGCGGTGGCATCGAGCTCCCTTGCCGAGGCAGCGACGCTGTGGATCACCGCCTGCACGGTGTCGTCAAAGCTGCGGCATGCGTCGTCCACGGTACCGGAGCGGGCGAGTTGCAGCGCCTGCTGCGATTCGCGTTCCTGGCCCAGCCGCTCGGCGGTCGCCGCGCTCTCGCGCAGGCTCTCGAGCGCGGCAGCCATGGTGCCGAACTCGTCCGGATATTTCGACTGCGGCACCGGCGTCGCGTAATCGCGGGCGCCGATTCGCGCGATGGCGTCGAGGATGGCGCGGACCGGGCGCATCAGGCGATTGCGCACCACGTAGACGCCGGCGAGGGTCACGGCGAGCGCGAGCAGAAACGCGAGCGACTGCACGATGAGGTTGGTGAGCGCCTTGGTCTGCACGGCCTCGGCACGCGCGATCGACTGATCCAGCGCCTTGGTCGCGACCCCGACAATGAGCGGGAACGGCGACTGGCACAGCGCATTCCACTCCGAAGCGGGCATCGCAGGCTTGCCGCTGCCGTCGAAATTCTTGGTGAGATCGCCGATCTGCTTCAGGACGCCATCGGTCTTGGCCTTCGCGTCCGACGCTGCCGTCACCAGCTCCGCCGTCACGTCGGGCGCAGCCAGCAACTCGGCCATGCCCGCCCAGCCGGAGGCGATCGTGCCGTCCCATTGCGCCACTGACCGCTTCTGGGCGTCGTCGAGCGGCTTGCTGCTGTTGACGTTCGAGCGGAGCGACGAGCAATGGATTCCATAGCGGTCGCGCACCTGCCAGGCGAAGCGGCGGACCTGGATCATGCGGGCGATGTAGGGATCGTTCATCCAGGCGCGGTTAGACACCGCGGTGGAGGCGAGGTTCGCCGTGTCGATGACCTTGGTGACGGCGTCGTACCAGGAATTGGTCCGCTCCATCTTGCGCTCGGCGCGCGGCAGCCTGGCCTCGTCGTAGAACAGCTGGAATTGCGGCGCGGCTTCGTTCCAGCGCTGCTTCAGCGTGCCGGCGAGCTCGTCGCGGCGTGCGAAATCGACGGTCGAGAGTGCAGCGCTGATCCCTTCATAGCCGCCCTGCTCGGCTTTCTCGGCTTCGGCGAGTTTAGCCTTGGGATCGTCCTCGCCAAGGATGGCGCTCTGGGCATCGCCGCGATTGTTGCGCAACGCGAGCACGCCATGGAAGATCGCCTTGTCGGCAGCGGCGAGCCGCGCCGTCTCGAGACTGTCGCTGTAGCGACCGAACGCTCCGAACATCTGGATCGCCGTAGAGGCCAGCGCACCGGCCGCCAGCAGGGCCATCAAGGTCAGGAGAAGCGAGCTTACCGATTTCTTAAACATTGCCATGAGTCAGGGGGCCTGCATTGTACTGCCGGCCACCCTGCATCGCGACATGCCAAGGATCGGTTAAGGTTTTAGTCAAATTGCCGGGAGTGCCCGGTCTGTAAGCGCTTCAAGACTAGCGAAATCAGGCAACCTTGGTGAAATCCGGCGGCCGGCGCTCCGCGAAGGCGGTGAAGGCCTCACGCGCCTCAGCGGTGCGCAGGCGCTGCGCGAACTGCTCGCCTTCGGCCTGCATCTGCGCGACCAGAGCCTCGCCGTTGCGCATCAGCTTCTTGGTGGCCGTGAGCGCGCCGGCCGGCTGGCGAGCGAGCCGCTGCGCCAGCGCGAGCGCCTCGGCATCGAGCTTGTCGAGCGGCACCACGCGATTGGCAAGGCCCCATTCCAGCGCCGACCTCGCCGCTACGGTCTCGCCCAGCGCGAACATCTCATAGGCGCGGGCGTAGCCGATGCGCGCCGGCATCAGCAGGCTCGAGGCGGCCTCCGGCACCAGCGCGAGGCTGACGAAGGGCGTCGACAATTGCACATTGTCGGCGAGCACGACGAGATCACAATGCAGCAGCATCGTGGTGCCGACGCCGACGGCACGGCCCTGCACGGCCGCGACCAGCGGCCGGGTGCAGCGCGCCAGCGACTGGATGAAGCGCACGACGTTGCGGCTGCCTTCGGACTTGCCGGCGGCGACAGCGGCGAATTCGCCGACATCGTTGCCGGCGGTGAACATGTCACCCTCGCCGCGGATCAGGATCACGCGGGCGGACGGATCGAACTCGGCGGATTCGATCGTGTCGGCGAGCTTGCCGTACATCGCATCCGTCAGCGCGTTCTTCTTGTCGGGACGCGCCAGCGTGAGGGTGAGAATTCCGTTGTTGTTCTCGATCCGGACGTGCTCGGTCATGGGTCTCTCCTTTATTCGTCTGAAGGTCTTGGAAACTTGTCCTGAATGCTGGTCAGCCAGCGCGCGACGATGTCGATCTCCGCGCTGGTAAATCCGTCTGTCAACGCGGCGTTGATCTGCGCCGCGTCGGTCTTCGCCTGCGACAGCACGGTGCGTCCCTTCGGCGTCAGCCATACGCGCCAGGCTCGACCATCCTCGCGATCGGCCCGCCGCTCGACCAGCCTCGCCGCAGCACTGCGATCGACGAGGCCTGAGATGCCGGCCGGCCCCATGTCGAGCGCCGCGCCCGCCTCGCCCATCAGCACGCCGTCCTGCTTGCCGAGGATGAACAACAGCCCCGCCTGCGCCGGCGTGACCTCGTTCTGCGGCTGCGCCGCCATCCAGCGCTGCAAGCGGCGCTGTGCGACGTTCAGGAGGTAAATGAGCCGATGATGCCTCGCTGCGGCTTCTTTATTTCGCATGCGAAATAGATAGCCGACCCGAACCGGATTGTCAAAGGGCGACCGCTACGCGGCGCGGCAGCCGTCGAGGAACAGGGCCACGCAGGTCTGCACGCGGCGCTCGATCTGCTTGCGTGACGGCAGCGGCATGCCGCCGTAGATCGCCGCGCGCTGCGGCGCCGACGCGACCATGCCGATCAGCATGCCGGCAACTTCCTCCGCATCCTCGATGGCGATGCGCTTGCGCTTGACCTGGACCCGCAGCCAGCCGGCAAGCGTCCTGACGGTGCGGAAAATGCCGTTGTTGTAGAAGTTGGCGGCGAGCTCGGGGAACGCTGCGGATTCCTGCAGCACCATGCGCTGCAACGCCACGACCTCCGGATCGAGCGCGAGATCGGCGCAGGCCAGCAGCGCTGCACGCAGGCCGGTCTCGATATCGACCTCGTCGCTTCCTTGCAGATCGACGGCGGAGAGCAGCTGCTCGAGCCTGTCCGCGCACATCGCCTCGAACAGCGCGGCCTTGCCCGGAAACAGGCGGTAGAGCGTCTTGGTCGAGATGCCGGCGCGGCGTGCCAGCTCTTCGGTGCTGGTCGCGGCGTAGCCGTCGACGGCAAACGCGTGGCGCGCGGCGTCGAAGACGATCCGCCTCGTCTCCTCGTCGCTGCGCAGTTGCGGCCGCCCGCGCGGACGGCATTCACCTGAAGGTTTTGCCTGAGCCATGCTTTTAAATGACGCCTGTCATTCCATTGACAATTCCAAAGCTAGTCTCATTTTGGAAATCGTCAAGTTTCCTAATTCAGGGGAGCCGGCCATGTCCGTCCACACCACCCCATCTGCTGCGACCCAAACCGCTATTCCCGCAACCGTGCGGGAGGGCGTGCTGCCCACGGCCCCGACCGGCGTCCGCCGGCAAAAGCTCAATCTCCGCAAGCTGTTGCTGATGGGAGCGGCAATCGTCGCGCTCGCCGGCGCAGGCTGGTATGGCTACGATTACTGGACCGTCGGCCGCTTCCTCGTCTCCACCGATGACGCCTATGTGAAGGCCGACAACACCACGATCGCGCCGAAGGTCAGCGGCTATCTCGACCGCGTCCTGGTCGGCGATAACGAGCATGTGAAGGCCGGCCAGGTGCTCGCCAGGATCGACGACCGCGACTTCCGCGTCGCGCTCGACCAGGCCAAGGCCGATGTCGCCGCCGCGAATGCGACGGTGACAAGCAAGCAAGCGCAGCTCGAGGTCCAGCAAGCGGTGATCGCGGCCGCCAAGGCGACCATCGACGTCGACACTGCTGCAAAGACCTTCGCGGAGCAGGAGAACAAGCGCTACACCGACCTCGCCAAGACCGGCTATGGCAGCGTGCAGAATGCACAGCAGGCGCAGGCGCGCGATGCCGGCGCCGATGCCGCGATCCAGCGCGACACCGCCAATCTCGCCTCAGCTCTGAAACAGGTCGAGCTGCTGAAGGCCGAGATCGTGCAAGCCAGTGCCGCGGCCGCCCGCGCGACCGCGCTTCAACATCAGGCCGAGCTCAATCTCAGCTACACCACGATCGTCTCTCCGATCGACGGTGTCGTCGGCAACCGCACCTTGCGCATCGGCCAATATGTGCAAGCGGGAACGCAGCTGATGTCGATCGTGCCGGCCGAGGGCGCCTATGTCGTCGCCAATTTCAAGGAGACCCAGCTCACCCATGTCCGGGCGGGACAGCAAGTCGAGATCGAGGTCGACACGTTCCCGGGCCAGGTCGTGCACGGTCATGTCGATTCCATCGCACCCGCCAGCGGCCAGGAGTTCGCCTTGCTGCCGCCGGACAACGCCACCGGCAATTTCACCAAGGTCGTGCAGCGCATCCCCGTGAAGATCGCGCTGGATGCCGAGACGCACTCTGCGATCGAGCTGCGGCCCGGCATGTCCGTGATCCCGACGATCGCAACCCGTTCAGCGCCGACCGCGCAAGCGGCAACGACGCCCAAAGCGAAGCTTGTTTCCGGAGGGTCGTGCCATGTCAAACAGCCTCACAATCTCGACGCCAGCACCCGCAACACCGGCCGCGACGCCTGATCGCGCCGCCAGCGATCCCAACCGCGCGAGCGCTACGGTCTGGATCGCCGTTTTCGCGGCGATGATCGGCGCCTTCATGGCGATCCTGAACATCCAGATCACCAACGCCTCGCTGCTCAACATCGAGGGCGGCATCGGCACCGGCGCCGACAACGGCTCCTGGATCTCGACGTCCTACCTGATCGGCGAGATCATCGTGATTCCGCTGACCGACTATCTGTCGCGGGTGTTCTCGTTCCGTAACATCATGCTGAGCTTCGCGACGCTGTTCGCCGCGTTCTCGGTCGCCTGTGCCTTCACCCACGATTTGCCCTCGATGATCGCGATGCGCGGCCTCCAGGGCTTCTTCGGCGGCGTGCTGATTCCGATGGCCTTCACGCTGGTCTTCACCAAGCTGCCGAAGGGCCAGCAGCCGATCGGCCTTGCCATGTTCTCGCTCGCCGTGACCTTTGCCCCGGCGATCGGGCCGACCATCGGCGGCTATCTCACCGAGAATTACGGCTGGCAGACCATCTTCTTCGTCAACGTGCTGCCGACCGCCGTCATGGTGACGATCCTGTTCTTCACCCTGGAGCGCCAGCCGATGAATCTCGGGCTGTTACGCGAGGGCGACTGGTTCGGCATCGCGACCATGGCGGTTGGCCTGGCCTCACTTCAGGCCGTGCTCGAGGAGGGCAACAAGGACGACTGGTTCGGCTCGCCCTTCATCGTCCGCCTTGCGATCATCGCCGCCGTCAGCCTGTCGCTGTTCATCTATAACGAGCTCGTGGTGGAGAAGCCGCTGCTCCGCCTGCGCCTCTTGACGCAGTGGAATTTCGGGGTCGGCACGATCGCTGCCGTGTTCCTTGGATTTGCGCTGTTCGGCTCCGTCTATCTGCTGCCGGCCTATCTCGGGCAGGTGCAGGGCTATAATGCCGAGCAGATCGGCAACGTGCTGGCCTGGACCGGCCTCCCGCAGCTCCTCCTGATTCCGTTGGTGCCGAAGCTGATGCAGCGCTTCGACGCGCGCTACATCGCGGCCGTCGGCCTGCTGCTGTTCGCCGCGAGTTCCTTCCTGAATATCGAGATGTCGCTCGACTATTCAGGCGACCAGTTCTTCATCCCCAACGTCGTGCGCGCCGTGGGCCAGGCCTTGACGCTGGCGCCGCTGTCGGCGCTCAGCCTCGGCAGTGTCGCGCCGCAGGACGCGCCGGCCGCCTCCGGCATCTCCAACATGATGCGCAATCTCGGCGGCGCCATCGGCACCGCGGTGCTTGCGACCATCGTCACCAAGCGCGAGCAGTTCCACTCCAACATCATCGGCCATTCCGTCACGCTCGGCCGTGAGGAGGTCCGTGCCCGCATCGCGCAGATGACCAATTACTTCATCGCGCACGGCGTGCCCGACCCCAACGCCGCGCGCGAGCAGGCTATCATCGCACTCGGCAAGACGGTGAAACGCCAGGCGCTGGTGATGGGCTATTCCGACACCTTCGCGGTGATCGGCGTGGTGCTCGTGCTCGCCGCGATCGCGGTGCTGCTGACGCTGCGGGTGAAGGCGGCGGCCGGCGGAGGCGGTGCGCATTAGAAGGTCTACTCCCTCTCCCCGTCCTTGCGGGGAGAGGTGAAGAGCCGCCTCACGGCGCGCAGGTGAAGCTGGACGCTTCCGTGACCGGGCCGCTCTTGTAACGCGGCCAGGACGGCCAGTGGCACAGCGGCATCGCGCGCAACACGGCAAATGACGGCGCCTCGACCTTCTGCTCACTGACTTCCAGATCGCCGGGCGCCTTGCCCTTCTCGACCCAGTCGACCAACGCGCTGAGCATGTCGACATTGGCGGGCGCGCCGGAGCCGACATGATCGACGCCCGGCGCGGTGTAGAGCCGCGCGAATTCCGCCGTCTCGGCCTTGCCGAGCTTGCGCTCGACGCTCTCGAAATAGCGGATGCCGGCATAGGGGCTCTGCGCATAGTCCGCCATGTGCTCGAGCATGATCAGCCGGCCGCCGCGTCCGCGAAAACGGCTGAGATCCGGATCGGTCGAATCCATCAGCTTCGAGACTTCGAGCAGCCGCGCCTTGTGGTCCTCCACCTTGTAGGTGGTGACGTCGAGCTTGGGATCACGCGCGAACACATATTGAATGCCGCCGGCGCCGTAGATCCAGGCGATGCCGTTGTTGGGTGCGGGCGGCTGCGCCGGCGGCGCGCTACCCAGCCACCACGCGGACCAGCCGCCGGTCGGCCCAAACGCCGGCGTATCCTCGCCAGAGATGCCCCAGCCCGGATAGTCATCGAGGTCATTGGCGAGCACGAACGGGAATTTGTAGGTCCCATGCAGCGTGCTGACTGCCTTGATCTGCGCCTCGGTCAGGCACTGATCGCCGGCCTTGCCGGCCTCGCAGCGCAGCGTCTCGACCTTGAACACGGCCTTGCAGGCCACGGGATCGTGCACCAGCGTCTTATCGGAGCCGTCGGCCTTGTCGCAGGCAGTGCGCACCGCATCGGCAAAGAGCTTGACTTGCGCCGGATTGATCCAGCCCTCGCCCATGGTCACAAGGCCCGAGCGCGTACCGGCATGCTGCAGGCCGACCCAGTTGATCACGGGCACGCGGGCGAAGATGCCGTCGAAATCGTCGGGGTAACGCTGGGCCATCGTGAGGCCTTCGCGGCCACCCTCGGAGGAGCCCATGAAATACATCTTCTCCGGCTTCTTGCCGTAGGCGCGCTCCATCAGCGCGACAGAAGCGTCGCGCACCTTCTTGTAGGCGCGGTGAGCGAAATTCTCGAAGGCTTCGTCGTTGAGTGCGAAGACCTGCGGCGGCTCGCCGGGCTTGGACTCATGGCCGGAGTCCGTGCCGTAGGTGACAAAACCGCGCGCCAGCGGCGACGGCTTGTCAAAGGGATAGGCCGGCGGCAGCCCAAGGCCAGTGATCAGCACGCCGTTAAAGCCGCCACCGCCATACTGGACGGAGCGCCCGTTCCATTCGACCGGAAGGTTGACCTGGAATTTGATCGGCGGCGCCTTGGGATCGGTCGGGTCGATGTGACCCAGCACCTTGCAGAAGGCAGGATTGGCGGGCGTGACGCGCCCAGACGGCGTCGGGCCGCGTTCGACGACCGCCAGGAGTGTCGGCGCCAACAATGTAGCGGAATCGATCTTCACGGCATCGGCGCTGCCGATGAGCCCTTTGCAGACCGTATCCGCGTCCTCAGCTAGCGTCACCGCCGACGCGCCGCTCGCGCTCATGGCTGCCATCGCACCCACGAGCCATGCACAGAGCTTCGCTCTCATTCGCGTCATCGTTTCCACCCGGCGTTCGCTGCTGATTGGATTTGGTCCGTTGGCCGCATTGAATGCAACCTTCGCCGTTCCGTCAATCGCTCACATTCGCATTCTGGTCAGAACGATCCCAGCGCGCTGCCCAAAGCGATCACGGCCACCAGCGCCAGCAGCGAGGTCACGATGCCGACCATCACGATGTCGAAATAGCTGTCGCGATGCGTCAGGCCGCAGATCGCGAGCAGGCTGACCACCGCACCATTGTGCGGCAGGATGTCGAGCGTCCCCGAGCCGATCACTGCCACGCGATGCATCAGCGCGGGGGCGATGCCCGTGCGCGCGGCGAGCTCGACATAGGTCTGGCCGAGCGCGTCCAGCGCAATGGTCAGGCCGCCCGACGCCGACCCGGTCAGAGCGGCCAGGATGTTGGTCGCAACCGCTAGCGAGACCAGCGGTCCGCCTTCGATCGCCAGCACCCAGTCGCGCACGATCGTGAACGCCGGCAGCGACGCGACGACCGCACCGAATCCGACGAGGCTCGCCACGCTGAACGCAGGCAGGACGGATGCATTGGCCCCGGCGTCCATTGTGCGGCGAAGCGCCGGCAGGCGGGCCCGGTTCAGCGCGATGGCCGTGACGATGGCCGCGGTCAGCGCGACCGCGACCGACCACACGCCCGCGACGGCCGCGAGCGTCGTTTCGCCAAAACGCTGCTCGGCGAGATAGCTGACATCGAGTCGCGGCAGCACCACGAGCGACATCACCAGATTCACCGTGACGACGACGATCAGCGGCGCAATTGCGCTCCACACGGGCGAAGGCCGCTCGCTGCGCTGACCGTGCTGGAGTTCTGCCGGATCGAACTCGCGCGCGGTCGTGGCGCGCTCGCGCACGAGCTCGTCGGCGGCGGCGCGCTCGGTCGCGTCCTCGATATCGTCGCCATAACCTTCTCCGGCACGGCGCGCCGCAGCTTCGGCGCGGTGGAGCCACCACAACCCTGCCACGAGCATGATGATGGAAGCGATGATACCGAGACCCGGCGCGGCGAACGGCGTCGTGCCGAAGAACGGCATCGGGATCGCATTCTGGATCGACGGCGTGCCCGGCAAGGCCGACATGGTGAAGGTCGACGTCCCCAGCACGATCGCAGCCGGGATCAGGCGACGCGGGATCGAAGCCGCACGAAACAGCGAGCGGGCCATGGGAACGATGACGAAAAACGCAACGAACAGGCTGACGCCGCCATAGGTCACCGCGGCACCGGCGAGCACCACCGCCAGGATCACGCGACGCTCGCCGAGGCGCTCCGCCATGAAGGCGGCAACCGACGTGACCGCACCGCTATCGTCCATCAGCTTGCCGAAGACCGCGCCAAGCAGGAAGATCGGGAAGAACTGGGCCAGAAATCCCGCCGCATGCACCATGAACACCTGGGTCAGGTTCGCAAGCAGCGGCTCGCCGCCGAACAACGCGGCAACGAGCGCCGCGAACGGCGCCAGCAGAAGCACGCTCCAGCCGCGAAAGGCGAACAGGACGAGCAGGGCGAGCCCGACGAGGAGGCCGAGAAGACCCATGTCTCAGCACTCCGACAGGAGGACGTCGAGATCGGCGGTCGATTGCCGGCCGATGTCGTGGCCGTGCGCGGCGAGAAACGCGTCCGCGGCCAGGCGCCCCTCGGCGCGCAGCATCGAGACGAACTCCCATTCCGCGTTGAGCTTTGACGAGGCGCCGAACCCCGCCAGCATGTCGCTCTTGATCCGGTGCGTCCGCATCTTCGCCCAGCGCGCGCCCTCGCCGCTGCCGGGGTCGGCGGCCTGGCGCAGCAGCGCGATCATGCGCAGCTCCTTCATCAGCGGCGAGTTGAAGGAGATTTCGTTCAGCCGGTTGAGGATTTCGGCCGCCGTCCGCGGCTCCTCCGGCCGCTCGGTCGGGTTGATCTGGACCAGGATGGTGTCGTGCGCGTCGCTCTCACGAATCAGCGGCGTGATGGTCGGGTTGCCAGCGAAGCCGCCATCCCAATAGGGCTCGCCGTCGATCTCGATCGCGCGGAACATGGTCGGCAGGCAGGCTGATGCCAGCAGCACATCCGCCGTGATCTCCGCGTTGCGGAAGATGCGGCCGCGCCCGGTGCGCACCCGCGTCGCGGTGATGAACAGCTGGATCGGCGAGCGCACGAGACGTTCGAAATCGATGCTCTCGGCCAGCACCGCGCGCAGAGGATTGTAACCGGTCGGATTGAGATCATAGGGCGAGAGCACCCGCGACATCAAATCGGTGAGGATGTAGGCCGGCGACGTATCGAGCGTCCAGCGCCCCATCAACCGATCGAGCGGCGAGCGCTGGAGCGGACTGAAGGCGGCAGCCTTCGAGACGCGGCGCCAGTATTTTTCGAGCGCGTCGCGCGCGCCCTCGGCGCCGCCGGCCGTCCAGCCATCCGCCAGCACGGCCGCGTTCATTGCGCCTGCCGAGGTTCCGGAGATCGCGGCGATGGTGAGCCGCTTCTCTTCCAGAAGACGGTCGAGCACGCCCCAGGTGAAGGCGCCGTGCGAACCGCCACCTTGAAGCGCGAGATCGATCAGTACGGCGTCCCGTTCCATCGCGGCACCCACGCAACTGAAGCTCAAATTCGACGTACTTTTTAGTACCCGAAGATGACAGCAGTGTAGAGAGCCGTGGCTACAGATTGCAACCGGAACGTGGGACGTTCTAGTGCTCGAATACCAGCCGTGCGCCAACCGTGCCCTCGAGCGCCCGGATCTGCGCAAGCAGCGCGGCCGAATCCTCACCCCCGAGATCGGCGTCGAGCACGACGTAGCCGAGGTCGCCGGCGGTCTCCAGATATTGCGCGACAATGTTGATGTCGCGCTGGAGGAAGACCTCGTTCAGCCGCCGCAGCATGCCCGGCACGTTGCGGTGGACATGGCTGAAGCGCGCTCCGGCGGGACGTAAGTGCAGTTGCACCTCCGGGAAATTCACCGCGCCCATGGTCGATCCCGTGATGAAATAGTCGACCAGTTTTCGCGCGACTTCCCCACCGATGCGCTCTTGCGCCTCCTCGGTCGAGCCGCCGACATGCGGGGTGAGGATCACGTTGTTGAGGCCCTGCACCGGGCTCTTGAATCGTTCCGCGTTCGAGGACGGCTCAACCGGGAAGACGTCGATCGCAGCGCCCGCGATGTGACCGTCACGCAAGGCGCCTGCGAGCGCATCGAGATCGACGACGGTACCGCGGCTGTTGTTGATCAGGAACGAGCCTGCTTTCATCGCCCGCAGCTCCGTCTCACCGATCATGCCTGATGTCTCCGGTGTCTCCGGCACGTGCAGGCTGACGACGTCGCTCTGCGCCAGCAGCTCTTCGAGCTTCTCGACCGGCTCGGTATTGCCGTGTCGGAGCTTGTCGGTGCGATCGTAATAGATCACGCGCATGCCCATGGCTTCAGCAAGGGTCGAAAGCTGCGAGCCGATATTGCCATAGCCGACGATGCCGAGGGTGCGGCCACGCACCTCGCGGCTGCCGGCAGCGGACTTGTCCCAGCCGCCTTCATGGGCGGACACCGAGCGCGGAAAGATCTGACGCAGCAGCATCACGATCTCGCCGACCACGAGTTCCGCGACGCTGCGCGTGTTGGAAAAGGGCGCGTTGAACACGGGAATGCCGCGCTTGCGCGCTGCCAGGAGATCGACCTGGTTGGTGCCGACGCTGAAGCAGCCGACCGCGAGAAGCCCGTCCGCGGCCGCGAGCACCTCGTCGGTGATCTGGGTGCGCGAGCGGATGCCGAGCAGCGACACGCCCTTCAGCGCGCGCCGCAGCTCTTCGCCGTCCAGCGCCTTGGTCAGCCGCTCGACATTGGTGAAGCCCGCGCTCCGGAACAGGTCGACAGCGCTGTCATTGACGCCTTCGAGCAACAGCGCCTTCGCGTTCCGCTCGGGGCTTTGGCCTGGGGCTGGCATGGAATCTCCGTAGGTCACAACTTTGCCGCAGCTCATAGACCGCGGGGGAGATGCAGCACAATAGGGTTCGGATATGGGGAGAAGATGGCGGGGCGGTAAGTGTTTACGGTGGCCGCCCGGTCAAATCACATAAAATCCATGCGTGCCGTCGAGCCGGAGTTGCTCGACGAGACCGTATTCCCAGTCGAGATAGGCCTGCATCGCGCGCTCGGCGACGTCCGTGCCCTCGTAGGGCCGGCGGTAACGATGTGCCGGGTCGGGCTTGGGCAGCACGCGCGGCGGGCCGACCTCGAGCTCACCCTCGTAGCCGCCTTCGAGCACATAGACCTCCCAGCCCATCTGCGCGAGCCACGATGCCGTCATGTCTGCACGCACGCCCTGGTCGTCGGTCAGGAGGATGCGCGCGCCGCGCACGGGTGCGGCCATGTCGGTTTCCTGGACGAGCTGGCCACCGGGATAGTGGCAGAAGCCGGGGAGATGGCCAGCCGCAAACTCCTCGGCGTCGCGTACGTCGAAGCGATAGAGCGTGCGATCGGTCTGCGCTGGGAGCGCCTTCGCCTCGTTCGCGCCGATATGGCGAACACCGGCGCGATAGGCGACATCGCGCGCATTGGCCGGGCCGCTCTCGAACGGCCCGATCGCACCGCGCCGCTCAGCACCGTGATCGAGCGTGTGCCGCGCCAGGGTCCAGCCGATGGTGCCGTTGCGCAGCGCCCGCACCTTGTTGGGCACGCCGGCATTGATCAGCGACTGGGTGCCGATGATCGAGCGCGTGCGGCCGGCGCAATTGACGATGATGGTGGTGTCGGGATCGGGCGCGGCCTGCCCTGCCCGCAGCACCAGCTCAGCGCCGGGCACGCTGACCGAGCCCGGAATGTTCATGGTCGCATATTCGTCGAAGCGACGAACATCGAGGATCGCGATGTTGGCCTTGTCCGCAATCAGCTTTGCCACTTCGTCGGCGCTGAACGACGGCGTGTGCCGCCGCGCTTCGACCAGCTCGCCGAATGCCTTGGAATAGGAATTGACGTCCTCGAACACCTGATAGCCCGCATCGCGCCAGGCCTTCAGCCCGCCTTCGAGCGCACTGACATTGGTGTAGCCGAGGGCGGCAAGCCGTTCGGCGCCGGTCGCGACAAGTCCCTCTCCATCATCATAGAGCACGATCGCGACGTGCTTGCGCGGCAGCCTCACCTCGGCCTCGATCGCGATCCGGTCCGCGGCCATGTTGGCGGCAAAAAGCGGATGCCCGGTGGCGAAGCCGGCCTCGTACCTGAGATCGAGCAGCGCGATCTCCTCGCGCAGCAGCAGCGCGCGGCGAATATCGGCGGGGGTGACGGTGGGGTGCTTCATGGCGTGAACCCTGGCAAGTACGGCCATGGGCTTTTGAACGATTGTGGCGCGCTTGGCTAGCCTTCGCGGCCGTTCACTCGCCCGGAACCAGCCGCCCGAGCGGCGACTGCGCGGGGCGCCGCAGCCTGCGGCGCGACAGATACAGCAAAATGCCAGTCACCGAGAACAGCGGCATCAACGCTGCTGCAATCATGAAGGCGAGCTTGCCGGGCCAACCCAGGAACGCGCCGCGATGGATGTCGAGCACGTTCGCGATGATCTTTTCGCCGAGCGTCTTGTCGGCATAGCGCTCCGCCGAGACGATCTCACCGGTGACGGCATCCACGCGGAATTCGTCACGTGTGGTATCGAGCGTCGAATGCTTCGGCCAAGACCGGATCCGGATGACCGTGCCGGATCCGGCGGGCAACGTCAGCAGCGCTTTGGAGAAACGATCGCCTGCCTCGCGCTGGAGCGTCGACCACGCAAGATCAAATCCCACCGGCTGAACCGGCTCGGGACGCGCTGCCGCGCGCGGCTGCTTTGCGGATATCTTGGGCTGCATCTTCGCAGCAGTGACCTCTGGACGCGACAGCAGCCAGACGACGCCGTCCTTATACCAGTCAAACGAATACCACAGCCCGGTCAGCGTCATCACCAGATAGACCGGCAGCACCCAGGTGCCGATGACGGCATGCAGCGAGCGGTGCAGGCCACGGCCACTGAGACCGAGATTGGGCTTCAGCCACATCTTCACGCTGCCGGCACGGCGCGGCCAGCGCAGCACGAGGCCCGAGATGAGCATGACGATCAGGCCGAGCGCGGCGACGCCGGTGATCTGGCGTCCCCACCCCTTGGCATCGCCGGGAATCAAAAGCCATCGATGCAGCCTGCGCACGGTCGCGAAGAACTCCTCGCCACGCGGCGCACCCAGCACGCGCGCGTCGTAGGGATCGACATAGAGCGATGTCGGCCGCGCGCCCTGCTCGTCGCGCGCGAAGCGGACACGCACCGCCGCGGCCGGATCGCTCGACAGCGTGACGGCCGAGACCTTGCCGAGGTCCTGCCCCGCCTTCAGCCGGGCCACCAATTCGTCCGGCATCAGCGCCGGCGCCTGGCGCGGCGCCACCTGCATGATACCGCTATTCAGATAGTCGCCGATCTCGTCCTCAAAGCTCATGATCGCGCCGGTCAGCGCGATCAAGGCCAGCAGCAGCGCAAGCACGAGGCCCGCGATCGAGTGAATCTGGTGCAGAGCGGCCTTGACGTGATGCCCCACCCTACTCATCGAAGCCAACCTTCTTGATAAGCGAGATCGCGGCCTGCTGATGTGCGGCGATCTGGTCGATCGACGTCGCATCGGCGATGAACGTGCCCATTTCGGCAACGATGGATGCACGCTCCGCTGCTGCAAGCACGGGGTATTCCAACTCGGCAGCGGCAAAGATCCGCTGCGCTGCCGGCGTGACAAGGAATTCGAGGAATTGTCGCGCCAACGCCGGATGCGGCGCCTGTTTCGCCATCGCCGCGCCGGTGAGGTTCACATGCGTGCCGCCGCCCCTGAATGTCGATGGCACCGCCTTGACCTCCATCGCCCAGGCTCGCCAGTCGGCCCCTTCCCGTCCGTCGCGCAATTGCGCCAATGCCACGGTATTGCCGATGCCGATCTTGCACGTGCCTTGCGCGACCTCGCGGATCACGTCGTTGTCCTTGCCATCAGGCTTGTGCGCGAGATTGGCCTTCAGGCCGGCGAGCCAGGTCTCCGTCGCGGCCTCACCGTGATGGACGAGATAGGCCGCGACCAGCGCGACATTGTTCTGATGAAGCGGCGAGCGCATGCAGAGCTTGCCGCGCCAATTGGGAGCGGCGAGATCTTCATAGTCGATCGAAGCAAGCGTGCTGTCCTTGCGCACAAATGCGACACGCGGTCGGACGGAAAGCGCAAGCCATTGCGCGCCGCTACCACGGAGATTTGGAGGGACGACCTGATCGAGACGCGACGACGTGAAGGCTTGCGTCAGACCGCGGGTAGAGAGCTGGGTCGTCTTGTCCAGCCCGATCGTCATCAATACGTCGGCAGGCGACGCGGCACCTTCCGACGCAAGTCGCTTGACGAGGCTATCCTCGACGAAGACGATTTTCACCTTGACGCCGCTGGCCTCCGTGAAGGCCGCAACGACCGGCTCGACCAGGGCAGCCTCCCTGGTCGAATAGAGCGTGATCTCCTCGGCGCGGCTCGTACCTGTGGCGGCAAGGCAGGCGGACGCCGCCGCGATCAGGACCGCGATGGCTTTGTGCCGCGCCGCCATCGCTAGAACTTCACCGTTGCCGACAGCGACACGCGGCGCGCATCGCCGATCGCGACGTTCAGATTGTTGACGGCTGAAGGATAATAGACGGTGTCGAACAGGTTCTTGACGTTGAGCTGATAGATCACCGGCGTGGTCTGGTATTTCGTCTCATAGGTCGCGAAAATATCGGCGACCACATAGGACGGCAAGAAGAAGCTGTTGATCGCATCACCGGGACGATCGCCGACATAGCGCGCGCCGCCGCCGAGGCGGAGCTGTCCCGGCAGAGCCGTGCCGAAGTCATAGACCAGATAGAGTGAGGCCGTGTTCAGCGCGACGTTCTGCAGCTTCATGCCGTAGAGCGACTTATCTTCGGATGCCGTCACCCGCGCGTCGGTGTAGCCATAGCTGCCGATCAGGGCCCAACTGTCGGAGAGCCTGCCGGTCACGTCCAGCTCGACGCCGCGCGAATGGGCACGGCCGACAGTGTGGACTTCCACCACATTCGCGCTGACCGTCTTGAACGTTTGAACGTTCTTCTTGTCGAGATCGTAGACCGCCAGCGTACCGGAGATGCGCTTGTTCAGATCGAACTTGACGCCCGTCTCGTACGACACGCCTTCTTCCGGCGCGACATTGGAGCCGATCACGGTGCCGACCGGCGCAATGGTCGAGTTCGGCTTCAGCGACTCGGTGTAGCTCGCATACAGCGAGACCTCCTCGGTCAGCTTGAGAATGGCCCCGCCGAGGGGAAGCACCTTGTCTTGCGACACGTTGGTGTTGGTGACGAACGGTTTCCCGCGCCCGGCGATCTGGTCGTAGTCCATGTAACGGACGCCGCCAACCAGGGCGAACCGTTCGGTGAGATGCAGGGTGTCCTGGAGGAACAGCGACCATTGGCCGAGCTTGTCGGTCTGTGCACTATCGCTGTTCGACACCGTCGTGCCCGGTCCGACCAGCCCGTAGACGGGATTGTAGACGTTGATGGCGGGAGTCGCCTGCCGGATCAGATTGTCGCGATAGATGGTGCGATACTGGCCGTCGCCGCCGAATACCACCTCATTGCGTATATTGCCGAGCCAGAAGCCGCCGGAAATGTACGACGTTCCATAGCTGGCATTGCTGAGCGAGCCCTGTGTGCCGTCGTTGCTGCGCGTCTCGACGCCCGTCGTGAAGTTGAGGGTGGAGATGCGGAGCTGGTTGGCGCTGAAGGTTTCGGTGTTGTAGCTGTAGCCGGCGTAGAGCTTCCAATCCTGGTTGAAGCGGTGCTCGATCGAGGCTTGCATCAAATCCGAGGTGCCCCAGGTGTTGTTGAAGGGCTCATCGAGCCGGCGCGTGGGCGGCACCACGAGCGGGGCCTTGGTCACCGGATTGAACGCCGTGCCGCGATCGAACGGATAGATGAACTCGCGATGCTCGTAATTGAGCTGGACCGTCGTGTCCTGGCCGTACCAGGCCAGCGACGGTGCGACCAGCATCTCGCGGTGGCGGCCGAAATTGCGCCAGTAATCTTCGCTGACGCCGTAGCCGATGAAGCGATAGGCAAGGCCCTGATCCCCGATCGGCCCGGTGACGTCGAGCAGACCGTCGGCGCCGGTTTTCGAGGCACTGAAGGCCGAGCCGAGCAGCGTGACCGAACCGTGCTGATAGAGCTCCGGGCGCTTGCTGATGGTGTTGACGATCCCGCCGGGATCCATGATGCCGTAGAGCAGCGAGGCCGGCCCCTTGAGCACCTCGACGCTTTCGACCGCGGGATTGAAGCTGCGGCCCTGCACCAGCGGCATGCCGTTGCGCATGATCGAACCGTCACGATTATCGCCGAAGCCGCGGCGGATCACCGCGTCCTGGCTGCCGGCGAGCGTGTTGGTCTGAGTGATGCCGGAGACATTGATGAGCGCATCGTCGATGTTCCGTGGGAGCTGGTCCTTCAACACCTGCTCAGGCACGATGTTGACGGCTTGCGAGGTATCGAGGGGCGAGGCGCCGCTGCGGAGCGTGGTCGAACTCGGCATCGCGCGGTAACCGAGCTTGGCGGCCTGCTGCGCGGCGGCCGCGGCGGCTGCACGTTCCGACATTGTCGGCGCTGCTGGTGTGGCGGCATTCCGGCTGCGCTGGCGCGCGGCGGCTTGCGTCCGGCGCTGGGGCGATTCAGATGCGCGCGCCGGTTTCGGTCGCTGCACCGGCGCCTCCACTGTCACCGGCGGCAGCGCCGATTGCGCCTGCGCGGTCGTCGTGTTCGAGGGGGATTCGACGAGCAGCACCGCTGCGCCGAGGAGAAGACCTGCACGGCTCTTGCCGGCACGAAGACGATGGCCGCTGACGCGCTGGCCATCCACGGGGGCACGCACTTTCATTCCACTTCAAGTCAAGAACATTGAAGTGTGCGCCTGTAACAGTCGGCGGGATCGAAGAGAACCGTAGGCGAGCTTGAATCGCTCTAGTGTTGAATCGTTCTAAGCGTATCAGCGCGCCGAACGGCAATCACCGATTGACGTCGCTGTGATCGCGACACGCTGCGCGCGAATTTGCGGCAACGTGTCACGAAGGTTTTACATTTCACGCGATGGCAGGAGCAATCAGCTCGTCAATCTTTCGCTTGAGCGCCGCGCCATCGGACGAAGCACGGAACGGCGGACGCACGCGCAGCCAGCCCGCGTCGCCCGTCTGTGCGGCGAGGATTGCCTTCAGCGTCGCGAGGAACGACGGCGTGTTCAGCACGACATCGGTCGCGGCTTGCATGCGCGCCTCGACGTCCTTGCCGTCAACCATGCCCTTGACCAGCTCGGGCACGACGTTGGCCATGCCGCAGATGGTGCCGGCGCCGCCGGCGGCGATCGCGCGGGTGATGTCGGCTTCGTTGCCGACAGTGATGGCGAGCTCCGGCGCGGCAGCACGGAACGCCTGGAACTGCTTGAAGTCGCCGCTGGAGTCCTTCAGGCCCGCAACCACCTTGCCGTAACGCTTGCGCAGGTTCGCAGCGACACTGGTCGGGATCGCAACGCCGGAGACCTGCGGGATGTGATAGAGCGAGGCGCGCAGGCGATCGTCGGCGACGCCGTCGATGATCGCGGCAAACGCGTCCTCGATGCCTTCGGGCGTGACACCACGGTCGAAATAGGGTGGCAGATACAGCACGTGACGCAGGCCGAGGCCGAGCATGGCGCGTGTCAGCGCGATGCTGTCGGTGATGGCGGGAAAGCCGCCGCCGATGCCGACCCGCTCGGGCGCGACGCCGGCCTTGAGCACGGCCTCGATGGTCGCGACACGCTCAGTGACATTGAAGGAGGTGCCCTCGCCGGTGGTGCCGAACAGCACGACGCCGTCGACGCCCTTGCCGAAGAGCTGCCTGGCGTGAGCGGCGAGCTTGGCGGAGTCCACGCTGCCATCCGTCGCCAGCGGCGTCGCCGACGCCACCCAGAACCCGCGAATTGCCTCCGTCATCTCACCACCCATTGCTGCGGTCCCGGACTAAGCCCCTGATCTCGAACGATCTTAGGAGGCCTTCCGGGCTTTGTTTTTGCTTTACTTTTTATGTTGTACCTTACATACAAGACAGACGCAAATCCTTTCCACCATCACGGCGCGCATGAGGCGTAGCCAGATTCCGAGGAGGCCTCGCATGAACATGGTTAGCCCCATTGAGCGGCCCGATCGGTTGCTCGGCGCCTTGCGCGACAAGCTCGGCGCGGCCGCGGTGCTTGTTGGCACCGACGTGCCCGCGCGCAATTGCAACGACTGGAGCGCGAGCCTGCCGCAAACGCCGCTTGCGGTGATCCGACCGGTCGATGCGCAAGGCGTTGCCGATGCGATAGCGACCTGCCGGCAGGCGCGGCTGCCCTTCGTGCCGCAGGGCGGATTGACCGGGCTGTGCCGCGGCGCATCGCCCGAAGCAGGCTGGGTCGCGATCTCGCTCGAGCGCATGACCGGCATCGAGGAGATCGATCGGGCGTCAATGACGATGACGGTGAAATCGGGCACGCCGCTGGAGACGATCCAGAAGGCCGCGGACGAAGCCGGCTTCTTCTTTCCGCTCGATCTCGGCTCGCGCGGCTCCTGCGCGATCGGCGGCAATCTCTCCACCAATGCCGGCGGCAACCGCGTGATCCGCTACGGCATGACGCGCGAACTGGTGCTCGGCCTGGAGGTAGTGCTGCCCGACGGGACCATCATCACCAGCCTCAACAAGCTGATGAAGAACAACGCGGGCTATGACCTCAAGCATCTCTTCATCGGCTCCGAAGGCACGCTCGGCATCATCACCCGCGTGGTGTTGCGGCTGTTCCCGAAACCGCGCTCGACCATGGCGGCGCTGTGCGCGCTGAAGGACTATGCCGCGGTGATCGCCCTGCTCGATGCCGCGCGAAGCGGGCTCGGGCCGCTGCTGTCGGCATTCGAGGTGATGTGGCCGGACTATTGGGACGTGATCACGACGCGCGCCGGGGTCAAGCCGCCAGTCGCCGCAGGCCAAGGTCTCTACGTGCTCGTCGAGGCCCAAGGCACCGACGAGAGCCTGGATGCACCGCGCTTCCAGGCCTGGCTCGAAGAGCTGATGGAGCGCGGGCTGCTCGCGGATGCCGCCGTGGCGCAATCGCTGGCGCAGACGCAGGCGTTCTGGCGCGTGCGCGACATCTGCGCCGAGTTCGGCCAGGTGCTGGGGCCGCACATCTCCTACGACATCGGGCTGGCGGTGGCGCGGATGGACGAGTTCGCGACGCGCTGCAAGGCCGCGTTGGCCTCCGGCATCAAGGGGTGCGAGAGCGTCTATTACGGCCATATCGGCGACGGCAATCTGCATCTCGTGTCCTGGGTTACCGGCCTTTCCGTCGAGCAGCAGCCGAAGGAAGAGATGGATGCGATCATCTACGGTCTGGTGCGCGAGCTGGGCGGCAGCGTCTCCGCCGAGCACGGCATCGGCACGCTCAAGAAGAAGTGGCTGGGCCATGCGAGGAGCGAAGCCGAGATCGCGTTGATGCGGACGCTGAAGGCCGCGCTCGATCCCGATCACCTGCTCAATCCCGGCAAGGTGATCTGAGACAGCAGATGCGATCGCTCAAGCTCGATACGCCGAAATCGCTGTCGCAGCGGGTGGTGCTGCGGCTGCGCCAGGCCATCATCGACGGCGAGTTCGCGCTTGGCGCCGCCATCTCCGAGGAGATGGTGGCGAATTCCTTCGGCGTCAGCCGCACGCCGGTGCGCGAGGCGATGGGCCAGTTGCAGGCGCAGGGCCTGGTCGTGATCCGGCCGCAGGTCGGCAGCTTCGTGTTCACGCCGAGCGCGGAGGACATCACCGCACTCTGCACCTTCCGGATCGCGCTCGAGCCCAAGGCCGCCGAGCTCGCGTTCCGTCACGATCGCGACGGCGCGATTGCGACGATGAGCGGGGCAATCGCGGCGATGGAGCCTGCGATCGCGGCGAAGGACAACATCGCCTATGGCCGCGCCGATGCGAGCTTTCACGAAGGGTTGTTCGCGCATTGCGGCAACCGCTATCTCATCGAATCCTACCAGCTCGTTTCGGGCCGCGTCGCCGCGCTGCGCACCAATCTGACGTCGCCGATCGACGTGCGCACCCGCTCGTCCTTCGACGAGCATCGCAAGCTGCTGGATTTGTTCGCGCGCGGCGAGTTCGCCTCCTTCGAAGCGCTGATGACGACGCACATCACCAATTCCGGCCTGGTCTACGCCAAGGCCTTGAAAGTGGAGACCTTGAAAGTGGAGGCGCTGAAGGTGGACTGAGCGCTTCTACCCCGCGTCCTTCGATCCCGGCCTGTCCAGGAAATCCAGCGCGGTGTTGATCTGTTCGAGCTGGTGCTCGATCTTGTCGCGGTCGTCGACCGACTGCGCCTTCTCGAGCTGTTCCACAAGCTTCTGCTTCCGCGACAACAAGTTCTCTATGACCGTACTCACAAGTCCCCCATCGCCCCGAAACGAAGCGTCGAGGCAAAATCCGGTTACGGCACTGGCGCCGGGATGGTCGGGGCGCGCGCGAGCATGGCTCGCACCGGTCCCTTGATCAGAATGTTCGCGGAGGCGGTTGGTTCCTGCGAATGAACCACAACTCCGATCGATGGAACTATTTGCGCAGGCTCGCCCAGACCCCGCCGAGGATCAGCACACCGCCGAGCAGATGGATCAGTTTTGGCGGCTCACCGAGAATTGCGAACGACAGCAGGGCGCTCGCGATCGGTCCGAGATAAAGCACGAGCGAGGTTCGGACCGAACCGAATTTGCCGCCGAGCCAGGCAAAGCCGGCATAGGCGAGCAGCCCGGGAACGATCCCGGCGAAGACGTAAGCCGACAGCGCTTTCGTGCTGAAGACCTGCGCCGGCGCGGTCCACATCTCGATCAGCGCCTGCGGCAGCGAGAACAGCGCGCCGGCGCCTGCGAACAGGCTCATGCGCGCCAGCAGCGACGCCTTGGGCGCTGCGCGCGATTGCAGCAGCGTGTAGCCGGACCAGCCGAGCATCGCGATCACGACCAGGCCGTCGCCCGCCGCCGTCTCCAGTGCGAACAAGGTCTCCGGATGACCGCCGGAGATGATGAGCAAGGCGCCGGCGAGCGCAAGCGCTGTGCCGAGCCATTGCAGCGGGCCGACATGCTCGATGCCGAGCACCGCAGAGATCATCAGCACCGTGATCGGCGACAGCGCCATGATCAACGCGATGTGGATCGCCGTCGTCGAGATGCCCGCGGCATAGACCGGGCCGCCGCAAAGGAACATGCCCATGAAGCCGGCGGCGAGGATCGGCCAGATGTTCTTGCCGAGTGGCACGCGGCCGGCGCGGATTTCGGCGAACGCGATCGGCGCGAGCCCGATGGCAACGATGCTCCAGCGGAAGAAGGCGAGCGCGAAGGGCGGGACCGAGCCCGCAAGCCCGCGCGCCAGAATCTGATTTGAGGCCTGCGCGGTCGCCACCAGGATGAAGCCGATCAGCGCAACCGCACCGAGCCAGGCCTCGGTGGACGGCGCCGCACCGGCGTCATCACCGCCGTCAGAAGTTTCCTTGCCCATGGCGCAATCGGATATCCGATGTCGGCCGCGGTGAGAACCCGGAAGAGGGATCGCTCATATGCATATGCGGCACGCGCACCGTTCCGGGCGGCGAGGCGATGCTCGCCATGCGCAAGGCCTGGATCGAGGCGGCGCTGCCGGGCTCGACGGTGACCAATCTCCGCCTCGTCGAGAACGCCGGGCGGATGGTCCGCCAGCATGGCGGCGAGCCGGCAGGGGTTCGCGAACGGTTAACGCGCTCCCGCAAGCCGGTTTACCCCTGGCGGAACCGCAAATCTTCACGCGTCCGTCGGTTGTATTCGTGCGCCCGGAGTCCTATGCGTAGGCGCCATGGACACCCAGATCATCACCGCCGAAAAGCCCCTGATGGCGCAGGCGCGCCCGCGCAAGCCGGCGCCGTTCCTCCCAATGAGCCGCGCCGAGATGGATGCGCTCGGCTGGGACGCCTGCGACATCGTGCTGGTGACGGGCGATGCCTATGTCGACCATCCGAGCTTTGGCATGGCCATCATCGGCCGGCTGCTGGAGGCGCAAGGCTTTCGGGTCGGCATCATCTCGCAGCCCGACTGGCATTCGGCCGAGCCGTTCAAGGTGCTGGGCAAGCCAAAGGTGTTCTTCGGCGTCACCGGCGGCAACATGGATTCGATGGTGAACCGCTACACCGCGGACCGCCGCCTGCGCCATGACGATGCCTATACGGCGGGCGGCGAAGGCGGCAAGCGGCCGGACCGCTGCACCGTCGTCTACGCGCAGCGCTGCCGCGAGGCATTCAAGGACGTACCGATCGTGCTCGGCGGCATCGAGGCATCGCTGCGCCGGATCGCGCATTACGATTACTGGTCCGACAAGGTGCGCCGCTCGGTGCTGGCCGACGCCAAGGCCGACCTGCTGCTCTATGGCAATGCCGAGCGTGCCGTCGTCGAGGTGGCCAACCGGCTTGCCGCCGGCGAAGCGCCGCGCGAGCTCAGCGACATCAGGGGTGTCGCGCTGTTCCGCCGCGTGCCCGAAGGCTATTCCGAGTTGCACGCCGACGATCTCGACTCCGCGGATGAGGGCGCAACCCGCCAGAAGGGCTTAACCGTGATCCGGCTGCCGGCGCTGGAGCAGGTCGAGCAGGACAAGGACGCCTATGCCCGCGCGTCACGCGTGCTGCATCGGGAGAGCAATCCCGGCAATGCACGGCCGCTGGTGCAACGCCACGGCGACCGCGATCTCTGGCTCAACCCGCCGCCGATCCCGCTGACCAGCGACGAGATGGACGCGGTCTACGACCTGCCCTACGCGCGCGCGCCGCATCCGTCCTACGGCGAGGCCAAAATCCCCGCCTGGGACATGATCAAGTTCTCGGTGACGATCATGCGCGGCTGCTTCGGCGGCTGCACCTTCTGCTCGATCACCGAGCATGAAGGCCGCATCATCCAGAACCGTTCGGAGGGCTCGATTCTGCGGGAGATCGAGAAGATCCGCGACAAGACGCCGGGCTTCACCGGCGTGATCTCCGACATCGGCGGCCCCACCGCCAACATGTACCGGATGGCGTGCAAGGATCCGAAGGTCGAGGCCGCGTGCCGGCGGCCGTCCTGCGTCTTCCCGGAGATCTGCCCGAACCTCAACACCTCGCATGACGATCTGATCCGGCTCTACCGCAAGGTGCGGGAGACCAAGGGCATCAAGAAGGTGATGGTCGCCTCCGGCGTGCGCTACGATCTCGCGGTCGAGAGCCCCGAATACATCAAGGAGCTCGTCACCCATCACGTCGGCGGTTACCTGAAGATCGCCCCTGAACATACCGAGCGCGGCCCGCTCGACAAGATGATGAAACCGGGCATCGGCGCCTACAACCAGTTCAAGCGGATGTTCGATGCCGCAGCCGAGCAGGCTGGCAAAAAGTACTATCTGATCCCCTATTTCATCGCGGCGCATCCCGGCACGACCGACGAGGACATGATGAACCTCGCGCTCTGGCTCAAGAAGAACCGATATCGCGCCGACCAGGTGCAGACCTTCCTGCCCTCGCCGATGGCGACCGCGACCGCGATGTACCACACCGGCGTCAACCCGCTGCGCGGCGTGCGCCGCGGCGGCAGCGACAAGGTCGAGGCGATCAAGGGCCTGCGCCAGCGCCGCCTGCACAAGGCGTTCCTGCGCTATCACGACCCCGACAATTGGCCGGTGCTGCGCGAAGCGCTGAAGGAGATGGGCCGCGCCGATCTGATCGGCTCCCGCCCCGACCAGCTCGTCCCCGCGCATCAGCCTCCCGGTACCGGCAAGGCCGCCGGCACGCGGCGACCGGTGCGCCCCGGCGGCAAGATGCAGAAGTTCACGACCAAGGGCCTGCGGGTGATGAAGTAGCGGGCGGCTAGCCGCCTGCTACAACGCGAGCACGACCGCGCCCGACGCGGCATCCGTCACGCCGCGTCCGTTGCCCTGGTCCTCGAGCACCGACCTGAAGCTGTCAAGCGTCTTGATCATCGCCGATCGCGCCGCGACCATCGCATCCTGACTGGCCCATGTGCCGATGAGGCAGAAGGTCTGCTCGCCGGTCCTGATGATGACGCCATGTTCGAGGCCCGGCCATTTGGCCTTGCCGCCCCGATGCGCGTCGAGGAAGGCAGCTTCTTCACCCGGCTTCACCCTGAACTTCACCACGTTATAGACTTGCATGATGCGCCTCCCGAAAATGGATTGATGAAAAGGCGAGCGTCGGACCAGGTCGGGTTCGGACGGATATTTTTGCACCCCCGCGATAAAAAGTCGAAAACAACCCCATACACAGTAGCCGGCGATAGCGAAATCAAGGGCTTAAAGCGCAACGAGGTTGGGCTGGATCCTCATCGCGCCTGAGCCGGTTGATTTCACACGACATTTCCGAAAAACGGAAATTCATTTGACCCGTCGGGCAAAACAGGCGCATGATGGCGTCGTGGGGGCTTTGCGCAGATCGCCGTTTGCGAGCGCCGCGATCTCTCAGGCGACTTCCACGTCGTGCGCATGCGCTGCTTTATTCAATGACTTCATCAGCAGCCGATACCGCCGAAGGCGAAAGGGAGAAGCAGAGCGCCCCGGCGGTTACTAGACTAAGACTCCTCGGTGGGCACACGGGCATCCGCACGTCGCTAGTGGCTCGCGATAAAGGCAAGCACGGCCTCGTCATAGGCGTGAGGCGCCTCTCCTGGAACGGTGTGAGATGAGCCGGCAATTTTGACCCGAGTGCGTTGAGGCAGGCATCGTTCCAGTTCGTCCACGATGCGTTGGAAGAACTCGGGGCTGCGTTCACCATTCGTCACAAGCGTCGGTACCGAAATGCGCTTTGCCATGTCACAGGTGAACACCGGACGCGGGCGGGTGGCTATCACGTCCGCGACAGAAGACAGCGCATTGTCCGACATCATCTTGCGATCACTCTCGGGCCGTCGGTCGTAGGTGCCGGGCCCGCCGACAGCTTCGGCGAAGAGCCGCAGCCCGGCATCGATCTCGCCTTTTCGGAACGCCTCCCGTGTGGACGCAAATCGAACGTTCCATTCCTTCAAGACCTCCGCGCCTCCGGGTGTTCCGGCGAGCAAGCCTGTAGCCGGGGGTTCATTGATGATCAGCGTTTGCACCATCTCAGGATGATTGAACGCAAAGAACAGCGCGGCATGTGCGCCGGCCGAGTGAGCAACTATGTGAGCTCGTTTCACGCCGAGCCCTGCCAGGATGCCGGCCAAATCCTCACCGTGAACGTCTGCCGCCGCATCAGGCAGACCGTCCCCACTCGTTGCGTTCGGAAAATGGTTCTGCCGGCTATAGGCGATGACACGGTAGGATTTCGCGAGTACCGGAAGATGCGCATTCCAAAAACGATAATCCTGAAGTCCGCCGTGGACCAAAACAACGGGATCGCCTTGCCCAGCCTCGATATAGGCGAATTGCGTGCCGTTGACGTTCACCTGTTTGACGTCAGCTCCGATAGCTGGTGCCAAATGCCAAGGACAGAGAATGAGTCCGGCTATCAGGGCTTTGAGACCGAAGTGCATGGTGACCCCCTGCATCTCAAGTCAGACCAGAATATCCCGGTGACGTAAGCTCCGCCATGCGACGTTGCGTTGCACCTCTCAATAAACCGCAGGTTGGACTGCCAGAGCGAGCAGGACCTCGATGAAACCCGCTACGACGGTAGGATATGTCTGCAACGTCCGATTTGGCTCAAAGCTGACATTGCCCCAACGATCCTCAATCGGTCCGCTAAGGGCCAATAGGAGACATACTCCTTGAAGTTTCCACCCAATTTGATCTCTACTTGCGAGAATCTTTGGGGGACGTCATGTCGGCGGCGCAATATTCCCGTCGCGAGGCTGTGTCATCACTGGCTGCTACGGTCGCCTGTGCGTTTGCCGGTCCCATTCCCGCAACCGCAGAACCAGTTTCACCCGGCGAGACGCAAGACTGCGCCGGTCCGATTTTCTCCACAACAGGTCCAAACGCCGAGCTTTACGGCGCCAAAGATGGTTATCCTCTTCCCGACATTACGGAGGCGCGGAGGCAAGGCGACCCTTGGGAACCAAAATACCGTGTCGGCGCATTCACCCATATCGATCACATCTATCCAACGCGGCTCATCAGGCGAGCTGTGACGCCTTGGAAGTTCAAGTGCTCGAGGGCAGACGTTTACTACCATTTTCAGGGAAGCAAGTTTTCGCCCCTCGACTACATGTCGCGCAATCCGGCCACTGGCCTGCTGATCGCCAAGGACGACCAGATTATCTTCGAGGGCTATCAGTACGCGCGAACTGATCAAGATCGGTTCGTATCCCAGTCGATGGTCAAGACGATAACCGGACTGTTGATCGGGATCGCCATCTCGGAGGGGGCGATTAAGTCGGTCGATGATATCCCCGAAAGTTATGTGCCGGGTTTTATGGGTAGCGAGTACGGCAGGACGCCAATTCGCGATCTGCTGCACATGTCCTCAGGCGTCGATTTCGGTGAAACAAGAGACGGAGGACGTGACCTCAATCGCCTGTGGAACGGCATGGGGATCGCGTTCCCGGACTCAAAGTCAGGTACGGTTAAGAGCATCGTGCAATTCAATCAGCGTGTCGCCCCAGCGGGAACGAGATTTTACTACGCGAGCATAGAAGCCGACGTGCTCGGCATGGTGCTTCACGGTGCTGTCAACAAGTCAGCATCTGACTATCTACGCGAGAAAGTATGGGAGCCGATCGGCGCGGAAGCGGATGCCAATTGGCTGGTAGACGCAGAAGGCTTCGAACTGGGGCACTTTGGCTTCAATGCCGTTCTGCGCGATTACGCCCGGCTAGGACGTTTGCTGGCGCATGATGGCGCATGGGATGGCAAGCAGATCGTTCCGACGCAATGGATGATCGATGCAACCACCGTTCGAGATTCGGATGACTATCTGCGACCGGTCGTGGCGACGAAGAAATTGGGCTACGGTTATCTCTTGTGGTTGTTTCCCGGTAAGAGGCGGCAGTTCGCGTTGTTAGGATTCAAGGGCCAGTATATTTGCGTTGATCCGACCTCTAAGGTCGTCATGGTGCACACTGCAATTGAGGACCCGGTACATCGAGGCGAACAATGGGCTCTATGGTCGGCACTGGTCGATCAGCTAGGCTGATAACAGCTCGGGACAAGCTCGGCATCGACCGCTTTGGGTCAAAATGCGAAGAACTCAACGTGAGCAAATCCAGTCCGCCATGCTCAGTTGAACGGACCTGAATGGGGCGCTACGTGGGCTTGTAGGTAATTCTGCTCTGGAAAGGCGTGGGAATATCGATGACAATCCAGCCAGGCAATCTATTCGCGGATGTGGCGGATGTTTCGGCCGCCAACACAGGGGAAGAGACGTTCAGCGAAATCCTCGCGCGGCCTGGCTTGAAGATCGAGCGCATCATATCGCAGGGGCAAACCAGTCCGCCGGGCTTCTGGTATGATCAGGCGTGGAACGAGTGGGTGATCGTGCTGAAAGGGCGCGCCACGTTGCAGTTCGAAGATGAGCTTGCCGCGCGATCGCTGGGCGTGGGGGATTACGTCTTCATCCCTGCAAGGAAACGCCATCGCGTCGAGTGGACGGAGCCGCAACAGCCAACGGTCTGGCTCGCCGTCCATTTCGAGTGAGCGCTTATCGCAATCGGATCAGCCGAGTGCGGAGATCGACCAGTCTATTGGTCCGCATCCGCGCACGGTGATGCACCGCCGTGGATGAGGACCGCTTTGGGTCAAAAGCAGTGGTGGACGCCAAGTTGGATCGGCATCCGGTTTGCCCCTGACAACCGACATGGCACGGCTCAACCGACCTTCGGCCAAGGGCCAATCGCGTCGATTTGGACCGCTCTTAGGCAGGTCCGATCTACCCTTCAAAGGCAACATGAGGCGACAGACGGATTCAATCGCATCCGCAAACGTCGAACTTTTGATCCCGGTGCTCATCACCTTGGGTCAGTTCGGCCGATGCTTCGGGGGCATCGAAACCAAAATGGATGACCAAGTGCCCTTGGCTTGCTTTCGCCGAAGGTGGTGGAGAAGCTGGGGTATGTGATGGGAATCGTGGGGGAGCGAGCGTGACTCGCTCGCATCGCGCCGTGAAGCTTGAACGCTGCTCGCAGCCACTTCAATTCGTGGTGGTCTTGCCGCCGCGCATGGACACGAGCTTTTCCCCACGAAATCCGAGAATGAGCCAAGCGGTCTCATCGAAACCGTCTGCGAGCTTTCCCGCGTGGGAATACACGATCTGAGCAGCTTCCGACTTCGACGGCCGTCCCAACGCCGTGATTACCGCCTGACGCGACATACCTAAATGCAGCTTGCTGTCGAAGACGACGGGCGCGAACTTTTCCGGGATGATGGCGCAATCGGTCGAGGTCTCGGTGTCCTTCTCGGTGAGCTCTTCAACGATCTCTGTGACGAGATGGTCCGGACCGCCCATCTCCCCGCTGGACACGACCCATAGTCGATGCTGTGCGCGCCTATAACACAGCCAATAGATGCTACCTCCAGCGTCGCCCTGGTGTTGGATGGTCCCTTCGCCCACGGCTTCGCGGACCGCGCCGAGCCGCGTCTCCTCGAAGCGGCCGGCGAATGCGCCCAGCGAAAAGCGGGTCGCCAATCTCTTCACGACCGTCGGCGGCACGCGCTCGAACGCATGTTCGTCGACTGGCGGCGGCGGTGTCTGCGCGGCGCAGTCGTTCGTGGGGATCGCGAAAAGGAGAAACAGCAAGAAGAGCGTCTTTCGGCCATCAATTCTGAGGTCTTTGACGCGGCCATCCGCTCTGTCCGCCAGTCCTTTATATATTCTTCGCCTGAGCAGGTCGCGCCCAGGCGTCGAGAGTGCGGGCGTCAGTTTCCGGGTGTCGGACACGTCAGTCTATCTCCTGCGATGAAGAAAGGCACAACATCGTCAAACGTCCGAAATTGGCCAGAAGCGGGCCTTCGCTGCATTGGGCGGCGCCCGTAGACTCGCCGTTCGTCGTCGACGACCCACGATAGGTTCAATCTGCAGTTCAGGACCACACCTGCGAAGAGCTGATCCCAAACGCTATTTCTGGGGAATGAGGGCTGAACCACCAAGCAACTCGGTTCGACACACCATCGTCACCCCGTCTTTGAGATGGACGCATGCGCAAGCAAGAGCGTCGTGCGATTTGAAGGCCTCTGCGGCTACTCGCCTCGGCCTACTCCATTTGGGCGTCGCGCGGCTGCCATAGCGATTTTATTGAAGCTCTGCGGATTGAAGGCGTGATGTCCGCTTCGGGTCAAAAGCGGCAGTCACCGGCCGGGCAAAGAGCTTCCGCTATCCTATCAAAACCTGACAAGCTGGCGAGTTATCGCAGCGATCCCGATCCACCCTATTCGATCACTCCACCGGCCACATCCAGCTCTGTGTTCCACATCCGGAGTCGAACCCGACAGGGCTACCGCCGCGAGAAAGGCCGTCGACGGGCAGTGGAGTATTCTGGCGCCAGAGAAGGACGAGGTGATTTTACGCGATGCCGGCTTCTCCAATTCGACGCTGCTCTACGCCGGTTTCATGGTCCGCGGCTGGGTGGCGTACGCCTGAGGCAAATCAGCTGCACCGCTTAGCCGGGAGCTGGCGGTCTGCGCGGCGATTGTCAGCCCGCCGTTTCACTCTCTGCACAAAGCGGCGCCTCCGCCAAACGGCTCGCCTGCGAAGCAAAGTCCTCGAACGCTGCGACTGCATCACGCATGTTGTGGCAGCCGCGACTGTCGAGCGACGAATGAACGCTGAGGTCGAACAGCTCGATCCAGAAGAGCGGGCTCTCGGACGAGCCGGCCCCAAGCGCTTCGAACATGCTGATCTCGCAATCCCCGACCCGCTCGAGTGCAACCGTCCGGGAGCCATGGGCGATATGAGGTATTCCGAGTAACGTTCCGTAACCTCGTAAAATCTTCACGTTTATGGGCGGCACGACGCCGTCACTGCTGGACATCAAGGCCATCGTAGCTTTCGGGGAAAGGGGCTGCCCCGACAACGCAAGACCAGTTTGAGGGCAGACAAGCGATTTAAGTCACAAGACCCGCGGTTTCTTGTTATCGTGAGCCAATTAGTTGATTTTTCATGCCGTGGTCACGACCGGCTCGCCCAAAGAGCGAAACCCGCAGCGGCAACGACGAAAGGGTTCGGTGTGCCGGCTGCCCATTCGCCCCATCCTGAAACAATGCCCAGTGCGACCGGCGGAATCGCCCGCCTGGTTTGGGCACGCCTGCAGGCCGCCGGCATCGAGGCGGACGATCTGCTATCCAGCGCCGGATTGACTCTCGAGCAGATCAAGGATCGCAAGGCGCGCCTGAGCGCCGAGAGCCAGATCAGGTTTCTGGAACTTGGGGCCGAGGCGTTGCAGGACGACAGCCTCGGCTTCCACCTGGCACGAGACTTCGACCTTCGTGAAATTGGCCTGCTCTATTACGTGGCAGCATCCTCCGGGACGATTGCCGAAGCCTTCGCAAAGGCCGAGCGCTATTGCCGTCTCGCCAACGAGGGGATTTCGCTGCGATTCGCCGCGAAAGAGATGACGATCACGCTGAAATATATCGGCGTGGAACGGCGCTCGGATCGGCACCAGATCGAATTCTGGCTGACCTCAATCATTCGCATGAACCGCGCCCTGACCAACCGCCGCCTGATCCCGAGCCGACTCAAAATGGTACATCGCCGTCGAACGACGCCCACGGAGGTCAGGTCGTTCCTGGGGTGCGAGATCGAGTTCGGGTCCGATGTCGACGAGATCGCTTTCCCGGTATCCGTGGGGCCGATGCCAATCGAAAGCGCTGACCACTATCTGAACGATCTGCTGGTGACGTATTGCGAGCAGGCGCTCGCACACCGGAAATCCGGCGAAGTCTCGCTCAGATCGAGCGTCGAGAATGCAATCGCCCCATTGCTCCCGCATCGTGAGGCACGGGTCGAAGAGATCGCCCGCCGACTGGGGATGAGTCATCGCACGCTGGTGCGACGCCTCGCCTTGGAGGGACTGACCTTCAGTGGCATCCTCGACGAGATGAAGATCGACCTTGCCAAGAGCTATTTGAAGAAAGATGAACTGTCGATTTCACAAACCGCGTGGCTCCTCGGCTACGGGGAAGTGAGCGCATTCACGCACGCTTTCAGGCGGTGGACCGGGGTGACGCCGAGACAATGGCGCGCCGCCGGGGATCCCAAGAACGCCGGTGGCCTCGACGATACGCCGCTTCGTGGAAAGCGCGCACGCGCGAACTCCGCCCGGAGCTGACAGAATACGGAAATGTTCGTCGCTTGCACCCGCACCCCTCACCGATCCACCGGCACACCCGGCCCGAGATGATACCGGCTTGAGAAAAACACCAGCGGCGTGGTGTCGCGATAGTCGCAGTTCGAGACTTCGGCGATGATCAGCGTGTGGTCGCTGACGTCGACGTGGCGTGTGACCTCGCAGGCGAACCAGGCCATGCAGCCGGAGAGACGCGGCAGGCCGTCGACGATGTCGTAATCCGGCGTCGCACCGGTGTTCGGCTGGCTCGCGAAGTGCCGCGACAGGTCCCGGCCGTGCTCGGGCAGGACGTTGACGCAGTAACGTCCGGTCGCCGAGATCGCCCGGTGCATGCGTCCCGGCATGACCGACACCAGCACGGTCGGCGGAGACAGGCTGACGGTGACAAAGCTGTTCGCGGTCATGCCGCAGACGCGGCCGTGCTCGTCCAGCGCGGTCAGCACCGCGACGCCGGTCGTGAAGCGCGATGCGGCCTCGCGGAACGAGGCCGGATTGGCGCGCGGCATGTCAGTCCCCACTCGCATCGGTCCTCACGCAATCGCCCTGACCGGCTCAGGCGGCGCCGACATGCGCTCGATCCAGGCCTGGATGCGCTGCGGTGTGCAGATGCGGTCCCACTGCCGGTCCGGGTAGTTGAAATTCTCGGTGAACTCGTTGGCCAGCGCCGGGTTCTGGCTCATCGCGCCGATCAGCATGCCCAGCGCTTCCGTCGGCGGCTGCAGCATCACATTGGTCCAGCGCGAGGCCGCCAGCACGCGATCCTGTCGTTTCAGTTCGATCTTCTCGCACAGGCGCACGTCGAGCGCGTCCGCGTTGACGATCTCCTCGCCGAGCACGAAGGCCGCATAGGAGGCGACATTGGCGCCCTGGCCCATCATGGGATCGACGATCGCGTGGACGTCGCCAAGCGCGATCGCGCATTTGCCGTCGTCGAACTCGACCACAGTGTTGCGCACCGTCGGGACCACGCCGCCTTGCAGCAGATCCTGCGGCTGCGCGAGATCGAACCGCGCGGTGTCGATGCGGTCGTAGGTCGTCGGGTGATGCTTCTCGAGCTTGCCGAGCAGCACCTTCAAGAAGTGCTTCGGGTTGTCGTCGTAGCTGAGCGTGGCCAGTTCCTCCATGTCGCCGCCCGGCACGTTCTCCATCAGCAGCGCGTTGGCGACACCGCCGAACGTAATGGTCGGGATCACGATCATTTCGCCATGGCCTGGAGACACCGAGAGCGTGACGTTCATGGGATCGGGCTGCCGCACGCCGGTGTAAAGCCCGACGCACAGCCGCCGTTGCGGCTGTGAATAGGGCGTGTGCTCCGGCCGGTAAGTGAAGAGCTGGCCCAGCGGACCCTTGCCGCTCGAGACGACCAGGAGATCGAAACGGGCGACCAGCGGACGGATGTCGCGCTCCTCGATGCGGCGATATTCGATTCTACCGCCTCGCTTCACGAAGTCCTGCATCAGGACAGGAAGATAGATCCGGTAGTCGACGGCGCGGCTCGGCTTCGAGAAATCGCCGCGAAAGCTCAGCGGCTGCGGAAAATTGAAGACGTGATCGTGGTAGTAATAATGGTCCTTCGGATCGCTCCAATGATTGACGCCGAGATAGTCCTCGCGCGCGATCGTCACGTGGTGATGCGCGACTGTGTTGAGCAGGCGGATGTCGCGATAGTCCTCGGGCGGCCGGTCGGTGATAACAGTGGCGTCCACGCCATGTTTCTGCAGGTAGAGCGCGAGATGCAGGCCGGCGATGCCGGCGCCGACGATTCCGATGTTGCGTGCCACGTGGTCTCCTCCCCTGTTTCCTTGCCCTGTGATGGCTTGTTTTGAGGGAGCCTAGCGGCCCCCCGTGTTGCGCACTACGGAATAAATGGGATATAATTTATTCCAGATTGGAATGAATTATGGACCGGATCGATTGCCTGCGCGCTTTCGTTCGCGCCTTGGAGGGCGGCAGCTTCTCGGCCGCGGCCAAGGAGCTCGGGATCGGCCAGCCCGCGATCAGCAAGCGCATTGCGATGCTTGAAAGCGAATTCGGCACGCAGCTGTTTTCGCGCACGACGCGCACGCTGAAGCCGACGGCCGAGGCGCACCGGATCTACGATCTTGCGCGGCAGATCCTCGACAGCTTCGACATGGCGCGGTCGAGTGTCGAACAGGCCGCGCCACGCCCGACCGGCACGCTCCGGATCGGCGTGCCGTCGTCGTTCGGACGGCGCTACATGATGCCCGTCATCGCCGAGTACGTCCGGAATTATCCGGAAGTGCGGGTCGACATCCGCTTCAGCGAGCGGTTCGTCAATCTGGTGGAAGAAGGCATCGAGCTGGCGCTGCGCATTGGAAACCTGGAGGCGAGCACGCTGGTCGCCCGCCGGCTCGGGACCGTGCAGCGCCATCTGGTCGCGACGCCCACCTATCTGCACGGCCGCCCGCTGCCGCGGACACCTGACGATCTCGGCTCGCACCAATGCATCGTCTATTCACGGATGTCGCCGGCGCACCAATGGGCCTTCGAATCCGAGCATGGCCGTCACGTCGCATCGATCAACGGGCCCATTCACGTCGACGACGCCGATGCGATGCAGGAGGCGACGATGCAGCATCTCGGCATCGCGATCCTGCCCGAATGGAATGCCGCGGAGGGGCTTCGCAGCGGCGAGCTCGAACATGTGCTTCCGGACTACACCATCGCCGCGCTGCCCCTGCACGCGGTCTATCCGGAGACGCAGTGGATGTCGCTGCGCGCGCGAAGCTTTCTGGATCTCCTGGTCGACCGCGCCGAGCATTTCGTGCCGGCCCCGTCGCATACCCCCGCCGCCAGAGCAGGCGGTTGACGCCGCCCCCGCCATCATTAAATGACGCCCATGAAAAAGATCGGATTTCTGTCCTTCGGACACTGGACGCCCTCGCCGCAATCGCAGACCCGCTCGGCTGCGGACACGCTGCTGCAATCCATCGAGCTGGCCGTCGCGGCGGAACAGCTCGGTGCGGATGGCGCCTATTTCCGCGTGCATCACTTCGCGCGCCAGCTGGCCTCGCCCTTCCCGCTGCTCGCCGCCGTCGGCGCAAAAACCAGCACGATCGAGATCGGCACGGCCGTAATCGACATGCGCTACGAGAACCCGCTCTACATGATCGAGGATGCGGGCAGCGCCGATCTCATCGCCGGCGGGAGGCTCCAGCTCGGCATCAGCCGCGGCTCGCCGGAGCAGGTGATCGACGGCTGGCGCTACTTTGGTTATCGCCCGGCCGACGGCCAGAGCGATGCCGACATGGGCCGGCGCCACGCGGAGGTCTTTCTGGACCTGTTGCGCGGTGAAGGTTTTGCCGAGCCCAATCCGCAACCGATGTTTCCCAATCCGCCGGGACTGCTGCGGCTCGAACCGCATGCGGCAGGCCTGCGCGAACGGATTTGGTGGGGCGCCGGCTCGAACGCGACCGCGGTGTGGGCGGCGAAGCTCGGCATGAATCTGCAGAGCTCGACGTTGAAGAACGACGAGACCGGCGAAGCTTTTCACGTGCAGCAGGCAGCCCAGATCCGTAGCTATCGCGCCGCATGGACGGAAGCCGGCCACACCCGCGAGCCCCGCGTGTCCGTCAGCCGCAGCATCTTCGCGCTGATGAACGATCGCGACCGCGCCTATTTCGGCGGGGAGCGCGGCGGCGAAGACCAGATCGGCTTCATCGACCCGCAAACGCGCGCGATCTTCGGTCGCTCCTATGCCGCGGAGCCGGAGGCGTTGATCGAGCAGCTCAAGCAGGACGAGGCTATCGCCGAGGCCGACACGCTGCTGCTGACGATCCCGAACCAGCTCGGCGTCGACTATTGTGCCCATGCGATCGAGGCGATCTTGACGCACGTCGCGCCGGCGCTTGGCTGGCGGTGAGACCATCGACCGGTTCACTGCGACCGATTCACTGCGCAAGTCAGGTCGTCGCTTGCTGACCCCTGATCTTCTCAAGCCAGGCTGTCAAACGCGGATGTCGCGTATACCGGCCCTCCAGGCCCGCCAGTTCCTGCTGAAAGACCGGCAGCGAGAGCAGCCGTTCGATATCGGGTTCCCTGATCTTCCAGATCGCCGGCGGAAAGTAGCCATGCACCTTGAGTTCGTAGAGCTCGAAGATCGCGTGAATGATCTCGTGTATCGCGCGGCGCTCTTCCGCTGTGATCTCCATGTCGCCGGCAGCCCCTCGCTCGAGGAATGCCGCGACCGGAAGGCGGCGTCGCAGGTCGGAGACCCGGTCGGAATATCGAAGGAAGATGTCCGCGCCCAGACGCCGATTGTTGGTGTGTAGCGCCGCATAGATCGCGGCCATGCCAACGATGATCGATCCGAGCGTCATGAATCTGAGAATATGCTCGAGCACGCGTCTCCTCCTTGCGCAGGGCACCGGAGTGACAGAGATAAACCAGACCGTGGGCCGATAAAATGGGGCGACCGAGGCTCATGGACGCCCCGCATCCGACATTTGTCAGATGCGCGGGGGATGAAGTCCCGTGAATTCGTGGTGACGTCAGTCCCGCGCCCGGACCTACCCCGTTTTCGTCCCCGTGATGACGGCGAGCGCCTCGACGAAACGATCGAGATCGGCCTCGTCGGTAAAGAGCGCCGGCGTCACACGGATGCATTGGCCCTTGGCGACGCCCGCCCGGCGCACCGTCATGACCTTGTGGCTGTCCCTCAGCTTCACGACGATGGCCTCGTTGTCCGCCTTGCTGGTCTTACCGGCGAGACGGAAGGACGTGATTGCACCATATGAGCCGACCTCATCCGGCGTCAGGATCTCGATGTCCTTGAATCCGCGGGCGCGGCTCACCCAGTAATCACGCAGATATCGCAGCCGGGCTTGCTTTGCCGCCGCGCCGATCTGCTGATGGAGCGCCACGGCCGCGGGCACCGTCAGGACCGTCGCGAAATTGACCGTGCCGGTGTGCACCCGCGAGCGGATATCGGTCTCTGCAAAGTCCTCGTCGCCCATGTCGCGGTCGATGTCGGCGAGACGGTCCTTCCTGATGTAGAGGAAGCCCACGCCGAGCGGCGCGCCGATCCATTTGTGCAGGTTGAAGCCGACGAAATCGACGTCGAGCTCACCCACCCTGAAGTCGATCTGCCCCCAGGAATGGGCGGCGTCGACGATGATGTCGATGCCCCTGGCCCTGGCCATGCGGGCGATCTCGGCGACCGGCATCACGAGGCCGGTGCGATGGCTGACATGGGTGAGCAGGAGGAGCCTGGTCTTGGGATTCGCCTCGAGGGCGCGGGCATAGGCGTCGAGCACGGCCCGGCGGGTGGCCGGCTCCGGCACATCGAACCTGACCACGTCGACGCCGCGGCGCGCCTTCAGCGCGTTCATCGCGTACTGCATCGAATCGTAGTCGAGGTCGGCGTAGAGCACGCTGTCGCCGGGCTTCAGCTTGTTGTAGCCGCCGATCAGGAGCTGCAGCGCTTCGGTCGCACCGCGGGTGAGCGCGATCTCCTCGGGCGCCGCGCCGACGGCCTGCGCCACCTTGATGCGCACGGCCTCGAAATCCGCACCCGCGCGCTGCCGCGCGTAGTAGGTGTTCTGATAGTTGACCATGTCGGTCTGGCGAATGAACTCGCGCCTCACCGGCTCGGCCATGATGCCCCAGAAGCCGTTCTCCAGATTGACGACATCCGGCGTCACGGCATAGAGCCCCCTCACCGCCGCCCAGTAGGCATTGTCGGTGGCGATGGCGGCCGCCGCTCCGGTCGGCTGCGCCGGCAGGCCGTCGGCTGCCATGGCCGGTGCCGCCAGGGATGTGACGGCTGCGGCCGCGAGGCCCTTCAGGATCGACCGGCGGTCGGACGACATTGTCTCAGTCAGATGCATATCAGCCCCCACGATGCGCGGCGAAGGGAGCAGCGATCCATAGAGCGCGCATGACGAAGCGATGACAGTTCGATGATCCCCGGCGCGCCCGGTTACATCTCGGTCATTGCCGCAATCCCGAGCCGAGATGGTCGCGCATTGGTGATGCTGCGTCCTGCGGTCGCCGCCTCGCGGCGTCAATGACGGCTCGAACAGAAGGCGGATACCTTCGAGATGCCCGCTTTGGGCACGCTCCTGGGGCTGAGGACCTGCTTCGGGTCGAAAGGGAGTCGCCTCGCGCGATATCAGAACAAGGCGGCGTTGAGGGCCTGTCCGTAGATCATCGCGGCCACGAGAGAGAGCAGCAAGCCCGCGCCCGAGAAAATCACGAGCACCTTTACGGTTTCGACATCAACGTTGGTTCTCGTCGCGCGGGATATCGCCTTTGCCAGTGCAGCCATCATCGCCAGCTCCGAACCGGGCCGCGCGGTGGCAGGCCCTGATTCATCTAGCGTCATTGGGCGCGTTTGCGTGTGAAGCAGATTACAGGTGCGCTTTCGGGCTGCGCCTCAGGCATGACCGCAGCCTTGTCAGCGGTCGGCATCGTCAAACCGCTCTGCTTAACGCACTGCCCTCAGGCGCCACTGAACCTGCGGGCGCGTGATTGACGACGAGACCGGTCGGCGCGGTGTTGTACCTCGACAGCGCTGCGGTGACCCGCCGCATCGCCGCCGAACCGAGCTCGCCGGCGCGCACCACCGGGATGATCAGATCCGCGTGCGCGGCCAGCGCGATGGCGTCGGGCTGCAAGGCGAGATTGCTCGCATGGACGACGATCAGATCGAACTCCGAGCGAATATCGTCCTCGGGCCGTGCATCGGCTTTTCTGCCGGCGCTCAACAGCTCGTCGATCGACTGCAGCCCTGCCGTGGTGGAGCCGTCCTGCCATTCGGTCACCGGAGGCTGGTGACCGGCGAATTCCGGCTGGAGCCGGATCAGCACGCTCATCATGCCCCGATTCACCGCCGCGCGATTGAGCGAGCGCGCAACGGTGTTGCCGCCGGCACCTTTGCCGACCGACAGCACGAGGGCGACCTTGCAGCCACGCACCGGCGCGCGATCGATCCGCTCGAGAAGCGGACGCAGATATGCGCCAAGATCGAGCTCGGCCGTCGCGGCGATCGGCCTTTGCCACACAGTGTTGGGCACGGCGCCAGGCGCCAGATCGGGAATGCGACCCCACACAGGCAGGTTCGGCGTCGCCTCGGGCTGGCGCGCGGCCGGGGCCGGACGCTGGACTTGCGCGTCCGCCGCTTCCGCACGCGCAAGAGTTTGAGCAGGAGTTTGAGCAAGAGTTTGAGCAGCAGCCTCGGCAGGCGCGGGCCCGTCGAACGTGTTTCCCATCGCCGCAACGGCGGCCGTCGAGGTCAGGATCGAGCCGATCGCAAGCGCCGCGAGCAGCAGGGCGAGGGGCGGACGCGTCGAGCGCATCGGCGGGATCGCGAGCGAGGCGATCTTGGTCTGAGAGCTCTGCAGCTGGCGCTGCTCGCTGGTCGTCTTGAACCGCGACAAGAACTGCTCGTAGATGTTCTTGTTGGCATCGGCGTCGCGCTGCAGTTCCTGCAGCTTCACGAGCGCCTGGCCGTCGACCAGCATCTGCGTCTCGACCGTCTTGAGCTGCTTTTCCAGCGCGTTCTGCTGCTCCAGCTGAGCCTCATATTCGGACTTCGCCGTGTCGATGTTCTTTTTCCGCTCGACCTCGATCTGCCTGTTGATGTCAGCCAGCTGGCTGTAGGAGATCGCGAGGTCGGGGTGACGGTCGCCGTACACCGCTTTCTTCTGCGCGATCTGATCGTTCAGGGTCGAGCGCTGCGCGCGCAGCATGCTCAGGAGGTCCTGCTTCACCGGACCTTCGACGTTGGCCTTGAGGTCGCGCTGCACCTGCTCGTAACGCGCCCTGGCTTCCTCGGTGCGCGCGCGAGCGGCGGAGACCTGCTGGTTGAGATCGGTCACCCGCAATTGCTGGGTCGTGGAATCCTTGCCGGCATTGAGGATCTTGTGCTCGAACCTGAAGGCGGCAACGGCATCTTCCGATGCGCGCAGGCGCTCGTTCAATGCCTTCAGCCGGTCCTTGAGCCAGTCGGCCGCCTCGTCCGTCGCCTCGGTGCGGACCCGGCCCTGGCTCGCGACGAACGCCTCGGCGATGGCATTGGCGTAATGCGCGGCCCGTTCCGCATTGTTCGAGGTGAATGAAATCGCAATGACGTAGGTCAGTCCGCGGCGCGAGATATCGAGACGGTTGCGGAATTTTTCGAGCAGGCGCGTCATGTCGGTATAACCGCCTGCGATGTCCTGGTCGTCGGCGATCTTGAGCTGCTCGATCAGGGGCCGGAGAAAGCCGTCCGATTTGGCGATCTCGATCTGGCTCTGAAGTGCCGCGGCATCCTGACCGATGCCCGGCAGCACGTCCTGCTCCGAGGTCACGCGCAGTTCGCGGGGATCGAGGACGACCAGCGCCGTCGCGGCATACCGGACCGGCAAGACTATCAAGACAATGACGCCCAGGGCGAACAGCGCCAGCGCCAGCGTCAGGATGCGCCGGCCATTCTCGCGCAGGAAGGAGAGCGCACCGGTGACGGTCAGCGATCCCTTGATCTGCGCAGAAGCGGCGCGATCAGGCTTCGCCGTCGCAGCCCGCGGCGCTTCCCACGAAGCCGCAGGCTCCGTCGGGGCGATGCTTCGCGGAGATGCGCCTCTACCGAACGCCATAGGGTTGGACTCGAAATCAACTGACAGCCCCGTTCAGAGGCTTGCTACACCGTAAATATCCATGGTTAACCGGCGGTTACGGCTGGCGCGCAATGGTCAATGAACAATCTGTTAACGCGCGTGCCGATGCGCCGCGCTGCATCGGCGCGTCCGGTTGAACCGGGCCGGCGCGACACCCGACGAAGATGAGCCCCCGCTGCATCTCCGTGGCGCCCCCGACTGCCGAATGGCGAACGACAATGAGAAAGCCGATTGCATTGGTGATTCTGGTTGCGGCCCTGCCGATGCTGTCGGCGTGCGGACAACCGGTCGCCGACGACAAGGCCGCTTATGTCGGCGAGTGGCACGCGCAGGCGATGGACGTGGAGCTCACCAAGGACGGGACCGTCCGCTACAAGCGCGTCAGGAACACCACGGCAGGCGCCACCACCACGACGTCGATCAACGCCCCGTTGCGGCGGCTCGAGGGCGATAATTTCGTCGTCGGCATTGCATTCCTCTCGACGACATTCGAGGTGTCGACGCCGCCTCACCGGGAGGCGGGAATCTGGAAAATGGTGGTCGATGGCGTGGAGCTGACGCGTAGCCCGTAGCGGATCAGAATCCGGGCCCTGAGTGTCGAACGGAGCCTATTGCACTTCGATATTCGCGTCCTTGACCAGCTTGCGCCAGCGTTCCTCCTCGCGACCAACATAGCGATCGAGCTCCTCCGGAGAGCCGCCAACCATGATGAGGCCTTCGTTCGCCTCGAGTTGCTTGAAACCACCGGACTGAACGGCCTTGGCGACCGCCTGATTCAGGCGCGCAATCACGGGAGCGGGTGTCTTGGCCGGAGCGTATAATCCGTACCACGACTCGGCAGCGTAGCCAGGCACCCCGGCCTCGGCGACGGTCGGCAATTGGGGAAACGCCGCCGAACGCTCGGCGGACGTGACGGCCAGCGCCCGGAGCTGACCCGCGGCCACCAGCGAGGCCGCGCTGGCCACGGTGGTGAACATCACGTCGATCTGCCCACCCAGGAGATCGCTGATCGCAGGCGCCGCGCCCTTATATGGCACCGCCGTCATCTTGACCTTCGCCATCGAATTGAACAACTCGCCGGCCAGGTGGGCCGAGGTGCCGGTGCCGAACGTACCGAAATTGAGCTTGCCCGGATTGGCCTTGGCCTCGACAATCAGATCGGCGATCGAATTGATCTTGGACGCGGGGTTGACGACGACGATATTGAAGGACCGCGCGATCAGCGAGACGGCCGCGAAATCCTTGTGCGGATCGAACGGCAGCTTGTTGTACAGGCTCGGATTGACCGCGTGTGCGAAGGTCGCCATCAGCAGCGAATAGCCGTCGGGCTCGCCGGTGGCCACTGTCTGGGTTCCGATGATGGTCCCGGCACCCGGCTTGTTCTCGATGATGACGGATTTGCCCAAATCCGTTGAGATTTCCTGCGCCGTCGTTCGCGCGATGATGTCGGTCCCGCCACCGGCAGCGAAGGGCACCACGATCTTGATGATCTTTTCGGGATATTCGGCGCACGCCGGCGCAACTCCCAGTCCCGCGACCACCGGCAAGACGGCACAGGCGAGGACGGCGAGATTCAGCCGGCGCCGCACGGCGAAACGGCTCTCGCGAGTGCCTTCGTGATTGACGATTTCGCCGATGGCCATATGGGCCTCCCTCGTTTTTTGTTCAGACATTGAGAACGACCAGTCCGTCGGCGGCCTTCACACCCTGGCCCGCCGGCAGCACGAACACGGGATTGATCTCAGCCTCGGCGAGGCGGTCGCCGAGTTGCGCAACCATGCGCGAGAAAGCGACGATCGTTTCTGCGAGCGCTTCGACGTCGCATTTCGGCCGGCCTCGAAATCCGTCCAGCAACGGCCATGTGACGAGATCGCGTGCCATCGCCTTGGCTTCGGCCAGACCGAGGCCGCCCTCCGGCGGGAGCAGACGCATCGTCGTGTCCTTGAACAGTTCGGCGGACACGCCGCCCATTCCGAGAAGGATCGCAGTGCCCAGGGGATCGCGGTGCATCCCGAGAATGATCTCGACGCCGCCTGAGACCATCTCCTGGACCAGGAACCGTTCGGGCCGCTTCCCCGCCCTCTCCTCGACCTCCTCGGCCATCACCGTCAGACGGCCGCCAATCGTTTCAGTGGTCAGGCCAACCGCGACGCCGCCGACATCGCTCTTGTGCGCAATCTCGCGCGAGAGAATCTTGAGCACGACCCGGCCGCCGAAGCCGCGTGCCGCCAGTTCCGCTTCGCCTGAAGATGCGACCACCTTCTCTGCGACGATCGGAACGCCGAAGCGGGCGAACAGCGCCTTGGCTTGTGCCTCATCCAGCGATCCCGCCGGGAAGTCGCTGATATCGACTGCCGGCTCAATCGAGCCGGATGTCTGGACCTGTTTCGGCATCCCGGCCTGCACGAGCCCGTCGAGCGCGGCAGCACAGCTCTCGGCAGACGTATAAGCCGGGACACCTCGCCGGGTGAGGATGGAGACGACGTCGGGCGCGTAGGGACTCACATAGGCAATGACGGGCTTGTCGCTCATCGGCAAACAGTCGTGGATGGCATCAGCCATCAAAGTTGGCGATCCCACCGCCGACGAGCCGACAATGATGGCCAGCGCATCGTAGGATGGACTTGCGAGCAGGATGCGAATTGCCGAGCGAAGCAGATCCGGCTGCAGACCGGCCAAGGTCACGTCGATCGGATTGCGGTCGAGCGTGGCGTGCGATCCCGACTGCAAGGCGCGCAATTGCGCGGCCGTCTCAGTGTCGGGAGCGGGTGTTGCAAAGCCGGCGACGCCGAGACTGTCGGAAACGATCGTGCCGGCGCCGCCGGTCGAGGTGAGGATCGCCACGCGCCTGCCGGACAGCTTCCGTTCCGCCGCAAGGGCTGCGGAAATGTCGAGCAGGTCATCAAACGTTTTCGCGCGGATCACACCGAGCTGCCTGAATAAGGCGTCGTACATGCGGTCGGAGCCCGCAAGCGCACCCGTGTGCGAGACGGCCGCCTTTGCACCCGCCTCCGATCGCCCGATCTTGAAGGCGACAACGGGCTTACCGGCGCGTCGCGCCTTGAGGACCGCCTCCCGAAAGCGAGCCGGATTGCGGATCGCCTCGATATAGAGCGCGATGACCCTGGTCGCGCCGTCGTCGGCAAGAAAGTCGATGAAATCAGCGAGCTCGAGATCGGCTTCGTTGCTGGTCGACACCAGCTTGGACAGCCCTACCCCGCGCGCCGCAGCGCGCGACAGCAAGGCTCCGAGAATACCCCCGCTTTGCGAGACCAGCCCGATCGAGCCAGTCGGGAAGTGATCCATCGCCAGCGCGCCGGATGCCGAAAGCACGATATTGTCGGTGAGATTCACCAGCCCAATCGTGTTCGGCCCGAGAAGGCGCATGGATCCGGCGGCTTCCATGAGCTGCTTCTGACGCTCGGCGCCTTCCGCGCCTGTTTCGGTGAAGCCGCTGGCAAGAACGATCGCCGCCGCAGCTCCCCGCTCGGACAATTCGCGCACCGCGGCGTGCGCCCGCTCCGCGCCGAGCAGGACAATGCCGACATCAGGCACATCAGGCAGCGAGGCGATGTCGGCGTAGCAGGCCAGACCGCCGATTTCTCTGACCTTCGGATTGACGGGATAAATCTCGCCCGCAAAGCCATGCTTCTGGAGATAAGAGACCGGTCGCCCCGATGTCTTGCTTGGGTCCGCCGATGCGCCGATGATGGCGACGCTGCGTGGTCGGATCAGCCGCTCGATAGCATCCATCGCTCAACCCTTCGACGAGGATTGCGCAAGGAACGCCGTCACGGCGTCCCGATGCTCCGCGCTGGTGTAGCAGATGGCTTGCGCCTGGCTGCCGAGACTGAAGATGTCATGCGCGGAATGCTCGAAAGTTTCATTCAGGATCTTCTTGCCCAGCGCGAGCGCGGTTGGAGACCCCTGGGCCAGTTCGGCCGCCCAGGTCTGCGCGGCCGTCAGGAGCTCGGTCGAGGCCACCTTGCGATCGACGATGCCGAGCGAGAGCGCTTCGTCGGCCTCGACGACGCGCCCGGTGAAGATCAGCTCCTTTGCCTTGGCAAGCCCCACCCGGCGAGGCAGAAAATACAGGCCACCGCCGTCGGGTATCAGGCCTCGCTTGATGTAGGACCAGGTGAACTTCGACCGTTCCGTTCCCATGACGAAGTCGCAGGCAAGCGCGGTATCCGCACCGAGGCCCGCCGCGGCGCCGTTGACAGCGGCAATCGTCGGTTTCGGCAGGCCCAGCAGGAAAGACTGCACGTGGTGCACGCCCTGTTGGCGGCTCCATCCGTTGAATGCAACTTCGCCCTGAGGCGCCTCGAGCCGGCGCTTCATACCGCTGATATCGCCGCCGGCACAAAAGGCGTTGCCGCGCCCGGTCAGCACCAGGGCCTTGATCGCCTTGTCTCGGGAGACGGTTTCCAGCGCACTGACGAACTCGGCGCGCATCTCGTCGCTCATGGCGTTGCGCCGTTCCGGCCGGTTGAACGCGATCGTCGCGACACCGGCTCCGACGGAAAATTCGATGAGCTGATAGGACATGGCAGGCTCCGTGCGGGCTCCCGAATGCCGATTTCAGACCGTACCGATTCTTCGTTGAGCCGTGTGCGGCCAAGCATTCTTCTTCCCGGTGATATCGGCTTGCACCTTCCGGAACATCCCCCTAATTCCACTTAGTGGAAATGCGGTGGGAGGCTCGATGTGGCGAAGCTACGCAGATATGCGGGCGGGGTAGACGGCAATCGGTCGCTCGAAAGGGGCGTGGAAATCCTTCGCGCCTTCCGGCCCGGCGTCGACACGCTGGGCAACGGCGAGATCGCGGAGCGAACCGGACTACCGCGATCGACGGTCAGCCGGCTGACGCGAACGCTGGTCAATTCTGGAATGCTCGACGAAGTTCGTGCCGAGAGGACCTACCGCCTTGCCGCCTCCGTCATCGGTATCGGTCACGCGATGCGGACAGGATCACCCGTGCTCAATGCGATCGGAGCGATGATGCGGGCAGAATCGGCGAAGCGCCGGCTGAACGTGGGGCTCGCGACCGCGGACCGCACCATGATGGTCTATCTCGAATCGATCCGCTACAGCCCCCGCGCGGCGCTGCGCAACGTGGTCGCCGGGCAGCAGGTACCGATGGAGTTGACGTCGCTCGGTCGTGCATATCTGGCCGGCATTGCAGAGGCCGAGCGAGAGCGATTGCTGAAGCTGTTCAAACGGCGCAGCGCTGCGGCCACGAAGGCGCTGCTCGCGGGCGTCAGGACATCGATCAGCTCCGTCGAACGCGACGGCTATTGCGCGGTGTCGTGGCAGCCTGCCGTTCTTGCCGTCGCAACACCCATCGTGCTGGAGGGGCTTCCAGTCTACGCGCTCAACATGAGTCTGCAAAATGTCGATCGGTCGGATGCGCTGGCGAGCGAGATCGGCTCGTACCTCAACGCCTTCGCAGCCAAGTGCAAGGAGGCACTGGCAGGCCGCTGAAGCCTCGCAGGCTGACGGTTCCGGCCTCGAAACCACAAGGCGCCATATTGCAGGTCCAGCGCGGCCAGATAACGCGCGGCGCCGGCGAATCCACGCGAGGACCCGTCGATCCTGGCTGCGGTGATTCATGCCGACATGGCGCGCGCCATTCCGAATGAAACCACGAGCTCATACACATTTGAAATTGCTCGTGATTTTTATCGCCCTCATGATTCTACGGCCGTCGGCGCCGACCTCGGCCTCGCCCGCTGCCGTCGGGAATTTCAGCACGCCTCACAACAGCGTGCGCCTTTCGCTCCGGGATCGTAGTATTGTCGCCGGAAACCGCCGACGCACGAGACCGAGGATCTTGCGCATCCACGCGATCGCGGCGCTCGACGAGATGCACTCCAGACTTAGGCTGAGGATCGCGACTGCGGTCGGACGGCGCGGCAAATGGAGGACATGATGGCGTGGCGTGACGACAAGGCCCGGGCAACCCTGATCCGCGATGCAGCGGGCAGCGTGCCGCCGGGCAAGAGCCCGCGGGCCTTTGCCGAGCCCCTGTTCGGCTACAGCAATATCGAGGATCTCGACAATTACGATGCCGCCTCGCTTGCCGTCCTGGCGGAGCAAGCCTGGGAGCATGTGCAGCGGCGCACGTCGGGCAGCGCCGATATCCGCGTTGTCAATCCGACGTTGCCGAACGGGCGCGAGATTTCCGTGCTCGAGATTCTCAACGACAACATGCCTTTCCTCTACGACTCCACGATGGCGGAGCTCGCCGAGCAGAGCATCGAAGTCAGCCTCGTCGCCCACCCGATCATCGCCGTGGAGCGCGATGCCGAGGGCAAGCTGCTGCGGTTCTACGGCGAAGCACTGCCGGAGGGAGCAAGAGGCACTCGCGAAAGCCTGATTCACCTCCACATCACCCGCCTGGACGCCGACGCCGATCGCCAGAAGCTGATCGACGGACTCACCAGGGCGTTGAACAACGTCCGCGCCTGCGTCACCGACTGGCGCGCCATGCGTGACCGCGTCGAGGAAGCAATCAAGACGTTCTCCTCCAATCCGCCGCCGCTGCCGATCGACGAGGTCGCCGAAGCCAATCAGTTCCTGCAATGGCTCTGCGCGGACAATTTCACCTTCCTCGGCGTGCGCGAATATCGCTTCTCGCCCGACAGCGATGCCTCCGACGACATCACGACCGGCGAAGGCCTCGGCATCCTGCGCGATCCCGACGTGAAGGTCCTGCGCCGCGGCACCGAAATGGTGGTGATGACGTCGGAAATCCGCGAGTTCATGCACGAGCCGACGCTACTGATCGTCATCAAGGCCAATGTCTCAAGCCTCGTCCATCGGCGCATCCGGATGGATTATGTGGGCATCAAGCTCTATGCACCCGACGGCCGGCTCGAGGGCGAATTGCGCGTCGTCGGCCTGTTCACCTCCGGCGCCTATACCCGCTCGGTGCGGCAGATCCCTTATGTGCGCCACAAGGTCTCGCGGGTGCTGCAGCGCGCCGGCTTCGACCCGAACGGCCATTCGGGCAAGGCGCTCATGCATATCCTGGAAGATTATCCGCGTGACGAACTGTTCCAGATCGACGTCGACACGCTCTATAATTTCGTCATCGAGGTCCTGATCCTCTACGAGCGCCCGCGCGTCCGGGCGCTGGCGCGGGTCGACAAGTTCGATCGCTTCGTCTCCATCCTCACCTTCATTCCGCGCGACAAATACGACACCGAAGTCCGCACGCGCGTCGGAGCCTTCCTGGCGCAGGTCTACAAGGGGACCCTGTCGGCGTCCTACGTATCATTCCCTGAAGGCGCGCTTGCGCGGGTCCATTTCATCATCGGGCGCTATGAAGGCAAAACGCCCGTCGTCGAGCGCGCCGCGCTCGAAGCCGGCATCAGCGCCATTGCCGCGACCTGGATCGACAAACTGAAGGCCGCGCTCACGGCGTCGACCGACGGCATGCGGGCGCGCATGATCGCCAATCGTTATGCCCAGGCCTTTAGCGGCGGCTATACCGAGGTCTTCACGGCGGAGCAGGCCATCGCCGATATCGCCACCATCGAAAGGCTGACGCCGGCCCGCCCGGTGACGATTTCGGTACACCGCGACAAGGACGAGGACGATCCCAGGCGCTTCGGCCTGAAGGTGTTCTCCGACGCCGCGCCGCTGTCGCTGTCCTATCGGGTGCCGGTGATCGAGAATCACGGCCTGCGCGTGGTCGACGAACGCACCTATCAGATCGTGCCCGGCAACAGGCCGGAGCCGGTCTGGCTGCACGAGATGACGATCGAGACCAGCGACGGCCAGCCGATCGAGATCAACCCGGAATTCAGCCATCGGCTGGAAGCCTCGATCATGGCGGTGGTCACGGACCGCGCCGAATCCGACGGATACAACGCCCTGATCCTGCGCACCGCGCTGGGCTGGCGCGAGGTCTCGACGATCCGGGCGCTGTCGCGCTATCTGCACCAGATCCGCGCTCCGTTCACCCAGGACTACATGTGGGAGACCTTGCGCAAGAACGCCGCGATCACGGCCACCCTCGTCGCGCTGTTCCAGACCCGCCTCGATCCACGCCTCGTGCTTACTGATCGCGAGCGTTCGGCGCGCGAGACGGCCCTGCTTGCCGAGATCGAGGAGCAGCTCAAATCCGTCGCCTCGCTCGATGAAGACCGCATCCTGCGCCGCTTCACCAATCTGGTGCAGTCGACCATCCGCACCAATCTGTGGCAGATCGGCGAGGATGGACATCCGCGTCCGGTGATCTCATTCAAGTTCGACGCGCGGCGGATCGACGATTTGCCGGCGCCGCGGCCTCTCTACGAGATCTTCGTCTCCTCGCCGCGGGTCGAAGGCATTCACCTGCGCTTCGGCAAGGTCGCGCGCGGCGGCTTGCGCTGGTCCGACCGGCCGCAGGATTTCCGCACCGAGATCCTGGGTCTCGTGAAGGCGCAGCAGGTCAAGAACGCCGTGATCGTGCCGGTCGGCGCCAAGGGTGGCTTTGTCCCCAAGCGCCTGCCGCCGCCGTCCAATCGCGACGCCTGGCTCGCGGAAGGCACCGAGGCCTATCGCATCTTTGTGCGCTCGCTGCTCGAGCTCACCGATAATCTCGACGGCGACGCCGTCGTGCCGCCGGATTCCACCGTGCGCCATGACGGCGACGACCCCTACCTGGTGGTGGCCGCCGACAAGGGCACCGCCACCTTCTCCGATGTCGCCAACGCGATCTCGGCCGAGAAGAACCATTGGCTCGGCGACGCCTTCGCCTCCGGCGGCAGCCAGGGCTACGACCACAAGAAGATGGGGATCACGGCGCGCGGCGCCTGGGAGGCGGTCAAGCGCCACTTCCGCGAGCTCGGCACCGACATTCAGACCATGCCGTTCACCGTCGCCGGCGTCGGCGACATGTCCGGCGACGTGTTCGGCAACGGCATGCTGCTCTCGCCGGCGACGAGGCTCGTGGCGGCGTTCGATCACCGCGACATCTTCATCGATCCCTCCCCCGACCCTTCGACCAGCTTCGCCGAGCGCAAGCGTCTGTTCGACCTGCCGCGCTCGAGCTGGCAGGACTACAACAAGTCGCTGATCTCGCAGGGCGGCGGCGTGTTCTCGCGCACGCTCAAGGCGATCCCGCTCGCACCGGAAGTCCGCAGCCTGCTCGATCTCGACAAGGAGCAGGCCACGCCGTTCGAGGTGATGACGGCGATCCTGAAAGCGCGCACGGACCTGTTGTGGTTTGGCGGCATCGGCACCTATATCCGCGCGTCGGCAGAGAGCGACGATCAGGCCGGCGACCGCGCCAACGATCCGATCCGCATCGCAGGCACCGACGTTCGCGCCCGGGTGATCGGCGAAGGCGCCAATCTCGGCGTCACCCAGCGCGGCCGCATCGAAGCGGCACAGAAGGGCGTCAAGCTCAACACCGACGCCATCGACAATTCGGCCGGCGTCAACACCTCCGACGTCGAGGTCAATATCAAGGTTGCGCTGGCGCGCCCGGAGCGCGAGGGACGCCTCAGCTTCGCCGACCGCAACAGCCTGCTGGCCGCGATGACCGACGAGGTCGGCACGCTGGTGCTGCGCAACAACTATCTGCAGACGCTGGCGCTCTCGCTCGCCGAGCGGAAGGGCGTGGCCGAGACCGGCTTCCTCACCCGCCTGATGCAGTCGCTCGAGCAGCGCGGCCTGCTCAGCCGCGCCGTGGAGTTCCTGCCCGACGACGCCGCGCTCACCGAACGGACCCGGCGCGGCCAGGCCCTGACACGGCCCGAGCTCGCCGTGCTGCTCGCCTACGCCAAGCTGACGCTCTACGAGGACCTCCTCGCCACCAGCGTGCCTGATGATCCCTATCTCGCCCGCAGGCTGTCCCTGTATTTTCCGCGCGAGGTTCCCGATAAATTCCCGACCGCGGTCGAGCTCCATCGCCTGCGACGCGAGATCATCGCGACCAGTCTCGTCAATGCCGTGATCAACCGCGGCGGCCCGGCGTGTATCGTGCGCCTGACCGACGAGACCGACGCCGAGATCCCCACCATCGTCATGGCGCAGGTGGCGGTGGACGCGATCTACGAGCTCAGGCGGCTCAATGACGCGATCGACGCGCTCGACACCCGCATCGACGGGCAGGTGCAGCTCGGCCTCTACGCGACGGTCCAGGACCTCCTGATTTCCCGCATGGTCTGGTACGTGCGCAATGTCGATTTCAAGGACGGCCTCGAGGCGGTGATCGGGCGTTTTGGCCCGGGTATCCGCGAGATCGCGGCCTCCCTCGACACCACCCTGCCGCCGGACCTGCAGGCCGCGCGCGGCAAGCGGCGCCAGGAACTCACCGATGCCGGCGTCCCGGCCGGCCTCGCCGGCGAGCTCGCCGATCTCGACCCTCTGATTGCGGCACCCGATATCGTGACGGTCACCGAGCGCACCTCCCGCGCCATCGGCGATGCCGCCGCGACCTTTTTCGCCGCCGAGGCGAATTTCCGTCTCGACCGCATCATCGCGGCCGCGCGCAGCGTGCCGGCAAACGATTATTTCGAACGCATGGCGATCGATCGCGCCGTCGAGCAGATCGCCGGCGCCGAGAGAAGACTGGCCGCGGATATGCTGGCAACCGGCCAGTCCGGTCAGCAGGCTGTCGAGACCTGGCTTGCGGCTCACCCCGAAGCGGCGCGTATCCGCCGCTCGGTCGAGGAGATTGCCGCCAGCGGCCTGACGCTCGCCAAGCTGACGGTGGCGGCGAACCTGCTGGGGGACCTGGTCAAAGTCTGAGAGCGTGCGAGGCAGCGATGTGAAAACCTAGCCGGCGAACGGAGGAAGCCCATGATCCACGCCACTTGCCACACCGCCGATAACATCCGCTGCCTCGAGTTCGATGCCACACCCTGGTTCAGCGAGGCTGACGTTCCGAGCATTGTCGATTTGGCCCGACGAGGCTGGACCAGCACGGCGATTGCAGAGTCCCTCGAGCACCGACGAGGATACGAGGGCCTGCACGATCTCGTCGAGTATGCGGCGAGCCGCCTGCAACCCGACACAATCGAGGATCCGGCCTGGGAAACCTTCGAGTGCGTCGTTGACGGACCGGAGGCCGTCGCCTGGCTCGAGAAAAACCGGCCAGACGTTGCGGCAAGGATCCCGTAAGCCGCGCGGATCTATGGCCGGCGCGGGAACGACTGGCGAATATTTGATTGCGGTAATTGAAAAACAGGGGGAGACTTTGACGGTCGGACCCAACAAGCCCCCCACGGCTATCACCGAAGGAGGAGGGAATGACCGCTTATAAGAATTACGGATGGAAGCCGCCCACTGCCGCCCAACGTGAGGCGCAAAGGGTCTTCAAGGAAACCGATGCCAAAGTAGCAATTTCCGAGTATGAACGCATCCAAGCGGCGTTTCATGCGAACCGCCAGAGGTTAAAGGCTGAACGACTTGCTCGCGAGGCCGAAGCGGCGGCCCGGAAGCACAAGAACCTGATTACGGCCCACTCTCCGAATGTGCATGGCGGTCTGCGGCACCGCTGATACGAGCATTCAAAATTATCATTTGGAAAGGGCAGGCGCTTGCGAAGTGCAAGCCGGCTTAGTGGTTCGGCTGCGCACGCAATTCGGTGGCAGCCTATTCAGCCCTCTGTACCGAAGTGGCGCGCCACGGTCGACGAAGATGATTGAACGTCCGACCCGATTGCGGCTCTCGAGCGCGAGGCCTATGTTGGCATCCGGCAATCACGCGGCCGCCCATCGTGCGGCGGGGCAGCCTCACGGTGGATGGCTCGCATATCCATCCGAAAGGCTATGCCATGACCATTGCCCCCACGCTCCACCGATACCTGGCTGCCGAGAACATCGAGTATGTCGAGATCCCGCACGTTTTCACCATGTCATCCGCGCGCACGGCGCAGGCCTGCCACGTCTCGGGCGATCGTTACGCCAAGGCCGTCGTGCTGCGCCATGACGGCGGCTACATGCTCGCGATCGTTCCGGCATCGCACCGTCTCAACTTGCCGGACTTGAAGGAGAAGCTCGGCGCGGATCTCGTGATGGCGAACGAAACCGAGATCAACAGGCTGTTCGCGGACTGCGCGCATGGCGCCGTTCCGGCGGTAGGCCGGTGTTACGGGCTCGATCTCATCGTCGATGACAGCATCCGCGCGCAGCCCGAGATCTATATCGAAGCCGGCGACCATGAGACGCTGCTTCACCTGACGCATGCACAGTTCGAACGGCTGACGGCCAATGCGCCGCATGGACGCTTCAGCACGCACGCTTGACGCAGCATGGCGGCGGGATGATTTTTACGGGATGATTTTTCCTGCGCCTTCGTCGCGGCGCGCGTGCGGTCGCGCCCGGTTCGTAGTATGATCGCGTCACGGGGGCTGCGTTCGCAACGGAGGTCCTCCATGAAGGTCAAGGACGTGATGCACAAGGGTGTCGATTGGGTCAGCCCGGACACCCCGATCACCGAGATCGCGAAATTGATGCAAGGGCACGACATCGGCTGCATTCCGATCGGCGATGACGACCATCTGGTCGGGATGGTGACCGATCGCGACATCGTCTGCAAAGGCCTCGCGAGCAAGAGCTTCAACGCCGCGCGCATGACGGCGCGGGACGTGATGACCGAAGGCATCCATTGCTGCCGGGAAGACGACGATCTGGCGAAAGCCGTGCATCACATGGAGACGCTGAAAATCCGCAGGCTGCCCGTGATCAACAAGAGCAAGCGGATGGTCGGCATGATCAGCTTGGGCGATGTCAGCCAATTCGCCACCGGTGATCTGTTGACCCAATGCGTCAAGGGCGTGTCGGCCCATCATTGATGGCGACTGCGACCCGGCGCCTGGAACTTCGTCGCATCGCTCGCAGGACTCCGCTGCCGGCGAACGCGCACGCCATGATGCGCGACCTGCCAAGAAGCTGCTCCGCAGCCTTCTCTCCCCCATTGTCACCCGCGCAGCTAATTCTTCAATTCGTTCTTCAGCTCATTCTTGGCGTTCCGCATCTTGCTCGCTCCCCTGAGCGGGGGCTTCGGCGGCGGAGTCGGATTCGCCCAGCCTGCCATCTGCAGGCAGGTGAGCAGATCGACATAGCTTTGGATTCCCCCTGCCGCGGCCTCGCCTTCGCAACTATCGCGCGCGGGGCCCGGAACGGTCAGCCAGGTCGAGCTCAGCTGTTGCCGCGCAATTGTCTCGTCACGCACGCATTCGCCGGCGTCCTGCGCCAGGGTGAGCCCTGAGGCCTTGTCGTCAGCGGAAACGTCGCGGCAGAGGGCTTCCACGTTGAAGACGGGTACACGGTCCGAAATCGGCATCGCGGGCTGGCCAAGAAGCGGCAGGACCAGAAGCGCTGCTTTCATGAGATCCTCCCTTGAATCGGGTTGGTCGGGAAAGCTCGGGGAAGGTTAGGCCGGGTTGACGAAGCTTACCCGGGTGTCGGCACGTAGAGCGAGATGAACCGATCGATCATCGGGTTGATCTGCTCCGGCACTTCCAGCGACAGGAAATGCCCGGAGCCGACCGCCTTGGCCGTGACCAGTTGCGGGCACAGCTCCGCAAAACGATCCAGATCCGCGAGCCGATGGGCCGCTTCGATGTAGAGCACCGGGACCCGGCACGCCTGGGCGCACTCACGCGCCCGATGCACATCCCAGGGGAACAGACTTGTAAACGTGGACACCAGCACGTGCTGTGGCGTCGCCAGAAAGGTCTGTTCGACATGGGCGCGGCATCCGTCGGTCGGCAGACAGGAGTCCGCGACGATTTTCCGGACCTCGTCCGCAAAATTCGCGCCCCTCAAGCCCTCCAGATACCCGGCGAACACCGCCCCTGCCGTGGCAGGGAAGAGCACCCCTGAATCGAGCAGCACCAGGCCTGCAGGAAAGTCCGGATAGCGGGCGGCGATTTCGAGCGCCATGTTGCCACCCATGCTTTGACCCACGATGACCGGCCTTGTGATCTGCTGTCGGTTGCACAGAAAGACGAGATCATCGGCGAAGCTTTCGATCGAATACGCCTGTTGCGGCTTGTCGCTCTCACCATGCCCCCGCAGCTCGGCATTCAACGCCCGACCTTGACGCGCGAAATACTCCATCTGCGGCGCAAAATGCGTGCGATCCCCGCCGAGGCCATGGACGAACAGGAATTGAAGCGGTCCCGCGCCGGCAATGTCGAAGGACAGCTGGATGCCGTCATGCGCGAGCTTCATGGGTCATCTCCCTATTCACCGAAATGTCCAGGCGTCTCTGGCGAGACCTTAATCTAAGCGGGCCATCACGGCCGGTGAAGATGGCCGTGGTGCCCGCGATGCTGCGGCCGACCAAGCGCTCCGGGCTACGCCTCGCCAGGAAGGCGTCCGTTACCTGCTCCAGGCCTACGCAATTACGAATAGTGAGCTGTCGTGCGACGACGTCGTCCGGCGCAGAAATGGGAGGTTTTGGGGTGCTCAGTTTTGGAGCGAAATGGCGCGCCACGGCCGATGAAGATGGGCAATACTGCATCGCCGTGGCGCTATGATGGAGCATCCAATTCGGCGCCGCTGGCGCCAAAGCCTGCCTAGCCCGGCCGATCATCGCCGGCTGGGCGCGATCTTCATTCCTTTAACGCCAGGGCGCTGCAATACCCATAGGATTCAGTCCCGTTCCAACCCATTCTCACTCCCGCCTGGGTGCATTCTGCGTAGTTTTTATAGTTGTATACGTTTCTGCAAATTGTCGAGCCAGCAGAGGCGGAGCATCCGACCCAGGGTTTGTTGCCCGACTGGAAGCTTGATACGGTGCTGCGGGCAACCGCGTGCTGCTTCGGCTTCTGTGGCCTGGCGGCTTGCTCCGGCGCTTCGACCACGACGTTATGAAGCGAGGAGGTGGCGCGGCCCGAGGGGGTTGCGGCTTGCGACATCGCCGTGCCGCTCAGGCCGTACAGCACCAGTGTCATCGATGAGACAGCGACGGCCCGACTTGCAGCGAAGAGTGGCGAAAACCTCATAGCTAAGCCCTCCCGAATGCGGGGACAGCCAATTCCATCCCTGAACGCAAAATATCACGTTCCGATGCAAGTTGGGCTGCTGCCAATCCAAAATTGTCAAAGCAGCCAAGTTTCCGCCGCCGCGAGCGCTCCTGTTGGTAAAGTTGCGACACCTTGCGACGTGACGGCCAGCTTGTCGCATTCGCCTTGGGATGACCGATGAAACAGCATCTGTCCCTCGTCAGCCTCGTCGTCGCGGACTATGACGCGGCGATCGCCTTCTTCACCGGCGCCCTGGATTTCGAGCTCTGCGAGGACACGCCGTTCGGCGGCGTAAAGCGTTGGGTAGTCGTGCGCCCACCGGGCGGTGGCGGCTCCGGTCTGCTATGGGCGCGGGCTGACAGTCCGACCCAAGTGGCGCGCATTGGTGACCAGACCGGGGGGCGGGTCTTCCTGTTCCTGGAGACGGATGATTTCGATCGCGATCATGCGCGCATGATCGCGGCCGGCGTGCGGTTCGTTGAGGAGCCGCGGCATGAGGCGTATGGCGTCGTCGCGGTTTTCGAGGATCTCTGTGGCAACCGTTGGGACCTGATCCAGCGCAAGTCGACGCACGCCTGCGAAACCAGTCCTTAGCCGACGCCGCCGCGCCAAGAGGCGGTTTGCCCCAGCGCGTCCTGACTTGCTCTGGCGTAGAATGGCGCGCCCGGAACGATTCGAACGTCCGACCCTCAGATTCGTAGTCTGATGCTCTATCCAGCTGAGCTACGGGCGCGTTTTTCGCGAACAGTGCGGGCTGGGCCCGCAGGCAGCCTCCGGACAGCGCCGGAGGGGTGCGAAAGAGCGCTCTGACTAACCGCTCTTGCCTTGATTGGCAAGGTCTGGATTCGAGAGATTTTCGCGTATTTGCCCCTCTCACCTCATTCCGGGGCACGAAGAAGTCGCGAGCTATGGTGCGCAATTGCGCACCTGAGAATCCATAACCAACAGCAGGGGTTATGGATTCCGGGCCTGGCCCTTCGGGCCGGAATGACGAGAGTGGTGGAGATTGCCGAGGTCGCTCAGTCGGCCTTTGGCCGACTACGCCCTCTGCCGCTCGTTGCGAATGGAGAGGAGTTCCACGGGGCGGTCGGGGATGACGATCCGGAAGGTGGCGCCGATAGTGCCCTCGACCAGATGGATCTCGCCGCCATGGGCGCGGACCAGCTCGGCGGCGATGGCCAAACCAAGCCCGCTGCCGCCGGGGCGGCCGGAGGTCTGGAACGCCTCGAACAGATGGTCCCGGGTCTTCTGGGGGACGCCGGGGCCGGTGTCGGAGACCTCCAGGATGGCGACGGCACCTTCGCGCTTTCCCGTGATCCGGATCTGCTGCGCGCCGCCGTCGCCGGACGAATGGCTTTCCAGCGCCTGCGCGGCGTTGCGGACGAGGTTGAGCAGCACGCGGAAGAGCTGGTCGGGATCGGCATCGACCGCGAGCCCGCGCTCGATCGCGGCGACCCAGGCGATCGAGGCGTCGCTGGCGAGGCCCGCGGTTTCGCGCACCTCCAGCACCACGGGCTCGATCATGATCATGCGGCGGTCGGGCGCCGCTTCCTGGGCGCGGCCGTAGGACAGCGTCGACTGGCAGAAGGCGATGGCGCGCTCGAGCGAGCGCACCAGCTTCGGCGCAAAGCGCTGCACCCGCGGATCCGGCACGCTGGCGAGCTGGTCGGACAGAAGCTGGGCCGACGCGAGCAGATTGCGCAGATCGTGGTTGATCTTGGAGACGGCGAGGCCGAGGGCGGCGAGCCGGCTCTTCTGGTGCAGCATCGACATCAGGTCGCGCTGCATGTCCGACAATTCGCGCTCGGCGACGCCTATTTCATCGCTGCGCTGGCTCGGCACGATGATCCGCGCCGAGCTCTCGGGGTTTTCGTGGAAGCCGACCAGGCTCGCGGTCAGCCGCCGCATCGGGCGCACGAAGAGATAATGCAGCGCGAGGTAGACGAGGCCCGCGGTCAGCACCGCGATGATCAGCGCGACCACCACGACGTTGCGGGAGAAGCGATACATCTGCTGCCGCAGCGGCAGCTCATCGGTCACGATCTCGATGAACTGGGCGTTGCCGACGCCGGGCCCGACGATGCGGATGGCCTGGTTGCCGGTCTCCAGCATCATCCGGAACGAGCCGGTGATCGCCTCCCACACCGTCATGTCGCGCAGGTCGATGTCATGCTCGATGGCGGTGGGAAGGTTGTCGCTGGCGAGCAGCCGTCGCTGCTGCCCCATCTTGATGGCGACGGCACGTGCATTGATGCTTTTCAGGATCTCGCGCGACAGCGACTCGGGGACCATGCCGAGCGGGGCGGCGTCGAGCACCAGTGCGGCGGTGTTGGCCGCCGCGACGCGGTCATTGAGCCGGTTGACCCAGAAGTTGGCGATGGCGGGCACATAGAGCAGGACGGCGGCGATCATCACCAGGGGGACGGTGAGCAGCAGCAGCTTGCCGGACAGGCCGAGCCCGCTGGGCCCACGCGGCCGCATCGCCGGCTGGCCCGGCTGATCCGTATCATGGACCGGCTGGAGGTCTGTCGCTGCCACGAAGTTCGCCCCTATTGGCTTTGTAATAGAGCCTGGCTGATGGAAGATGCGACCCGGCCGGGGGCCGGTCAAATTACGGATCGCTAATCTCTCAAGGTGGGATGTAAGCTCGGATATCGCGAGTCGCCACCTCTTGGGTTAAAAACCCCACACAAACAGCGATATTCACCGGAACAGCGCGGTCTTGCGACGTTGACGAAAAGAAGACGCTCCCTTATAAGCCGCGCAAATTGTCCGCGATGACCCGGTGCGCACGCCGGGAGCGGCTCTCTTGGGGCCGAAAAGGGCCCGTTTTGGGCCGCATCTTCCGGACTTTATCATCAATTCTACAGGCAAATTGCCCGGTCAGCGGAGAAAAACCCGTGAAGCGGACTTATCAACCCAGCAAACTGGTGCGCAAGCGCCGTCACGGCTTCCGTGCCCGTCTCGCCACTGCCGGCGGCCGCAAGGTTCTCGCCGCCCGCCGCGCCCGCGGCCGCAAGCGTCTGAGCGCCTGAGCCGGACCCCCATTTTTGGGATTTCATCATGGATCGGCTGAGGCAGCGAGCGGATTTCCTCGCCGTTGCCAATGGCGCGCGGGCGAATAGTCCCGCATTCGTCCTGCAAAGCCGCCGCCGCGACGACAGCGGCCCGATCCGGATCGGCTTCACCGTTACCAAAAAGAACGGCAACGCCCCCGAGCGCAATCGCATCCGGCGCCGGCTTCGCGAATTGGTGAAGCGGCTCGATCCGGTGTCGATGCAGCCCCATCATGACTATGTACTGGTTGGCCGAAGGGACGCGCTCTCGCGCGACTTCGCCACCATGCTCGACGATCTGCGCATAGCGTTCACGAAACCTGCGCGGCATACGCACAAGGGACGCGGCTCAAGAACCGACGGCTCAAGGCCCGGCCCCGCTCCTGCGACCAGCCGCAAACCGGATTGATGACGAGACAATAGTGATGACCGACAATCGCAATACCATCCTCGCCGTCATTCTATCCGGCCTGGTGCTGATCGCCTGGCAGTATTTCTATAACGTGCCGGCGATGGAGAAGCAGCGCGCCCAGCAGCAGGCGCAGGCCGAGCTCCAGAAGAACACGCCGCAGCCGACGGCCTCCGCAACGCCGGGCGCCGCGCCGCAGCCCGGCAGCGCTGCCCAGCCGTCAACACCGGCCGCGAACCAGGCCCAGCCGGTCGTTGCCCGCGAAAGCGCGATCGCAGCCAGCCCGCGCGTGAAGATCGACACGCCGCGAATTGCCGGCAGCATCTCGCTGAAGGGCGGCCGCATCGACGACATCGCGCTGGTGCAATACCGCGAAACGGTCGACCCGAAGTCGCCGCCGATCATCCTCTATTCGCCCTCGGGCACGGCGGAGCCCTATTACGCCGAGTTCGGCTGGGTGCCGGCGACGGGCGTGACGGCCAAGCTGCCGGACGCCCAGACCCTCTGGCAGCAGGACGGCAGCGGCAGCCTGACGCCGACGACGCCGGTGGTGCTGAAGTGGGACAATGGCGAGGGCCTCACCTTCCGCCGCACCATCGCGGTCGACGATCATTATCTCTTCACGCTCAAGGACGAGGTGAGCAATGTCGGCAACGCGCCGGTCACGCTCTACCCGTTCGCGCTGATCTCGCGCCACGGCACGCCGCAGGTCTCCGGCTACTACATCCTGCATGAAGGCCTGATCGGCTATCTCGATGGCTTGCAGGAATACGCCTACAAGAAGATCGACGAAGCCAAGGCGGTGAACTTCAAGGCCACCAATGGCTGGCTCGGCATCACCGACAAGTACTGGGCTTCGGCACTGCTGCCCGACACCAGTGCGCAGCTGCAGGCACGCTTCTCGTCGAACCCCGTCGGCAACGTCCACACCTACCAGACCGACTATCTGCTCGATCCCGTCACCGTCGCAATCGGCGGCACCGCGACGGCGAACGCGCGGCTGTTCGCCGGCGCCAAGGAAGCCGGCGTCGTCGGCGTGTTCCCGTTCGCCGGCCTCGGCGGCTACAACAAGGAGCTCGGCCTCAACCATTTCGATCTGCTGATCGACTGGGGCTGGTTCTACTTCATCACCAAGCCGATGTTCCTCGGGCTGGACTTCTTCTACCGCTTCTTCGGCAATTTCGGCATCTCGATCCTGCTCGTCACCGTGATCGTCAAGCTGCTGTTCTTCCCGCTGGCCAACAAGTCCTACGCCTCGATGGCGAAGATGAAGTCGATCCAGCCGCAGCTTCAGGCGCTGAAGGAGCGCTTTCCCGACGACAAGGTGAAGCAGCAGCAGGAGATGATGGAGATCTACCGCAAGGAGAAGATCAATCCGGTCGCCGGCTGTCTTCCCGTGGTGATCCAGATCCCCGTGTTCTTCTCGCTCTACAAGGTGCTGTTCGTCACCATCGAGATGCGGCACGCGCCGTTCTACGGCTGGATCAAGGACCTCTCCGCGCCGGATCCGACCAATTTGTTCACCTTGTTCGGCCTGATCCCGTTCGATCCGACGACGATCCCGGTGTTCGGCCACTACCTCGCGCTCGGCATCTGGCCGATCATCATGGGCATCACGATGTGGTTCCAGATGAAGCTGAACCCGACGCCGCCGGATCCGACCCAGCAGCTGATCTTCAACTGGATGCCGCTGATCTTCACCTTCATGCTGGCGGGCTTCCCGGCGGGCCTCGTGATCTACTGGGCCTGGAACAACACGCTCTCGGTGCTCCAGCAGAGCTTCATCATGCGCCGCAACGGCGTGAAGGTGGAGCTGTTCGACAATCTCAAGGCGACGTTCGCGAAGAAGGCGACGTAGCTCTCCGTCATTGCGAGGAGCGAAGCGACGAAGCAATCCAGAGTGCCTCCGCGGATGCATTTCTGGATTGCTTCGCTTCGCTCGCAATGACGAAGGTAAACAACTGAAAGCCTTCGCATGACCGAAGACAAAGATGCGAAGCTGATCGAAACCGGGCGAAAGCTGTTCACCCGCGACTGGCAGTTCATCTGGGCCTCGCCCTCGATTGCGACGCTGCCGCCGATGGATGGGCTGGAGATCGCCTTTGCCGGCCGCTCCAATGTCGGCAAGTCCAGCCTGATCAACGCGCTGACCGGCCGCAACGCGCTTGCGCGCACCTCGCATACGCCGGGCCGCACCCAGGAACTGATCTTCTTCGAGGTCCCCGGCAAGAAGGACCTGCGCCTCGTCGACATGCCCGGCTACGGCTACGCCAAGGCGCCGAAGACGCAAGTCGCGTCCTGGACCGAGCTGATCCACAAATTCCTGCTGGGGCGCGCCTCGCTCGCACGCGTCTACGTGCTGATCGACGCGCGGCACGGCCTCAAGGACGTCGATCTCGAAATCCTGGGGACGCTCGACCGTTCCGCGGTGAGCTACCAGATCGTGCTGACCAAGGCCGACCAGGTGAAGGCGTCCGAGCTTCAGTCCCGCATCGCCGAGACCGAGGCCGCGCTGGCAAAACATCCGGCGGCGTTTCCGAACGTGCTCGCGACCTCATCGCGAAGCTCGACCGGCATGGCCGAGCTGCGCGCCGCGATGGCGAAGCTGCTGGAAGAGCGAACCTCGTGACGCTCGCATTCCGCCTGCTGATTGGGCTTGCCGGTTTGATGGGCGCCGCCGGCGTCGCACTGGCCGCCGCCTCCGCCCACGGCGCCGACGCCAGCCGGCTCGCCTCCGCCAGCGCCATGCTGCTGTTTCACGCAACTGCCATACTCGCAGGCGTCGCCCTGCTCGCGCGCGGCCTTCTGCACGGCGGAATTGGCCTCGTCGCGGCGTTCGGCTTCGTGATCGGCGCGGCGCTGTTCGCGGGCGATCTCACCGTGCGGCAATATGCGGGGCACTCGCTGTTTCCGTATGCCGCGCCGACGGGTGGGACGGTGATGATCCTGAGCTGGCTGGTGGTGACGCTCGCGGCCGTGGTGGCGAAGCGCTGACCTGTAGCCCGGATGGAGCGCAGCGTAATCCGGGGCCGGTGCCTACGGTCAGAAACCCGGATTACGCTGCGCTCCATCCGGGCTACGAGGCTCCGTCCGGGACACGAGAGCGACATGCCAGTCACACTTTGCGCCGCGCCCGCCAATCGGATAGAACGCGCACCGACAGTCCCGCCAGCGAGATCCGCCTCATGACCGACATCTCTCCGCTCGACCAGGCCCGCATCCTGTCCGAAGCGCTGCCGCACATGCAGCAGTATGACGAGGAAACCATCGTCATCAAATATGGCGGCCATGCCATGGGCGACGAAGAGACCGCGAAGAACTTCGCCCGCGACATCGTGCTGCTCGAGCAGACCGCGATCAACCCGGTGGTGGTGCATGGCGGCGGACCGCAGATCGCCACCATGCTCAAGCGCCTCGGCATCCAGTCGGAGTTCGCGGCAGGTCTGCGCATCACCGATGCCGCGACCATCGAGATCGTCGAGATGGTGCTGGCCGGCTCCGTCAACAAGCAGATCGTCGGCTACATCAACGAAGCCGGCGGCAAGGCCGTGGGCCTGTCGGGCAAGGACGCCAACATGGTGAAGGCGTCGAAGACGACGCGCACCATCGTCGATCCGGGTTCGAACATCGAGAAGGCGATCGATCTCGGCTTCGTCGGCGATCCCGAGAAGGTCGACCTCACGCTGCTCAACCAGCTGATCGGCTACGAGCTGATCCCGGTGCTGGCGCCGCTCGCGACCTCCAAGGAAGGCCAGACGCTCAACGTCAACGCCGACACCTTTGCCGGTGCGGTCGCCGGCGCGCTGAAGGCGAAGCGCCTGCTGCTGCTCACCGACGTGCCTGGCGTGCTCGACAAGTCGAAGAAGCTGATCCCGCAGCTTTCGGTGAAGGACGCGCGAAAGCTGATCGCCGACGGCACCATTTCCGGCGGCATGATTCCGAAGGTCGAGACCTGCATCTACGCGCTCGAACAGGGCGTGGAGGGCGTCGTCATCATCGACGGCAAGATGCAGCACGCGGTGCTGCTCGAGCTCTTCACCAACCAGGGCACGGGAACGCTGATCCACAAGTGAGGAAGAGCGGGCCAAGGAAAGCCGTAATGGCCGGGCTTGTCCCGGCCATCCACGACCTTTGGACCCGCGCTGAGAACGTGGATGCCCGGGACAAGCCCGGGCATGACGAGTTGAGGGCTCGGCGACATCACCGCTCATTCCTGACCCGCTTCCTGATGACGCTGCCCGCCGCGGCCGTCTCGTTCTTCTTCTCCTCCGCGCCTGCCCTGGCCGACCTGAAAATCTGCAACCGCATGTCCTATGTCGTCGAGGCCGCGATCGGCATCGATGACAAGGCGGCGACCGCGACGCGCGGCTGGTTCAGGATCGATCCCGCCGCCTGCCGCGTCGTGGTGCAGGGCACGCTGACCGCCGACCGCATCCTGCTCAATGCCCGCGCGCTCGGCGTCTACGGCGCCTCGCCGATCCCGCAGAACGGCAGCGACATGCTGTGCGTGGCGCAGGACAATTTCGTCATCGCGGCTGCGCGGCAATGCCGCAGCGGCCAGACCCCGACCGCGTTCACCCAGATCACGCCGACGCAAGCCGCGGACGGCAATTTCACGGCCTATCTCGCCGAGGATTCCGAATATGACGACGAGCAGGCCCGCCTCGCCGGCATCCAGCGGCTGCTGGTGATCGCGGGCTACGACGCCGCGCCGATCGACGGCGTCGACGGGCCGAAGACGCAGGCAGCACTGGCCGCCTTCCTGAAGAGCCGCGGACTGGCGGCGGACATCATGTCGTCGCCGAACTTCTTCAAGACCATGGTCGATGCGGTGCAGACGCCTTCTGCTACCGGCCTGACCTGGTGCAACGACACGCCGCACAAGGTGATGGCGGCGGTCGCCACCGACGACGGCAAGTCGGTGACGAGCCGAGGCTGGTATCGCATCGATCCCAAGACCTGCCTGCACCCCGATGTGACCGGGCAGCCGAAGCAGATTTTCAGCTTCGCGGAAGCCATCGACGCCGACAACCGCGTCATCAAGCTGAAGGACAAGCCGCTGAACTGGGGCGGCGACAAGCAGCTCTGCACGCGCGAGACCAAGTTCGAGACCAGCGAGCAGGCCGATTGCGGCGCGCGCGGCTTCGCGGCAACGGGTTTTGGCGTGGTGGACATGTCGAGCGGCGGCAAGACGCTGCGCTTTGCGATGCCGTGAGATTGGCGTCATGATCAGCACGCAAGCGTCTACAGGCTCCGCTGTCGTCCCCGCGAAGGCGGGGACCCATAACCCCAGGGAGTGGTTATGGCGCGAAGCTGGTAACCCCGAGTCTTCGCCAAACTCCTCCCTGGGGTTATGGGTCCCGGGCTCGCGCTTCGCGCGCCCCGGGGACGACGAGTAGAGAATGTTGATATGACCTCCCCCCGCACCTTTGCCCATGTCGACACCTGGGTGTTCGACCTCGACAACACGCTCTACCCGCATCACGTCAATCTGTGGCAGCAGGTCGACGCGCGGATCGGGGAGTTCGTCTGCAACTGGCTGAACATCGGCCCGGAGGAGGCGCGCAGGATCCAGAAGGATTATTATCAGCGCTTCGGCACCACCATGCGCGGCATGATGACCCTGCATGGCGTGCGCGCCGACGACTACCTCGCCTATGTCCACAAGATCGACCACTCGCCGCTGGAGCCGAACCCGGCGCTCGGCGAGGCCATCGCAAAACTGTCGGGCCGCAAGCTGATCCTGACCAACGGCTCGGTCGACCATGTCGATGCCGTGCTGGCGCGGCTCGGCCTCGCCACGCATTTCGACGGCGTGTTCGACATCATCGCCGCCGGGTTCGAGCCGAAGCCGTCGCCGCTGACCTATCAGAAATTCCTCGCCGACCATGCCGTCGATCCGACCAAAGCCGCGATGTTCGAGGACCTCGCTCGCAACCTCACCGTCCCGCACGCGCTCGGCATGACCACCGTGCTGGTGGTACCTGACGGTACCAAGGAAGTGGTGCGGGAGGACTGGGAGCTGGAGGGCCGGGACGCGCCCCATGTCGACCACGTCACGGATGATCTGGCGGGGTTTTTGGGCAAGCTGTCTCTGTAACCCGTAGCCCGGATGGAGCGCAGCGTAATCCGGGGCTTCTCGCCGCTGAGGCACTGCCCCGGATTGCGCTTCGCTCCATCCGGGCTACCGACCTCATGCGGCGCTTGTCCGGGACGACGGTGGAGTATGCCTTGACTCCTCCCCGCCAAATCCCGAAAAAGCGCCCCAATCCATCAAAATTCTCATTTCCCAGAGGAAATCCCGATGTCCCTGTCCGCCCTCGAATCCACTATCAACAGCGCCTTCGACGCGCGTGACGGCATCTCGACCTCGACCAAGGGCGAGGTGCGCGAGGCCGTGGACCAGGCGCTGGAGATCCTGGACAAGGGCGAGGCGCGGGTCGCCGAGCGCGGAGCCGATGGCAAGTGGAAGGTCAATCAATGGCTGAAGAAGGCCGTGCTGCTGTCCTTCCGCCTCAACGACATGGGCGTCATTCCCGGCGGTTCCGGCAAGGCGACCTGGTGGGACAAGGTGCCTTCGAAGTTCGAGGGCTGGGGCGAGAACCGTTTTCGCGACGCCGGCTTTCGCGCGGTGCCGGGTTCGGTCGTCCGCCGCTCGGCCTTCATCGCCAAGAACGTCGTGCTGATGCCGTCCTTCGTCAATCTCGGCGCCTATGTCGATGAGAGCACCATGGTCGACACCTGGGCGACCGTCGGCTCCTGCGCGCAGATCGGCAAGCGCGTGCACATCTCCGGCGGCGCCGGCATCGGCGGCGTGCTCGAGCCGCTGCAGGCCGAGCCCGTGATCATCGAGGACGACTGCTTCATCGGCGCGCGCTCCGAGGTCGCCGAAGGCGTGATCGTGCGCAAGGGCGCGGTGCTGGCGATGGGCGTGTTTTTGGGCGCCTCGACCAAGATCGTCGACCGCGAGACCGGCGAGGTCTTCATGGGCGAGGTGCCGGAATATTCGGTGGTGGTGCCCGGCGCGCTGCCCGGCAAGCCGATGAAGAACGGCCAGATCGGCCCGAGCACGGCCTGTGCCGTGATCGTCAAGCGCGTCGACGAGCGCACGCGCTCGAAGACCAGCATCAACGAGCTGCTGCGGGATTGATCGGCGCCACGAGCCCAATCCCTTACCGTCACCCTGAGGTGGCCGCTGCTTCGGCGGCCCTCGAAGGGCGACGGCCCGGCTGCCGCGACGTCCCGGCCGCCCATCCTTCGAGGCTCCCGGCGCGATGCTTTGCATCGCGCCACTCGCATCTCAGGATGACGGGCTTGCGACCGTATCGAACCCTCTATCCCTCCATCGCGACCAATCACCGGACGGCCTCCGCTGCCCGGAACCTTCGCCATGGACTGGACCTGGTACCTCTTTCGTTTCGACGGCCGCATCAACCGCGCTTTGCTGTGGCAGGCGCTGCTGATCGTCGCGTTGCTGGCGGCCCTGCTCGGCGTGATCGGTCAGGTGATCCACCTCATCGATGCCGAGGGGGCGTTGAAGCTATCCCTGAAACTCGATTTCGACTTCGGCCTCGACGACCTCTTCAAGCTGGTCGATCCCCGGGCCTATCGCTCGCTGACGCCCGTTGATCGCACCAACCTGATCCTGAAGGCGTTCGGCTTGTCGCTGTTCCTCTGGATCTATCTCGCGACGGCGATCAAGCGGCTGCATGATCGCGACAGGAGTGGCTGGTGGCTCGTTCCGTTCTTCTTCCTGCCCGGCCTGTACAACCAGTTCTCGGACCTGTTGCCGAACTCCACCTGGATGCTTCCGTTCTGGCTGGTCGCGTCCATCCTGTGGCTGTGGGGGTTTGTCGAGATGTTCATCGTATCAGGCAGCGTCGGCGATAACCGGTTCGGTCCTGATCCATTGGCCAAGACCGAGGACGGCTCGTCCCCTGCAAAAAGCTGGGACCAGCAAAGCGAGCTCGAATTGGTGCCGCCCAGCGCTAGCCCACCCGGCGGCATGCATGTTAAGCGGGGCGCATGACCGATGCTCTCTCGATTGCCCGTGATCTCATCCGCTGCCCCTCGGTAACTCCGGCCGACGCCGGTGCGCTCGGGGTGCTTGAGCAAGCCCTCAACGCCGCCGGCTTCACCTGCCACCGCGTGACCTTCAGCGAAGCAGGCACAGCCGACGTCGACAATCTCTATGCGCGGATCGGCAGCGAAGGGCCGCACATCACCTTCGCCGGCCACACCGACGTGGTGCCGCCCGGAGACGAGAGCGCCTGGAGCGTCGGCGCGTTCTCGGGCGAGGTGAAGGACGGCTTTCTGCACGGCCGCGGCGCGGTCGACATGAAGGGTGGCATCGCCTGCTCGGTCGCAGCCGTGCTCGAGCATCTCGCCGCGAACGGCGGCACGCCGCGGGCCGATGGAAAGGGCTCGATCTCGTTCCTGATCACGGGCGACGAGGAAGACGTTTCCATCAACGGCACCATCAAGCTGCTGAAATGGGCCGCGGAGCGCGGCGAAAAGTTCGACCATTGCGTGCTCGGCGAACCCTCCAATGTCGAGACGCTCGGCGACACCATCAAGGTCGGCCGCCGCGGCTCGCAATCCGGCACGCTCTATGTCGACGGCGTGCAGGGCCATGTCGCCTATCCGCACCGCGCGGCCAATCCGGTGCCTGATATCTCGCGGCTGATCGTGGCGATCAGTGACGAGCCGCTCGACCATGGCAGCGCGCAGTTCCAGGCCTCCAATCTCGAATTCACCTCGGTGGACGTCGGCAACAAGGCCAGCAACGTCATCCCCGGCGAGGCCCGCGCAAAGTTCAACATCCGCTACAACGACAACCACACCCAGGCATCCTTGCGCGAGCTGGTCGAGACGCGACTGACGAAAGCCTGCGGCAACCGCATCAAGGCCCGCATCGTCTGGGAGCCCTCGAACTCTAATGTGTTCGTGACCAAGCCCGGCCCGTTCACCGACCTCGCGGTCTCCGCGATCGAGGAGGTAACGGGGCGCAAGCCCGAGCTGTCGACCTCGGGCGGCACCTCGGATGCGCGCTTCATCTCGAGCTACTGCCCGGTGATCGAGTTCGGCCTGGTCGGCCAGACCATGCACCAGGTCGACGAGCGCGTGCCGGTCGTGGATCTGGAGAGATTGACGCAGGTGTATCGGGGGATACTGACGCGGTATTTTGGGTAAGCGCTAATCGCCGCCCAACCCACCGCCGTCATGCCCGGGCTTGTCCCGGGCATCCACGGTCTTTGCAAGCCGAGAAGAAGATCGTGGATGGCCGGGACAAGCCCGGCCATGACGTCTATGGCGGCGGCGTGCGCTAATAATCCACCTTCATCAGATACAGCCCGTCAGGCGGCGCGACGATGCCGCACGCCGCGCGGTTGCGGGCTGCGAGCGCTGCGGAGAGATCGTCCGCGGTCCAGCGGCCTTCGCCGACCCAGACCAGCGATCCAACCATCGAGCGCACCTGGCTATGCAGGAACGAGCGCGCCGAGGTGACAATCGTGATCTCGCGGCCGTCGCGGTGCACGTCGAGCTGGTCGAGCGTTTTCTCCGGCGACTTGGCCTGGCACTCGGTGTCGCGGAACGTCGTGAAATCGTGCTTGCCGAGCAGACGTTGTGCCGCCGCATGCATCGCATCGGCATCGAGCCGGCGCGGCACGCGCCAGGCGTGGCCGATATCGAGCGCGAGATTGGCGCGGGTGTTGACGACGCGGTAGCGGTAGTGCCGCTTCACGGCCGAGAAGCGTGCCTCGAAGGTGTCAGGGACGATCTCGGCCTCCAACACCGCGATCGGATGCGGGCGCAGATGCGCGTTCAGCCCGTCGCGAAACCGGCCCGGCGGAAACTGTTTGTCGATGTCGACATGCGCGACCTGGCCGCGCGCATGCACGCCGGCGTCGGTCCGGCCCGCACCGTGCACGCGCAGATCCGCACCGGTCATCGCCTTCACCGCCGCCTCTAACGCGCCCTGCACCGACGGCAGCGTGTCCTGCACCTGCCAGCCGAAGAACGGCGCGCCGTCATATTCGATGGTGAGCTTGTAGCGGGGCATCAGTTTCCAGTTCTGCTGTCATCGCCCGGCTTGCCGCCTTCGCTGAAGCTTCGGCGTGCCGAGCGCTCGTGTGGGCCTCGGCGTAGCCTTGGCGGAGCCGGGACCGGGCGATCCAGTACGCCGCGGCCTATCGGTTCGACCGAGAAACCTCGGCGTACTGGATACCCCGCCTTCGCGGGGTATGACAGCGTCAGGTGAATTTGACGCCTGCTTTCAGCGGCACGCCGCGTAAGAAGTCCGCGGCCTGCATCCGGCCCTTGCCCTCGCGCTGAAGCTCGACGATGCGGATCGCCTCCTCGCCGCAGGCGATGGTGAGCTGATCGTCCAGCACCGCACCAGGCTCGCCCGATCCTTTGGCAAGCTCGCAGCGCAGGATTTTCACGCGCCCGTTCTCGAGCTCGGCCCAGGCGCCGGGAAACGGCGACAGGCCGTGGATGTGGCGCAGCACGGCGCGCGCGGGCCTGGTCCAGTCGATCCGGGCTTCGGCCTTGTCGATCTTGGCGGCGTAGGTGACGCCATCCTCGCTCTGCTTCTTGAGCTGGAGCCCGCCGCGGGCGAGCGCGGCCATCGCGCGCACCATCAGATCGGCACCGAGCCGGGAGAGACGGTCATGCAGATCGACCGCGGTCATGTTGTCGGAAATCGCGATGCGCTCGGCCATGGCGACGTCGCCGGTGTCGAGGCCGACATCCATCTTCATCACCATCACGCCGCTCTCGGCATCACCTTCCATGATCGCCCGGTTGATCGGCGCGGCGCCGCGCCAGCGCGGCAGCAGCGAGGCGTGCAGATTGTAGCAGCCAAGCTTCGGCGCATCGAGGATCGCCTGCGGCAGGATCATGCCATAGGCGACGACGACGGCGGCATCGGAGTCGAACGCGCGAAACTCGTCGAGCGCTTCGGGCGTCTTCAACGATTTCGGCGTCAGCACGGGTACGCCGAGCTTTCGCGCGGCTTCTTCGACCGGGGTCGGCTGCAATTGCAGGCCACGCCGCCCGCCAGGCTTTGGCGCACGGGTATAGACCGCCGCGATCTCGTGGCCGTGCGAGACCAGCTCGAGCAGCGTCGGCACGGAGAAATCGGGCGTGCCCATGAAGATCAGGCGGAGGGGCATTGAGCTACACAATCCTCGGAAAGGAGCAAGGTACTCGTCATGGCCGGGCTTGTCCCGGCCATCCACGTTCTTCCTGCTCACGGCGGCAAAGAACGTGAATGCCCGGCACGTTAGCTTGGAGACGCGCTCCGCGCTTTGGCCGGGCATGACGGCGGAGGACGTGATTACTCCGCGCGCTTTGCGGCTTTCTCGAACTTCTTCATCACGCGGTCGCGCTTGAGTTTTGACAGATAGTCGACGAACAGCACGCCGTTGAGATGGTCGATCTCGTGCTGGATGCAGGTGGCATAGAGGCCTTCGGCGTCCTCCTCGTGCACCTTGCCGTCGAGATCGGTGAAGCGCACGCGCACCTTGGCGGGACGTTCGACCTCCTCGTAATATTCGGGAATCGAGAGGCAACCTTCCTCGTAGACCGACAGGTCCTCGGAGGAGGCGATGATCTCGGGGTTGATGAAGACGCGCGGCTCCGGCTTGGTCTCGCCGTCCGGGTCAGGCTTGGCGAGGTCCATGGTGATCAGCCGCAAGGGCTGCGCGATCTGGATCGCCGCGAGCCCGATGCCGGGCGCGTCGTACATGGTCTCGAACATGTCGTCGGCAAGCTTGCGGATCTCCGTCGTGACCTTCTCGATCGGCTTGGAGACCAGACGCAGCTGCTTGTCGGGCAGGATGATGATTTCTCTGAGGGCCATGGCCGCGATTTAAGCCGCATGCCGGATGCGGTCAATGCGGCGAGGAACTCCGTTAACCCTCCGCTAACCATAAAACTTCAGGTTTCGTTAACCATAAAAATTAGGGGCCATTAACCATAAGTGTTCGCTATTCGTTCGCGGAGGGTGTCGAATCGGCTACAAGGGCCGCCATGAACGAGATCATTTTCCTGGCTGGCGACTGGCCGGTCCGCACCATCGATGCGCTGATCGGCTTCGGCGCCCTCGTCGTCATCCTGCTGGTGGTGATTGCGGTGGTGATCGCGCGCTCGGGGCGGCGCGGTGCGGAACTCGCCATGGCCAATGCCATCCGCGCGGACGAACTCGAGGAGCGCCTGAGCCAGGTGCTGCACGCCCAGAGCGAAGCTGCCGGCCGAGCCGACGCCATGACCCAGGCGCTGGCCGGCCGCCAGGCCGACATGGCGCGCGCGGTCAACGAGCGGCTGGATTCGGTGACCCATCGGGTCGGCCAGTCCATGGAACATTCGACCCGCAACACCATGGAGAGCCTGCGCGCGCTGCACGAGCGGCTCGGCATCATCGACAACGCGCACAAGAACCTCACTGACCTCACCACGCAGGTGACGACCCTGCGCGACGTGCTCGCCAACAAGCAGTCACGCGGCGCCTTCGGCCAGGCGCGGATGGAGGCGATCGTCCAGGATGGCTTGCCGAAGGGCGCCTACGAGTTCCAGTTCACGCTCTCGACCGGAAAGCGGCCGGATTGCGTGGTGTTCCTGCCCGACCAGCGCCCGCTCTGCATCGACGCAAAATTTCCGCTGGAGGCGATGACCGCACTGCACGACGCCCGCACCGACGAGGAGCGGCGCGTCGCCACCCAGCGGCTGCGCGGCGACGTGATGAAGCATGTCAGCGACATCGCCGAAAAATATCTCGTCGCCGGCGAGACCCAGGAGATGGCGCTGATGTTCGTGCCGTCGGAATCGGTCTATGCCGAGATCCATGACGGTTTCGACGACGTGATCCAGAAGGCCTATCGCGCCCGTGTCGTGCTGGTGTCGCCGTCGCTGCTGATGCTCGCGATCCAGGTGATGCAGCAGATCATGAAAGACGCGCGCATGCGCGACGCCGCCGACCAGATCCGCACCGAGGTGATCAAGCTCGGCGACGATTTGGGACGCCTGCGCGACCGCGTGCTGAAATTGCAGAAGCATTTTGCCGACGCGAACGAGGACGTGCGGCAGGTGCTGATCTCCGCCGACAAGATCGAGAAGCGCGCCGGGCGAATCGAGGAGCTCGATTTCAGCAAGACCGATGCGCCGGAGGGTCCGCATCTGGTGGCAACCGGAGCCGCGGAGCTGTTCCCGAGGAAGCTCCAGGCGGGGGAGTGAGTTTTGAGGCACGCTGTCATACCCCGCGAAGGCGGGGTATCCAGTACGCTACGGCAGTTGTGATTGAACTGAAACGCTGGTGACTACTGGATCATCCGCCTTCGCGGACGATGACACCGTTGGGGTGGTCGCATGGGCGGACGCCATTACTACGTCTACATTCTTGCCAGCAAGATTGGCGGCACGCTGTACATCGGTGTGACGAATGACCTCATTCGCCGAGTGGCGGAGCACAAGTCGAAGGTCGTTGAGAGCTTTACAGAGAAGTACGACGTCGCAAGGCTGGTCTATTTTGAGCAGTTCGACGATCCTGAGAATGCGATCAAGCGGGAGAAGCGGCTCAAGAAGTGGAACAGGGCCTGGAAGGTCCGGTTGATTGAGCAGCACAATCCGAATTGGGATGATTTGTATCCCGGCATAGCCGGGCCGCCATGATGCTGTCATACCCCGCGAAGGCGGGGTATCCAGTACGCTGCGGCAGTTGTGATTGAACTAAAACGCTGGTGATTACTGGATCGTCCGCCTTCGCGGACGATGACACCGAGGGTGTTGAGGCGTCTCCCGCCTCACCGGCTACCACGAGGCTTTTCCCTCAGAATCTGCTAACACCTCCCCATGACCGCACCCGACGCGACCTCCCCTGCCAGCCCCGACACGGCCCCGACCTCATGGCGTGACGGCCTGGCCGTGTACCTGCAACCGCGGGTGCTGATCGTGCTGTTCCTCGGCTTCTCGTCCGGGCTGCCGCTGGCGCTGTCGGGCTCGACGCTCCTGGTGTGGATGCGCGAGGCCGGGGTCGATCTCAAGACCATCGGGCTGTTTGCGCTGGTCGGCACGCCCTACACGCTGAAATTCCTGTGGGCGCCGCTGGTGGATGCGCTGCATGTGCCGCTGTTCACCCGCGCGTTCGGGCGGCGGCGCGGCTGGCTGCTGTTCTCGCAGCTATTGCTGATCATCGCGATCCTGCTGCTGGCGTTGACCGATCCCGCGCGCTCGCCGTTCTACGTCGCACTCGGCGCGCTGCTGGTCGCGACGACGTCCTCGACGCAGGACATCGTGGTCGATGCCTTCCGCGTCGAGAGCCTGCCGGAGAGCGAGCAGGCGGCCGGAATGGCTTCCTATGTCGCGGCCTATCGCATCGGCATGCTGGTCTCGACCGCCGGCGCGCTGTTCATCGTGTCCGGCTTCGAGGGCACCGGCATTCCGCGCGCGTCGGCCTGGATGTGGGGCTATGTGGTGATGGCGGCGATGGTGCTGATCGGCACGATCACCGCGCTGGCCGCGACCGAGCCCGAGCAATCGGTCCGCGCGGAAGCCGCGACACAGACCGAGACGGCGTTCGCGCGCGTGCTGCACGCGGCGATCGGAGCCTTCTCGGAATTCCTGACGCGCAAGGACGCGCTCGCCGCGCTCGCCTTCGTCGTGCTGTTCAAGTTCACCGATGCCTTCTCCGGCACGATGACCGCGCCGTTCGTGATCGACCTCGGCTTCTCCCGCAACGATTATGCGGCGATCGTGAAGGGCGTCGGCCTCGCGGCAACGCTGATCGGCGGCTTTGCCGGCGGCTTCCTCGCGCGGCGCTATTCGCTGGCGACGAGCCTGTGGATCGGCGGCGTGGTGCAGGCGCTCGCCAATCTCTCCTTCTCCTGGCTGGCATTCGTCGGCACCAGCCAATGGGCGCTGGCCTTTGCCATCACCTGCGAGAACTTCACCAGCGCCATCGGCACCGTGATCTTCGTCGCCTATCTCTCCGCGCTGTGCCAGAATCCGCTGCACACGGCGACGCAATACGCGCTGCTCACCGCGCTCGCCGCGGTCGGGCGCACATATCTGTCAGCGAGTGCGGGCTTCGTGGCGGACACGACGGGCTGGCCGCTGTTCTTCGTGATCTGCGTGCTGGTGGCGATCCCGAGCCTTGTGCTGCTCGCCTGGCTGCAGAAGCGCGGGCATTTCGAGACGCTGGGGCCGGTAAGGGTGTAAACTCGGCACGCGCCACGCCCGCGATGCCGTAGGGTGGGCAAAGCGAAGCGTGCCCACCACCTGAATCGTCGCCGTGAGAATGGTGGGCACGGCGCTTTGCGCCTTTGCCCACCCTACGGTAGCTCGGCTGGAGCCGCCCCCTACTGCTTCCTGATCAAGCTCCACTTCGTGATCACGGCCTCGCTCATCTGGCCGGGATCGCTGGCGCAGGCGACTTCATCGACCTTGACCGAGATCTCCTTGCCGACGAACGATTTCAGCTGCGTGGCCTGCGCGTCGCTGGAGGTGACGAGCTGGAACGTCTCGGGACCGGTCTCGAGATTGCACAGCCCGTTCGGCGCCGGCAGTCGACGCGGCTCGGAGGTGATCTGGTACATCGCAATCCGCTTGCCGGCGTTCTTGACGTCGCGCACCTTCATTGCGTTCAATTCGCCCGAGAGCACCTCGCCGGCGTTGATCGGCTTGCCGGGCTTCGGCGGCGGCGTCGCCCCGTCGTCCTGCTGCGCGGAGATGGCCGGGGTCGCCAGCAGCATCAACGTCGCGACCAAAGCCGATCGTGTGGCGAAAAGTTTCGTCATGTCGTCCGTTTCCGTAAGTCTGGATGGCTAGAACAGGGTCCGCTGCCGCATCGCGGCCGATAGCGTACCTTCGTCGAGATAATCAAGCTCGCCACCGACCGGCACACCATGGGCCAGCCGGGTTACTTTTACGTTGGCGTCCTGAAGCAGGTCGGTGATGTAGTGCGCCGTGGTCTGGCCGTCGACCGTCGCGTTCAGCGCCAGGATGATCTCATTTACCTCGGCAGCGTGCGCGCGCGCCACCAGCGCGTCGATGGTGAGGTCCTGAGGGCCGACGCCGTCGAGCGGCGACAAGGTCGCGCCCAGCACGTGATAGCGTCCTTGAGTGGCATTGGCCCGCTCGAGCGCCCAGAGGTCGGCGACATCGGCGACCACGACGATGATGGCGGGATCGCGCTTCGGATCGGTGCAGACCGTGCAGGGATTTTGCGTGTCGATGTTGCCGCAGGTCTTGCAGACCTGGACCTTGTCGAGCGCGACCTGCAGGGCCGAAGACAGCGGCATCATCAGCGCTTCGCGCTTCTTGATCAGATGCAGCGCCGCACGTCGCGCGGATCGCGGGCCCAAGCCCGGCAGCCGCGCGAGAAGCTGGACCAGCCGCTCGATTTCGGGACCTGCAACCGAACCCATCTTATTGGCCGAACATACCCGGCGGCAGGCTGAGCCCGCCCGTGAGCGCCTGCATCTTCTCCTGCACGGCCGTCTCGGCCTTGCGGCGGGCATCACCGAGTGCGGTGACGAGCAGGTCCTCGAGCACCTCGCGCTCTTCCGGCTTCATCAGCGAGGGATCGATCTTGATGCCCTTCACGTCCATCTTCGCGGTCATGCGCACGGTGACGAGACCGCCGCCGGAAATGCCTTCGACCTCGACGTTGGAGAGCTGATCCTGCATCTCCTGCATCTTGGATTGCAGCTGCTGCGCCTGCTTCATCATGCCGAAAATATCGACCATCGGTGCTGTCCTTGGTTGGCGCGATGACTCGTCATCGCGCCTTAACTTTTGATTTGAGCGTAATCTAATCGGAAAGCCGCTTCACACTTTGCGCTACGCAGCCTTCGGGTCCGGATCATGCTCTAGAGATCGTCGCCGTCGGAACCATCGGGCGGATCGTCACTGCCATAGTCCGCATTCATATTGGTTTCCGGCGCCTCGGGGGCAAGCCTGCGGACCTCGACGACCTTCGCACCGGGAAAACGTGACAGCACCTCCTGCACGCGCGGATCGGCTTCGGCGGAGCGGGCATGTTCCTGCTTCGCCGCCTGGTTCACCGAACGCAGCGTCGGCTGGCCCTGCTCGTTCGAGACGATCACGGTCCAGCGCCGGCCGGTCCAGAGCTCGAATTTTCGCGCGAGCTCGGAGATCATGGTCTTGGAGGCGTTGGGCTCGAGCGCGACTTCCAGCCGGCCCTCCTCGAAACGGACGAGGCGCATGTCGCCTTCGAGCGCGCCCTTGGTCATGAGATCGCGCTTCTGCCCGGCGACCGCGACGAGCTGGGTGAAGCTCGTGATGCGCAGCTGGGGCGCGGCCCCTTGCGGATCCGGCGCGGGCGCCGCCATCTGCGGCCGGGCGGCGCCGCCGCCGAACCCGGACGGTGACGAGGTCGGCGCGCGCATGGGCGCAGCCGAAGCAACCGGCGCCGCCGAGGCCACCGGCGCACCCGGCGCGCCGCCGCGCGCGGCACTTCCGCCGCCCACGACCGGCGAGCCGCCGCCGTTCTGCTCCAGCATCTTGATCGCTTCATCCGGCGTCGGCAGATCGGCGACATAGGCGATGCGCACCAGCACCATCTCGGCGGCCGCTGCGGGGCGCGTCGCAGCCTGCACCTCGGTGATGCCCTTGAGCAGCATCTGCCACATCCGCGACAGCACGCGCATCGAGATCTTCGAGGCGAAGTCCCGCGCGCGCACGCGCTCGGTCTCGCCATAGGCGACGTTGTCGGCGGTCGCCGGCACGATCTTCACGCGGGTGACGAAATTGACGAACTCGGCAAGGTCCGACAGCACGACGATCGGATCGGCGCCGACGTCGTACTGGTCGCGGAACTCCCTGAAGGCGCTCGCGATGTCGCCGCGCGCCAGCGAATCGAACAGGTCGATGACGCGGGTGCGGTCGGCGAGCCCCAGCATCTGCCTGACCGCATCCGCCTTCACGGTGCCTGCCGCGTGCGCGATCGCCTGGTCGAGCAGCGACAGGGAGTCGCGCACCGAGCCTTCTGCGGCGCGCGCGATGATGCCGAGCGCCTCGGGCTCGATCTCGACGCTCTCCTTCGCTGCGATATTGGCGAGGTGCTTCATCAGCACGTCGGCCTCGACCCGGCGCAGGTCGAAGCGCTGGCAGCGCGACAGCACGGTGACCGGAACCTTGCGGATCTCGGTGGTCGCGAACACGAATTTGGCGTGCTCCGGCGGTTCCTCCAGCGTCTTCAGGAAGGCGTTGAACGCCGCCGTCGACAGCATGTGGACTTCGTCGATGATGTAGACCTTGTAGCGGGCGCTGGCCGGCGCGTAGCGCACGCTGTCATTGATCTGGCGGACGTCGTCGACGCCGGTGTGCGAGGCCGCGTCCATCTCCAGCACGTCCATGTGCCGGCTTTCCATGATCGCCTGGCAATGCACGCCCAGGGTCGGCATGTGGATGGTCGGGCCCTTCACCGATCCATCCGGCATCTCGTAGTTGAGCGCACGGGCAAGGATACGCGCGGTGGTGGTCTTGCCGACGCCGCGGACGCCGGTGAGGATCCACGCCTGCGGAATGCGCCCGGTCTCGAACGCGTTCGAGACGGTGCGGACCACGGCCTCCTGGCCGATCAGATCGTCGAAGCTGGAGGGCCGGTATTTGCGCGCCAGCACCCGGTAGGGCGTGCTGGCCTGGCCGGCGCTGTCGGGGTTGGGAGGGGCGCCAGCGTCGGTCATCGGTCGATCCGCAATGGAATGTCTTTCGCCCTGCTATTGCGGAAAGGAGCGCGCTGGCGGGAAGCCCGCCGGCGCAATTCGCTCGGAAAAACAGGTAGGAGACTGACGAGCGACCCGATCCGGACCTCGTTAGGGCTGCTTCCTTCCGGACCTGACCCGGTTGGCGAGTGGCTCGTCCACCGCCAATCTCCCGGTCCCTATTTGGGGCTAAAAGGTCGGGAAAGCAAGCGGGTATCCGTGGGTCCCGCACACCCCGCTGGAGGGCCCCCGCCGGCCCATTTGGACGCGGAAGCCGGCTCAGTGCTGGCGAGCTGGAACCTCCGAGATTCGTGCAAACCGCTTGCGATACTCGGCGGGCGTCACGCCGACGTGACGATTGAACGCGCGACGCAGCGTATCGGCATCGGCGAATCCACAATGGAGCGCCACCTGCTTCGGGGCTTCATTGCCAAACTCGAGCAGCCGCCTCGCGGCATTGACGCGGGCTTCCTCGACCCAGGTCGCAGGCGTGACGCCCACCTCGGCGCGGAACAGCCGTGCAAAATGCCTCGGGCTGAGCTCCATGCGCATCGCCAGGCTCGCAACGCTGTGGTCAAGCGAGGGGTTGGCGGCGACCCAGCGCTGCAGCTCCTGCAATGCGGCGCGGCCGGCGGGAACAGCCTCGCCCTTGCGGGTGAACTGCATCTGCCCACCGGGGCGCTTGAAGAACATCACGAGCTGGCTTGCGACCTTCATGGCCGTATCGCGCCCGAGATCTTCCTCGACCAGTGCCAGCGCGAGGTCGAGCCCTGCGGTCACGCCGGCGGCCGTGCGGAGCTTGCCGTCGGTGACGTAGATGGCATCCTTGTCCACGGTGACCGACGGGAATTTGCTGGCCAGCATGTCCGCGACCGCCCAATGCGTGGTGACCCGCCTGCCATCGAGGAGACCGGCGGCGGCTAGGAAGAAGGCCCCGCTGCACACCGAGCCGAATCTGCGGGTCCGCGAAGCCCGCCGCCGCAGCCAGTCGATCACGCTCCCATCCGCCGGGACTTCGGCCGCGTTCGGGCATCCCGCCACCAGCAAGGTGTCGATGGGCTCCTGGAAGTCGCGGTCGACGATTCGGTCGGGCATCAGCCGGATACCTGAGGAACTGCGGATCGGTCCTGGCTCGGCGCCGGCCACGAACAGCGCATAGGCCGGATAGCCGGCCTGGACGTTTGCCTCGGCGAACACGTCGAGCGGCCCTGCGACATCGAGCAGCTGCACCCCTGGCAGCGCCACGATCACAACCGTCCTTGCTTTCGGCTTTGCGCCCATGTCCGCCTCGATCCGGATTTGTCCGTTTTAGACGTATTACGTCGATTTAAGACAACGTAGCCCGGATTTACAGTGGGAGCCACCTAAATTTCAGGAGCTGCCCATGTCAGAAATCACCGAAGCCGCCGTCATCCCCGACAGCAAGCTGGCGCGTGCCATCACCGAATACATCCGCGACACCGAAACGGATTTGCTCTTCAACCATTCCAGCCGCGTCTACCAGTTCGGCGCGATGGCCGGCGTCCGCCGTGGGCTGACCTTCGACCGCGAGTTGCTTTACGCCGGCGCGATGTTTCACGACATCGGCCTGATGCCGGGCCATGGCAGCCAGCACGAGCGGTTCGAGGTCGACGGCGCGCACGCCGCGCGCGACTTCCTGCGCAGCCACGGCATTTCGGAAGCCGATGCTTACACGGTGTGGACCGCGATCGCCCTGCACACCACGCCGGGCGTTCCCCAGCACATGCACCCCGTCGTCGCGCTGGTGACCGCGGGCGTCGAGATGGACGTGCTCGGGCTCACCTACAGCGAATATTCCGACGCGGAGCGCGAGGCGGTCGTGAAGGCGTTTCCGCGCCCGCCACATTTCAAGGAAGACATCATCCAGGCCTTCTACGACGGCATCAAGCACCGGCCTGACACGACGTTCGGCAACGTCAAGGCCGACGTCATCGCCGACAAGGAGCCGCATTTCCATCGCGGCAATTTCTGCAGCGTCATCCGCAACTCGCATTGGCACGGCTGAACGCAATTTGCTGCCGTTGCGAATCCCCGCCCCAATCATCGACCAGGACTTACGACATGAGCGACAAACGACCCCATCTCACGCACGCGACGGGCGCTCCCGTCAGCGACAATCTCAACATCATGACCGCCGGCCCCCGCGGCCCCGCATTGTTGCAGGATGTCTGGCTGATCGAGAAGCTGGCTCACTTCGATCGCGAGGTGATTCCCGAGCGACGCATGCACGCCAAGGGATCCGGCGCCTTCGGGACCTTCACGGTCACCCATGACATCTCCCGCTACAGCAAGGCCAGGATCTTCTCGGAGATCGGCAAGGTCACGCCGATGTTCGCGCGCTTCTCGACGGTTGCGGGCGAGCGCGGCGCGGCCGACGCCGAACGCGACATCCGCGGCTTTGCGCTGAAGTTCTACACCGAGGAAGGCAATTGGGACATGGTGGGCAACAACACGCCCGTGTTCTTCTTCCGCGATCCCTTGCGCTTTCCCGACCTCAATCACGCGATCAAGCGCGATCCCCGGACCGGAATGCGCAGCGCCGACAACAATTGGGATTTCTGGACGCTGCTGCCGGAGGCTCTGCACCAGGTCACCATCGTGATGAGTGAGCGCGGCCTTCCCAGGAGCTTCAGGCACATGCATGGCTTCGGCAGCCATACCTACAGCTTCATCAATGCCGCCAATGAGCGGACCTGGGTGAAGTTTCACTTCCGGACCCAGCAGGGCATCGAAAACCTGACCGACGCCGAGGCCGAAGCCCTCATCGGCAAGGACCGCGAGACTCACCAGCGCGACCTGTTCGAAAGCATCGAACGCGGCGATTTCCCGCGCTGGACGATGTTCGTGCAGATCATGACCGACGACCAGGCCAAGGCGTTTCCCTTCAACCCGTTCGACCTGACCAAGGTCTGGCCGAAGGCGGACTTCCCACTGATCGAGGTCGGCACTTTCGAGCTGAACCGCAATCCGGAAAACGTCTTCGCCGAGGTCGAACAGGCCTCCTTCTCGCCGGCCCATGTCGTTCCGGGCATCGGCTTCTCGCCCGACAAGATGCTGCAGGCGAGGCTGTTCTCCTACGGGGACGCGGCGCGCTATCGCCTCGGCGTCAACCATCATCTGATTCCGGTCAACGCGCCGAAATGCCCGTATCACAGCTACCATCGCGATGGCGCGATGCGGACCGACGGCAATCTCGGGAGGACACCGACCTATTTCCCGAACAGCCGCGGCGAGTGGACGGACCAGCCCGACCTCAACGAGCCGCCGCTCGAGATCGATGGTGCAGCGGCCCATTGGGATCACCGCATCGACGACGATCACTATCGGCAGCCGGGCGACCTCTTTCGCAAGATGAACGCAGCCGAGCGGCAGGCCCTGTTCGACAACACGGCGCGCGCCGTCGGAGCGGCGGCCATCGCAATCCAGGAACGGCACATCGCCAACTGCACCAAGGCCGATCCCGCCTATGGCGCCGGCGTCCGCGACGCGCTGACGCGCCCCGCGACCGTTCGTGCCAAGGCTACGGAAAAAGCCGCAGAATAGGGTCGGTCGATCCGCACCGACTTCTCGCCGTCTTCGGCGAACGGCGCCGACAGGGCGCCGTTCGCATTTTTAAAGCGAACCGCCGAAGCCTCTCAATTTTCTCGCGAAAATAGCTAGAGCCGACGCGCTTGCCGGGCCTTCCCTCGTGCATCGCCGCGGCACGCCTGTCGCGAAGTGCCGATGCGGACGCTCGCCTCCGAATGCGTCAAGCCGATAGGCTCCCTGCCTATCTTCGAGGCCCCGCACATCCCTGAGGCAATCGAGTCTTGACAGGGCCCGCCCGGCAGCGCCTTTCTATGAAATCCTGCCGGAACCGAAACAAAGGGTGCGCGAAAATCCGATCCAGAGCATTTTTCAGCCGGCTGACGCCGATTGATGGGTGAATTTTTCGCGCGAGATCAACCACACACCTTCATCCAACCAGAAAAGCGATTCCTCAAAATGGTTACACGTCGTGATGTCGCATCGATTGTCGGACTTGGCGCGATGGCTGCGGCCACGCTGGCCTCACCGGCCGTGGCGCAGACCGCAGCGGATCCCAACGAATCGACCTTTGCCCGCATTCGCCGCACCAAGAAGATGCGGATCGGCGCGGTCGGCGGCGGCGCACCCTATTACATGAAGGACCTCGCCAGCGGCCAGTGGAAGGGCTTCTACATCGACATCGCTAAAGGGCTGGCCGACGACATGGAAGCCGAGCTCGAGATCACCGAGACGACCTGGGGCAATTCGGTGCTCGATCTGCAGTCCAACAAGATCGACATCTTCTTCGGCCTCAACCCGACCCCGAAGCGCGCGCTGGTGGTCGACTTCTCGGTGCCGGTCTTCAACAACGCCTTCGGCATCCTCTGCAAGAAGGATTTCAAGCCGAAGAGCTGGGCCGAGCTGAACTCGCCCGACGTCAAGATCGCCGTCGACCAGGGCTCGTCGCACGACCAGGTCGTCAGCCGCCTGACGCCGAAGGCGCAGATCTCGCGACTGAAGACCGCCGACGATGCCACCGCCGCGCTGCAGACCGGCCGCGTCGACGCGCAGTGCCTGATCACCATGCTGTCGCTGACCGTGCTGAAGAAGAATCCCTCGCTCGGCCAGTTCGTGCTGCCGACGCCGATCTTCGCCACCACGTCGAATGCCGGCTTCCGCCGCGAGAACGACAAGACCTTCCGCGACTACGTCAACACCTGGATCGACTTCAACAAGGGCCTCGGCTTCATCCGCAACGCGATCATCACCAACATGGAGCTGGTGGGCGTGACCGAAGCGGACATTCCGCCGGGCGTTTCGCTGTAAGCTTTCCCACTGTCATTCCGGGGCGCCCGCAGGGAGAACCCGGAATCTCGAGGTTCCGGGTTCGATGCTCCGCATCGCCCCGGAACGACGGTGCCAACGGCACCCACGACGAGTCAAACACGCATGTATCAGTGGGACTTCGGCATCCTCTGGAGCTATCGCTGGCTCTTTCTCAACGGGCTCGGCGTCACCGTCGGCTTCACCGTGGTCATCGTCGTGCTCGGTCTCGTCTTCGGCCTGTTCGGCGCGTTCGGCAGCCTGTCGCGCTTCAAGGCGGTGCGTCTGGTCGCCCTCACCTTCATCGAGGCATTCCGCTGCACGCCGATCCTGGTGCAGCTGATCTGGTTCTATTACGCGCTGCCGATCCTGGCCGGCGTCGAGATGACGCCGATCACCGCCTCGGCGCTGGCGCTCTCGCTCTATGGCGGCTCGTTCTATTCCGAGATCATCCGCGGCGGCATCATCTCGATCGACAAGGGCCAGTCCGAAGCCGGTGCCGCGCTCGGCATGACACCCGGCCAGAGCATGCGGCGCATCGTGCTGCCGCAGGCGATCAAGCGCATGATCCCGGCGCTGATGAACCAGTCGATCATCCAGTTCAAGAACACTTCGCTGGTTTCGGTGCTCGCCGTGCCCGACCTCGTCTACCAGAGCCAGGTCGCCGCCCATGACAGCTACAGGCCGCTCGAGACCTACACCGCGGTCGCGGTCGCGTATGCAGCGATCCTGATTCCCCTGACCATCATCGTCCGCCGCGGCGAGAAGCGACTGGCGGTCAGCGAATGAGCGAGCCATCCAGGAACATTGCGAAGATCGAGATCCGCAGCCTTCGCAAGAGCTTCGGCAGCAACGAGGTTCTGAAGAACATCAGCCTCGACGTGGCCAAGGGAGGCGTGGTGGCGCTGATCGGCCCGTCCGGCTCCGGCAAATCGACACTGCTCCGCTGCATCAATCTGCTGGTCGTACCCGACGGCGGCAGCGTCCGCGTCGGCGACACGCGCTTTGCGTTCGGCGACGGCGCAAAACTGCCCGATGTGAAGACGCTGGCAAGATTCCGCGCCACCACCGGCATGGTGTTCCAGCACTTCAACCTGTTCCCGCATATGACGACGCTTCAGAACGTCATGGAGGGCCCCGTCACCGTGCGCCGCATGGCCAAGGCAGACGCCGAGAAGCTCGCGCGCGCGCAGCTTGCCAAGGTAGGCCTTGCGGAGAAGGCCGACCAATATCCGGCGACGCTGTCCGGCGGGCAGAAGCAGCGCGTCGCGATCGCACGCGCGCTGGCGATGGAGCCTGACGTGATGCTGTTCGACGAGGCTACCTCGGCGCTCGATCCCGAGCTCGTCGGCGAGGTGCTCGCCGTCATCCAGCAGCTGGCCTCGGAAGGCATGACCATGGTGATCGTCACCCATGAGATCGCCTTCGCCCGCGAGGTCGCCGACCGCCTCATCTTCATGCGCGACGGGATCGTGGTCGAGGAAGGTCCGGCGCGGCAGGTGATCGACAATCCGCAGGAAGCCGCAACGCGCGCCTTCCTCAGCCATTTCCACCGCACCGGCGCGTTGCCGCCGGCCAACGTAGCACCGTGATGCCTGATATCGACCGCGCCTATCTCGTCACCGGTGCCGCCAGCGGCATCGGCCGCGCCACCGCAAAGCTGCTCGCGGCCCCCCGCACCGCGCTTCTGCTCCACACCCGCTCGAACACGGAAGGTCTCGATGCCGCCGCGGCCGAAGCCCAAGCGAAAGGCGCTGTGGTCGCAAAATGCCTCGGCGATCTCGCCGAGGAAGCAGCCGTCTCCGACGCCGTCGCCGCCGCGCAACGCGCTTTCGGACGGCTCGACGGATTAATCCTGGTCGGCGGTCATGCCCGCCGCGGCAGCGCGATCGGCACGCCGACGGATCAGTTCCGGCAAGCGATGGACGAATCGGCGCTGGCGTTCACGCGGCTCGTTGACGCCGCGCTGCCGCTGCTACGGGCCTGGCGCGATGGGCGGATCGTGGCGGTGTCTTCTTTCGTCGCGCATGCGATACGGCCCGAATTCGCACCCTTTGCCGCAACGGCGGCAAGCCGCTCCGCGCTCGAAGCGCTGGTGCGTCTCACCGCGATCGAGCTCGCAAAAGACGGCATCACCGTCAATGCAGTGTCACCCGGCCTCATCATCAAGGACAAGCCGAGCGAGAGCCGGCTCTCGCCCGAGCAGATCGCCGCGACCGAAGCGCTGATCCCGATGCGGCGACGCGGGCGGCCGGAGGAAGTCGCCGAGATCATCGCCTTCCTGGCATCACCGAAGGCGTCCTACGTCACCGGCCAGGTCTGGCACGTCAATGGAGGCCTGACATGACCGAAGCGACCGTCGAACGCATCAGGCTGTTCCTGATCGAGAGCCCGATCAAGATGGCGCGCCTCCAGGGCGTCGGCAACGTCAAGGGCACGGTGAAGCGCGTGCTGATCGAGCTCACCGCGAGCGACGGCGTGATCGGCTGGGGCGAGGCGGCACCGTGGGAAGTGTTCACGGGGACGCCGGAAGCGGCCTTCTCCGCGCTCGACATCTATCTGCGACCGATCTTGCTCGGCAAACCGGTGCGCCGTATCCGCGCGCTGATGGCCGAGCTCGACCGTGCGCTGGTCGGTCATGCCGAGGCCAAGGTCGGAATCGAGATGGCGCTGCTCGACATCGTCGGCAAATCGTCGGGATTGTCGGTCGCCGACCTGCTCGGCGGCCGCGTGCGCGACACCATCCCGCTGTCGTTCTCCATCGCCGATCCCGATTTCGCCGCCGATCTCGAGCGCATGCGAAAGATGGTTCCGGACGGCAACGTCATCTACAAGGTCAAGACCGGCGTGAAGCCGCATCGCGAGGAACTTGATCATCTCGAAGCGATCCGCAAGGAGTTCGGCGACAAGGTCGACCTGCGCGTCGATTACAACCAGGCGCTGGCGCCGTTCGGCGCCATCAAGATCCTGCGCGATGTCGAGGAGTTCGCGCCGACCTTCATCGAGCAGCCGGTGCCGCGCAAATATCTCGACGTGATGGCGCAGCTCACCGCGGCGCTGGAAACACCGGTTCTCGCCGACGAAAGCTGCTTCGACCGCCGCGACATGATGGAGGTGGTGCGCCGCGAGGCCGCCGATGCCGTCTCTATCAAGCTGATGAAGGCCGGCGGCCTGTTCGAGGCGCAGGCGATCATGGCGATCGCCGACATCGCCGGCCTGCCCGGATATGGCGGCACGCTGTGGGAGGGCGGCATCGGGCTTGCCGCCGGGACGCAGCTGATCGCGGCAACGCCAGGCATCTCGCTCGGCTGCGAATTCTACATGCCGCATCACGTGCTGACCGAGGACGTGCTGGAAGAGCGCGTTGCCAACCGCGCCGGCCATGTCGTGGTGCCCGACGGCCCGGGCCTCGGCATCCGCGTCAGCGAGGCCTCCGTCCGCGCCAATGCGCGGGTGCTTGCGGAGGCGTAGTTTCCGTCATTCCGGGGCGCGCAAAGCGCGAGCCCGGAATCCATAACCACAGGAAGTGGTTTTCGCGCGAGCTGGTCACCACGCATCTTCGCCAAACTTCTCCCCGTGGTTATGGGTCCCGGGTTCGCGCTTTGCGCGCCCCGGGACGACAGCGGAGCATGCCGCCCCCGCGGCCCCGATCCTTCCCCTGGCTGACCCCGTATCGTATGGTCGGAGCCAACAAGCCCGCCCCCATCGGGCCATTCGGAAACCTTCATGTCTGATCCCGCCTGGTCGCTGCACTCCCGCCTGAAAGAGGACACCATCGACATCGGCGACCTGCCGCTGTCGAAGGTACTGGTCATCAAGGACGCGCATTATCCCTGGCTGCTGCTGGTGCCGCGGCGGCCCGATGCGGTCGAGATCATCGATCTCGACGAGGTGCAGCAGGCGCAACTGATGACGGAGATCTCCCGCGTCTCGCGCGCGCTGAAAGAGATCACCAAATGCGACAAGCTCAATGTCGCCGCGCTCGGCAACCTCGTGCCGCAGCTTCACGTCCACATCATCGCACGCCGCACCGGTGACGCCGCCTGGCCGCGGCCGGTCTGGGGCGTGATGCCGCCCTTGGCGCACGACGCCACCGAGGTGCAGACTTTCATCAGCGCGCTTCGCCGCAAAATCTGGTTGGGTTGAGAACAAGAAATGTCAGCATTCGACTCGTTTCCGCTGGGACGGCCGGCCTTCGTCACCAACGTCCTCGATCGCGCCGCGCATCTGCGCCGCGACGACGAAAAACTGTTCGCGATGGAGCAGAAGCCATCGTCACGTGCCTATGTCGTCTACCGCGACTCGCTGCTGGTGAAGCGCGAGGGCGACAAGACGCGCGCGCTGCTCGGAATCGACGAGGCGCTGAAATGCGGTGCCAATCCCGGCACGATCTTCCTAGGGTTGCGCGACGGCGCCGCGGTGTTCGGCATGGGGATGCCGCAGGCGGCGGCCGAGACGCTGATCGGCCGCGAGGACTACACCGTCACCGAGCTGCGCGGCATGGCGATGCAGGGCGCGATTCCGCCCGACGAGCTCTCGGCGATCGCGATGGCGAAGTCGATGGTGAGCTGGCATCAGCGCCACGGCTATTGCGCCAATTGCGGTGCGCGCAGCGCGATGAAGGAAGGCGGCTGGAAGCGCGAGTGCCCTGCTTGCAAGGCCGAGCATTTTCCGCGCACCGATCCCGTCGTGATCATGCTGGTCGCCTCCGGCGAGAAGTGCCTGCTCGGCCGCCAGAAGCAGTTCCCGCCGGGGATGTATTCCTGCCTCGCCGGCTTCGTCGAGGCCGCCGAGACCATCGAGGACGCGGTACGCCGGGAAATCCTCGAAGAATCCGGAATCCGCTGCACTGACGTGCAGTATTACATGACGCAGCCCTGGCCCTATCCGTCGTCGCTGATGATCGGCTGCAGCGCGCGGGCGCTGAACGAGGACGTCGTCGTCGATCATTCCGAGCTGGAGGACGCGCGCTGGTTCACGCGCGAGGAGGCCGCGCTGATGCTGACGCGAACGCATCCGGACGGGCTCGCCGGCCCGCATCCGTTCGCGATCGCCCACCACCTGCTCGGCCGCTGGGTGCACGCCAAGACCGGCGCGTAAGCTGGGGCCGCCGGTGGCCACATCAGGGACCGCGCCGCGCATCCTCTGCATCGGCATTCCCGTGCGCGACCTCACCTTTCGCGTCGAGGCCTTGCCCGCGCGCGGCAGCAAGGCCAACGCCACGCATCTGGCCGAGATCTGCGGCGGCAACGCGCTCAATGCTGCGATCGCCATCGCACGGCTCGGTGGCCGGGTCTCCTTCGCAGGACCGATGGGCGATGCACGGGAGGCGTCGAACGGCTTCATTCTCGAACAGATGGCCACAGAAGGCATCGACACGACGCACGTCGTGCCCATGCCCGGCCTGACCACGCCGGTCTCGGCGATCCTGATCGAGCCCTCGGGCGAACGGACGCTCACGATCTATCGCGATCCCGCTCTGTGGAGCGTGAAGCTGGCGGACGGTGACGCACTGCTCGCCGATTGCCGCGCGGTCCTCGTCGAGAGCCGCTGCGGCGCCCTTTGCATCGATCTCTGCGCCGAGGCGCAACGGCGCGGCATTCCCGTCATCGTCGGCGTCGATCGCGCGATGTCGTTGCAGGACAGCCTGCTCACGGCCGCCTCGCACCTGCTGTTCGCCAGCGACCAGGTGCAGGAGACGGCCGGTGTCGCCGATGACGGTGGCGCGTTGAAGCGCCTTGCAGGACTGACGCCGGCCTTCCTCGCCGCCACGCGCGGCCCGCGTGGCACGATCTGGCTGAACGAGGCGGGCGAGCTGGAGGAGACACCGGCCCTCCCGGTTCAGGCGGTCGATACGCTTGGGGCCGGCGACGTCTTCCATGGCGCGTTCACGCTTCGCCTCGCCGAGGGCGAGGAGGTGCGGGAGGCGCTGCGATTCGCCGCGGCCGCCGCCGCGCTGAAATGCACTCGCCATGGTGGCGGCTTGGCCGCCCCACAACGCGTTGAAGTTGAAGAGCTTTTACGAGGCGGGCTTTAGAGCGGTTCCACTGTTGCGCCGAGATTATGGGCTTGCCGTGGAAAGATTTTCTCTATATCAGGGAAATCAGCCCCTGAAATGGAACAAAGTTCTTCAAATGACTGAACTCGCCGTCCAGCTCCCCGAGACCAGCCGCCGCCTCGATGCCATCGACCGCAAGATCCTGATGGTGCTCCAGGAGGATGCCTCCCTCTCCGTCGCCGAGATCGGCGACCGCGTCGGGCTGTCCTCCACCCCCTGCTGGAAGCGCATCCAGCGCCTCGAGGCCGACGGCGTGATCCTGAAGCGGGTCGCCCTGGTCGACCAGAACAAGATCGGGCTCGGCATCTCCGTGTTCGTGTCAGTCGAGAGCGCCGACCATTCGGACGCCTGGCTGAAGAAGTTCGCCGAGGCCGTGAGCGCCATGCCCGAGGTGATGGAGTTTTACCGCATGGCCGGCGACGTCGACTACATGCTGCGCGTCGTGGTCGCCGACATGCAGGCCTATGACGTGTTCTACAAGAAGCTGATCAGCGCCGTGCCGCTGAAGAACGTCACCTCGCGCTTCGCGATGGAGAAGATCAAGTCGGTCACGGCGCTGCCGATCCCGGCAGTGGTGGCGGCCTGACAGCCGCCCTCAACCCACATCACTTGAATTGAGATTGGCAGATCACCGCTGATCTCCGTGTGGCCCCCTTGCTCGATTTCGGTACCTCGGTAAGGAAGCATTTACCGAGAATTAGCTCCGTTCACCTACGATCGTGGCATGGAGGGGACAACGGCGATTCCGTCTCGGCGGTGGCCTGCCTGGGCGAATGCGACGGCTTTGCTGGTCGCAGGCTGGATCACGCTCGCAATCCTCACCTTACAGGTTCGTCCGGGTGCGACAGTCGTCGCAGTTGTGTTTCCGCCCTGGTGGAGCACGCAGCAGGTGTTTCAGGGTGCGGGATCGGCGCAAGCGGCGATCGTCGGGGCAACCGCCCTTCCCACCCTTCTCGTCGTCCGCCCGGATGACCATGACGGACTGACGCGCCTGCATGAGGCCGGCGCCTGGTTCGTGATGGACGCGCAAGCGGTGTCAGCATGCATTGGCAAATAGTTCCGGGGAATACGAAATGATGGTCGAGAACGACGGACTCGAATCGCTGCGCCAAACCACCAGCAGGATCCTCGTCGCGGTGCTCTGGCTGCATGTGCCGATCAGCGTGACGATCGGGCTCGCACTGGGCAAGGCATGGCTGATCCCCGCGATATTCATGACGATCTTCGCGCTCGCCGCGACCCTGTCCTGGCGCATGTCGGGCAACGGCCTCTCCACCCGCCTCGTGTTCTCCGTCGCCCTGATGAGCGGCGTATCGATGTTCACCTGGCAGTTCGAGGGGAATCCCTGGCAGATCGACATGCACATGTATTTCTTCGCCGCGCTGGCGTGCATCGTCGCCTATTGCGACTATCGCGCGATCGCCGCGGCGACGGTCGCTGTGGCGCTGCATCACATCGCACTGAACTTCGTGCTGCCCGCTGCGATCTATCCCGGCGGCTCCGATTTCGGCCGCGTCGTGCTGCATGCGGCGATCCTGCTGATCGAGGCCGGCGTGCTGATCGCGCTGGCGCACAAGCTCCAGGAGCTGTTCGAGACCACCGCCGTGAAGACCGCGGAAGCACAGGCTGCGATGGCGGCGGAAGCGCGCGCCAACCGCGAGCGCAGCGAGGTCGAGCAGCGCGCCAAGCAGGATCGCGAAGCCGCCAAGCAGCGGTTGGCCGGCAATTTCGAGCGCAGCATCGGCGGCATCGTCGAGGCCGTTGCGATCGCCGCCGGCGAGGTGCAGCATCTGTCGTCCGCGATGAGCAGCAACAGCGCCGACACCGCGCGCCGGACCAGTGCGGCGGCCGCAGCGTCGAACCAGGCCTCGAGCAATGTCGAGACCGTCGCCGCCGCGACCGAGGAGCTCACCGCGTCGGTCAGCAGCATCACGCAGCAGGTCGCACGCTCCGCGAACATCGCGGCCAGGGCCGCGGACGAGGCCCGCCGCACCAATCAGGTGGTCGAAGGCCTTGCCAGCGGCACGCAGAAGATCGGCGAGGTCGTCACCCTTATCCAAAGCATCGCGAGCCAGACCAATTTGCTCGCGCTGAACGCCACCATCGAGGCGGCCCGCGCCGGTGAGCACGGCAAGGGGTTCGCGGTGGTCGCAAGCGAAGTGAAGGCGCTGGCGAACCAGACCGCGAAAGCCACCGAGGAGATCTCGGCGCAGGTCCAGAGCATCCAGAGCGCGACCGGCGATGCCGTCAACGCCATCCAGGCGATTGGGGCTACGATCGCCGAGATCGACGAGATCTCCGGCCAGATCTCGACTGCCGTCGATCAGCAGGGCCTCGCCACGCGCGAGATCGCCGGCAGCCTGCAACAGGCCGCCACCGGCACGCGCGAGGTGAACAACAACATCGCGAGCGTGAGCAAGGCATCCGAGCAGGCTGGCGCCGCCGCCTCGAAGATGCACCAGGCGGCCGCCGGATTGTCATCGCAGTCCGAGCGGTTGAAGGCCGAGGTCGACGGTTTCCTGGGCTCGCTGCGAACGGCGTGAGGCGCGGCCCGAACGCGGGCATCGCCCGGCTTGACCGGGCGATCCGGTACTCCGTGACGCCAGTGATTGAATCGAGAGGCCGCAGCGCACTGGATCACCCGCTTTCGCGGGTGATCCAGCGGTGGATGCGGCAAGCGCGAGCGCTCCGGACCCGCTCAAATCGTCTGATTGTACGCGCCAACTTCGGGATGCGTACGGAGCACGCTGTTCACCATCTCGAACATGTCGTGCATGCGCTGCTCGGAGACCGGGCTCTCGACCACGACGACAAGTTCGGGCTTGTTGGAGGACGCGCGCACCAGGCCCCAGCTGCCGTCCTCGACCGTGACGCGTACGCCGTTGACGGTGACGAGATCGCGGATCGCCTGGCCGCCGATCTTGGCGCCCTTGGCCTGCAAGCCTTCAAAATGCTTCACCACCTGGTCGATGACGCCGTACTTGGTCTCGTCGGCGCAATGCGGCGACATGGTCGGCGACGACCAGGTTTTCGGCAGCGCGTTCTTCAGATCGGCCATCGACTTGCCCGGCGCGCGGTCGAGCATGTCGCAGATCGCGAGCGCCGACACCAGGCCGTCGTCATAGCCGCGTCCATACGGCTTGTTGAAGAAGAAGTGGCCGGACTTCTCGAAGCCCGCGAGCGCACCCGTCTCGTGGGTGCGGCGCTTCATGTAGGAATGACCGGTCTTCCAATAGGCGACCTTGGCGCCCTGCTTCTGCAGCACGGGATCGGTGACGAACAGGCCGGTCGACTTCACATCGACGATAAAATGCGCGTCCTTGTGGATCGCCGACATGTCGCGGGCGAGCATCACGCCGACCTTGTCGGCGAAGATTTCCTCGCCGGTGTTGTCGACGACACCGCAGCGATCGCCGTCACCGTCGAAGCCGAGGCCGACATCGGCCTTGTGATGCAGCACCGCGTCGCGGATCGCGTGCAGCATTTCCATGTCTTCCGGGTTCGGATTGTATTTCGGGAAGGTGTGGTCGAGCTCGGTGTCGAGCGGGATCACCTCGCAGCCGATCGCCTCCAGCACCTGCGGCGCGAACGCGCCGGCCGTGCCGTTGCCGCAGGCGGCGACGACCTTGAGCTTGCGGGTCAGCTTCGGACGGCCGGTGAGATCGGCGATGTAGCGCGCCGGATAATTCTCGTGGAACTGGTAGGAGCCGCCGGCCTTGTTCTTGAATTCGGCGTTGAGCACGATCTCCTTCAGCCGCGTCATCTCGTCGGGGCCGAAGGTCAACGGGCGGTTGGCGCCCATCTTCACGCCGGTCCAGCCATTGTCGTTGTGCGAGGCCGTGACCATGGCGCAGCAGGGCACGTCGAGGTCGAACTGCGCGAAATAGGCCATCGGCGTCACCGCGAGCCCGATGTCGTGCACTTTGCAGCCCGCAGCCATCAGGCCGGAAATCAGCGCATATTTGATCGAGGCCGAATAGCCGCGGAAATCATGGCCGGTGACGATCTCCTGCTTGACGCCGAGCTCCGCAATCAGCGCGCCCAGCCCCATGCCGAGCGCCTGGATCCCCATCAGGTTGATTTCCTTCTGGAACAACCAGCGCGCGTCGTATTCGCGAAAACCCGTGGCCTTCACCATCGGCTCTGATTCGAAGGCATAGGTGTTGGGCAACAAGACGGATTTCGGCTTGGGGAACATTGAGACGGTCTCGTGAAAATGGCGGGAATTGATGCAGCCTTAGCGAATGCCGGGCCGCAGCGGAAGGCGGGAATGGCAGCTTATGGCTTATAATTGCGGCAGTTTGGTAACGGGAAAACGCGGCCCGGCGCGAGACTTCCGCCAATGCCGTCCTGAAAAAATCCGTGCGAACGACCGTTCGTCGGCGCGGTGAGAGCCTTTGGCGCGAACTTACTGCTCCAGCACCATCTGGCCGTTGGCGTATTCGAAGCGCTTCAGGCGGGACAGGAAGGAGAGGCCGAGCAGGTTCTCCGACAGTGCCTCGTCCGGCAACACCATGGCGTCGACGTCGCGCACGACGAGGCCGCCGACCTCGAGCATGGCGATGCGCGTGCGTGCCGCCTTGATGGTGCCGTTGGCGGTCGAGACGGTGGCGTTGTACTCGCCGCGCGAGGGACGCAGGCCAAAGCGGGCGGCCGAGGTCTCGTTCAGCGCGACCACGGAGGCGCCGGTGTCGATCATGAAGCCGATCCGCTGGCCGTCGATGCGGCCTTCGGCCTGAAAATGGCCACGGCCATCGCGGGAGATGGCGAGGCTGCGCCCACCGGCCGGCGCCGTCGCAGCAACCGCGATCGTCGTGCGTGGCGCTGACGTCGCGGAGGCAGAACTCATCCTGTCCGCCATCTGCGCCATGAACGTGCCGAGGCCGATCATGATGGCCGCGAGGATCATTATGTTACGCATCACACCACTTCCGAGCCGGAGAGCTCGATTTCACCACGCGACAGGCCCGGCCGCGAGCGAGGCCGCGGTCAGAGCGTCGCTATTTTGACGAAAAGGATGAGCGGAGGGTTAATGCGCCTTCGTGGCTTCTCACGTCCCGCGCGGCTTGACGCGCCGGGTCGGCAGCGCGGTTGCCGGATCCTCCGGCCAGGGATGACGCGGGTAGCGGCCGCGCAGGTCGGAGCGCACGGCGGCGTAACTGCCGCGCCAGAAACCGGGGAGATCGCGCGTCACCTGCACCGGGCGCTGCGCCGGTGACAGCAATTCCAGCACCAGCGGCACCTTGCCGGCCGCGATCGACGGATGGGTGTTGAGCCCGAACAACTCCTGGAGCCGCACCGCGATGGTGGGCCCCTGCTCGGCCTCGTAGTCGATCGCGAGCACGCTGCCGGTCGGCGCCTCGAAATGCGTCGGCGCCTCGCGATCGAGCCTTGCGCGCATCTCCCAGGGCAACAGCGCCATCAGCGCGTCGGAGAGATCGCCGGCCGAGATGTCTTTCAGCGCGATCTTGTCGTAGAGCGCCGGCACCAGCCAGTCGTCGCGCCGCGCGATCAGTCCGTCGTCGGACAAATCGGGCCAGCTGTCGCCCTCGGCCTTCCGCAGAAACATCACGCGGTCGCGCCACTGCTTTGCGGCCTTCGACCAGGGCAGCCGGTCGAGACCCACGGCAATCAGCCCATCGGCGAAGATGCGCGCGGTCTCCTCCGAAGGCGACACCGCGAGCGTTGCCTCCGACAGCGTGATCGCATGCAGCGCGCGCTTGCGCCGCGCGCGCAGCGCCATCGCGCCGCGGTCGAACGAGATCTCGTCGACGGTCTCGATATGCTCGGCGAAATGCCGCTCGATGTCGTCCTCGCTGATCGGCGCTGCCAGCAGAACGCGGCCGCTCGCCGCCGTGCCCGTCATCTCGCCGATCGCGATGTAGGACGCGCGGGCGAGCGACGAGGTCTGCTCCACCGCGGCGCCGCGACCATTGGCGAGCACGAAGGTGCCATTGCCGCGATTGCGCGCGACGCGGTCCGGGAAGGCGTAGGCGAGCATCAGGCCGGTCGAGAGATCATCCTGTCCGGTTGCGGCCTTCTCCGACGCCGCCACCTGCGAAGCCCAGCGCCGCGCGAGATCGCGCGCGCTCGCGGCGCGCGGCGAGCGATCGCGGCGGAACTGATCGCGCCGGTACTCGAGATCGACGCTGTCGCCGCCGAGCCCGCGCTCGGTGATGATGGCCGCGATCTCGGCGGCGGCTTCGCCGCTGCCCGCGCGATGCGAATCCACGATCATGCGCGCCAGCCGCGGCGGCAGCGCCAATGCGCGCAGGCTTTTGCCTTCGGCGGTGATGCGGCCGTCGCCATCGAGCGCGTTGAGCTCGGAGAGAAGGCTTTTCGCCTCCTTCCAAGCAGGCACAGGCGGTGGATCGAGGAATGAGAGGGCGGCGGGATCGGCGACGCCCCATTGCGCGAGGTCGAGCACCAGCAAGGAGAGGTCGGCACTGAGGATCTCCGGCTGGGTGTAGGGCGCAAGCGAGGCCGTCTGCGGCTCGTCCCAGAGCCGGTAGCAGACGCCGGGCTCGGTGCGGCCGGCGCGGCCGCGGCGCTGGTCCACCGCCGCCCGCGCAGCGCGCACGGTCTCGAGCCGCGTCAGGCCGATGTCGGGCTCGTAGCGCGGCACGCGGGCAAGACCGGAATCGACCACGATGCGCACGCCCTCGATGGTGAGCGAGGTCTCCGCGATCGAGGTCGCCAGCACCACCTTGCGCGTGCCCTTCGGCGCGGGCGCGATCGCGCGGTCCTGCACGGCGGCATCGAGCGCACCGAAAAGCGGCACGATCTCGATGGAGGCATCCTGGACGCGCTCGCTGAGGAAATTCTGGGTGCGGCGGATTTCTGCGGCGCCCGGCAGGAACGCCAGCACCGACCCGCTGTCGGCGCGCAGCGCGGACGCGATCGCATCCGCCATTTGCCGCTCGACCGGCGCATCCGCCTTGCGGCCGAGATAGCGCGTCTCGACCGGAAAAGCGCGGCCCTCGCTCTCGACAACGGGCGCTTCCCCGAGCAGCTTTGCCACGCGGGCGCCGTCGAGCGTTGCCGACATCACGAGGATGCGCAGATCCTCGCGCAGGCCGGTTTGCGCGTCGCGCGCCAGCGCGAGGCCCATGTCGGCGTCGAGCGAGCGCTCGTGGAATTCGTCGAACAGGACGGCCGCGATGCCGGAGAGCTCGGGATCGTCGAGGATCAGGCGGGTGAAGATACCCTCGGTCACCACCTCGATGCGCGTCGTGCGCGAGATCTTCGAGCCGAAGCGGACGCGGTATCCGACGGTTTCGCCGGCCCGCTCGCGAAGCGACTTGGCCATGCGCTCGGCACTCGCCCGCGCAGCGATACGCCGCGGCTCCAGCACGATGATCTTCTTGCCCGCGGCCCAGGGCGCATCCAGCAGCGCCAGCGGTACGCGCGTGGTCTTGCCGGCGCCGGGCGGCGCCACCAGCACAGCCGAATTATGCGCCTCCAGCGTGCGCGAGAGGTCGTCGAGCACGGCATCGATCGGGAGGGGCGTGTCGAAGCTGCGGGGCAAAAGTCTCGGTCCGTCATCGTCCGCGCAGGGCGGACGATCCAGTCAACTCACATCCCGGCCATTCCGAGGATCTCTGCATACTGGATACCCCGCCTTCGCGGGGTATGACAACAATGCGTGGCTATCAGCCCTGCACCGGCGGACGGCCGATGCTCTCGTAGGTGAAGCCGGCGGCTTGCATCTCTTCGGGCGGGTAGATGTTGCGGAGATCGACCACGACGGGCTGGGTCATGGCCTCCTTCAGCCGGTGGAGATCGAGCGCGCGGAACTGCACCCATTCGGTGACGATGACCAGCGCATCGGCGCCTTGCGCGCAGGAATAGGCATCCTCGCAATAGGTGATGTGCGGCAGCTCGCCCTTGGCCTGCTCCATGCCGACGGGATCGAAAGCCTTGACCGTCGCGCCCATGTCGATCAGGCCGGTGACGAGCGGGATCGACGGCGCATCACGCATGTCGTCGGTGTCGGGCTTGAAGGTGAGGCCGAGCACGGCGATGGTCTTGCCGCGCAAGCTACCGCCGAGCGCCTGGCTCACTTTTCGCGCCATCGCGCGCTTGCGGTTCTCGTTGACGGCCAGCACGGATTCGACGATGCGCAAGCTCACGTCGTAGTCCTGCGCGATCTTGATCAGCGCCTTGGTGTCCTTCGGGAAGCAGGAGCCGCCGAAGCCGGGACCCGCATGCAGGAACTTGGTGCCGATGCGGTTGTCCAGGCCGATGCCGCGCGCGACTTCCTGCACGTTGGCGCCGACCTTTTCCGAGAGATCGGCGATCTCGTTGATGAAGGTGATCTTGGTCGCGAGGAACGCGTTCGCGGCGTATTTGATCATCTCGGCGGTGCGGCGCGCCGTGAACATCAACGGGGCCTGGTTCAGCGACAGCGGGCGATAGATGTCGCCCATCACCTTGCGGCCGCGCTCGTCGGAGGTGCCGACGACGACGCGATCGGGGTACTTGAAGTCGCGGATCGCGGCGCCCTCGCGCAGGAATTCGGGGTTGGAGGCGACGACGACGTCGGCCGCGGGGTTGGTCTCGCGGATGATGCGCTCGACCTCGTCGCCGGTGCCGACCGGGACGGTGGACTTGGTCACGACGACGGTGAAGCCCGACAGCGACTGCGCGATCTCGCGCGCGGCGGCGTAGACATAGGACAGATCGGCGTGACCGTCGCCGCGGCGCGACGGCGTGCCGACCGCGATGAAGACGGCATCGGCGTCCGCGACCGGCTTCGACAAATCGGTGGTGAAGTCGAGCCGCTTGGCCTTCACATTGGTCGCGACCAGCTCGTCGAGCCCGGGCTCGTAGATCGGAATCTCGCCGCGATGAAGCGCCGCGATCTTCTTCTCGTCCTTGTCGACGCAGGTGACGTCGTGACCGAAATCCGCAAAGCAGGCTCCGGACACCAGTCCCACATAGCCCGTTCCGATCATCGCGATTCGCATGAAAAACCCTGCTCCAGCTTGGTTAACGAAACCCCAACTCGATCGGTTTAGCATTTTCCTGAGGGGAGAGAACAGCCCGGATGCAAAAACCGGCACGCGAATTGTACCGGTAAAGAAACCTTAAACCGCAAGGCTTCACACTGCACCACGCCCGCACAGAGCCGGGCGGACCGCGCCTCGAAACGGGACACCATGGCTTTATCAGGCACAATCGCCGCGAGCGGGCTTCCCAAGGCCCCCTCGGCCGCGCGTGTCGACTGGGTCGACTATGCCAAGGGCATCTGCATCGTCATGGTCGTGATGATGCACTCGGTGCTGGGGGTGGAGATCGCCGCCGGCCAGACCGGTTTCATGCATGTCGCCGTGGCCTTCGCAAAGCCGTTCCGGATGCCGGACTTCTTCCTGATTTCGGGCCTGTTCCTGCCATTGGTGATCGATCGGGACTGGCGAACCTATCTCGACCGCAAGGTGGTGCATTTCGCCTATTTCTATGTCGTCTGGGTGACAATCCAGTTCGGCTTCAAGGCACCGGCGTTCGCGGCGGAGACGAGCTGGCGCGAGGCGGGCCTGCTGTATCTGGAATCCTTCGTCGAGCCGTTCGGCACGCTCTGGTTCATCTACCTGCTGCCGATCTTCTTCGTCGTCACGAAACTGACACGGCGAGTCCCGCCGCTGGCGATCTGGCTCATCGCTGCCGCGCTGGAGACGGCGCGCATCTCGACCGGCTGGACCGCGATCGACGAATTCTGCGCGCGCTTCGTCTATTTCTATTCGGGATATCTGTTTGCGCCTTACGTGTTCGCGCTGTCCGATCGCGCGCGCAACCATCCCGCACTCGCGCTGGCGGCGCTTGCGACCTGGGCGCTGGTCAATGCGGGCCTCGTCGCGCTCGGCGCCAGCGAATGGAAGATCGTCTCGCTCGCGCTCGGCTTCGCCGGCGCCGGCGCCATCATTACGATGGGCACGCTGCTCGCCCGCGCACAGCGGTTGAACTTCTTCCGCTTCTGCGGCGAGCATTCGATCGTGATCTACCTCGCCTTCTTCCTGCCGATGGCGGCGACACGAACGCTGCTGCTGCGCACCGGCGTCATTCCCGACATCGGCACGGTGTCGTTGATCGTCACCATCGTCGGCGTGATCGGATCGCTCGCGATCTGGTACGTCGCATTGCGGCTCAATGCCCGCTTCCTGTTCGAACGGCCGCAGACGTTCTGGATCGCGCCGAAGAAGGCCGGGCCAGTGTTGCAGGCGGCGGAGTAGCGACCCTCCCGGTGTCGTCGCCCGGCTCGACCGGGCGACCCAGTACGCCGAGACGCCAGTGATTGAGCCGAGAAGCCGCGGCGTACTGGATTCCCCGCTTTCGCGGGGAATGACAGCGGGAATGCGGGGAGTGACAGTTGTGGATGCGGGAACGACAGTGGGGATAGCGACACCAGCGGCCCAAAAATCCCCCTCTCAAGGCTGTCAAAGCCCGCAAAAATTCATACATTGCGGCCATGCCCAAAAGCTCCCCAACGACATCCCCGAAGACCACCGCCAAAGCTGACACCAAGGCTGCTGCGCCCAAGGCCGCTGACGCCAAGTCCACTGCGACAGCTGCTGCCAAACCAGTCGCGGCGAAGGCGGCCGGCAAGGGCGACCACATCTTCCTGGTCGACGGTTCCGGCTACATCTTCCGCGCCTATCACGCGCTGCCGCCGCTGAACCGCAAGTCCGATGGCTTGCAGGTCAATGCCGTGCTCGGCTTCTGCAACATGCTGTGGAAGCTGTTGCGCGACATGCCCGAGGACAACCGCCCGACGCATCTGGCGATCGTGTTCGACAAGTCGGAGGTGACGTTCCGCAACAAGATCTATCCCGAATACAAGGCACACCGGCCGCCCGCGCCCGATGATCTGATTCCGCAATTCGCGCTGATCCGCGAAGCCGTGCGCGCCTTCGATCTGCCCTGCCTGGAACAGGGCGGCTTCGAGGCCGACGATCTGATCGCGACCTATGCGCGGCAGGCCAGCGATCGCGGCGCCCACACGACCATCGTGTCCTCCGACAAGGATTTGATGCAGCTCGTGAACGACAAGATCATGATGTACGACACTATGAAGGATCGCCGCATCGGCATTCCCGAGGTGATCGAGAAGTTCGGCGTGCCGCCGGAGAAAGTCGTCGAAGTGCAGGCGCTGGCCGGCGATTCCACCGACAACGTGCCCGGTGTGCCCGGCATCGGCATCAAGACCGCGGCGCAACTGATCGTCGAATATGGCGACCTCGAACAGCTCCTGTTCCGCGCCACCGAGATCAAGCAGCCGAAGCGGCGCGAGGCGCTGATCGAGAATGCCGAGAAGGCGCGGATTTCGCGCCAGCTGGTGCTGCTCGACGACAAGGTCGAACTCGAGGTGCCGCTGGACGACCTCGCAGTACACGAGCCCGACGCGCGCAAGCTGATTGCCTTCCTGAAGGCGATGGAATTTTCCACGCTGACGCGCCGCGTCGCCGACTATTCGCAGATCGATCCGGCCAATGTCGATGCCGATGCGTCGAACAGCAGCGGCGCCAGGGCCGGCGGCGACGCCGCCAGGGCAAAAACGTCAGAGACCTCCGGCGATCTTTTCGCCGCTCCGGCCGCGACCGCAACGGGCGGCGACAAGGGCGATAAGTCGGCCGGCCTCAAGGGCGCGCCGATTTCACTGGCCGCCGCGCGCGAAGAGGCGCTGCGCAAGCTGCCGGTCGACCGCGGCAAATACCAGGCGATCAAGACGCTCAAGGAGCTCGACGCCTTCGTCGCGCGCATCCATGACGCCGGCCATGTCGCGATCGAGACGCGAGCCAACTCCATCGATCCGATGCAGGCCGATCTCTGCGGCATCGCGCTGGCACTGGCGCCGAACGAGGCCCGCTACGTGCCGCTCGCGCACAAGCAGTCCGGCGGCGGCGCCGGCCTGTTCGACGCGGGTCTCGCGCCGGACCAGGTCAAGCATGCCGACGCGATCGAGGCGCTGCGGCCGGTGCTGGAATCGGCGGGCATTCTCAAGATCGGCTTCGACGTCAAGTTCGCCGCCGTGATGCTGGCGCAGCACGGCATCACGCTGCGTAACGTCGACGATGCGCAGCTGATCTCCTATGTGCTCGATGCCGGCCGCGGCTCGCACGCGATCGAAGCGCTCGCGGAGCGCTGGTTCGGCCACGCCATGCTGAAGGAGAGCGAGCTGCTCGGCAGCGGCAAGGGCAAGATCACCTTCGACCAGGTGCCGATCGATAAGGCCGCACCGCTGTCGGCGGAAGGCGCCGACATGGCCTTGCGCGTGTGGCGCGTGCTGAAGCCGCGCCTCGTCGCCGAGCACATGACCGCCGTCTACGAGACACTGGAGCGGCCGCTGGTGTCGGTGCTCGCCCGCATGGAGCGGCGCGGCATCTCGATCGACCGTCAGGTCCTGTCGCGGCTATCAGGCGACTTCGCCCAGACCGCGGCGCGCGTCGAAGCCGAGATCCAGGAGATCGCGGGCGAGCCCGTCAATGTCGGCAGCCCCAAGCAGATCGGCGACATCCTGTTCGGCAAGATGGGGCTGTCCGGCGGCACCAAGACCAAGACCGGCGCGTGGTCGACGACTGCGCAGGTGCTCGACGAGCTCGCCGAGCAGGGCCACGACTTCCCGAAGAAGATCCTCGAGTGGCGCCAGGTCTCGAAACTGAAATCGACCTACACCGACGCACTGCCGACCTACGTCAACCCGCAGACCCATCGTGTCCACACCACCTACGCGCTGGCCGCGACCACGACGGGCCGGTTGTCGTCGAACGAGCCGAATCTGCAGAACATCCCGGTGCGCACCGAGGACGGCCGAAAGATCCGCCGCGCCTTCATCGCGACGCCCGGGCACAAGCTCGTCTCCGCCGACTATTCGCAGATCGAGCTCCGGCTGCTCGCCGAGATCGCCGACATTCCCGTCCTCAAGCAGGCGTTCAAGGACGGGCTCGACATTCACGCGATGACGGCCTCCGAAATGTTCGGCGTGCCGATCGAGGGCATGCCGAGTGAAATCCGCCGCCGCGCCAAGGCGATCAATTTCGGCATCATTTACGGCATCTCGGCATTCGGCCTCGCCAACCAGCTCGGCATCGCGCGCGAGGAAGCCTCCGCCTACATCAAGAAGTATTTCGAGCGCTTCCCCGGCATCCGCGCCTACATGGACGAAACGCGCGACTTCTGCCGGAGCAACGGCTATGTCACCACGCTGTTCGGCCGGAAGATGTACTATCCCGACATCAAGGCTTCTAACGCCTCGGTACGCGCCTTCAACGAGCGCGCCGCGATCAACGCGCGGCTCCAGGGCACCGCCGCCGACATCATCCGCCGCGCCATGACGCGGATGGAGGACGCCCTGGTCCAGAAGAAGCTGACAGCGCAGATGCTGCTCCAGGTGCACGACGAACTGATCTTCGAGGTGCCTGATGCCGAGGTCGCGGCGACGCTCCCGGTGGTGCAGCACGTGATGCAGGACGCGCCGTTCCCGGCCGTGGACCTGTCGGTGCCGCTGCATGTCGATGCGCGCGCGGCGAACAATTGGGACGAGGCGCATTGATGTCTCTTCACCTCTGCCCGCTGACGCTTCACTGATGCCGCGAACACGGTGTCGTCCCGGTGAAAGCGGGGACGACGTTGGGGTGAGCTGCGGGAATCGAATTGTCCTCCGTGCAATTGCGCGATGGCTCCGCCGCGCGGCGCATATTAGAACCGTGCCGTCTCCCGCACCGGTTCACCCATGCCCCACACCTCCGCCCTGCTCGGCTTCGCCCTCGTCTGCCTCGGTCTCGTGCTCACGCCGGGACCGAACATGATCTATTTGATCTCGCGCTCGATCACGCAGGGGCCGGCGGCGGGCATCGTCTCGCTCGGCGGGGTGGCGCTCGGCTTCGTGTTCTACATGCTGTGCGCGGCGTTCGGCATCACCGCGCTCTTGCTCGCCATTCCCTTTGCCTATGACGCGCTGCGCTTCGCCGGGGCGGGCTATCTGCTGTGGCTGGCCTGGCAGGCGGTGAAGCCGGGCGGACGTTCGCCGTTCCAGGTGAAGCAGCTCACGATCGACAGCCCGCGCAAACTGTTCGCGATGGGCTTTGTCACCAATCTGCTCAATCCGAAGATCGCGATGCTGTATCTGGCGCTGCTGCCGCAGTTCATCGATCCCGCCGCCGGCAGCGTGCTGACGCAGTCGGTGGTGTTGGGGGCGATCCAGATCGCGATCAGCGTCAGCGTCAACGCGATGATCGCACTTGCCGCAGGGTCGATCGCGCTGTTCCTAGCGAGCCGGCCGAGCTGGATGCTGGTGCAGCGCTGGCTGATGGGCACGGTGCTGGCCGGGCTTGCGGTGCGGATGGCGGTGGAAGCGAAGAAGGTGTGAACTTTCTTACCCTCCCCTGGAGGGGAGGGTCGCTGCGCATGTAGCGAAGCGGAATGCGTAGCGGGGTGGGGTGATCTCTCCCCACGAGCACTGTTCAACGCGGAGAGACCTTCACCCCACCCCGTCACGCAATCTCGCTTCGCTCGATCGCGTGCCGACCCTCCCCCTCCAGGGGAGGGTAAGGGAGAGATCAATCCAGCTTCGCGTCCATGCCCCGCTTCACCGCGGGACGCGCCATCAGCGCCTCATACCAGCGCTTGACGTTAGGAAAATCGGCCAGCTCAACCTTGTGGCGAGGGTGGCGCCAGGCCCAGCCCAGGATGGCAAAATCGGCAACCGAGAGGTCGCCGGCGACGAAGTCGTGAGCCTCCAACCGGCGGTCCAGCACGCCGTAGAGCCGGCGCGTCTCCGCCATGTAGCGCTTCAGGCCATAGGCGCGATCCTGCTCGTTCTCGAGCGCGATGAAATGGTGCACCTGGCCGGGCATCGGGCCGAAGCCGCCCATCTGCCACATCAGCCATTCATAGACGGGGATGCGCTCCGAGAGCGATTTCGGCAGGAATTTGCCGGTCTTTTCGCCGAGATAAAGCAGGATCGCACCGGACTCGAAGATGCTGACCGGCTTGCCGTCCGGCCCCTCGGGGTCGACGATCGCGGGGATCTTGTTGTTGGGGCTGAGCTTCAGGAACCCCGGCGCCATCTGTTCGCCCTTGGTGATGTTCACCGGGACCACCTTGTAAGGCAGCCCCATTTCCTCCAACGCGACCGAGATCTTGCGGCCGTTCGGCGTGTTCCAGGTGTGCAGCTCGATGGTCATTCAGGCATTTCCTTCCCCGAGATATCTGGCATCCAACTACTCCAGAAGGTTGCACCCCCACAACTGGCGGACCGGGATGGCCGATCCCTGTTGACTCGACCGGTCCCCTCTGGAATGTCGCGGCCGTCGCGGATAAATTCCGCCACCTCCAAAAAGCCCCGAGGGACCGCCGTGTCGAAATCTGCCTCCCGCGCCCGCCTGTTCGAAATCATCCGCCGGCGCTCCTTCGGCCGCGGTGACGTCACGCTCGCGTCGGGTCGCAAGAGCGATTTCTACTTCAACCTCAAGCCGACCATGCTCGACCCCGAGGGCGCGACCCTGCTCGCCGAGCTGACCTATGAGGCGCTGAAGGACGACCAACTCGACTTCATCGGCGGGCTCGAGATGGGCGCGGTTCCGCTGGCCGGCGCGCTGGCGCAGATCTCCTGGATCAAGGGCCATCCGATCGCGGCGTTCTTCGTGCGCAAGAAGCCGAAGGAGCACGGCGCGAAGCTCGCGATCGAAGGCCTGCCCAAGGGCGAGACGCTCGAAGGCAAGCGCGTCGTGATCGTCGAGGACGTCACCACCACCGGCGGCTCGGCGATGAAAGCGGTGGAATCCGTACGCGAGACCGGCGCCGAGGTGGTGCTGGTGCTGACCATGGTCGACCGCGAGGAAGGCGCCACCGACACGTTCGGCGCGGCCGGCCTGCCGTTCCGCTCGCTGTACAAGGCGTCGGAGTTCTTGAAGGCTTAAGGCCGCGAGACGGTCCTGGCCGTCCATGCCGGGCGTTGCCCGGAAGCAACCATCCGCGGGAAGCTGTGCCCGGCCTTGAAGAGGTCACGGCCTCGACTTGAAATCGCCTCCGCGCAACTGCTCATTTACCATCCAGCACTATGGTGAATCATGTGCCGAGACCTCGGAAGGTTCCGGCCGATTCAGTAGCGTCGGAGTGAGCATTGCGTACAGCCTTGTCCCATGCGCGTCGCGCGATGCTTGTGGCCGCCAGCCTGGCGGCCCCGCTGCTTGCGGTTCCAGCCCCGGCTTCGGCCGAAGGCCTGTTCGACTTCTTCTTCGGCGGAATGCAGCGGCCCCGGCCGCAGCGTGAGGTGCCGCAGCAGTCGAACTCCTTTGCCGATCCCTTCGCCAGCCAGCAGAATCCCGCAAACCCGCAATATGTGCCCCCGACCCGCGCGGCGGCGGCCGGCGGCTCGGGCCCGGCCTTCTGCGTGCGCACCTGCGACGGCAAATATTTTCCGCTGATGCGGGGCCTCGCGTCGCCCGCCCAGATGTGTCAGGCGTTCTGTCCTGCCACCACGACAAAGGTCTATTTCGGCTCTTCGATCGACGGCGCCGCTTCGCAGACCGGCGAGCGCTACGCAGACAGCGAGAACGCGTTCGCCTATCGCAAGGCGCTGCGTGCCGACTGCACCTGCAACGGCCGCGAGCCAGTCGGCCTCGCCCCGGTCGATCTCGCGCTGGATTCCTCGCTGAAAGCCGGTGACGTGATCGCGACCAGCGACGGCCTCGTCGCCTATACCGGCATCCGCGTCGGCAATGACCAGGCCGCGGACTTCACGCCGGTTGCCTCCTACCCCGGACTCACCGCGCAGGTCCGCGCGCGGCTCGGCGAGATGAAGGTGGCACCGGTGCGCGCAGAGACGGTCGCGGCAGATGCGCCGGCCTCGGTCGAGATCGTGCGCGAGGCGCTGCCTGACGTGACGGTGCCGAAGACCCCTGCACAGAAGCCGGCGAAACGGGCGGGGCTGGATTAGCTTGCTCTCGTGTCCCGGACGCGGCGCGGCATGCAATGACGCGACGCAGAGCCGGAACCCGGAATGCCGCAAGCATGGGCCCCGGTTCAGCAGCGCATCACTGACGTACTGCGCCGCGCCCGGGGCACGAGACCATCATCTCCCGATGATCACCCCGATCACGTTCGGCGCCGCCAGATATTTTTCCTCGATCGCCGCGCGCGCAGCGGCGCGGTTTTCCTGAGTCAGCAGGCCGCGCTTCTCGGCCAGGATCATCCAGCAGAAACCCCACCAGTCGGTGAGCATGCCCGCCTCGCCGATGAGATCGTAACCCTGCTCGGCTGCGAAGATGCGCGCATGCGCTTCGTCCAGCGTGTCGAGGAACAGATGATCCTCGGTCGAGAACAGATCGTCGCTGACGTCGTCGATGGTGTAGCCCCATATCGACTGGCACACCGCGTTGAACTCGCGGTCGAACTGGTCGTCATCGACCGCGTAGCGCCGCGCCGCCTGATGCAGCCGCGACAGCGACCGCGCGAAATCGGCGATCCGGGTGAGGGCAAATTGATCGAAGGCGATGGTGGACATGTAGTCCTCGCAAAGTCTGACAGACGCTAGATATTGTGTCGGCAACGCGCCGAATCACAATGATATATCAAAGACTTGCTAAAGTGTTCTTAATTTGTTCCGCAACAGGGGAGAAATCCAGCTGGCGGAATCGAAAGGGGCCGCCTCGCAGCGACCCCTTTGCCGGTTGCAATCGTGTTCGGGATGAAATCCAGCCCCGGCAAGTTGGTAAGTTAGAGGTACCTATGAACTTAGGCGATTCCGGATAAGTACTGGATGTAGTCCTGTCCTATTTTTCGTTGACGGGCCCGATGGATCCGGTTCGCACGAGGCCGGGATCTCAACAACAGCGCGAGGCCGCAATGGCGTGGACGCGGCGATCACCGAGCAGATGGGCGACAAAGCCATTGCTGGGAAAGATCTTTGCGAACGCGGCATCGCGGATGCTGAGACCGCCGGCATAGGCGCCGAAGGCGGGCATCACGGCGCGCATCCCGTCACTGGCGAAACAGCGGCGTTCCATCGAGCGGCCGCGTGCGGAGACGCGCGCCTTCGGATGCAGATGGCCGGCGATCTCGCCGCGCGCACCGGTCGGCTCATGGCGGAAGGTGATCGGACCGATCGTGACTTCGTCGCCGACGGTCCCGCCCAGATCGCGCGGCAGCATCGGATCGTGATTGCCCGAGATCCAGATCCAGTCGCGGCCGGTCTGGAGTGCGGCAACAGCATCGCGATCGTCGGACGACAACCGCTCATGCGCGGTTCGGTCGTGAAAACTGTCGCCGAGCGCGATGACCGCTCGGGGATTATGGCGGGAGATGACAGCAGCGAGACGGCTCAGCGTTGCCAACGTATCGTAAGGCGGCAGCAGCACACCGCGCGTGGCGAAGCTGGATCCTTTTTCCAGATGCAGATCGGAGACGACGAGCAGGCGCTGCTCTTCCCAGAACAGCGCACCGGAGAGATCGGTTGCGAAGGTCACATCACTGATGGTGACTTTGGAAACGCGCATGTCTTCCACATCCTCTGAAACCAGCGCGCCAATCGTCACGTCCAAACCTACCCTTATCCCATCGCCTCTTTGACAAGCTCATCGGCGGCTTCCGCCAACAGCTCGTCGCCAGCTTCGCCATAAACTGACTCGCGGCCGATTTCCAGCATCACGGGGACGGCGAGCGGCGAGACGTGATCGAGTTCCCGATGGGTGATACGGCCCTGGATGCGAGCGAGCATGGCGCCGAGACGGCGCAGGTCGAGCAGGCCGGTGGCTGCATCGGCACGGGCGGCGCGCAGCAACACGTGATCGGCCTGATGCTTTCGCAGGACGTCGTAGACGAGATCGGTCGAGAACAGCACTTGGCGGCGGCTCTTGTCCTCGCTGGTGAAGCGCCGCTCGATCAGGCCGGAGATCAGCGCACAATTGCGGAAGGTGCGCTTCATCAGCGCAGATTCCGCGAGCCAGGCTTCGAGATCGTCCCCGAGCATGTCCGGGTTGAACAGCGCGTCGAGATCGAGCTGGCCGTTGCGGATCATGAAGGAGGCATCGCCAAGCCCCCAGATCGCCACCGCATATTCATTGGCGACGAAGCCGAGCGGCCGGGCGCGCATCCGCTCCAGCCGCCGCGTCAGCAGCATGCCCAGCGTCTGGTGCGCGAGTCTGCCCTCGAAGGGATAGCAAATGAGATAATGCTTGTTGCCGCGTGGAAAGGTCTCGACCAGCAGTTCGCGCACGCCCGGCACACGTGAGACGTCTTTCTGCAACGACAGCCAGTCGCGCACCTGCTCAGGCAGACCGTTCCATGCACGGCGGTCGTCGAGCAGGCGCCGCACGCGCTCGGCAAGATAGGTCGAGAGCGGAAATTTGCCGCCCATATAGGACGGCACTTTCGGGTCTTTGTCGTTGGCGCGGGAGACATAGACCTGATCCTCGGCCAACGCCTCATAGCGCACGACTTCGCCGCCGAACACAAAGGTGTCGCCGGCGGTCAGGCCCTCGATAAAATATTCCTCGATTTCGCCGAGCACGCGGCCGCCGCGCGCGATGGCGCCGGTCGAGCCGCTGCCGCTGGAGCGCCCACGAACGAGCCGCACCTTCAGCATCGGCTCCTCGACGATGGTGCCGACATTGAGACGATAGCTCTGCCGCACCTTTGGATTGGCGACGCGCCAGCGCCCCTGCTTGTCCTGCTTGATGCGGGCGAAGCGCTCATAGGTCTTCAACGCGTAGCCGCCGGAGGCGACGAAATCGACGACGTCGTCGAAATCCTGCCGGGCGAGATCTGAGTATGGCGCGGCCGTGAGCACCTCGCCGTAGAGATCATCGCTCAGAAACGGCTCGCCGCAGGCGCGGCCGAGCACGTGCTGGGCCAGCACGTCGAGTGCGCCTGTGCGCAAGGGTGGCGTATCCTGCGCATTCTCGGCGATCGCATCGATCGCGGCGCGGCACTCCAGCACCTCGAAACGGTTGGCCGGCACCAGCACCGCGCGCGAGGCTTCATCAAGGCGGTGATTGGCGCGGCCGATCCGCTGCATCAGACGCGAAGAGCCTTTTGGCGCGCCGATATTGACGACGAGATCGACATCGCCCCAGTCGACGCCGAGGTCGAGCGAGGAGGTGCAGACCACGCCGCGCAGTCTGCCCGCCGACATCGCGTCCTCGACCTTGCGGCGCTGGGCGACGTCGAGCGAGCCGTGATGCAGCGCGATCGCGAGGTTGTCGTCGTTCATGCTCCAGAGATTCTGGAACAGCATCTCGGCCTGGCTGCGGGTGTTGACGAAGACGAGCGTGGTCTTGTTGGCCTTGATCAACTCGTAGATTTCGGGAAGCGCGTGGCGCGCGCTGTGGCCAGCCCAGGGCAGGCGCTCGCGGGTGTCCAGCATCTCCACCTGCGGCGGCGCGGCACCGCCGGCGACGACAATGTCGGCGGCCGCCTGCTTCCCGCCGGGCTGCGGCACCAGGAAGCGTGCAAGCTGGTCCGGCTCGGCCACGGTCGCCGACAGGCCGATCGCGCGCAGCTGCGGCGCCAGCCGCCAGAGCCGCGCCAGACCCAGCGAAAGCAGATCGCCGCGCTTGGACGTCACCAGCGCGTGGAGCTCGTCGAGCACGATGCGTCGCAGCGAGGAGAACAGGAACGGCGCGTCATCGGAGGAGAGCAGCAGCGCGACCTGCTCAGGCGTCGTCAGCAGGATATCGGGCGGATAGCGCCGCTGGCGCTGCCGCCGCGACACCGGTGTGTCGCCGGTGCGGGTCTCGACCTTGATCGGCAGCCCCATCTCCGCAATCGGCCGCTCGAGATTGCGGGCGATGTCGACTGCGAGCGCTTTCAGCGGCGAGATATAGAGCGTGTGCAGGCCATCGCTGCGGCGAACATCGCGGCCGGTGGAGACGGGGCTTTGCTTCGCCCCTGCGCCCCGTTCGACCGGCTGCGTCGAGAGCTCCACCAGCGTCGGCAGAAATCCCGCCAGCGTCTTGCCCGCGCCGGTGGGCGCGATCAGCAGTGCGGAACGATCCTCGCGCGCCTTGTCCAGCAGCGCGAGCTGATGCTCACGCGGCGACCAGCCGCGGGCCGCGAACCACGCCTGGAAGCGGTCGGGCAGCAGCGTGGCCGGCTCGGCCGGGATTTTGAGGATGCGGGGCGGCACGGCATCACAGGTAAGCCGTGCAGGTGGGTTCGTCGAGGGGGTGGGAGGTCCGGTAGGGTGGGCAAAGCGAAGCGTGCCCACCATTCGCCCCGAGCACCGGGAGAGATGGTGGGCACGGCGCTACGCGCCTTTACCCACCCTACGGCACTCTGCCCGCACCTACTCCGACATCGGCTTGTCGGAGATGTCCCAGTCCTTGCCGCTGAAGGTGGAGATGAAGAGCGTCTTCATCGGCGTGTAGTCCTCCGGCGTGTAGCTGTAGGTGACGCCGTCGAGGAAATAGGGCGAGTGGAAGCCCGCGAGCGTGGACGCCTGCTTCAGCACGTTGGCGCGGGTGAGATCGTCGCCGCAGCGGCGCAGGATCTCGCCCATGGTGACGGCCTGGCCATAACCGGCAAAGGCGATGGTGTTGTCCTGATCGATCGCCGGCGTGTACTTCTTGCGCAACTCCTCGAACGCCATCACGTCCGGGTCCTTCTCCCATTTGGGCAGGCCGACTTCCTTGTTGTAGCGGATGGCGACGATGCCGGTCGCGTTCTCCAGGCCCGCGGCATTGAGGATCGAGCGGCCGGTCGAGCCCGCCGACAACAATTGCAGCGGCTTCCATCCGAGCTCGGCGACCTTGCGGATCGACTGCGACGTCGCCTTGCCGGTGGTGATGTTGTAGAAGACGTCAGCGCCCGACTTCGAGAGATTGATGAGCTGGGAATCGACCGTCGGATCGGTGAGATCGTAAGTCTGCTCCATGATCACCTTCGCGGTGCCGCCGGCGTCTTCCAGCACCTTCTTGAACGGACCGAGGAAGTCGCGGCCAAAGTCGTCGTTCTGGTAGAGGATGCCGATCTTGGCGTTCGGCTTCACGGCGACGACGTGCCGCGCCAGGATGCGCGCCTCAGTCGGATAAAGCGGCAGGCCTGCCATCGTCCATTTGAATTCTTTCGGATTGTTCCACTTCGACGCGCCGGTGTTGAGCAGCAGTTGCGGCACGCCTTTCGAATTCAGGTATTTGTGCACGGAGGTCTGCGGCGCGGTGCCGAGCGAGCCATAGAGCGCCAGCACCTCTTCCTGCTCGACCAGGCGCCGCGTCGCCTCGACGCATTTCGGCGCGCTGTAGGCGTCGTCCATGGTGAGGAACTTGACCTTGCGGCCGTTGATGCCGCCCTTCTCGTTCAGCATCTGGAAATAAGCTTCGCCGATGCGCCCCAACACGCCGTAGAGCGAGCCGGGCCCGGAATGCGGCACGGTCTGCCCGATCTTGATTTCGGTGTCGCTGGCGCCCGCATCGTATTTCTTCTCGGCGGCCCAGACGTAAGGCGCGGGCAATGTGGATGCTGCCATGGTTGCGAGCACACCGGCGCTGAAATCGCGCCGCGATGGATTCTTGGTCATTATTTGTTTCTCCCTAGTGCGCGCATTGTGCTGGCAACGCAGCACGGCTCGCAAGTAGGAAGACGCCGCTTTGCGACGCAATGACGCTTAAATTGCCGGGTATCTAGCGCCTAGACTCAAGTTTTCTCGGCGACGACGACGAGACCGCGCACCGGCTCGTTGTTCTCGATGCGTGGCGATGCCGGCTCCAATGTCAGCAGCTTGAGCCCGGCCTTCGCCATCGCGCCACGCACATATTCCGCCGAATGGGCATAGCGCAGGCCTTCGCCAAGTACGATGCCGCTGCCGTCATGCGTCTCCAGCGTGAAAGCGAGCACGCCGCCGGATACGAGCACGCGCTTCGCCTCGATGAGCACCGGCGCGAGATCGGAGAGATAGACGAACGCATCGGCGGCGACGACGAGGTTCGCGCTCGCATCGCCCTTGGTGCGCAGGCCTTCGATCATGTCGGCGACTTCGAGCTCGGCATAGAGCTCGGTGGCGCGCGCCTCCTTGATCATACCGGGCGACAGATCGATGCCGATGAAATGATCGACCTGCTTGGCGAAGGCGGCGGCCGCAAGCCCGGTGCCGCAGCCGAGATCGATGGTGCGCTTGAAGAAGGCCGGCTTCTTCGCGGCGACGCGCGCGGCCAGCACCGCCTTGAAGATCAGCGACGGCGCGCGGTAGCCGAGGTCGTTGATCAGCGCATGCTCGAAGCGCGGTGCGTACTGGTCGAACAACGCCTGCACATAGGCCTTGGGCATCTCCGCCATCTGCGCGTCGCCGAGCCGCATCAGATGCAGGCCGGCGCCGTGCTGGTCCTCGGGGTCGCAGTCGCATGCCTTCCGGAACGCCGCGATCGCCTTGTCGCGCTCGCCGAGCTGCTGGCGGATCTCGCCGAGCGTGAACCAGGCCGAAGTGAAGTCAGGCGCGAGCTCGATCGCCTGCTCGATGAGGTCGGCGGCGGCGGGCAGATCGCCCTTGAGCTGGAGATCGCGCGCGAATTCGAAACGGCGGTCGGCCATGAGATCGCCGGAGGAGTGGAACAGGCGCAGGGGCATCTGGGAACCGATTTTCATCGCCGGGCTCGACCCGGCAATCCATCAAAAAGGGAACTGTTTAAAAGGATGGAGGCGCGGGTCAAGCCCGCGCATGACGGGTTCATTTGGGGTGGCCGCTCCCTATATGACGCACATGCGTCCGCAAGACATCCTGCTGCCAACTGCTGACGGCCTGTGCTGCAAGCCCGGCAACTTCCACATCGACCCTGTCCGCCCGGTCGAGCGGGCCGTGATCACCCACGGCCATTCCGACCATGCCCGCGCCGGCCATGGCGCGGTGCTGGCGACGCAGGAAACGCTCGACATGATGCGGCTGCGCTATGGCGAGAACTTTGCCGGCTCGACGCAGGCGATCCGCTATGGCGAGGAGATCCGGCTCGGCGACGTCCGCGTGAGGTTTCACCCGGCCGGTCATGTGCTGGGCTCGGCGCAGATCGCCGTGACCTGCAAGGACACCTGCATCGTCGCCTCCGGCGACTACAAGGATGCGCCCGATCCGACCTGCACGCCGTTCGAGCTCGTGCCCTGCGACGTCTTCATCACCGAGGCCACCTTTGGCCTGCCGGTGTTTCGCCACGGCGATGCCGCCGACGAGGTGAGGAAGCTGCTGGCCTCCGTTGCCTTGTTTCCCGAGCGGGCGCATCTGGTCGGCGCCTATTCGCTCGGCAAGGCGCAGCGCGTGATCGCGCTGTTGCGGCAGACCGGCTATGAAGCACCGATCTACCTGCATGGCGCGATGGAGAAGATCACCGAGTATTATCAGAGCCGCGGGATTGATCTCGGCGAGCTCAAGCCGGTGATGGGCGTGAAGAAGGCGGCGCTCGCCGGCACGATCACGCTGGCGCCGCCGTCGGCCACCTCGGACCTCTGGACGCAGCGCTTTCCCGACCCCGTCACCGCCTTTGCCTCGGGGTGGATGCGGGTGCGTGCCCGCGCACGGCAGCGCGGCATCGAGTTGCCGCTGGTGATCTCCGACCACGCCGATTGGGACGGCCTCACCGCGACCATCGCCGCGACCGGCGCCGGCGAGATCTGGGTCACCCACGGCCAGGAAGACGCGCTGGTGCATTGGTGCAAGTCGCAAGGTCTTCGCGCGCAGCCGCTCGATCTCGTCGGCTATGGCGACGAGGAGGAGAGCGAGACGCCGCTTCAAGATGAGGCCGAAGCATGAACCGCTTCGCCGAACTGCTGGATCGCCTCGCCTATGAGCCCGGCCGCAACAACAAGCTGCGGCTGATCACCGGTTATTTCCGCGAGGTCGGCGATCCCGACCGCGGCTACGCGCTGGCCGCGCTGACCGGCGCGCTGAGCTTCAAGCATGCCAAGCCCGCCCTGATCCGCGATTTGATCGCGTCGCGCACGGATGAGGTGCTGTTCGGGTTGAGCTACGATTACGTCGGCGATCTCTCGGAGACCGTGGCGCTGATGTGGCCGAAAGCGGCCATGGCAGCCCACAACAACCCACCTCCCCCGACCCTCACGGACGTCGTCACCACGCTGCGCACGCTCGGCAAGACCGAGCTGCCGAAGCAGCTCGAACGCTGGCTCGACGAGCTCGACGAGACCGGCCGCTGGGCGCTGCTGAAGCTCGTCACCGGCGCGCTGCGCATCGGCATCTCCGCGCGGCTGGCGAAGACCGCGGCTGCTGCGCTCGGCGACAAGGACCCGCACGAAGTCGAGCTGATCTGGCCGGGGCTCAGCCCGCCCTATCTCGACCTGTTCGCCTGGCTGGAAGGCCGCGGCGAAAAGCCGGTCAATCGCGATCCCGCGCCGTTCCGCCCCGTGATGCTCGCGCACGCGATCGAGGACACGGATTTCGCCGCGCTCGATCCCGCCGATTACGTCGCCGAATGGAAATGGGACGGCATCCGCGTGCAGGCAGTGGCGGGCCGCGATGAGCGCGGGCAGATCACGGCGCGGCTCTATTCGCGCACCGGCGAGGACATCACGGGAAGCTTCCCGGACCTCGTGCCGTCGCTGCGGCTCGCAGGCGCGATCGACGGCGAGCTTCTGATCCTGCGCGAAGGACGCGTGCAGAGTTTCAATGTTCTGCAACAGCGCCTCAACCGCAAGGTCGTTTCGCCGAAGCTGATCAAGGAATTTCCGATCCATTTGCGCGCCTACGATTTGCTCGGTGACGACGAGAACGATCTGCGCGAGCTGCCCTTCGCGGAACGGCGCGAACGGCTGGAGGCGTTTATCGGCAAGCTCGACGATCCCCGCATCGACCTGTCACCCACCGTACCCTTCGCAAGCTGGCAGGCGCTGACCGCGGCGCGCGCCGATCCCGCGAGTGCCGGCGCGGGCGAAGATGCCGATGCCGTCGAAGGCGTCATGCTGAAGCGGCGCGATGCGCCTTACCTGCCGGGGCGCCCAAAGGGCCAGTGGTGGAAGTGGAAGCGCGATCCGCACATCATCGATGCCGTGCTGATGTATGCCCAGCGCGGCCACGGCAAGCGCTCGTCCTATTACTCCGACTACACCTTCGGCGTCTGGACCGCAGGCGAAGCCGGCGACGAGCTGGTGCCGGTCGGAAAAGCCTATTTCGGCTTCACCGACGAGGAGCTCTTGCAGATCGACCGTTTCGTCCGCCGCAACACCACCGAGAAATTCGGCCCCGTGCGCCACGTCGTGCACGAGCCCGACACGGGACTGGTGCTGGAGGTGGCGTTCGAGGGGCTGCAGCGTTCCCAGCGGCACAAATCCGGCGTCGCCATGCGCTTTCCCCGCATCAGCCGGCTGCGCTGGGACAAGCCGCCGCGCGAGGCCGACCGGCTGGAAACGCTGGAAAACATGCTGAAGGCTGACGAATCCCTACCAACAATTAAGGTTGCGGCTTCCGCCGACAGCCATTGACGAGGGAATGCGGGTTCCCCATGTGCCCCGCCGTGACCTATAATGGGGTCGAATCCCCGCGAGGAGTTTGAGATGGTCCAAGACGCCAGAGATTTGCCGGCCGGCCGCAGCGATGGGCTGAACCGCTTTCTCGGCGGCTCGCCGCTGGCGGTGGCGTTTCGCCTGGTCCTGCTCTCGATCCTGGTCGGCGTCGTGCTCGCCGCGATCGGTTTCGATCCCTGGAACATCATCTACAGCATCCGCTTGCTGTTCCAGCGTCTGTGGGATCTCGGCTTCGACGCGGTGAACTGGCTGTGGCGCTACTTCCTGCTCGGCGCGGTCATCGTGATCCCGATCTGGCTGCTCTCGCGCGTCTTCGGCGCACCGCGCAACAGGTAAGAATTTGGGAGCCCGCAGCCGATGCAATTGCGCTTTGTCGGCTGCGGCGACGCCTTCGGCTCGGGCGGCAGGCTCAACACCTGCTTCCACATCTCGGGGCGCGCGGCCAACTTCCTGATCGATTGCGGCGCGTCGGCGCTGCCGGCGTTGAAGCGACTTGAGATCGACCGCAACGAGATCGACCTCATTCTCATCACGCATTTCCACGCCGACCATTTTGCCGGGCTACCGTTTGTCCTGCTCGATGCGCAATTCTCGCGGCGGACCCGGCCGCTGACGATCGCGGGCCCGCAAGGCCTCGAGACGCGCCTCCGCCAAGTGATGGAGGCGCTGTTCGAGCACTCCTCGAAGACCAAGCAGCGTTTCGAACTGAACCTCATCGAACTTGCGCCCGGGCGAAGCCAAACCTTCGGCGCGGTGAATGTGACGCCCTACCCGGTGGTGCACGGCGAATCCGGCGGGCCGTTCTTGGCCTACCGCGTCGAGGCCGAAGGCCGCACGCTCGCCTACAGCGCCGACACCGAATGGACGGAGACGCTCATTCCGCTGGCGCATGGCGCGGACCTTTTCATTGCGGAAGCCTATATGTACGAGAAGGTGGTCAAGAACCATCTCAGCCTGAAGACCTTGGAACAGCACCTCCCCGCCATCGGCGCCAAGCGGCTTGTCCTCACCCATATGAGCGACGACATGCTGTCGCGCCTGGACGACGTCCCGCATCTCGCCGCCGAAGACGGCATGGTGCTCGTGTTCTGACATGCACGCACCCGTTCACTTAGGGATAGGCTCCCGCCAGGTGTTCGCCATCGCCGGTCCCGCGATGGTCGCGAATCTTACCACGCCGCTGATCGGCGTGGTCTCGACCACCGCGATCGGGCGGCTCGACGATGCCGCGCTGCTTGGCGGCGTCGCGATGGCCTCCGTCATCTTCGACTGCCTGTTCTGGCTGTTCGGCTTCCTGCGCATGAGCACCCTCGCCTTCACGGCGCAGGCGCTGGGCGCGAGCGAGACGCGCGAGCAGACCGTGATCCTGGTGCGCGGCTTCATTGTCGCGGGCCTGATCGGAGCCGCGCTGATCGTGCTGCAACTGCCGCTGGCCACCGCGCTGTTCGACCTGATGGGCGGCAGCGAAGGCGTCACGCGCGCGGCAAAGACCTATTTCATGATCCGGATCTGGTCGTCGCCGTTCGCCTTCGCCAACTATGTCATTCTCGGCTGGCTGGTGGGACAGGCGCGCGCCAATCCGGCACTGCTGCTGCAGGTCGTCATCAACCTCATCAACATGGCGGCGACGATCTTGCTGGTGCTGGTCTACGACACCGGCATTGCGGGCGCAGCGATCGCGGCACTGCTCTCGGAGACGATTGGCTTCGTGCTCGGCGTGATCGTCTGCCGGCGCTATGCGGATGGCGGCTTTGCAGTGCCCCTTGCCACGCTGTTGAACCGGGCAAAACTGATGCGGCTGCTGGCGGTGAACTCCGACATCATGATCCGCACCGCGGCGCTGATCGCCGTGTTCCTGTTCTTCACCGCCAAGGGTGCACGCGCCGGTGACGTCACGCTCGCGGCGAATTCCGTGCTGAACAATTTCCTGCTGGTCAGCGCGTTCTTCCTCGACGGTCTTGCGAACGCAGCCCAGCAGCTCTGCGGGCGCACGTTTGGCGCACGCGATGCCAGGGGCTTTGCGGATTCGACCCGGCTGGTGCTGCTGTGGGGCCTCGGCTTTGCAGTGGTCGTCGCGGTGCTGTTCGCGCTGTTCGGGCCGAACCTGATCAATGTCATGACAGCGAGCGAGGACGTCCGCCGCGCCGCGCGCGAATTCCTGCCGTTCATCGTGCTTGCGCCCATCCCCGGCGTGTTCGCGTTCGGCTTCGACGGCATCTATGTCGGCGCGACCTGGGCGCGCGAGATGCGCAATTTGATGCTGTTATCGTTCACGATCTTTCTTGGCGCCTGGTGGGCGCTGCAATCGTTCGGCAATGCCGGGCTGTGGAGCGCGCTGATCGCGTTCTACGTGGCACGCGGCGGATTGCAGGGCGCGCGCTATCCGGCGTTGTACCGGGCGACGTTTCCGAAAGCCTAGACGAATCGTAGCCCGGATGGAGCGCAGCGTAATCCGGGGCCTTCGTGCCCGCCGATAGATTCCCGGATTGCGCTTCGCTCCATCCGGGCTACGGGACCTCGGCTACAATCCCGGCCAGTCTTCCGCCGTGAGCGTCGCCGCGTCGGCACCGACGATTTCGGATAGCGAATCCCGCCCCGTGCGGAGCAGCGTCGAGGTGAGATCACGCTTGATCTCGTCGACGAGGCCGAGGCCCCTGTAGACCAGTGACGAATAGAGTTGGATCAGGCTCGCGCCGGCGCGGATCTTGGTCAGCGCGGCGCCGCCGGAATCGACGCCGCCGACGCCGATCAAGGGGAACGCGCCCTCGACGCGCACATAGGTCTCCGCAACCATGCGCGTCGACAGGCGGAACAGCGGCCGGCCGGACAGGCCACCCTGCTCCTTGGCGCGCATTTCCTCGCGCAGCGTGCTCGGCCGCGCGATCGTCGTGTTCGACACGATCATGCCGTCGACCCGGCGCGAGCGCGCCACCTGCACGACGTCGTCGAGCTGGGCGAGGCTGAGGTCCGGCGCGATCTTGAGCAGTACCGGCGTGTCGCCGGCCTTTTGCCGTACCCGCTCCCGCGCGTCGATCACGCGTCCGAGGAGATCGTCCAGCAACGCGCCTTCCTGCAAATTGCGCAGGCCCGGCGTGTTCGGCGAGGAGACGTTGACGGTGAAATAGCTCGCGACCGGCGCAAAGGTCTCGATCAGCTTGACGTAATCGCCGACGCGATCCGGCGAATCCTTGTTGGCGCCGACATTGACCCCGATGATGCCGCCGTGCTGCGCACGCGCCGCGAGCCTGCGCAGCGCGACTTCAGCGCCGTCATTGTTGAAGCCCATGCGGTTGATCACGGCTTCGTCGCGCTCCAGACGAAACAGCCGCGGCCGCGGATTGCCGCTTTGCGGCTTCGGCGTCACCGAACCGATCTCGACGAAGCCGAAGCCGAGCCGCAGCAACGCATCCGGCACCTCGGCGCTCTTGTCGAAGCCCGCGGCCATGCCGATCGGATTGGGGAAGTTGAGCCCGAAGGCACGCACCGCGAGCTTGGGATCGTCAGGCCGCGGCTTGACCGGCGGCAGGAAGCGCAGGCCCTGGATCGCGAGGCGATGCGCATCTTCCGGATCAAGCCAGCGCAGCACCGGCAGCGAAAAGGCGTCGAAGGCGCGGATCACGGGTTAAGCCCCGGAACGTCGTGGCCGCCATCGGAACGCATGTTGAGGTTCATCACCGACAGCACCGCGCCGAGATCGAGCTCGCCATAGAGGTGCGGAAACAGCTCGTCATTGCGCGAGCGCTCCCAGCGCAAGGCGCTGCCGAGCGCGTCGCCGTCGACCTCGACCAGGAACAGCGCGCGCTGCCCGAAATAGTGCTTGCGCAAGGTCTCGGGAACCTGGGGCGCGGTCGAGAAATGGATGAAACCGTCGCGCGAATCGTCCGCGCTGCCTTGGTAGACACCCTGCCGTTCCGCCTCGCGCCAGGCCGAGGCCGGACAGATTTTGTAGATCTTGACCACCGCTCACGCAGCCCTGTTTGCTCTTTGAGTCTTTTGGGTTTTTTCGTCTCGTGCGGGTCCTCAAAACCCGGGCGCGACCGTAATGGCCGCCCCCTCCGAACTCAAGGCTTAGAGCCATTCCCGCTCCGATGAAATCGGAACGGGGCTTCAAATTCATGTTTTGACGCGTTTTCCTGACGCGAACCGGTATCCGCTTCGCTTGAAAATGCTTCCCCCACCACCCCTTGCGCGAAAAACGGAAAACCGGTTGATTTAAGGACAGTTTTCCTGAGTTGCGACGGGCTGGACCTTCCATGGTCAGACAGGCCAAAGCGCAGAGGATACTGACTCACGACCAGATCTGGGGAGCGCTGGATCGGCTGGCGGAGCGTGCCGGCCTGTCGCCGTCCGGCCTCGCCAAGCGGGCCGGGCTCGATCCCACCACCTTCAACAAGTCCAAGCGCGTCACCCCCGACGGGCGCGAGCGCTGGCCATCCACCGAATCGATCGCGAAAGCGCTGGCGGCGGCCGGCTCCTCGATGGACACCTTTGCCGGGTTGATCGGTGACGACGCCAGCGACGGCCGCTCGGTGCCGCTGCTCGGCCTCGCGCTAGCCGGCGCGAGCGGCGCTTTCGACGAGTCCGGCTTTCCATCCGGCAAGGGCTGGACCGAGCTTTCGCTTCCCACCGCCGAGGACAGTCGCGCTTTTGCGCTGGAGATTTCCGGCGATGCGCTTGCCCCGGCCTATCGCGACGGCGACGTCATCCTGATCTCTCCCCGCGCACCGATCCGCAGAGGCGATCGCGTGGTGGTGAAGACCAAGGCGGGCGAGGTGACGGTCGCGACGCTGAAGCGCCGCACGGCAAAGGCACTGGAATTGCAGCCCCTCGATGCATCGCAGACCGAGCACACGATGGCGCCGAGCGACGTCGGCTGGATCGCGCGAATCGTGTGGGCGAGCCAGTGATTGCGTCGTTAGCCACCGACGTCGCCGCATTCGCAAAGCTCTATCCGATCAACGCACGCCCGGTGCAGAAGGACAACCGGCGCTTCGTGCTGCGCTCGATCTGAGGCGCGAGACCCGTAGCCCGGATGGAGCGCAGCGCAATCCGGGACTGCTGGGGCTGCTCGTAAAGACCCCGGATTTCGCTTCGCTCCATCCGGGCTACGCGCTCCCTACGCGCTTCGCGCCAGCGCGCCGTCGATCATGTTGACCGCGTTCTGCACGCCGTAGACCGCAACGAAGGAGCCGAAGCGCGGGCCCTTCTCCTGGCCGAGCAGCACCTGGTAGAGCATGTTGAACCAGTCGAGCGTCACGCCCGGACGGCCGTCCTTGCCCTTCTTGACCTGGTCGAGGAACGGCTCGCGGCGGCCGATCTCGTAGACGACGTTCTGGATGTCCTCGGCCGAGGATTCCTGCGGAAGCTGCGACAGCGCATCGCGCAGATCCTGCAACGCGGCGCGCTCAACCTCGGTCGGCTCGCGGAACTGCTTCGTCGGCGCCACGAAGTCACGATAATAGTTGATGGCGTAACCGACCATCGCATCGAGCTTCGGATGCGTCTGCGGGCTGACGCCGGGACGATAGCGGCCGATGAAGCCCCATAGCGTCTCGGCATTCTCCGCGTTCGACGATGACACCAGAGTCAAGAGGAGCTGGAACGTGACGGGCATGTCGCCCTTCGGCGGATGGCCGTTGTGGATGTGCCAGACCGGATTGCCGAGCTGCTGCTTGCCATCCTGCTTCGCAAAGCCGTCGATGAACTGCTGGTAGTCGTCGACATTGCGCGGGATGACATCGAAATACAGCCGCTTGGCCGCCTTCGGCTCGCGATACATGAACAGCGACAGCGATTCCGGCGAAGCGTAGCGCAGCCATTCGTCGATGGTGAGGCCGTTGCCCTTCGACTTCGAGATCTTCTGGCCCTTCTCGTCGAGGAAAAGCTCGTAGTTGAAACCTTCGGGCGGCGTGGCGCCGAGCGCCCTGGCGATCGCGCCGGACAGCTTCACGGAGTCGATCAGATCCTTGCCGGCCATCTCGTAGTCGACGCCGAGCGCGACCCAGCGCATCGCCCAGTCGGCCTTCCACTGGCACTTGACGTTGCCGCCGGTGACGGGCGTCTCGACTTCCTGGTTGGTATCGGGATCGACATAGGTCACGGTGCCGGCCGCGACGTCGCGGCGGATCATCGGCACTTGCAACACGACACCGGTGGTCTTGCTGATCGGCAGGAACGGCGAATAGGTCGCGCGGCGATCGGGGCCGAGCGTCGGCAGGATGATCGCCATCACCTTGTCGTAGGCGGCGAGCATCTTCAGCAACGTCGCGTCGAAGCGGCCGGACGTATAATAATCGGTCGAGCTCGCGAACTCGTAGTCGAAGCCGAAATGATCGAGGAACGCGCGCAGCCGCGCGTTGTTGTGGTGCCCGAACGACGGGTATTCGTTGGAGAACGGATCCGGCACCCGCGTCAGCGGCTTGCCGAGATGCGCGGAAAGCATCTCCTTGTTGGGGACGTTGTCGGGCACTTTCCGAAACCCGTCCATGTCGTCGGAGAAGGCAAGCAGGCGCGTCTTGATCTTGTCCTCGGTGAGCACGCGGAAGGCATGGCGCACCATCGAGGTGCGCGCGACCTCACCGAACGTGCCGATATGCGGCAGGCCGGACGGGCCGTAGCCGGTCTCGAACAGCACCTCGTCCTTCGAGCTTTTCTTCAGCCGCGCGACAATGGCCTTCGCCTGCTCGAACGGCCAGGCGTTGGATTGTTCGGCGAGCGCACGCAAATCGCTCGGGTTCGCGGCAAGATCGATGACAGACATTCAGGGGCCTCCGGGCCGCGGAAAATAGCGATTTCCGGGCAGAATGCAAAAGTAGCAGCGCCTTTATCGTGGAATCGTAGGGTGGGCAAAGCGAAGCGTGCCCACCACTGCCAAAGACGGTGGGCACGGCGCTAGCGTGCCTTTGCCCACCCTACGGCACTAGAACGGGCTCACCGAAAAATACCGCAGCCACAGATCGGTGTAGCGGCCCTTCTCCCAGACGCGGAACAGGGCCCAGTTCAGGGCCTGGCGCAGCACGTCGTTGCCCTTGCGCACGGCGATGCCGATGCCCTCGCCGAAGAAGCGGCTCTCGACGAAGGGGCCGCCGGAGAAGGCGCAGCAATCGCCGGAATCCGTGCCGTTGATCCAGAACGCCAGCGAGATGGCGTCGCCGAAGATGAAGTCGACCTCGCCCTTGCGCAAGGCTGCGCGCATCGCGTCGTCGTTGGGATAGGGATGCAGCTCGGCGTCGGTGAACATCGCCTTGAGGTATGCTTCGTGCGCGGAGCCGGCGATGACGCCGACTTTCTTGCCCTCGAGATATTCGGGCCGGATCTCCGGCATCACCGCATCCTTGCGCGAGGCGAAGCGCGCCGGCACGCGGTAATAGGGATCGGTGAAATCGACGCGGACGCGGAGCTGCGGACTCACCGCCATCGAGGCGATGATGGCATCACCCCGGTTGGAGGAGAGCGCGTCGACCAGCGTCTCGAAGCGGCGCATCTGCACCGTGCAGGTGACCTTGATCTCCTCGCACAGCGCGCGGGCGAGATCGACGTTGAAACCGGCCGGATTGCCGTCGGCGCCGGTGTAGTTGAACGGCGGATAGTCGGTCTCGGTCAGGAAGCGGATCACGGTCAGGCGCGACAGGTCGGGCCGCTCCGGCCGCCGCCGCGGGTCCCAGAAGCCGGGCACGGCCTGGGGAGCGGCTTGAGGGGCGGCCTGCGGCGTGGCCTGGGGCGCCGCCGGAGGCTGCTTGGCGGGCGCCTGCGCCTTTGCGGAAGGCAGGCCTGCGAGGAGGCAAGCACCGACGACCAGCCCGGTCAGGACACGGCGCACGGTTTTGGACGATTTTGCCTGTCGCGACGGGGCCATCGGCGGGAAATGAACAAATTTCGTTGGGATCGGAGGGCGTTATAGACCATCCCGCCGGGAACGCGAGCGCCGATTGCGGGTTGGGTGAAGGTCTCTCAGCCGTCATGCCCGGGCTCGTCCCGGGCATCCACGAGACTTTCTGGCCCGCCCAAGAACGTGGATGGCCGGGACAAGCCCGGCTATGACGATGTGGGGACAGCTGCGCCGGACGAAGCCTTCAAAGATACCGCTTCAAATCAGCCGCGGCCTCTTCCGGCGTCCGCTTCATGTTGAACGGCGATACGAACCGCCCGTCGCGGTCCATCAGATAGATCAGCGCGGTGTGGTCCATGGTGTAGTCGCCGTCCTTGGTCGGGACCTTCTTGGCATAGACCCGGTAGGACGTGATCACCTTGGCGGTCTCGGCGGGGTCGCCGCTGAGCCCTTCGAGGTGCGGGTCGAAGCTCGACAGATAGTCCTTCATCGTCGCCGGCGTATCCCGCTCCGGATCGACCGAGATGAAGACGGCATTGACCTTGTCGGCATCCTTGCCCATCGCGCGCAGCACCTCCGAAATCTCGAACAACGAGGTCGGGCAGACGTCGGGGCAATGGGTGTAGCCGAAGAAGATCAGGGTCGGCTTGCCCTTCAGGTTCTTGTCGGTGACGGCCTTGCCGTGCTGGTCGGTGAGCTGGAACGGGCCGCCGATCGCGGCGGGCTGCGCCACCTTGCTGACCCCGCCCATCGCCCAGAACACGATCAGCAGTCCGACGACGAGGCTTGCAGCGAAGGCGGTCGCGATCACCAGCGGACGGGCAGTGGAGCTCATGAGCGGTAAACTTCCTGTCGCAGGTCAGAAGCAGGCGGCAAAGCCGGTCCTGATCAATTCGAAGAACACCTGGCTGCCGTAGTGGAACCAGAGCGCCAGCGCGCCGAGCACGACCAGACCGCCGATCCCCGCGCCAGCCAACAGCAGCACGAACGGCAGCCGGCCGGCAGTGGGCGAATTGTCCTGTAGCGGTTGGGCCGGGTGCAGTGGTTGAGCCATGACAACGATCGGGGCGAAGGCCCCGGTTCCCTTGCCATTCAAATAGGCGTTGGCCCGGGCCCGGGCAAGCGCCGCGGGTGTTCCAAGGAATGCTTCCTTGAATCAGATCGCGCCGATGACGTCAGCGAAGCAGCTGGCCTCGAGCGGACTCCAGCTCTTCCGATTGCGGGAGAGCCCGGCGCAGGGGTCGGTTGGTCGAGGCCTGCGCGTCGAGGTAGCACGGCTTGTACATGGCCTGGAGCTGCTTGCCCCTCAGGAAGAGCATGTGCGGGGTGAGGCCACCGCGCTGGTTGATCCAGCGCTTCACCTGCGAGGGATACATCGCATAGAGCATCTGGGTCGCTTCGGGATTGGTGACGGCGCGGCCGTTGGTGCCGAAATCCCAGGCGGCGTGGAAGCCGAGCGTGGCATGTGACGTCACGCAGATGCGGTCGCGCGGAATGGCGCCGAGGACGATGGTGCAGGCCGAGGCACAGAGACCGTCGATGATGACGGTGTCGCCTGACTGGCGCAGGTCCTGGTATTTGTCGACGTAGGTTCCGATCCGTCCGCCGCGGTCATCCGCAATCCGAACCACTGCGTGGGAAGCCCCCATGCCCGCGATCAGGAGAACCGCCGCGAGCAACCCCGTCAGAAACTTCATTGTCCCCCGCCCCAGTCGAATTCGAATCTGCGTGTCAGGTGGTGATGTGTTGCTAGCGTCCGTCGTAACCGTGGTTTTGTCTAGGCACGCCGGCTGGCTCAAAACAAATTCAAATCCAGTGTTGCGCCCGCGCTGCACCAGGTCCGACTCGGTCCCAAACTGGAACAAGTTAACGATGTCTTACGCGCCAAGCCCTTGATCTCAGTTGCAACGGCTGGCTTCAATCCGGACAACTACAGGGGGGAACCTATGGCGGAAGAGACAGACGTCATCGTCGTCGGTGCGGGACTATCGGGACTGGTGGCCGCAACCGAGATTGCCGACGCCGGCAAGCGCGTGATCGTGGTCGACCAAGAGGGCGAGCAGTCGCTCGGCGGCCAGGCGTTCTGGTCGTTCGGCGGCTTGTTCCTGGTCGATTCGCCGGAGCAGCGTCGGCTCGGCATCAAGGACTCCTTCGACCTCGCCATGCAGGACTGGATCGGCACCGCCGGCTTCGACCGCGACGAGGATTTCTGGCCGCGCCAGTGGGCCGAGGCCTATGTGGCGTTTGCGGCGGGCGAGAAACGCGACTGGCTGCGCGCGATGGGGCATCGCATCTTCCCGGTGGTCGGCTGGGCCGAGCGCGGCGGCTACGACGCGATGGGCCACGGCAATTCGGTGCCGCGCTTCCACGTCACCTGGGGAACCGGCCCCGGCATCGTCGAGCCGTTCGAGCGCCGCGCGCGCGAGGCCATGAAGAGCGGCCGGCTGACCTTCAGGTTCCGCCATCGCGTCGATGCGCTCTCCATCACCAACGGCACGGTGGACGGCATCAGCGGCGCCGTGCTCGCCCCTGACAATGTCGAGCGTGGCAAGAGCTCGTCGCGCAACGTGGTCGGCGAGTTCGCGATGAAGGCGCAGGCCGTGATCGTGGCGTCCGGCGGCATCGGCGGCAATCACGAGCTGGTGCGGCAGAACTGGCCGAAGCGGCTTGGCAAGCCGCCGAAGTTCATGATCTCCGGCGTGCCCGAGCATGTCGACGGCCGCATGATCGGCATTACCGAGAAATCGGGCGCGCGGCTGATCAACCGCGACCGTATGTGGCATTATGTCGAAGGCATCCAGAACTGGAATCCGATCTGGCCGCGCCACGGCATCCGCATCCTGCCCGGCCCGTCCTCGATGTGGTTCGACGCAACAGGCACGCGGCTGCCGGCGCCGTTGTTTCCCGGCTCCGACACGCTCGGCCAGCTCCAGTACATCATGTCCACCGGCTATGATTATTCCTGGTTCATCCTGACCCAGAGCATCATCAAGAAGGAATTTGCGCTGTCGGGCTCGGAGCAGAATCCTGATCTGACCGGCAAGAGCTGGCGGATGACCCTGCGCCGCGCCACCAACAAGGGCGCGCCGGCGCCGGTGGAGGCATTCAAAAGCCATGGTGTCGACTTCATCGTACGCGACAAGATCGAGGATCTCGTCGCGGCCATGAACAAGCTCGCCGGCAGCGACCTCCTCAAACTCGAGCACGTCAGGATGCAGATCGAGGCGCGCGACCGCGAGATCGCCAATCCCTACGTCAAGGATGCGCAGGTGATGAACATCCACAATGCGCGGCGCTATATCGGCGACAAGCTGATCCGCACCGCCTCTCCGCATCGCATCCTCGATCCCGCGCAGGGGCCGCTGATCGCGGTCAAGCTCAACATCCTCACCCGCAAGACGCTCGGCGGTTTCGAGACCGATCTCGACTCGCGCGTGTTCGGCAGCGAGGGCAGCGTCATTCCCGGCCTCTATGCGGTCGGCGAAGCCGCAGGCTTCGGCGGCGGCGGCGTGCACGGCTATCGTTCGCTGGAAGGCACCTTCCTCGGCGGTTGCCTGTTCTCGGGCCGCAATGCCGGCCGTGCCGCGGCGAAGGCCGTGGGCTAGATCATGCGGAGGTGGATGCAGATCGGGGCGCTTCTTGCGGCATTGGCCGCAGCTTCTGCTGCATCCGCCGAGACAATTGACGTCAACGGCGTGAAGCGATCGTACACCGCGCAACTGCCGGCGAAGCGGCTGGTGCCGCTCGTGGTCGTGCTGCACGGCAAGACCCAGCGCGGCGCCGACATGGTCGCGCGAACGGCGTGGCCGCAGGTCGCCAAGCGCGAAGTTTTTGCCGTGGTCTTTCCCGACGGGCTCAACCATGCCTGGGCCGATGCGCGGACGAAGGCTGGACCGGCGCTCCGCGGCCCGCCCGAGGGCACCGACGACGTCGCCTTCATCGCAAAGCTGGTCGAGACGCTGGTGACGAATGGCACCGCCGACCCGAAGCGCGTCTATGTCGCCGGCATCTCCAATGGCGGCGCCATGGCGATGACGCTGGTTTGCGCGCGCGCCGATCTGTTTGCGGCGGGCGCGAGCGTGATCATGAATCTCACGGATGAGACCGCAGTCACCTGTCATCCATCGCGGCCGCTGCCGATGCTGCTCATCAACGGCACGGCCGACCCGCTGGTCCCCTACGAGGGCGGACGCGGATCGAGCTATTATGCCGCAGACGGATTCTGGTCCACCGAAGAGACGCTGGCCTTCTGGCGCAAGCTCAATGGCTGCGAGACCGACGACGCCGAGGTGACCGACTTGCCCGAGAAAGCGCCGGCGGACCAGTCCACGGTCACACGGATCTCCTCACGCTGTCCCAAAGGGCACGACGTCGTGCTCTATCGCATCAACCATGGCGGCCACCGCATGCCCGGCTTCGCTCCGGATGCCCGCTTCCCGAAGATTGCAACCAGCCTGCTCGGGCCGCAGAACCGCGACATCGACGGCGCCGAAACGATCTGGTCGTTCTTCAGTCAGTTTCCGTAAACGACGCATGCATTGGCGGGGTGGCATACAGTAGAGCGCTGGGTTAGACAGGGCCGCCATTCCCACCAGGAGATCCCCCAATGAGCATTCAGCGTTTCGAAACCGGCCCGCGCATGAGCCAGGTCGTCGTGCACGGCAACACCGTCTATCTCGCCGGCGTCGTCGCCAACAAGGCCGCCGGTGAAAGCGTCACGAAGCAGACCCAGGACATCCTGGCGACCATCGACAGCCATCTCGCCAAGGCCGGCACCGACAAGTCGAAGCTGCTCTCGGCCACGATCTACATCACCGACATGAAGACCTTTGCCGAGATGAACGCGGTGTGGGACGCCTGGGTCTCGCCCGGCAACACCCCGGCTCGCGCCACCGTCGAAGCCAAGCTCGCGGCGGCTCAGTACACCGTCGAGATCATGGTCACCGCGGCGAAGTAAGTTTCGCGCTGACATCGTTGCGAACGTCCGAAGCGCGATGAGAGCATCATCGCGCTTCTTTTCTGCGTACGCATGACCTCCGAGGTAATCGATCCGCGCGTGCGAACCTTCGATAGTCGAGACAGCCGAACACGGCGCCATCGAAGGAGAGCACCATGACCGCCCCCGTCACCATCGCCCGCCGCTACATCGAGCTCTGGAACGAGCGCGCCGCAGGCCGCCGTCGCGAACTGCTCAGCGAAAACTGGACGGCGGATGCGAGCTATGTCGATCCCCTGATGAAGGGCGACGGCCGGGACGGCATCGACGCGCTGATCGCGGGCGTGCAGCAGCGTTTCCCCGACTTCAAGTTCACGCTGATTGGCGAGCCCAACGGCTATGGCGAGCATGTCCGCTTTTCGTGGGGCCTGGGTCCCGACGGTGTCGACAGCCCGATCAAGGGCACCGACTTCGCCGTGCTGAAGGACGGCCGCATCAGGAGCATCACGGGATTTCTGGACCAGGTGCCCGCGGGCGCGTGAGATCTCTTACCCTCCCCTGGAGGGGGAGGGTCGGCTCACATTGAGCGCAGCGAAATGTGAGACGGGGTGGGGTGACGGTCTATCCATTGAGGCAGTGCCCGAGTGGAGAGATCACCCCACCCCGCTCGCGCTGCGCGCGATCGACCCTCCCCCTCCAGGGGAGGGTAAGCAAGAGCCCGGCCTTAGCTTGCAGTTGCCAGCCGATAGGCTCTCTTCGCATTCACTCCGAACGCCTTGTTCCGCACCTGCGGCCCAAGCTTCGCCAGGCACGCTTCCAGCGCCCGCTTGATCTCGCCATAGCTCCCGGCAAGCAGACACACCGGCCAGTCCGAACCGAAGATCAGGCGATCCTCGCCAAAACATGTTGCGGCATGTTGAACGAACGGAAACAGCCGCTCCGCATCCCAGTCACGCCACACCGCTTCCGTCGCGAGGCCCGAAATCTTGCACCAGACATTGCCGCAGGCCGCGAGAGCCGCGATGCGATCGGCCCATTCGGCACTTCCGCCACCGGCGATCGGCGGTTTTGCGGCGTGGTCGAGCACGAAATGCGCTTGTGGAAAGGCCTGCGCGGTTGCGATCGCGGCGGGCAATTCGCGGGTGCGGACGAGGAAATCGTAGGCGAGATCGCGGGCGAACGTTGCGGTGAGGCCGCGTTGAACGTCCTCGCGCAGCAACCAGTCCGGATCGGCCTCGTCGTGCACCTGGTGACGAATGCCGACCAGCTTGTCGCCGCCGGGCGAAGCGCGCAAGCGGTCGAGCGTATCGCCAAGCGCACCGTCCGTCAGATCGGCCCAGCCGACGACGCCAATCACCGAGGGCGTCGCATGCGCGATCCGCAAGAATTCCTCGGTCTCCTCCAGCGCGGAGCGGCACTGCACCAATATGCTCGCGTCGATGCCGTTTGCTTTCAACAGCGGCGCGAGATCGGCGGGCCCGAAGGCGTGGCGGATCGAGGCCAATTCCGGCGCGTCCATCCAGGGATAGTCGGCGCGCGACGGGTCCCAGAAATGCTGATGGCCGTCGATGATCATGCCCTCACGCTCCGCCCGGCAACGGCGCGCGCGTGTCGACGAGTTTGCGCGCACGCAGCTCCTGCCAGAAGGCTTGTGGCACCGCCTTCTCCGACATCGCGATGTTGTCGGAAACTTCCGCGGCGTTGCGCGCGCCCAGCACGGCAATTGTGACCGCCGGATGGGCCATGCAGAACTGGAGCGCAGCGGCCTTCAGCTCGGTCCCGTGCTTGCGGCAGAGCTCGTCGAGCTCGCGCGCACGCGCGATCAGCGCGGCGTCGGCGTCCTGATAGTTGAACTTCGCGCCAGGATGCGGATTGGCCAGAATGCCGCTGTTGTAGATGCCGCCGAGCAGGATGCCGATGTTCTTCTCGCGGCAGACCGGAAACAGCGCATCCAGCGCGCCCTGGTCGAGCAGCGTGTAGCGGCCGGCGAGCAGGAAGCAGTCGACCGGAACGGCCTGGGCAAAACGGACCAACATTTCCGACTGGTTCATGCCGGCACCGATCGCCTTGACCGTGCCGTCGGCGCGCAGGCGCTGGAGCGCGCGGAAGGCGCCGGCCACGGCGTCGTCATAGTGATCGTCGGGATCATGCACGAGCAGGACATCGATGCGGTCGAGCCCAAGGCGCGTCAGGCTCTCCTCCACCGAACGCATCACGCCGTCATGGGAGAAGTCGAACACCGGCCGCTCGCGCGACGTGCCCTTGTAGTGCGCGTCCTCGGCGGCGGCGTCATCAGGCGCGCGCAGCAGACGACCGACCTTGGTCGAGATGAAGTAGGAGTCGCGCGGCTGCTGCCGCAGGAAAGCGCCGATCCGCCGTTCGGCGAGGCCAAAGCCGTAGAGCGGCGCTGTATCGTAGAAGCGGATGCCGGCCGACCAGGCGCGCTCGATCGTGGCGAGCGCATCGGCATCGCTGACGGCGGTGAACAATCCGCCGAGCGGGGCCGAGCCGAGACCGATTGAGGTGACGTCGAGGGAGCCGAGCCGCGACCGTTTCATTCCCATTGCCTTCCAAAAGTCTTCCTTCCAACCGTCCAATCATCTCTCCCGCTTGCGGAAACCGCAAGCGGGAGAGTCTCGCAGGAGCACGGGGCTGGCAGCGCTCCTACTTCAACATCTGCGCAACGTTGTCCTTGGTCACGAGATCGAGGCCGGTATAGACGATCTCGGGCACCTTCTCGCCCTTCTTGATGGCGAGCAGCGTGTCCATCGCCTTCTCGCCCATCTCGAACGGACGCTGGCCGACCAGTGCATTGGCATAGCCGTCGCGCAGCAGTTCGAGCTGCATCTTCAGCGTATCGGCGACGACCAGCGTGAACTTGCCGGAGTCGATATCCTTCTTGTTCCTGGAGGCGAAGGCCTTGAAGCCTTCGGGAGCGAACATCGGCCAGCCGCCGATGGGAACAATGGCGGCGAGGTCGGGCGTTGCGGTGCGCATATCCGTCATCTGTTGGACCGCGAGCGCCGGATCGTCGTTACAGAAGGTCGGCGAGCCCGCGACCTCGGTCCATTTCGAGCCCTTCAGCGCCTCGCGAACGCCGTCGACACGCTCGGCGAGATTCTTGGCGCCCGGACCGCCCGAGACCATCGCGTACTTGCCGCCATCGGGCCGCAGCTTCAAGAGCTCCTTGCCGAGCGCGACGCCGAACTCCTTGTTGTTGGTGCCGATATAGGCGATCCGCTTGGAGCCAGGCGCATCGGCATCGAAGGTGATGACGGGGATGCCGGCCGCGGTCGCCGCCTCGATCGACTTGGTCATGGCCGCAACGTCGGCGACCGAGATGGCGAGGCCGTCGACCTTCTGGGTGACGAAGTCCTGGATGATCTGCGCCTGCGTCGCCGGCTCATGCTCCACCGGCCCCTTGTAGATGCACTCGATGTTACCGAGCTCCTTGGCACGCTTCAGACAGCCGTCGCGCGCGAAATCGAAGAACGGATTGTTCATCGCCTTGGGCACGATCACGAAACGGTAGTTCGCGGCAAACGCCGGCGTCGCCATCATCGCGACGGCGATGCCGGCAAGAAGAAGTTTCCTCATTGTTTCCTCCACCCTTATCTGGCGCCCATCCTCTCAGGATCGTCCGGGGAGCGGACAGGCGACATTTTCGTTGCCCTCCCGGAACGACGTCATTTCAGGTCATCCGCGAGCGGATGCGGTCGACCAGCACGGCCAGGATGATGATCACGCCGACCAGCGTCTGCTGCCAGTAGGAGCTGACCTGTGCCAGCACGAGGCCGTTGCGGATCACTTCCAGCAGCACGCAGCCGACGATGGCCCCCAACGGACCGCCGATGCCGCCGGCGAGGTTGGCGCCGCCGATGACGGCCGCCGCGATCACGTTGAGCTCGTAGGATGTCGCCATGTTGGCGGGCGCCGATCCGAGCCAGCCGGAGATGATGATGCCCTGGAGCCCTGCCGCAAGCGCGCAGATCACATAGACCTCGATCTTCACCCGCACGACCGGTATGCCCGTGAGTTCGGCGGCCTTCTCGTTGCCCCCGAGCGCGAACACGTGGCGGCCGAACGAGCTGTGGTGCAGGACCACGGCCATCGCCAGCGCGAGGACCACGAGGTAGATGAAGGGCACGGGCACGCCGAGCACATCGCCGGAAGTGAGCGCATAGAAGTAATCAGCGTCGGGCCCGCCCGGAAAACTGCCGCGGCCGTTGGAGACGACATAGCCGAGCCCACGCACGATCGAGAGCATGCCGAGCGTGGTGACGAAGGGCGACAGGCCGAGCACGGCGATACAGAAGCCGTTGACGAGGCCCGCGATCAGCGCGACGCCGAGCCCCGCGAGGATCGAGATCAGCAGGATCAGACCCGGCACGTTGGCCAGCACGGTCTTGCCGTCGGCGGCCATATGCACGAACAGCGAGCCTGCCGGCGAGCCGGGCGCCGACAGCTCGGTCATGACCATCGAGGTGATCATGGCGGAGAAGCACATCATCGAACCGACCGACAGATCGATGCCGCCGGTGATGATCACGAAGGTGACGCCGAGGGTGGCGATGGCGATGAAGGAGAAATTCTTCGCCACGTTCTGCATGTTGCCTTCGGTGAAGAAATAGGGGCTGGCGAAATGCATCACCACAAGCAGCATCGCCAGCGCGAGCAGCACATAGCCGGTCTGGGAGGCGAAGATGCCGCGCTGCCACCATCTGATCCGGCCGACATTGGTGAAGCTGATCGGAGATTCCAAGGGCATGGCCATCACGCCGCCTCCTTCGCGCCGGTGATCAGTGCGGTGACTTCCTCGGGCGACGTCTGGTGGATCGGCTTGTCGGCCCGCTTCTCGCCGCGGCGCATGACGATCACGCGGTCGCACACCGCGAACACATCGGGCATGCGGTGCGAGATCAGCATGACGGCGACGCCCTGCTCCTTCAGCCGGTGGATCAGGCCGAGCACCTGCTCGACCTGGCGCACCGAGATCGCGGCAGTCGGCTCGTCCATCATGACCAGCCGCGCGTTGGAGAGCCGCGTCCGCGCGATCGCAACCGCCTGGCGCTGGCCGCCGGACATCTGCTTGACGAGATCGTCGGGGCGCGTCTCCGAGCGCAATTCGCCGAACAGCTCCAGCGCACGCGCCGCCATCGCCTTGTGGTCGAGCAATACCAGCGGGCCGAACCTGCGCTTCAACTCGCGGCCGAGGAAGACGTTGGCAGCAGCCGTCAGATTGTCGGCGAGCGCGAGGTCTTGGTAGACGACCTCGATGCCGACGCCGCGGGCATCGACGGGCCGGTTGAAATGGACCGCGTTGCCGGCAAAGCGGATCTCGCCATGGCTCGGACGGAAATTGCCGGCGATGATCTTGACCAGCGTGGACTTGCCCGCGCCGTTGTCGCCCATCAGGCCGACGACCTCACCGGGCTGGACCTGCAGGTCGACGCCGTGCAGCGCGCGGATTGCGCCGAACTCCTTGCCGATGCCGGTCAGCTCGAGGACCGGTGTCGCTTCAGCCTTTGTCATCAGCGGCTTTCCTCAGACGTAGCGGTTGACCAGGGATTCCAGATATTCCTGCCGCCCCGAGCGCGGCCGCGGGTCGAAGCCGGGGCTGAGCGCACGGTCGGCAAGTTCGGCGAGCGAGCGCTGGCCGCCGAGAATGGCCCGGCCCTCGGGTCCCGCCCATCCCTCGTAGCGCTGCGCGAGCGGCGCGGTGAGGGCGCCGGCATCGAGCATGTCGGCGGCGGCGAGGAACGCGCGCGCGCAGGCATCCATCGAGCCGACATGGGCATGGATCAGATCGTCGGGGTCGATCGACTGCCGCCTGATCTTGGCGTCGAAATTGAGCCCGCCCGAGGTGAAGCCGCCGCGATTCAGGATCTCGTGGAACACCAGAGCCAGCTCCGGCACGTTCATCGCGAACTGGTCGGTGTCCCAGCCGAGCAGATCGTCGCCGCGATTGACGTCGAGCGAGCCGAAGATGCCGAGCGCCTCGGCGAGCGCGACCTCGTGATGGAAGGAGTGGCCGGCAAGAATGGCGTGGTTCTGCTCGATGTTGAGCTTGACGTCGTTCAGGAGGTCGTAGCGTTCCAGGAAGCCGTAGCAGGTGGCGACGTCGAAATCATATTGATGCTTGGTCGGCTCTTTCGGCTTCGGCTCGATCAGGATCGGGCCCTTGAAGCCGATCTTGTGCTTGTGCTCAACGACCAGCGAGACGAAGCGGCCGAGCTGATCGAGCTCGCGCTTGAGATCGGTGTTGAGCAGCGTCTCGTAGCCCTCGCGGCCGCCCCACAGCACATAGTTCTGGCCGCCGAGCCGGTGCGTCACCTCCAGCGCGGCGCGGACCTGGCCGGCGGCGTAGGTGAAGATCTCGGGGTCCGGATTGGTCGCGGCACCCGCCATGTAGCGGCGATGCGTGAACAAATTGGCCGTGCCCCAGAGCAAGCGGACTTTTGCGGAGGCCATCTTCGCTTCGAACAGATCGGCGATCGCGTTGAGATTGGCGACGGACTCGCTGAGCGATGTGCCTTCCGGCGCCGCATCGACGTCGTGGAAAGTGAAGAAGGGCACGTCCAGCAGGCGGAACAGCTCGAAGGCGACATCGGCCTTGGCGCGCGCCTGCGCCATCGCATCGGCACCTTGATGCCAGGGGCGCAGAAAGGTCTCGCCGCCGAAGGGATCGCCGCCCGGCCAGCAGAACGAATGCCAGTAGCAGACCGCAAAGCGCAGATGATCCTCAAGCCTGCGGCCATGCACGAGCCGGTCCTTGTCGTACCAGCGGAAGACGGGCGTGTTTCCCGCATCATTGCCGCCGAAGGCGACAGGGGCGCTTGCATCGAAGAATTTGGCGGATGCGTTCACTTAAGGCTCTCCTTCAACGCAGGATAAAGTTCGCGCCACCGCCGATAGGCCTCGTCATAGGCCGCAGTGACGGATGCGCGGGGCGCAAAGCTCGCGAGCCGCCGCGGGCGCTTGCACACTTCCGCGGGATCCTCGCCGGTGGCGGCGAGCCGGCCGAGCCGTGCGGCGCCGAGCGCGGCCCCGACCTCGCCCTCCTCGACGCGGTGGACGGGAATGCCGAGCACGTCGGCGCAGATCTGCGCCCACAGCGGCGAGCGCGAGCCGCCGCCGACGAGATCGACCTCCGCGATTGGCCCGCTGGCCGCGCTCAGCGCCGCGAGGTTGTCGCGCGCGGCGAAGGCGACGCCTTCCAGCACGGCCTGCACGATCTGGCTGCGCCCGGTCGCACCGCGCAAGCCGACGAAGGCGCCGCTGGCGGCGGCATCGTTGTGCGGCGTGCGCTCGCCGTCGAGATAGGGCAGGAATTTTATCGAGCTCGGTCCGTCGACACGCTCGCCGAGCGGCGCCAGGAGCGCGGCGGCCGGCGTCTCCATCACGCCGGCGAGCCAGGCCAGCGAAGCCGCGGCCGACAGCATCACGCCCATCTGATGCCAGAGGCCGGGCAGCGCATGGCAGAACGCATGCACGGCCGACGCCGGTGCCGGAGTAAACCGATCGGTGACGCGGAACACCACGCCGGAGGTGCCGAGCGACAGGAATGCATCGCCCGGCGCGATCGCGCCGAGCCCGATGGCGCTCGCGGCATTGTCGCCGGCGCCACCTGCGATCACGACATCATTGGCCATGCCCCAGCGCCGTGCGAATTCCGGCGCGAGCACTGCGCTGACCTCGCTGCCCTCGACGAGGCGGGGCATGTGGTGGAGATCGAGCCCGACGGCATGCAACAGCAGCGCCGACCAGCGGCGCAGACCGACATCGAGCCACAGCGTGCCCGCGGCGTCGGACATGTCCTCGACCATCTCGCCGGTGAGGCGATAACGCACATAGGCCTTCGGCAGCAGCACCTTTGCCACGCGCTCGAAGATCTGCGGCTCATGCCGCGCGACCCAGAGCAGCTTTGGCGCGGTGAAGCCGGGCATCGCCAGATTGCCGGCGATCGTGTGCAGCGACGGGCAGCGCCGCTCGAGCGCGACGCATTCGGCGTGCGAGCGGCCGTCATTCCACAGAATAGCGGGGCGCAGCGGCCGTCCATCCTCGTCCAGCAGCGTCGCGCCATGCATCTGGCCGGACAGCCCGATGCCGCGCACCTGCGCGACCTCGCGCGGATGGCGGGCGGCGAGATCGTCGACGGCGCCAACCGCCGCATCGACCCAGGCGTCGGGATCCTGCTCGGACCACAGCGGCGCAGGATGCGACAGCGCAAGCTCGCGCGCGGCCGTCGCGACGATCGCGCCGGCTTCGCTCACGAGCACCGCTTTCACACCGGATGTGCCGATGTCGATACCGAGATACACGCTATCCTCCCTTTCGCCTGTTGCGGTGCGCGATCTCAGAGTCGCCCTTTCCGCAGCCGGCCGCTTTTGAAAATCCACCCGCCCCTAGGGCAAATTGTCCCGCATCACGATGTCGATCCTGATCTTCTCCTGTTCGCGCAAGATCGGCTCGCCGCGCGCAAGCGCGAGCAGCACGCGCACGGCGGCGCGCGCTTCATGCCCGGGGTTCTGCGAGATCGCGGCATCCATCACGCCCTGCAACAGCAGCCGGCGCGTCAGGGCGGTGACGTCGTGTCCGACGAACACCACCTGCTTGCCGCGGCCGGCATCGCTCAACGCTTTGGCGACGCCTTGCGTGCCGGCGCCGACGTTATAAAGGCCGACAATGTCAGCATGCCTGCCGAGCAGCTGCGCCAGAACCTGTTCCGAACGGCCGTCTTCGTCGCGTCCTTCCAGCACCGGCAGCACGCTGAGATCGGGGAATTCCGACGCCATCACCTGGCTGAAGCCGAAGATGCGTTCGGAATGGTCGCGCAGGCCCTGCGAGCCCGCAACGATCGCGACCTTGCCGGACCGTTGGCCGACCAGCCGACCGACCAGCGCGCCGGCGGTGCGCCCCGCCGCGATGTTGTCGATGCCGACATAATGGTGGCGTCGTGAGGACGGCACGTCCGAGACCAGCGTCACGACCCGCGTCCCGGCGTCGACGAGATCGTTGATCGCGGCGCGGACCTCGGGGTGGTCCAGCGCCACCACGGCGACGCCGTCGTAATCGCCGGACAGCGCCTCCAGCGAGGCCGCGAGCACGGACGGGTCGAACACATCCGTGGCGACGACCTCGACACCGAGACGGCGGGCTGAGAGCCAGGCCGACATCTCGCCGAGATAGGCCTCGATCTGCTGCATGAAGGGGTTCGGCCCCGCCGGCATCACGAAGGCAAAGCGGCGGGCACGGCTGCGGGCGAGCTCGGCGGCGGCGACGTGCGGCTGGAAGGCGTTGCGCTCGATCGCCGCCTTGACCCGTCGGACCGTATCCGGCCGCACGCCCGGGCGGTTGTGCAGCACGCGGTCGACCGTCGCGAGGCTGACGCCCGCCTCGCGGGCGATGTCCTTCAGCGTCAGCGCGGTCGCGGTGAGGGTATCGGCCATGGCTGAAGGTTATCGAGGTGTTTTGAGGTGCGCAACTCATTTTGATGCGCACGGCGATGTTTTCGGGCCCAGGTTGCGCCGCGCCGCCTCAGCCTCCCGTCAGGTCGCGCGTCAGGAACAGGCTGTTGGGATCCTCGACATAGCCCTCGAACGGGCCACAGAGCACAAAACCGTGCGCCTGGTAGAGCGCATGCGCGGGCTTGAAATAATCCCAGGATCCGGTCTCGAGGCTGAGCCGCTTCAAGCCACGCGCGCGGGCCTCCGCGATGATGTGGCGGAGCATCTGGCCGCCGAAGCCGCGCCTCCGCGTGGTTTGCAGCGTGTGCATCGACTTCACCTCGCCATGGTCGGCCGAGAGCATCTTCAGCGCGCCGGTGGCGACCAGCGTCTCGCCGTCCCAGCCGGTCCAGAACGCAACGTCGCTCGCGCGGAGCCCCGCGAGATCGAGCGCATGGGCGCTGCCCGGCGCGGTCTGTGCCCGCGCAGCCGTGACGTGATGGTCGAGCAGCGCAACGACGCGCGGATCAAAGGTGTCGCCGGTGCGGACCTGCATCGTCACGGCCTCACCTCACTTGAAAGCCGCTTCTGCATGAGGACCATATCGAGCCAGCGGCCGAACTTGCAGCCGACCTCAGGCATACGGCCAACCTCGGCAAAGCCGAACGACGCGTGCAGCCCGGTCGAGGCGGAATTCGAGGCCTCGATCGCGGCGACCATCGTGTGCTTGTTGAGCGCAGTGGCGCGCTCGATCAGCGCGGCCATCAGACTGCGGCCGACGCCGAGCCGATGATGCTGCACGCCGACATAGACCGAATTCTCCACGGTGTGGCGATAGCCGGGAAACGGACGGAAATCGCCGAATGACGCGAAGCCGACGACGTCCCTGCCCTTCATCGCGACCAGCACGGGATAGCCGGCCGCTTGCCGAGCGCGCATCCACTCGCGCCGCGAATCCAGATCGGCCGGTCCGTCGGTCCACACCGCCGTGGTGTTGATCGCGGCGTAATTGTAGATGGCCAAAATATCTTCGGCGTCCTCCAGCGTGGCGTCCCGCACGATCAGCGACATCACATTTTCCCGTACGATGTGCCGCGCCGCGTGATGATGACGTAGCGCGCATCCTGTTTGGTTTCGTTCTCGAAGGTCACCGCCCGCATCACGTCGAAATCGAGACAATCGCCGTCGCGCAGCCGCACGGTCTTGGCGTCGATGTGCACGCAGACCGCCCCCTCCAGCATCAGGAGCTGCTGGGTGAACGCGTTGCGGCCCCAGGGGCTGTAGGAGACACGCGCGCCGGCCGGCAGATCGACGACGATGATCTCGATGCCGCTTGCCGCATCCGGCGGCGAGGCGTGACGCCGCCGATAGCCGCTGTCGGGATCGCGCCAAAGCGGCTGGTCGGCAAGCCGCATCAGCCGCTCCGGCGGCTTCTCGGCCAGCGCGACGACGTCGCTGAGGGTGACATCGAGCGCGGCGCAGAGCTTGTTGAGCAGCGCAGCGGTGGCGCTGCTCTGCGCCCGCTCCACCCTCCCGATCATGGCCCGGCTGACACCGGAGCGCGTCGCGAGTTCGTTCAACGTCATGCCCGCCTGCGTCCTCAACGTCTTCAAGCGACGACCGATCGCACGATCGAGTTTCTGCTGGTCCATGGTTGTCATCCAAACATTGCCCGACACGAGGACCGCACCCATCAGGGCGAGCGGAGCTTAAGCCGGGCGAGCCGCGCGTGCCGGGAACGAGGAGCTAATATATTAGAATTTTTGCGCGGCGAGTTCTCTGGCGTCTTGCCACAGCCCGCCTGGACATGGCGGGCTCGACAGAGTGTCCTTGGGGAAATTCGCTAGACCAGAAAATCCGGCGCCGCACCGTGGGCCTGCGGGATCAGGGACCCGGGCGCGAGGTGAAGCGTCATCGCATGATGATCCGCATCGGTCAGCGTCAAGATATTTGGTCTGAGTGTCGCAGGCCGGGTTCACCTTGGCGTCGAAGCCATCCAGCACCAGCGTTGTGCCCGGCGTATAGTTTGAGATGACACCGGATATCTGTTTGGCATCGGGTCCGAAGACAAATGTGTCCGCACCCGCCAGAACGACATTGCTGCCTAGATTACCAGTGACCACCAATGTCCCGTTGTTGACGTTGACAGTACCAGTCCCGCTCAAATTATCGACCTTGAGCATGCCACTGTCCAGGACAGTGCCGTTGTTGACGAGGTTGCCCGAGACATCCACCTCACTGCCGGTGTGCACATTGACGATGCCGCCATTGGTCAGGCCACCCTTGAAATCGATCGCGCCGCCCTGATCGGCGGTGATCGTTCCAAATGTGTTGAAAACGGCGCTGTCGGTCTTCGCGTGCAATGCGCCGCGCGATTCCTGCTTTGTCGGCAAGCATGAGTCCGGCGGAGACATCGTGAACCAATGACGCACTTCAGCGCTGTGGAAACGCCCAGGGCTCGGTGTAATCTTCGCAATGGGAGCCTGGTGTATGACCGAAGCGACGCCGAAATTTTCGGCTGAAGTAAGTGTAGTCGCCAAAACCGCTGGCGTAGGCGATCTCGCTGATGGGCTGGCCTGTTTTCAGAAATGACCGGCGTTCTAATAGACGCGCAGCGTGATCCAGACGAACCGAATTTATGAAATGACTGCAGGTGGATTTTCTCACCGTAAAGAGCTTCTGAAGGTAGCGTAACGAGATTCCCGCCTCGGCTGCCGCCTCGCAAGGACCGAAGTCCGGATTGGAAAAGTGATCCTTGATGATATCGCGGACACGCGCGAAAATTCTGTCGGTATGAACGGAAGCATTTTCCGGGCCCGAGAGTGCGAATAGTGCACCCAATAAATCGTAGAACGCGAGGCGCATGTAGGCTTTGGCCGAGACAGACATTGATTGCTCATCCTCGACGGCATCCTGAAGGAGTTGACGCAGCGGTCGGGCTGCGGCCGCTCCGCTGCATCGAGAAGGGCACCGCGGTTCTGAGCCCAGATGAGCCGGCAGCGATCGGCGCGGCAGTTGCAAAGACCTCCACCACTGGTCGCTCCCCTTCTCGGATGCGCACGTCAGGGGCCGGGCCACGTCGACAAGAGCGATATCACCGGCCGTGACTTCCACGATCCGGTCGTTCTGAATAATTCTGGACTGACCATTGATCTGAAATAATGCGCAGTAGTGATCCACAGCATCAGCGCGGACATCCTGGAGCGTGCGATCGATTTGAGCATTGAAACTAAGGTCCACTGATCTGAATCCGCAAACGCTTCGGGCACGCGCTCTGCCAAAAAAGCTCTTGGGTTCGATTCCGCTAGGCGTGTACCGGCCACAGATCGAGCGGACCGTATCTCGCCACCCTTCGTAATCCAGGTTCTGGGTGCCGAGAAAATCGTCGCGTGAATCCATGATCGCCTCCGTCAACGGCGCTTGACTTTAGAGAGTCTTCTCGGTCCAGCAGGAAGCCGTTGTTCAATGCCCGTATCGCCGAGACAGGCTCTTACAGGTAACCGGACAGAAATATCCACGATAGCAGTGACATGAACTGAACGTTGGATCACGATTGATCACACCGCTGAGACTTCGTTTCAGACTGTCAAGCGTTCGGCTCGGCCTGGCCTGTCATGGACGAGCCGGGCTCCAAGAATGGAGGCGAGGATGCGGACAAGGTTCGAGATCCATGATTGGCGCAGTGCGCATCCGTACAGGCAGAAAGGGCGCGATCGTCTCGTGACGTCTATCTGAGTTGCCATACATTCTGGTGATCTCGACGATGATTGCGAACGTCGTCATCCAGTCAACAGCCAGATCGATACTTGTTAGAGGACAAGCTATGACATCAAGCATCATTGAACGTCTCGATGCAGCATTGGTCGAAGATTCCGCTAACGGTCTGTTTCGTTGCGATCGCGCAATGTTTACCGATGTAGAGTTCTTTGAGTTGGAGATGAAGCACCTGTTTGAGGGAAACTGGGTGTATCTTGCGCATGAGAGTCAGATTCCGAACAAGCATGACTACTTCACCACTTGGATCGGACGACAGCCTATCTTTATCGCCCGAAGCAAGGACAACCGGCTCAACGCGTTCATCAATGCCTGCAGTCATCGTGGCGCGATGCTTTGCCGTTACAAGCGCGGCAACAAGTCGACGTTTACCTGCCCGTTCCATGGTTGGACATTCGGCAATTCCGGCAAGTTGCTGAAGGTGAAGGATCCCGACGGCGCGGGTTATCCCGAGCAATTCCACAGCCAAGGCTCGCACGATCTAAAAAAGGTCGCGAGGTTCGAGGCTTATCGTGGCTTTCTGTTCGGAAGCCTCAACCCGGATGTGAAGCCATTGGCCGAACATCTGGGCGAGGCCACGAAGATGATCGACCTGATGGTCGATCAGGCGCCCGACGGACTCGAAGTCCTGCGCGGCTCGTCCAGCTACATCTACGACGGCAATTGGAAGCTGCAGGCCGAGAACGGCGCCGACGGCTATCACGTGTCGTCGCTGCATTGGAACTACATCGCCACCATCAGTCGTCGCAAAGCGGAGACGGATGACATAAAGGCAATGGACATCAGCAAGATAGCCAAGCAAAAGGGCGGCTACTACTCGTTCCAGAACGGCCATTTGGCGGTCTGGTCCCAGGTTGCCGACCCGACGTCCCGGCCCGTCTACGCGCAATTCGACAAGCTCACGGCGACACATGGGCGCGCCAAGGCTCAATGGATGGTCGGAAACCTCCGGATGCTCTGCCTCTATCCGAACGTCTATCTGATGGACCAGATGAGCTCGCAAGTGCGCGTGTTCCGTCCGCTGGCGGTGGATAAGACCGAGGTGACGATCTACTGTATCGCGCCGAAGAACGAACCGGCAGAGCAGCGGGCGCGCCGCATTCGCCAATACGAGGATTTCTTCAATGTCAGCGGTATGGCGACGCCCGACGATCTGGAGGAATTCCGCGCCTGTCAGCAGGCATACATGGCCAAGGCGATGCGCTGGAATGACTTGTCGCGCGGCGCGACGCACTGGGTCGAGGGAGCCGATGAGGAGGCGCAGGCGATCGACCTGCATCCGCTGCGAAGCGGCGTAAAGATCGAGGACGAAGGCCTCTTCCTTGTTCAGCACGGCTATTGGTCCGACGCGCTGCGCACGGCCGTGATCAAGGGAGAGAGAGCATGAGCACGATCCCCTTGTCCGGGGCCGAAGCATTTCTCTATGCCGAGGCCCGCGCCCTCGACGATCGGGACTGGGACGCGTGGCTGGCCTTCTACGCGCCCGACGCGAGCTTCTGGATGCCAGCCTGGGACGACCACGACAGACTCGTCGAAGACCCTCAAGCAGAGATCTCGCTGATGTACTATGCCCGTCGCAGCGGCCTCGAGGACCGAGTCTTTCGCATCAAGACCGAACGGTCGACCGCCAGCACTCCGGAGCCGCGGACGTCGCACAACATATCAAATGTCGAAATCCTCTCCCAGAGCGACAGCAAAGTCGAACTCCGCTTCAATTGGCTGACGCTTAGCTATCGTTACAAAATCGTCGACACCTATTTCGGGGTTTCCCTCTACACGCTCGAAACTGCAGGCGAACGCCCCCTGATCAAAGCCAAAAAGGTGATTCTGAAGAACGACTACATCCACCACGTCATCGACATCTATCACATCTGATCATGGCCGACGGGTGATGCGTGTCACACAAGATTGCCCTCAATTTTGAAGATGGAATCACCAGGTTCATCGATGCAACCGAAAGCGAAAGCATCGCCGACGCCGCTTATCGCCAGGGCATCAACGTGCCGCTCGACTGCACCAACGGAGTTTGCGGCACTTGCAAGGCCTTTCGTCAGTCGGGTGCGTTCGACGCTGGATCCTATATCGAGGATGCGTTGAGCGATGCGGAAGCGGCCGAAGGCTATTTCCTTTGTTGTCAGGCAAAGGCGAAGACCGACATGGTGATCGATATCTTGGCTTCCTCCGGCGCGTGCAAAGTCAAGCCCAAGGAGACAATGGCCGAGATACTCAAGGTCGAAGCCTTGTCGGCCCACCGCATAAGGCTATCGGTCAGGCCGCTGGGCGGTGCGCTTCCGATGTTCCTGCCGGGGCAATATGTTAACGTCACCGCTCCGAATGCGAGGGCGAAGCGGCCCTATTCTTTTACGTCCGCGCCAGGCGCGGATGTGGCGACCTTCCTGATCCGCAATGTGCCAGGAGGGAAGATGAGCGGCTATCTTGAGGCGAAGGCCAAGACGGGGGACAAGTTGGTTCTCGACGGCCCGTTCGGAAGTTTCTACCTTCGTGCGCTGCGACGGCCGATCCTGTTCCTTGTTGGAGGGACCGGCGTTGGGCCGATCTTGTCGATGCTCGAGTACCTGGCTGCATGGGGTGCCAACGATCAGCCCGTGCGACTCGTTTACGGCGTGCGCGATGACGCCGATCTTGTCGAGGTCGACCGGATCGAGGCGCTCGGAACGCGTATCCCGAACTTCACCTATGACACTACCTGTTCGGGCCGGGAAAGCCGGCATCCGCTGACCGGCCACGTCACCGATCATTTGAGCGCCAGCGTGCTGAATAACGGCAACGTGGACGTATATCTGTGCGGGCCGCCCGAGATGGTCGAGAGCGGGCGCCGGCATGTCGCGAAGTTCGGTCTATTGCCCACAAATATCCATTTCGAGAAGTTCGCTGCCGCGAGCGAGTCTTTCGCGATCTGATGAATGGGCCATGGGCCATCACTGCAAATAATGAAGGCCGCCTCGAGCCTTGGGGCCACGCGTGGAAAAATGAACCTCTCCGCGCCCAATGGATCCGCTGCGCCATGTCATTCAAGTCCCGTCGCGAACACACAGGAGCAGCATTCATGAAAGCTATGGTTAACGGATGCTTAAAAAGCTGTATTCACCACGTGAGTGAGGCCTGGTCCAACCCCGCGCGGCAGAAGGCTTCCAGATAGTGCTCGCGATCGGCGTGTAAGTTCCACGGTAATTGGTTTGCAATCCAGGCAAGCGAGATGTTGGGCTGCACACGGCGCAGCGCTTGCAGTGCAACCGTCGCGACCTCGGCCTGCCCGGACATGCTGACGGCAGCCGTCAATTGCTCGAAGTACGGTTTCCATTTCTTGTGGGTGGCGGATGAGATCATCCGGGCGTCGCAGAACTCCGCCCAGAGCGTCTCGAACTTCCGCACCGAATTCGGCGGCGCGAACTTGGGATAGCGCGCGGCTTCGGGGTTGGGCCTGTAGTCGCCCTGCGCGTTGCGGAGCAGCTCGCGCATCGTGTTTTGCTTGGCCGCTACGTACGCACGCACGAATGTCTCCAGGCGGTCGCCGACCAGAAGGATGCCCCTCTTCCGCAGGAACGCCTGCGCTTCGCCGCCGAACGTCATGCGGAGATGCGTTCCGAGCCTACCGATGTAGAAGCGCTTCCGGCGATCGGTCTCCCCGAGCGATTGCCCCCAGTCGATTGCGCGCCCCTGCTCGTCGCGGTTGGCCGCGATCATCTCGGCGTACAACTCGCCGGCGAGCGCGACGATCTGGAGATGAGAGAGTTCGTCCGGCGGCGTTCCGACCAGGTTGGCGCGCCATTCGCGCTCGAGCCGCAGATTGTGTTCCTGACAGCGCAGAAGCGCCCCGTCACGGTCCTCGGTCTCGAGCGAGAACTTGATCTCGGTCGGCATGCCGAACTGCGACCGCAGAGCGAGTGCGTCACTCTCAATACGCCGCGAAAGTGCTTTGTTTAAAGGTAGTTGGAGTGTTGGAGCGGGCGAAGGGAATCGAACCCTCGTATGCAGCTTGGGAAGCTGCCGTTCTACCATTGAACTACGCCCGCGAATGCGCGTCTCACGCCAACCCTGATTAGCCGAGACGGCGCCGCTCGCCAAGCGCTTTGGCGCGGCCGGCCGGACGGTTGTTAACGTCCTGGCAAGATTTTGGGTGCGCCGGATTGTGGCGGTGTTATGATCACGTGTCTGGGGAGAGACGTGCACTGAGTGGGGCGTGTGCATGGTGGGGCGTGGCTACGCGATATTCAACACGGCCATAGGGCGCTGCGGCATCGTCTGGAGCAGCACGGGCGTGGTTGCCGTGCAATTGCCGGAGGCGCGGGAGATCGACACCCGCCGCCGGATTTTCGCGGTCCATCCCGAGGCGCGCGAGCAGCAGCCTCCGCTGAATGCCGAGCTTGCGATCGAGGGCATCGCGGGCTTGCTGCAGGGCGGCGACCCTGATTTTTCCGAGGTCAGCCTGGACGCCGGCGGCGTCCCCGGCTTCCACCGGCGCGTTTATGAAGCCGCCTGCGCCATTCCGCGCGGGGAGACCCGCACCTATCACGAGATCGCCAAGGCGCTGGGCGCCTCCGGCGCCGCGCATTCGGTGGCGCAGGCGATCGCCAAAAATCCCTACATGCTGATCGTGCCCTGCCACCGGGTGCTGGAGGCCGGCAATTACGCCGACCGGCTCTCGCCTTACGGCGGGGTGATCTCCAAGCGGCGGCTGCTGGCGCTCGAGGGCGCCCATCCGGTCGCGAGCAAGACGCTGTTCGAGGTGCTGCTGCCCGTTGCCCCACCGAGGCCCAGCTAAGGCGCGATCGCAAGCGCACCTTAGCTTTGTTTTTTGGGCATGATCCTGTCGGACAGCCGCTACACACTTGTCCGGATCATGCCTAGATAGGTGGCATGGACGCGACCACGCTGCTGACCACGCAATCGATCACGGTCTCCGAGTTTCGCTGCGATGCGGGACCGGACGACAAGCCGTTCGCGGAGTGCCGCACCGGGCATTCCATTGCCTATGTCCGCTCCGGCAGCTTCGGCTGCCGGTGCCGCGCCGGCTTCTTCGAGCTGGTGGCGGGCTCGATGCTGGTCGGGGCTCCCCGCGAGGAATACACCTGCACGCATGAGCATGTCAGCGGCGACGTCTGCCTGGGCTTCTTCTTCAGCGAAGACCTGGTCGATGCCCTCGGGGGACGGCGCGAGATCTGGCAGGTCGGCGCGACACCGCCGCTGCCCGAGCTGATGGTGCTGGGCGAGCTCGCCCAGACGGCGGCAGATGGCAACAGCGACCTCGGTCTCGACGAGGTCGGTCAAATTCTGGCCGGCCGCTTCATCGATGTCGTCTCGGGCAAGGCGCGCAAGCCGGCCACGCCCACCGCACGCGACCGCCGCCGTGCAGTCGAAGCCGCGCTGTGGATCGACGCCAACTCGCATGCCGAGGTCGACCTCGAACAGGCGGCGCGGCAGGCGGGCCTCAGCCCGTTCCATTTCCTGCGGCTGTTCTCGGCCGTGCTCGGCGTCACCCCGCATCAATATCTGGTGCGCTCGCGGCTACGCCATGCGGCGCGGCTGCTGACAGATGATGACATCGCGGTCACCGACATCGCCTATGACGTCGGCTTCGGCGATCTCTCCAATTTCGTCCGAACCTTCCATCGCGCGGCCGGCGTGTCACCGACGAAGTTCCGGCAGGCGTCGAAGGGCGAGCGCAAGATTCTCCAAGAGCGCGCGACCCTCAACTGAATAGATTCGTCTCCGGCGCGCGCCAGTTGCGGCGCGCTTTGCAATGGAGACGATCATGTACGACCACATCGGACTGCGCGTTGCCGACCTCGACGCCGCCACGCGCTTCTACACCGCGGTACTGGCACCGCTCGGCTACGCCCTGTGTTCCAGCGGCGACGGCTATGCGGGATTCGGGCCGAAGGGCGAGCCGGCGCTCTGGCTGCACCTGAACAAGGGACGCAAGGCCGACGGCGTGCATATCGCGTTTCGCGCCAAGGACCATGATGCGGTCAAGGCATTCCACAGCGAGGGCCTGAACAGCGGCGGCCGCGACAATGGCGGCGCCGGCCCGCGCAAGGACTATAGCCCGACCTACTACGCGGCGTTCCTCATTGATCCCGATGGCAACAACATCGAGGCGGTTTGCACGTAGAGCCGCCGCGCACGAGCACTCGTAGGGTGGGCAAAGCGTAGCGTGCCCACCATCCCGTGCAACAGTGCCGATGAATGGTGGGCGCGGCGCGCAAAGAGCGCGCCTTTGCCCACCCTACGAACTTCTCAATCAAGGACACCTTCATGGCCTCCATCCACAACGACATCTCCCTTCCCGTTCCCGCCCGCGACGTCTGGGACGCCGTACGCGATTTCGGCGCGCTGCCGCAGCGGCTGGCGCCGGGCTTCGTCACCGCCTGCACGCTCGACGGCGATGCACGCATCGTCACCTTCGCCAATGGATCAGTGGCGCGCGAGGTGCTGGTCGATTGCGACGATGCGCGGCAGCGGCTGGTCTACGCCATCAACAACGAGCGGCTCAGGCATTACAGCGCCTCGGTGCAGGTGATCGCCGAGGGCGAGGCGAGCTGCCGCCTTGTCTGGATCATCGACATGCTGCCGAATGAGCTTGCAGCTTACGTCCAGGGGCAGACCAGGGACGCCGTCGCCGCGATACACCGGGCGTTCCCGGCCGCGGCTGCGTGATCTCTCTCACAGAGCCTCGCCCTCGCCGGCCTTAATCATGGCCGCGTGCGTCCGGTCGGCTCCGCTCTCCCGGCGGAGCCACGCACGCGAGGAGCAGGCCATGAGAGGTGCGGACAAGGTGATCTGCCAGGCGGCCGCCGTGCTGCTGCTGTTTTCGATCTCGAGCGCGCCGGCAAAGGCGCAGTTCCTCGGCGGCGGAGGCGCCGGCGGCGAGGACATGATGACCCAGATGGCGCCGATGCTGGAGATGATGAAGGCGAAGATGGGCAAGCGCCGCTTTGCCATGCTGATGCAGACCATGGGTCCGATGATGAGCCGCATGATGGAGAACGGCGGCGGCGGGCTCGGCGGCATGATGGGGGGCGGCGGCCTGGGTGGCCTCGGCGGCGGCAATCTCGGCGGGGGCTTTGGCGCGCCGAACTACGGCGGCTACACGCCGATGGGCGGTGGCGGCTATATGCCGACCGGAATGGGCGGCGGCGATATCATGGGCATGCTCGGCGGCTCCGGCGGCGGCGACATGATGGCGATGATCCCGCAATTGATGCGGCTCGCCAATGTCGGCGGTGGCGGCCATCGCCGCCACAGGCACCGCTAGTCTGCAATACCGGAGAGAGCAGGCCTGATCGCAGCCTTGCTCTCACGCGGCCCCCAGCGTGTCAGCACCACGCTGGAGCACGAGAGCAGGCCGAGCACGACCATCGAGCTGGCGGCCAGCCAGAAGAAGCTCTGCGCGGTGGCGTCATGTGTCGACAGCCACCAGCCAATCGCTGCGATGTAGATCAGGCGCGCGGTCTGCGCCAGCACCGGCCCGATCACCTTGGCCGCGCCCTGCGACGAGAAATACATCGTCGAGGCGAGCCCGATGAAGGCGTAGAACGGCGCCACCGTCGACAGATATTGATGGCTGGTCGCGCGCACGGTGGCGCTGTCGGTGAAGATGTTGACCCAGAGATCCGGGAAGGTCGCGACCAGGCACGCCGGCGCGCCGACCGCAACGAATGCGCTCGCGCCGGCGATCCAGGCGATGCGCCGCGCGCGGGCGATGCGGCCGGCGCCGACCGCCATGCCGATCATCGGCACCGAGGCGATGCCGAACGAGAACGCGATCGAGGTCAGCAGGAATTCGAGCCGCGCGCCGATGCCGTAACCGGCGAGAATCGCGGTGCCGAACTTCGCCAGCATGTGGGTGAAGATCGAGATCGTCAGCACCGATTGCAGCGGCGAGAAGCAGGCAATGGCGCCGACCTTCAGGATATCGAAGAACATCGCCCATTGGATGCGCAGGCCGCGCAGTCTTGGCACGACACGGGCGCGGCCGGAGAACAGGTACCATCCCATCACGCAGATGTTCATCGAATAGGCGATCAGCGCGCCGGCGGCGACGCCGCGCATGCCGAGCTGCGGCACCGGGCCGAGCCCGAGGCCCAGCGTGCCGCCGAGCACGACCTGCCAGGCCGCCGAATTGAGAATCAGGAACGACGGCAGCTTCATGTTGCCGGTGCCGCGCAACACGCCGGCCATGGTGTTGAGCAGCCAGGGCAGCACGGCCCCGCCGAAAAACACCTGCGTGTAGGCGACCGCATGCGTCAGCACATCCCCGCGGCCGCCGAGCATTTCCAGAACGCGCGGCCCGAAGATCAGCATGCCCAGCATGAAGACGAGGCCGAAGGTGATGCCGATCAGCAGCGCGTGCGCGGCGAGCGTGCCGGCGCGCTCGCGATCGCCTGCACCGAGCGCCCGTGCGATGGCCGACGCCACGGCGCCGCCCATGGCGCCGCCGGACATCGTCATGGTCAGGATCACTGTCGGAAACACCAGCGCCATTGCCGCCAGCGCCTCGACGCCGAGCCGGCCGATATAGGAGGTCTCCGCGATCACCACACAGGTGCCGGCCGACAGCGCGACCACGTTCGGCCAAGCGAGGCCGAGCAGCGTGCGCAGAATCGGCCCGTCCATCAGCGCGCTTCGCACCGGGCGCGGAGGCAGCGGCAGCGGCCGCTCTTGTTCATCGACCGGAATTTCGGCGATGTCGGACATGTCCTCTCCCGGGCACAGGCCATTTGCGGCGCGGCAATGCGTAGGTGTGCCAATAAATTTCTTCGCGCGGAAAGCGCGATGAAAGGCTTAGCACGGCAATTGCCGATTCCTCCTGCGCCGGATGCAGGCGTGCCCTGCGGCAGCGCATTTCAAGTGGTGGAATTACTCAATGGTCCAGACCAGCGGCGGCCGACCGCCCGCTGTCGGGCGCAGGTGCACGCCGATGTGCCGCCCGCATCCGGCAGCGAGCCCCTCGAACAACCCTTCCAGCACCCTGGTGCAGGCGCGATGATAGTCGGCGACGTCATCCATCAGCTTCCAGCTCTGCTGGCGAAATTCAAACGTGCCTTCTGATGCAATCGTCTCGGCAGCGTCATCCTGCGCGGCAAACAGCGCATTCAGGAACGCTGCGAACTCGCTGGCGCCACCACGGCGCATAGACAGCGCCGCCGCGACCTCGTCAAAATACTGCATCCCGATCAGCTTGCCGGTGAGGTGCAGGAGATAGCCGGCGTCTTCCGGGCCGAACAATTGCACCATCACGGGCGCGGCGGTGCGCACGTACTCCATCGCGTAGTTGCGGTAGGCTTTTTCCAGCCGCGGCTTCGGCCAGCTCGCGACGGGCAAGGCAGGCGCGGTCTTGGCGTCGAACGACGGCGCTTCCAGATGGCGCGCGAACACCAGGCGCTGGTCCAGCTCGAGCGGGTGGCCGTACTGATGATAATAGCCTTCGAGCCCGTCCTGACCGTCGACGCTCTGCTTGGTGCAGACGAAGCCGAGCCTGAGATCGCCGAGCGCGACGCCATTGTTGGCGTGCCAGCCGCGCAGCATCGCGCGGCTCACCTCGCCCGGGACGCCGCAGATCGCGGTGCCCTTCCAGATCCAGCGCGGCGGCGGATAGCGGATCCAGGCTTTGCGGTCGCTCTCATACATGTACTCGACATGCACGCCGCCGATCCAGTTGGAGAGATAGTGATATTGCGCGGCGGCCACCGCCGGCGGCAGATGACTGAGACCGAGCTTTTCAAGCCCCGGCAGGAAGCGCTCCTGCTGCTGGCGGCGAAACACGCGGAAGACGAATTCGGCAGCATCCGCCGTGCCGCGCCGTGTGACGACGGTGAGGATGAGGCCGGTGAAGTAGGCGTGATAGAGGTCGGCGACCGCGCGCCAGCGCTTCCATTGCGCTTCCTGTGCGGCGTCTGGTGCGGCGGTCATGTTCACTCCCGATCGTTGTTTTGATCGAGTGTGTCACTGCGCCCGGTACGAGGCAACCTGACGCTCAGGCAGAGCGCCCTGCACGCCAGCCCGTCAATTCCGCATCACGAATTTTGCGCAAGCCTAGCCGCGCGCTCGCGCTCGACGCGTTCAGTGACGTCGCGCGCCATCGCGACCGATCCGACCACGGCACCACCGGGATCGCGCACCAGCGCGAAGGTCATCTCGATGTAGAGCTTGCGTCCGCTCTGGTGCAGCGCGCGGGTCAGCGTCGGCCTGCCCGCAAGCTTCATCGACCCGCTGGCAAGCGCAGCTTCGAAGCCCTTCCAGTGCGCTGCGCGCAGGTGTTCGGGAATGATCAGATCGAGGTTCTGGCCGAGCGCTTCGCCAGCGGAGAAGCCGAACAAGGCGGTCGATGCCCGATTCCAGCGCGTGATCGTGCCGGCGCGATCCGAATAGATCAGCGCGTCCGCGACATCATCGAGGATCCTTGCGTCGAGTTCGGATGGATGGGGCATCGGGAAGCCTCGCACGTAGCCGGAACTTGTTTCGCACCCTGCCACACATTCGGTGTCATCGCCCGACTTGCCGCCTTCGCCAAAGCTTCGGCGGCCGAGTGAGTTCTTGGCCCGGCGAAGCCTTGGCGGAGACGGGATCGGGCGATCCAGTATTCCAGAGGCATCTGTTGTAGAGCCGATAGGTTGCGGCGTACTGGATGCCCCGGTCAAGCCGGGGCATGACGGCGGAGAGTGAGGCCAGCACTACACCCGAAAATGCTTCGATAGTTTGAGGCCCTGCGCCTGGTAGTTCGAGCCGATGCGCTGGCCGTACATCGCGTCGGGGCGCGCCAGCATCTTCTCGTAGACGAGACGGCCGACGATCTGGCCGTGCTCGAGGATGAACGGCACCTCGCGCGAGCGCACTTCGAGCACGGCGCGCGCGCCCTGCCCCCCGGCGCCGGCATAGCCGAAGCCGGGATCGAAGAAGCCGGCATAGTGCACGCGGAACTCGCCGACCAGGGGATCGAACGGCACCATCTCCGCGGCGTAATCGGGCGGCACCTGCACGGCTTCCTTGGAGGCGAGGATGTAGAACTCGCCGGGATCGAGGATCAGGCTGCCGTCGGGACGTGCCGAGATCGGCTCCCAGAAATCCTCCACCGCATAGCCGGAGCGGCGATCAACATCGACGACGCCGGTGTGGCGCTTGGCACGATAGCCAACGAAGCCGTTGGCCTTCTCGCCGGAGAGGTCGACGGAGACGGCGACGCCGCCGGTGAGATCGGCATCGTCGAGATCGACGAGACGCTCGGTCGCGTGCAGCGCCTCGAGATCATCGATGTTGAGGATGGCATCGCCGGTGCGGAAGCGCACCTGGCTCAGGCGCGAGCCCTCACTGACCAGGACCGGAAACGTCTTCGGGCTGATCTCGGCGTAGAGCGGGCCGTGATAGCCGGCGCCGATCATGTCGAAGCGGCGGGTGCCGTCGGCGATGACGCGGGTGAAGACATCGAGCCGGCCGGTCGAGCTTTTCGGGTTCGCGGCCGCGACGATCTCCGGCGGCAGCGCCAGGCTTTCCAGGAGCGGCACGATGTAGACGCAATTGGTCTCCAGCACCGCGCCGTCGGTGAGGCTGAACTCGTGCAGCTTCAACTCGTCGATGCGCTCGGCGACGGTCGCGCCGGGACCGGGCAGGAAGCTGGCGCGAACCCGATAGGCGATGTCGCCGAGGCGAAGGTCGAGGCTCGCCGGCTGGATCTGGCTCTCGACGAAATCGTAGGCAGGCAGGATCAGCCCCGCTTCCGCCATCGCCGCGATCATGCGGTCGGGCAGGATACCATTGGCGTCGGCGGCGACCGTGAACGTCAAACCTGGGTCCTCGTCAGGGGGCAAATGTATCCGGACATGCGGAAAATACAGCCTTTTACGGCTATCCGATGGACGCCTTGACGAAAAGGGCATTGCGGAATATGAGCATGACTTATCCCGTGGTGATTTGAGCCGGCCGGCTTGCAGCCACGTTAAATAAGTCGCTAAACAGGCCGGGGACCTCTGTGATCCCGGCCCGTGGAGATATCCAGGCCGGTTTTTTTGTGACCGTTTTCGACGAGACGGTCATGTCGGAGGTACCTATGTCGAAGTCGACCGCCAACTACCGTCCCGAAACCCGCCTGGTCCATTCCGGCACCCTGCGCTCGCAATATGGCGAGACGTCGGAGGCGCTGTTCCTGACCCAGGGCTACGTCTACAACAGCGCCGAGGAGTGCGAGGCGCGGTTCAAGGGCGAAGATCCCGGCTTCATCTATTCGCGCTATTCCAACCCGACCATCGCGATGTTCGAGCGCCGCATGATCGAGCTCGAAGGCGCCGAAGCCGCCCGCTCGGCGGCGACCGGCATGGCCGCGGTGACGACCGCGATCCTGGCGCCGCTCAAGGCCGGCGATCACGTGGTCGCTTCCCGCGCCCTGTTCGGCTCGTGTCTCTACGTCATCCAGGATCTCTTGCCGCGCTACGGCATCGAGACCACGCTGGTCGACGGTCTCGATCTCGACCAATGGCAGCGCGCCTTGAGGCCGAACACCAAGACGTTCTTCCTGGAGAGCCCGACCAATCCGACGCTCGACGTGCTCGACATTCCAGGGATCGCCGAGATCGCGCACAGCGGCGGCGCGCGGCTCGTCGTCGACAACGTGTTCGCGACGCCGATCTGGCAGAGCCCGCTCGCGCTAGGGGCCGACGTGGTGGTCTATTCCGCGACCAAGCACATCGACGGCCAGGGCCGTTGTCTCGGCGGCATCATCCTGTCGTCTGAAGCGTTCATCGCCGAGCACATCCACAATTTCATGCGCCAGACCGGCCCGTCGATCTCGCCGTTCAACGCGTGGGTCCTGCTCAAGGGCCTGGAAACGCTCGGTGTGCGCGTGCGCGCGCAGACCGAGACGGCGGGACGCATCGCCGACGTGCTGGCGAGCCATCCGAAGATTTCACGGCTGGTCTATCCCGGCCGCGCCGATCATCCGCAGGCAGCTCTCGTGAAGAAGCAGATGCGCGGCGGCTCGACGCTGGTCGGCTTCGAGGTCAAGGGCGGCAAGCAGGGTGCGTTCCGCGTGCTCAACGAGCTCAAGCTTGCAAAAATCTCGAACAATCTCGGCGATGCCAAGAGCCTCGTCACGCATCCGGCGACCACGACGCATCAGCGCCTCAAGCCGGAAGAGCGCGTCGCGCTCGGCATCAGCGAGGGCTTCATCCGCTTCTCCGCGGGGCTCGAGCATGCGGATGATCTGATCGAGGATCTGACCGCGGCGCTGGAGAAGGCGTGAGGGCTCCACGAGATCGGAATCGTAGGGTGGGCAAAGCGGAGCGTGCCCACGATTCACGATCATATCGCCGATAGATGATGGGCACGGCGCGCGAAGGGCGCGCCTTTGCCCACCCTACGGAAGCTCACATCGGCCGGTACGTCCGCACGTCCGCGGGCACATTCACGCCGAGCTTGATCTGGCCGACGGAGCGGATGATGTCGTCGCCGAGGAGCTGGGCGAAGCAGGCATAGCCCCAATCGTTCATGTGCAGGCCGTCGGCGATCACGAAACTCTCGACCGGGATCGATTGATTCTCGTGCCAGTCGCGCATCACCTCGAAGCGGGGGAAGATGCCGACGTGACGGAGCTCGGCGACCTTGCCGAGCAGCTGCACCATCTTGCCGGCGCTCTCCTTGCGCTGGTTCACGGCCGGCGAATATTGCGGATCGACCAGCACGATGTCGGCGCCGCCGGCGGCCTGGATGCGGGAGATGCCGTCCTCGACCATCTTGGCGGTATCACCGGGATCGAGATTGCGCAGTACCGCATTGGTGCCGACCTGCCAGATCACGAGATCCGGATGCACGTCGATCACCTCCTTCTGGAGGCGCTTCATCATCTCGGGCGCGTCCTCGCCGCCGACGCCGGCGTTGATGACGGTGATGTCGGCAGTCGGATATTGCCGGCGGAGCTGCGCGGCGAGACGGTTCGGATAGTTGAAATCAGGCGAGCTCGCGCCATAGCCGGCCGTCGACGACGAGCCGAACGCGACGATCACGACGGGTTTGCCGGCGGCGAGCTTGCCCGCGACATGCGGCAGCGAGCCCATGGTCTTCGAGCCACCCTTCGGCGTGAGGCAGGGCACGCGGCTGAAAATGTCGCCGGCGGATTTCGCGACCTGCTTCACCTTGTCGATGGCGCGCGCGGTCACGCCGCGCTGCTCGTGGGACGTCGCGGCGACGGTGGTCTGGGAGGGCGAAGTGGAAGCCGGACTAGCGGCCTGCTGCGGCGCGGGCGTTGCCTGCGTGGCCTGCGCCTGCACCGGTGCCAGCGACACCGGCGTCAGCAACACCAGAGCCGCCGCGGGGGCAGCCAGCCATGCCGTCAGGCAAAAAGGGCGGAGAGAACTCATTAACGCTAGACCTCAATTTTGCTGCTCAGCCGGCCCCAGATGGGCTGCGTCGATCACGAACTGTGCCAACGCCCGGCCAAGGCAATCATGGACCTGTTTCGCCAGCTCTGGCCCGCGGGACGGGCTGAACAGGTCGAACTGACCCTGATCGTTCCACTGCCGCATGATCGCGAAACGGTCGAACAGCGGGATGTCATGCTCCTGCGCCACCACCCGCATATTGTCGAGATAGGGCGGCACCGAGATCATGGTTTCGGTACGCGGGCTGTACTGCAAGTTCATCAACACGACGTCAGCCCCTGCTTTTTGCAACGCGGAAACCCCTTCGGTCACCGCCCCGCGAAAATCATCGGGATCAATCGCTCGGATAGCATCCACAGTCCCGGTCTGCCAGATGACCAAAGTAGGCCTTTTTGCTTCCATCAGCTTAACGAAGGTGGCGGCCGCCTCCTCGGCCGTCTTCTTGCTCTGTATTTCTACGGAGACGTGCACGGTCTCCGACGGCAGCAGCCTGTCCTGCAGGATGGCCTGCATGCGCGCCGGATAGGAGCTGTCCTCCGAAGCCGGAATCGTGGTCGAACGGCTGCCGATGACCAGGATTTCGAGCGGTTTGCCGGCCTTGATGGCATCGGCGACCCTCGGAAGCTGGCTTTCGGTGGTGAGCAGATAGGATGGCAATTCGCAGGCCGGGGGCGCGGCCGGAGCAGCCGACACGGCATCTCCCGCGCGCGCCAGGGGCGCGGCGAGGTTACCGCACAGCAGGACCAGGCTCAGGAGAACCTTCGCCTTCATCAGCCCCCTCCCGCCAGATCGGCGTTGCCGACGGCGTTTTTGGTTTTCGCACCGCTCTTGTCAGCCACGCGCTTGTACCACGAAATCACCCAGGCCACGCCCCACATGATCAGGATTCCGGAGAGACTAATCAGCGCATGCATGGCTGCGCCGCCGGAGACTTCGGCCAGGATGAAATGCCCGGCGAAGGCGAGGAAGACGCCGAGACAAAAGATCTCCAGGGAATGCTGGCCGCAGAGGATCAGCGGCCGCAGCCAGGGCGATTTCAGGCCCGGCCATTCCCGGGGCAGGAAGCGAACGGTGAGTGCGGCGAACGCCAGGAAATGCGTGAAGCGCAGCACGTCGAGATCGGCCTTGTCGATCGGATACATCCACTGCTCGAGCCGCCTCGGCATGAAGTGGGAGAGCTGCGGCACATACCAGGTCAGCGTCACGTAGAACGCCGCGACCAGATAGGCGATCGATATCCACATCGTGACGCGGGACGCCAGGATGCGCGACATCCGTCGCGCACCTCCGAGCGCACACCATGCACCGAATACGAAAAGCAATTGCCAGGCGAAGGGATTGAACGCCCAGAAGCCGTTCGGATAGGCCGACAGATAGAGGTCGTATTCCCAGGTCACCGCGTAGAGCACGACCGAGAGGCCGAGCGTCACGTCGGGCCGCCATTTCATCAGCCACAAGATCAAGGGCAGCGCCAGCATCAGCACGATATAGAGCGGCAGCACGTCCATGTTGACCGGACGAAAACGCAGCAGCAGCGCCTGCACGATCGTGACGTCGGGCTGCTTGAGGAAATCCATGATGCCCATCTCTTCGGTGTAGAGCGGGTTCTCGAACCTGGTCGCAACGTAGGAGATTTCGGCGAGGAAGATCGTGAACAGAAAGACGTGGGCGACATAGATCTGCCAGACGCGCCGCAGGATGCGCGCGGTGGCGACGACGAAGCCGCTTTCGAGCATGGCACGACCGTAGACGAACGCCGCGGTGTAGCCGGAGATGAAGATGAAGATCTCGGTGGCGTCGCTGAAGCCGTAATTGCGGATCGTGAACCAGGTCAAAAGGCTCGGCGGCAGATGGTCGACGAAGATCAGCCACAGCGCGAGTCCACGGAACAGGTCGAGCCGGAGCTCGCGCTCGCCGATGGCGGGCAGCGTGATGGCCGGCGCGGCGGAGCGCGGCTTCGCCTCCGCAGGTCTGGCCTCCGCAGGCTTGCCGGTTCCCGCGATCGTCGATCCCGTCACTTGGTCGGCAATGGTCATCGGGGCCCGAAACCCTTCCGCAATTCGCGACGTATCAAGGAGTGTACAGGTCCGGCCGTCGTCTCGCAAAGCGGTCGGATCACATTGGGTCTACTTCCTCGGCAATTCTGGCGGCACGATGTCGCCAAAACCGCCTGCGGGCGTTGGTTCCCGGCCGGGTTTTCGTTATGATGGCAGCCATGTATCGCGCCGTGACCCGCCAGATCGAAGTGACCGTCGAGCCGAACTTTGTTCCGGAGCAGTCGTCGGCCGACCGCTCCCGCTATTTCTGGTCCTACACCATCGTCATCACCAATTCCGGCGACGAAACCGTGCAGCTGAAGACGCGGCACTGGATCATCACCGACGCCACCGGCCGCCAGCAGGAGGTCAGGGGCGAGGGCGTCGTCGGCGAGCAGCCGACCCTGGCTCCCGGCGAGCGCTTCGAATACACCTCCGGCGTGCCGCTCGCGACCGCCTCGGGCTTCATGACCGGCCGCTACCAGATGGTCAGCGAAAGCGGGGAACGCTTCGAGATCGACGTGCCGACATTCTCGCTGGACAGCCCGGACAACAAGCGCGTGTTGAACTAGCGCGGCGCCGTAGGGTGGGCAAAGGCGCAAAGCGCCGTGCCCACCATTCCGAACGTGGCGCATAAGATGGTGGGCACGCTGCGCTTTGCCCACCCTACGACTGGATCGCCCGATCAAGTCGGGCGATGACACCGAGTGTGTGGCGCGCAATGACGGAGGATGCGACGCCTACGCGTCTTCCACGCCCGCCTCATGCGGCGTGAACTGGTACACCGACGAGCAGAACTCGCAGGTCACGACGACCTTGTCGTCCTTGACCATGGCGGCGCGGTCGTCGGGCGAGAAGCTCTTCAGCATCGCACCAACCGCGTCGCGCGAGCAGGAGCATTGCGCCTTCAGCACCAGCGGATTGAACACACGTACGCCGCGCTCGTGGAACAGGCGGAACAGCAGCCGCTCGCCGGAGAGTTCGGGGTCGATCAGCTCGACGTCCTCGACGGTCTCGACCAGCGAACGCGCCTCGACCCAGGCGTCGTCTTCGGCGACAGCATGCACCTCCGCGCCTTCGGGCGCATCGCCGGGATGCAAATCGGCCTGACGCGCGCGCTCGGGCGCCTTCGGCAGGAACTGCATCAGCATGCCGCCGGCGCGCCAGCGATGCTTGCCGCCGTCGTTCGAGCGCCACTCCTCGCCGACCGCGAGACGCACGCGCGTCGGGATCTGCTCGGAGCGCAGGAAATATTCGTGGGCGGCATCTTCCAGGCTGCCGCCGTTGAGCGCGACCAGACCTTGGTAGCGGCTCATGTCGGGCCCCTGGTCGATGGTCATGGCGAGATGGCCGTTACCGAGGAGCGTGCCGGAATCTTTCGTCTCGCCGAGGCGCTCGGCATCGTAGCGCGCATAGGCGCGCAGGCGATCCGGCGCCATGTAGTCGACGACCAGGAACGACACCGGACCGTCGGTCTGGGCCTGGAGGATGAAGCGGCCCTCGAACTTCAGCGCCGAGCCAAGCAGCGTCGTCAGCAAGATGGCCTCGCCGAGCAGCTTGCCCACGGCAGCGGGATAGTCGTGCTTGGTCAGGATCTCGTCGAGCGCGGGACCGAGCCGCACGAGACGGCCGCGCACGTCGAGTGCGTCGACCTCGTAAGGCAGCACAGCGTCATCGATGGGAACCGCTGATGGTGCGCGAACCGGGCCTTCAGGCCCGGTATTCATGTCAGGGGATTGGGAAACCATGGCGCTTTATCTGGGGTCGGAGGGCGAAAATGGAAGGGGCGCAAGGGTGGTGTGTTCCGGATGCACTTATGATCGCACAGGATCCTGCAAATTCGATGTCGTCCCGGGGCGCGAAAAGCGCTGATACGGGACCCATAGCCACAGGATTACGCGATAGCCCGCGTAGCCCGGATGGAGCGTAGCGCAATCCGGGACCACTCCAACTGCGGACACGAACCCGGATTTCGCTGCGCTCCATCCGGGCTACAAGTGAGATTACTTCACCGCGTCAAAGCACCAGGCCAGAATGCCCTTCTGCGCATGCAGGCGGTTTTCGGCCTCGTCGAACACGACCGATTGCGGGCCGTCGATCACTTCGTCGGTGACCTCCTCGCCGCGATGGGCGGGCAGGCAGTGCATGAACAGCGCATCGGGCTTGGCCAGCGACATCAGCTTCGAATTGACCTGATAGGGCTTGAGCACGTTGTGACGGTGCTCGCCCTCCTTGTCGCCCATCGACACCCAGGTGTCGGTGACGACACAGTCGGCGCCCTTCACGGCGGCCTCGGGATCGGTGCCGAGCACGATCGGCGCGCCGGTAGCCTTGATGAAGTCCCGCATCACCTTTTTCGGCGCGAGCTCCGGCGGCGTCGCGACATTGAGCTTGAACTTGAAACGCTCGGCGGCATGCGCCCAGGACGCCAGCACGTTGTTGTCGTCGCCGGTCCAGGCCACCGTCCTGCCCTCGATCGGGCCCCGATGCTCTTCGTAAGTCATGAGGTCGGCCATCACCTGGCAAGGATGCGAGCGCCGTGTCAGGCCGTTGATGACGGGCACCGTCGCATATTCCGCCAGCTCCAGCAGGGCCTCGTGATTGAGGATGCGGATCATGATGGCGTCGACATAGCGCGACAGCACGCGCGCCGTGTCCGCGATGGTCTCGCCGCGACCGAGCTGCATCTCGGCACCGGTCAGCATGATCGGCTCGCCACCGAGCTGGCGCATGGCGACGTCGAACGAGACGCGGGTGCGCGTGGACGGACGCTCGAAGATCATCGCCAGCGTCTTGCCTTCCAGCGGCTTCACCGGCTGGTGCGCTTTCTGCTTCGCCTTCATGGCGGAGGAGGCCGCGAGCATGCTCTTGAGCTCCGACAACGGGAGCTCGTTGATATCCAGAAAGTGCTTCGGGGACTTGCTCATCAGCTTGCCGCCCGCTTGGTCTGACTGGACGAGATCGCGGCGCAGGCGCGCTCGAGCCGCCCGACGCTGTCCTCGATCTCGGCTTCGGTGACGATCAAGGGCGGCAGGAAGCGCACGACATTGTCGCCGGCGCCGACCGTGAGCAATTTTTCGTTGCGCAATGCCGCGCCGAGATCGCCTGACGGCACCACGGCCTTGATGCCGATCAGAAGGCCTTCGCCGCGCACTTCGCTGACGATGTCGGGATAACGATCGATCACGGAGGCGAGCTTCTGCTTGAGCAGCAGCGACATCTTCTGCACGTGGTCGAAGAAGCCGGGCTTGAGCATGACGTCGAGCACGGCGTTGGCAGCAGAGATCGCGAGCGGATTGCCGCCGAAGGTCGAGCCGTGCGAGCCGGGACCCATGCCGGCAGCCGCGTCCGCGGTCGCCAGCACCGCGCCGATCGGGAAACCGCCACCGAGCGCCTTGGCCAGCGACATCACGTCAGGCGTGACGCCGGTGCGGCGATGCGCGAACAGATCGCCGGTGCGGCCCATGCCGGTCTGCACCTCGTCGAACGCGAGCAGCAGGCCCTTCTCGTCGCAGAGCTGGCGCAACGCCCTCAGGAAGGCGGGCGTTGCCGAACGTACGCCGCCCTCACCCTGGATCGGCTCGATCAGGATGCCGGCGGTCTGCGGACCGATCGCCTTCTTGACGGCTTCGATGTCGCCATGCGGGACCTGGTCGAAGCCATCCATCGGCGGGCCGAACCCTTCGAGATATTTTGCCGAACCGGTCGCGGCGAGCGTTGCCAGCGTGCGGCCGTGGAAGGCGCCTTCGAAGGTGATGATGCGGTAACGCTCCGGATGCCCCTTGGAGAAGTGATGATGGCGGACCAGCTTGATCACACCTTCCAGCGCTTCGGCGCCGGAATTGCAGAAGAACACGAAGTCCGCGAAGCTTTCGTTGCACAGACGCGCGGCAAGCTTCTCGCCGTCCGGACTCTGGAACAGGTTCGACATGTGCCAGAGTTTGGTGGCCTGCTCCTGCAACGCCTTGACCAACGCAGGATGAGCATGGCCGAGCGCATTCACCGCCACGCCCGAGGTGAAATCGAGATAGCGATCGCCATTGGTCGCAATCAGCCAGCAGCCTTCACCGCGCTCGAAACCGAGGTCGGCCCTGGCGAAAACGGGGAGCAAATGCGGCGCTGCGCTGTTAGTCATGACGATCACTTGAATGTTGCGGACGGCGTGAGCGTGCATTGCGCAACGCACCATTGACCGGCCCGGAAAACGAAACGTGCCGCCTTTTAAGGGCGGCACGTGTGACTATCTTATGCCTGGTGAAACCGGTGTCAATGCCGCCCGGAAAGCCTCGCGAAACGCAGAATCCGTAGTCTTGCGGTGGCGATTTTGCGTATTTCCGCCACGGAACATGTGGAAGCGAGTCGGCGGACTCTTGCGCGTGAGTCACGCCATATTGTAGCGTTTGGCTTGTCAGATACGACATCTCGTGCAGCAGTTCTGATCCTCTAAGTCCTCATGTACCGGCGTAAGCGTTCGGGCGCATCTGGCGCGCCCGGCGAGCCTTAAGGGATTCTGGCGGCACGGGTTTTTCGAGGCTTAGGCATTCGCCGTGCGGCCGCCAGGATGGCAGGCGCCGGCGGAGGAAAGGGTGCAATGACCGTTTTGACCTGGTCGGATGATCGCGTCGAGCAGCTGAAAAAGCTCTGGGAGGCCGGACTTTCGGCCAGCCAGATCGCCGCTGAACTCGGCAATGTGACCCGCAATGCCGTAATCGGCAAAGTGCACCGGCTCGGCCTGTCGGGCCGCGCCAAGAGCCCTTCATCGGCAGCGCCGCGGCCGCGCAAGGCGCGCCCCGCCCAGCACATGATGCGGGTGACCCGCCCGATCGCACGCGGCAACACCGCGCTGGCACAAGCCTTCGAAGTCGAGGTCGAGGCCGAACCGGTCACCTACGACAACGTCGTGCCGATGAGCCAGCGGCTGTCGCTGCTGGAGCTGAACGAGGCCACCTGCCACTGGCCGGTCGGCGATCCCTCGAGCCCGGATTTCTTCTTCTGCGGCGGCAAGGCGCTCTCCGGCCTGCCCTACTGCGCCCAGCACTCGCGCGTGGCGTATCAGCCCGCGGCCGATCGCCGGCGCGCGCCGGCGAAGCCGGGTCCGCGCTGAGTACAGTTCCAGACAACCCTGTCCCGGCACAGAGCCGGGACGATCGAGCAAGAAAAAAGCGCGCCACCCGGCGCGCTTTTTGTTTGCCGGCTTGCAGCGGACCTTACGCCTGCTCCGCCTTCGCAAAGCGATCATCCAGTGCGTAGCCCGCGCCGCGGACGGTGCGGATCGGGTCCTGCTCGCGGCCGAGATTGAGCAGCTTGCGCAGGCGGCCGATATGGACGTCGACGGTGCGCTCATCGATGTAGATGTCACGGCCCCAGACGCTGTCGAGCAGCTGCTCGCGCGAGAACACGCGGCCGGGATGCTCCAGGAAGAACTCCAGCAGGCGATATTCGGTCGGGCCGAGATCGATCGGCCGGCCCGAGCGCGCCACGCGGCGCTTGTCGCGGTCGAGCTCGATGTCGCCATAGGCGAGCACGGTGGCGAGCCGCTCCGGGCTGGCGCGCCTGAGCAGGCCCTTCACGCGTGCCAGCAGCTCCGGCACCGAGAACGGCTTGACGATGTAGTCGTCGGCGCCGGTCGCAAGACCCCGCACCCGCTCGCTCTCCTCGCCGCGCGCGGTGAGCATGATGATCGGGAGCTGCTTGGTCTCGGGCCGGGTGCGCAGCCGCCGGCACAGCTCGATGCCGGAGAGGCCCGGCAGCATCCAGTCGAGCACGATCAAATCGGGGATGTGCTCCTTGAGGCGGGTGTCGGCGTCGTCGCCGCGCATCACCGTCTCGACGTCATAGCCGTCGCCTTCGAGGTTGTAGCGGAGAAGCTCGGTGAGAGCTTCCTCGTCCTCAACCACCATAATGCGTGCGCCCATGGTGTCGTCGCTCCTTAAGTGTTCGGGACCGTCGTGGCGAAGGTCGTCATGTCGCCCTTCGGCCGCTTGTCGGTGATCGCCTGGCCCTCGATCATGTAGAACACGGTCTCGGCAATGTTGGTGGCGTGGTCACCGATGCGCTCGATGTTCTTGGCGCAGAACATCAGGTGGATACAGAACGAGATGTTGCGCGGATCCTCCATCATGTAGGTGAGCAGCTCGCGGAACAGCGAGGTGCAGATGGCGTCGACTTCCTCGTCGCCCTTCCACACCGCCATCGCCGCGGGCAGATCGTGCGCGGCATAGGCGTCCAGCACCGACTTGACCTGCTGCTGCACGAGGTCGGTCATGTGCTCCAGGCCGCGGAACAGCTTGAGCGGGTGGAAATCGGTCTCCAGCGCCGCAACGCGCTTGCCCATGTTCTTGGCGAGGTCGCCGATCCGCTCGAGATCGGTCGCGACGCGCATGGCGCCGACGATTTCGCGCAGATCCACCGCCATCGGCTGGCGGCGCGCGATGGTGAGCACGGCGCGCTCCTCGATCTTCTTCTGGAGCGCGTCGAGCTCGGCATCGATGGTCACGACGCGCTGGCCGAGCGCGACGTCGCGGCGGATCAGGGCGTCGACGGAGTCGACGATCATGCGCTCGGCGATGCCGCCCATCTCGGCGACCAGGCGCGTGAGCTCCTGGAGGTCGGTGTCGAAGGCCTTTGCGGTATGTTCAGAACCCATGTTCCGTCTCCTCAGCCGAACCGGCCGGTGATGTAATCCTGCGTGCGCCGGTCGGTCGGCGACGTGAAGATCTTGCTGGTGTCGTCGAACTCGATCAGCTCGCCGAGATACATGAAGGCGGTCTTGTCGGAGACGCGCGCCGCCTGCTGCATGTTGTGGGTGACGATCGCGATCGTGTAGTTCTCGGACAGCTCCTGGATCAGCTCCTCGACCTTGGCGGTCGAGATCGGGTCGAGCGCCGAGCAGGGCTCGTCGAACAGGATCACCTCGGGCCGCACCGCGACCGTGCGGGCGATGCAGAGGCGCTGCTGCTGGCCGCCGGAGAGCGACAGGCCGGAGGCGTTGAGCTTGTCCTTGACCTCGTTCCACAGCGCGCCGCCGCGCAGCGCCTTCTCGACGCGGTCGTCCATCTCGGACTTCGAGATCTTCTCGTAGAGACGGATGCCGAAGGCGATGTTCTCGTAGATCGTCATCGGGAACGGCGTCGGCTTCTGGAACACCATGCCGACGCGGGCGCGCAGCAGATTGAGGTCCAGCTTGGGGTCGAGGATGTTGGTCTGGTCGAGCATGAGCTGACCGGTGACGCGCTGGCCCGGATAGAGATCGTACATCCGGTTGAAGATGCGCAGCAGGGTGGACTTGCCGCAGCCCGACGGGCCGATGAACGCCGTGACTCGGTTGGTCCCGAGCGCCAGATTGATGTTCTTCAGCGCGTGGTGCTCGCCATAATAGAAGTTCAGGTTGCGCACCGTCACCTTGGCCGGAGCCTCGGGCAACACCGGCGCCTGCGGCAAACCACCGGCCGCGCTCATCGATACGGAAAGCTCACTCATTTTGCGGTCCTCTCGGCGCCAAGGATGCGCGCGCCAATGTTCAGGGCAAGCACGGTAATCGTGATCAGCAGCGCGCCGCTCCAGGCGAGCTGCTTCCAATAGGCGTAGGGGCTCTGGACGAAGTTGTTGATGGTGACCGGCAGGTTCGCCATCGTCTTGTTCAGGCCGAGGCTGAAGAACTGGTTCGACAGCGCAGTAAAGAGGAGCGGCGCGGTCTCGCCGGCGACGCGGGCGGTCGCGAGCAGCACGCCGGTGATGAGGCCGGAACGCGCGGCACGATAAGCGATGCGCTTGATCACCAGCGAGCGCGGCAGGCCGAGCGCGGACGCCGCCTCACGCAGCGCGTTCGGCACCAGCAGCAACATGTCCTCGGTGGTGCGCAGCACCACCGGGATGACGATGACCGCGAGTGCGAGCGCGCCTGCGATCGCCGAGAAGCCGCGCATCGGCACCACCACCGCACCATAGATGAACAGGCCGATGATGATCGAGGGCGCCGACAGGAGGATGTCGTTGATGAAGCGGATCACCGAGGTCAGGCGATCGTTGCGGCCGTACTCGGCAAGATAGGTGCCGGCAAACAGGCCGAGCGGCGCGCCGATACCGACGCCGAGCACGGTCATGATGATCGAACCGACGATGGCGTTGCGCAGGCCGCCTTCGGTCGAGCCCGGAGGCGGAGTGTCCGCGACAAAGATCTCCAGGTTCAGACCGGCGATGCCGTTGTAGAGCAGCGTGATCAGGATCAGCGCAAGCCAGGTGACACCGAAGGCGGCGGCGGCCATGCAGAGACCGCGAACGACGATATCCTTGCGGCGGCGGCGTGAATAGATCGGGTTCATGGCGCTAGTTCCCCGCCTTCTTTTCCAGCCGCATCAGCATCAACCGCGCCGCTGCGAGCACGAAAAACGTCAGCACGAACAGCAGCAGGCCGAGCAGGATCAGGCCGGACTGGTGCAGGCCGTCGCTCTCGGCGAACTCGGATGCGATCGCCGCCGAGATCGTGGTGCCCGGGGCAAAGATCGAGGAGGAGATGCGGAACGAGTTGCCGATGATGAAGGTCACGGCCATGGTCTCGCCGAGCGCGCGGCCCAGCGCCAGCATGACGCCGCCGATGACGCCGACGCGGGTATAGGGGATCACCACGCTGCGGACGACTTCCCAGGTGGTGCAGCCGACGCCGTAGGCGGCTTCCTTCAGCACCGGCGGCACCGTCTTGAACACGTCGACCGAGATCGAGGTGATGAAGGGCAGCACCATGATCGCGAGGATCAGCGCGGCGTTGAACAGGCTGAGATAGGACGGGGGACCTGCGAAGATGGCGCCCAGCACGGGGACGCCGTCGAAGATCTTGATCATGAAGGGCTGGAAAGTGTTGGCCAGGAACGGGCCCAGCACGAAGAAGCCCCACATGCCGTAGATGATCGAGGGGATGCCGGCGAGCAGCTCGATCGCCATGCCGATCGGGCGGCGCAGCCATTGCGGGCAGAGCTCGGTGAGGAAGATCGCAATGCCGAGACCCACGGGAATGGCGATCAGCATCGCGATGAAGGAGGTCACGAGCGTGCCGTACATCGGTCCGAGCGCGCCGAGCACCGGCGGATCGGCGGACGGCGCCCAGCGCTGCGTCCACAGGAAGGAGAGGCCGTATTCCTTCATCGCCGGGAAGGCGCCGACGATCAGCGAAATGATGATGCCGCCGAGGATCAGCAGCACGGAGATCGCGGAGAGCCGCGTGATCCAGTAGAAGGTCACGTCGCCGAGCTTGAAGGCGCTCAAGGCCTTGGCGCGATCATAAGGTCCGGCGTCGTCGATTACATCGCTCTGAACGGCCATCTCTGCCACGCCGATCCCCTGTGCCCGTTTGATATACGCTTGTTGTCGGTCTTGTTGTTGGTCTTACGCTCCGGATGCGGCGCGAGGCCGATCCGGAGCGGAGGTCTTGTCAGACCCCGGCGCCCAGTCCGGGACAAGAGCGCTTAGCTCTTGATCTCGGCAGCCCAGGTCTTCTCGATCAGCTGGACGACCGGGTCCGGCATCGGGATGTAGTCGAGCTCTTCAGCCGCCTTGCCGCCGCTCTTGAAGGCCCAGCGGAAGAACTTGATGGCTTCCTGCGAGGCTGCCTTGTCGGTGGCATCCTTGTGCATGAGGATGAAGGTCGCCGCCGTGATCGGCCAGGACTTGTCGCCGGGCTGGTCGGTCAGGATGACGTAGTAGCCGGGAGCCTTGGCCCAGTCGGCGTTGGAAGCCGCGGCCTGGAAGGCCTCGACCGTCGGCTGCACGGGCTTGCCGGCCTTGTTGACGAGACCAGTGTAGGTCAGCTTGTTCTGCTTGGCATAGGCGTACTCGACGTAGCCGATCGAGTTCTTGGTCTGGCTGATGTTGCCCGACACGCCTTCGTTGCCCTTGGCGCCGACGCCGACCGGCCACTCGACCGCGGTGCCCTCACCGACCTTGCTCTTCCAGTCCGCGCTGGCCTTGGAGAGGTAGTTGGTGAAGTTGAAGGTGGTGCCCGAACCATCCGAGCGGCGGACCACGGTGATCGCGTCCGACGGCAGCTTCACGTTCGGATTGAGCTTCTTGATCGCGGCGTCGTCCCACTTGGTGATCTTGCCGAGATAGATGCTGGCCAGGGTCTCGCCGTCGAACACCAGCTCGCCGGGCTTCACGCCCTCGATGTTGACGACCGGAACGATGGCGCCCATCACCATCGGCCACTGGACGAGGCCGTCCTTCTCGAGCTGCTCGGCCTTGAGCGGCGCGTCGCTGGCGCCGAAGGTCACGGTCTTGGCCTGGATCTGCTTGATGCCGCCGCCGGAGCCGATCGACTGGTAGTTCAGACCGTTGCCGGTCTCCTTCTTGTAGGCGTCAGCCCACTTGGAATAGATCGGGAACGGGAACGTCGCACCGGCACCCGTAATGTCGGCAGCAAAAGCCGCCGTCGCCGATGCGGCGACCAAGCCGGCAGCGACGATCGTTTTGATGAAATTCATGGTGGTCTCCATACAGGGGAGCGAAGCGCCATCCGCGCCCGATCGCGCTCCCCGTGCCGCCCCTTTAGGAGCGGTCGGCTGTGCTTTTACGAAGGTTTCGTGACAGCTGGATGACACATCCAAGCGATTGAAATCGCTTGAATATCAAGTCGAAGCCGCGGTCTTCGCTTGGGGAAAACAGGCCGTGAAAACGGCGCCCTGCTTTGGCACGCTCTCGATCAAAAGCCGGCCGCGATGGCGGTTAAGAATATGTTTCACCAGCGATAATCCGAGCCCCGTCCCGCCCTGCGAGCGGCTGTCGCCGACGTCGACCCGGTAGAACCGCTCGGTCAGTCGCGGCAGGTGCTCGGGCGCGATGCCGGGGCCGAAATCGCGCACCATGACCCGGATTTCCTGAGTTCCATCAGTGGCTGCCGCCGCGGCCAGCGACACGATGACACGTCCGCCCGACGCCCCGTATTTGAGTGCGTTCTCGATCAGGTTCTCGAACAGGCGGAGCAACTCCTCGCGGTCGCCCGCGATCATCACCGGGGTCTCGGGCAGATGGGTTTCGACCTCGACCTGGCGCTCCCGCGCCAGCGGCTCGAGCCCGTCGGCGACCTGGAAGATGATCGGCAGCAGGTCGACCAGGGTGTCGGGCCGCACATGGGCCGACAGCTCGACCCGCGACAGCGAGAGCAGATCGTCGATCAGGCGCGCCATCCGGGTCGCCTGGTTGTGCATGATGCCGAGGAACCGCTCGCGCGCCTTGGGATCGTCCTTGGCCTGGCCCTGGAGCGTGTCGATGAAGCCCGACAGCGCGGCAAGCGGCGTGCGCAGCTCGTGGCTGGCATTGGCGACGAAGTCCGCGCGCATCTCCTCGACCCGGCGCAGCGGCGTCTGGTCGTGGAAGGTCATCAGCATGCATTTGTCGGCGCCGCCGAAGGAGGTCGGCACCGGCACCGGCGTGATGATCAGCTCCATCCAGCGGTCGACCGGGACATGGTCGAGATAGGTCGCGCGCCGCGGTTCGGTGGTGGCGATCGATTCACGCAGCGCGGTGATGATCTCCGGCGAGCGCAGCGCGAACTGGGCGAGCTCGTTCTTGCGCAGCGCCGGCGCCAGCTGGGCGGCGGCGGCATTGAGATGGATGACGCGCCCGGCGCGGTCGAGCAGCACGGCCGGATCCGGCATGCCGGCGACGACCGCGGCCACCGCCGCGCTCTCGACCGGGTTGACGCGGCGGGTGTCGTCGCGCGAGGCGGCATTGTCGTGCAGGCGCCAGGGGATCAGCGCCGCGGCTGCGATGCAGAGGAATACCGTCGCCGCCCGCATCACTGACAATTCGCCGAGCGAGACCACCACCGACAGCGCCAGCGCCGCGGCGATCAGGATAACGGTCGAGTGCCGCAGCCGGTCGGACCAGGGCTGCGCCGAGGGAGAAGATGGGGCGTCGATCGCCATCGGGGCGGGCTTCTCCTAAGGGGATGCGCCGGTCAGGCGCCGCTGTCGCTGCGCTCTCTCACATAGGCGGCTTCACGCGCCGGGCCGGGGTCGAGCTTGAGCGCCGCCTGCTGCAAGCGCTTCGATCGAGCGCCGATTATAACCTCGCGAAACGTCAGCAAGATTACAGATATGACGAAGGGGGAGAGATAATAGAGGACGCGGAACAGGAGCATCCCACCCAGCAGTTCCTCGCGATCCATCTGCCAGAGGCCGACCAGCATGGCGGCATCGAACACGCCGAGCCCTCCCGGCGAGTGGCTGGCGAAGCCGAGCAGCGTCGCCGAGACGAAGATCACCGCCACCACGACGAAGCCGAGATTGGGCTCGTCCGGGACCAGCACGTACATCGCGAGCGCACAGAAGCCGAGATCGATGATGCCGATGGCGATCTGGAGCAGCGTCAGCGGGCCGCCCGGCAGCACCACGGTCCAGGGCCCGCGGCCGACCACCCGCGGCTGGGTCCAGACCCAGACCACATAGGCGACCAGCCCAACGATGATCATCATCGCCAGCATCCGGTTCAGCCAGGGCGGAAGCTGGTCGATCGAGGCTGCGGCTTCCGGATGGTAGGAGATACCGAGGCCGAGCACCGCGGCATTGCCGAGCCAGAAGGTCAGGCCGGCGAGAAAGCAGATCTTTGCGACGTCGATCGCGTTCAGGCCATAGGCCGAATAGATGCGGTAGCGCACCGCGCCGCCGGTGAAGACGCTGGCGCCGACATTGTGGCCGATCGAATAGCTGGTGAAGGCGGCGAGCGCATTGATGCGGTAGGGCACATGGGCGTGGCCGATCGCGCGCACCGCGAACAGATCGTAGAAGGTCAGGGTGAAATAGCCCGCGGCCACGAACAGCGCAGCCATCGCAATCTGGCTCGGCTCGGTACTCTTGATCGCTTCGAGGACCTCGTTGACGTCGATGCCCCGCAGCATGTGGTAGAGCACATAGCAAGCGATGCCGATGACCGCGACGCTGATCACAACTCCAAGCTTATGCAGGACTTGCTTCTGGCGCAGAAACGTCGTCGCCCTGCGTATGGCTTCCAGCATCTAGACCTCGAACAACGCTTCAGCGGCCGGGGTGGCCGGCGGACAGGCGGACGACGCACAGGCATTCAACGAACCCTTGCCGCCGGCTCCGGCATCGCGCATGCCCCATGCCCTTCCACTAGCGCGTTTTGCGGCGGAGTGGAATTCAGCAATTCGAACAAAAACTCGTGCCTTCAATATTTTAGGCAGGGTTGCGAGCTCCTGATGCACGGATTGGCGCTTTCGGCGGCAAGACCGACGCGAATCTCCATGGCAATCCTGCGCAGTCGCCATGAAGTTTTGATGATTTCGGCCGCACAATGTTCCGTCACGACTTAAGCCGACGTCAATCTATGGGCGGCCGCCGCCTGGCGAAAGAGGGGTGATTGGCGCTGTTGTTCAGGGATTTCAGGTGGGCCGAAAGGCCGCGGCGACGGCCGCGGCCTCAGGAGGCGGTCAGATTCCGTCCCGGATCAGCGCCACGCGGAAGTAACGGCGGCTACGATTTCGTCGGTACCGGGAAAGTGACCCTTGCTGCGGCTGTCGCCGACCTTGACCTAGAAGATCCCACCTTTGCCGGGCACGAGAGACGGCTCCGGCGTCAGATGCTGCTGCAGCGCAGCAGCGGCGTCCTTGGCGCGCCTCTCGTAGCCGCAGGGGCGGCAATAGATGATGGTCACATCAGCCATCTCGCCCACCTTCAGGCAGCGCGCTGCTGGCGCACGGCTTCGATGCCGGCGATCCAGCCTGCGACAGAGCGGCCGATCGCCTCGGGGTGATCCTCCTGGAGGAAGTGCAGGCCGGGTCCGAGGCGGACCAATGCGCAGTGCTTCAGCGAGGCTGCGAACCGCTCGGCGAATTCGGGCGCAACGAGCGCACCGGGCGTGCCCGAGAACAACAGCTTCGGACAGGACGATGCAGCGAGCGCGGCATGCGCGGATTGGAGCGTCTCGTAGACGTCGGCAGGCTCGCCTGCGATCGGCAGTTCGCGGGGGAAGGCGAGAACGGGCCGGCGGCTCTCCGGCGTGGGGAATGGCGCACGGTAAGGCGCCATCTCGTCCTCGCCGAGCTTGCGGACGATGCCACCGGGTAGCACGCGTTCGACGAACGCGTTCGCCTCGAGGATCATCGCTTCGCCCTCGCCCGGCGTCCTGAATTTGCGGAACGCCGCCCTCGCCGCCTCGGCGTGGTCCTGCTCCTCCGCGACCTCGGTGTGGTGAAAGTCCCGCCAGGTCGGCATCGGGCGGATGAACTCCATGAAGGCAAGGCCGCGCACGAAATCCGGCCGGCGCGCGGCGAGATGGAACGCGAGCGCGGTGCCCCAGTCCTGCGCGACAAGATAGGCCGATTTGATGCCGCGCTGTTCGATGAATGCATCGAGATAGCGGACGTGGTCGACGAAGCGATAGCCGATGTCGGGCTTGCCGGATTGGCCGAAGCCGACGAGATCGGGCGCGATGCAATGTGCGACCGGCGATACAAGCGGCAGGATGTTGCGCCAGATATGCGACGACGTCGGGTTGCCGTGCAGGAACAGGGCAGCGGGCGCATCGCGATCTCCCGCCTCGCGATAGGCCATCGTGCTTCCCAGCACAGACGCTTGGAGAATCTCGATTTCAGTTGGCTTGCTCATGTCAGCTCCCTGAAGACGGTTTGAAAGGCGATGGTCTTGAAACGTTCGAGGGCGTTGGGATTGCGGTCGACCTTCATGCGCAGGATCGCGCCCTGCCAGGACGCGAGCAGGAAATCAGCAAGCTCTTCGGGCGCGAAATCGGATGCGATCTCGCTGCACGTCTGGGCGTCCCTGATGCAGGCGGCGAACGGCGCGCGCCATTCGGCGAAGATTTCGGCGAGACGCGCGCGCAGCATTTCGCTGCTGGCTGATGCCTCCAGGCTGAGATCGCCGATCAGGCAGCCGCGGCCATAGCCGTCGGCCTCGAGCCGGCCGGTGATGATGTCGAGATAGCGGCGCAGCCGCGCGCGCGGCGTCAGCGAGGTGTCATCGAGCGCCTCCGCGACCAATCCCCTCGTGGTGTCGAAGTAGCGGTCGAGCACCTCGGAGGCGAATACCTCTTTGGAGCGAAAATGGTTGGTGAAGGACCCCTGCGGCGCGCCTGCCGCAGCAGTGACGTCGCGCACGCTGGTGCCGTGATAGCCGGTCCTGAACATGACCTTCAGGCCGGCATCGAGGATGGCGTCTTTGAGTGAGGGCTTTGGCATCGGAGAATAATACGTACGTACGTATTGATGTCAAGCGCATTCTGATCGTTCGGCAATTTGCTTGCCGGTCAGGCCGTTATCGCAAGGTTGGATCGAAAGGGTTGTGTCTCGTTCGGCGCCCCAATGGAGGTGCATTCCCCTCCCCAGCAAAGGGGGGAGGGAGCGAGAGAGCGATGGCCGCCTCACCCAAATCACCCGAACCAAACTTTCCGATGCGTCGCGGCGGCGACTGTCGATCTCTCACCGAGCCCAAGGGCTCAGGCCGCCGGCTGGCTCCGCGATACCACCCTGTCGCGCAGCCAGGCGCCGATGGTGCAGCCGACGAGGTAGCAGGCGAACATGACCAGCCCGAGATCGAGCCAATAGCCGAAGCGGCCGGGCACCGCATGTGTGAAGGAGGCTGCGACCAGGGCGACGGCAAGCAAGGCGAGCCAGCGCGCGGTCACCTTCGAAGTGCCGTTGCCGCGCTGGACCACCGAGATCCAGCCCATGCAAAAGCCCAGCAGCAGCGAGCCGATCAGCCAGCCCAGATGGAACGAGACGAGATAGGGCATCGTCACCTCACCAGAAATTCGATGCGGCGGTTCTGCGCCTTGCCTTCGTCGGTGTCATTGCCGGCGAGGGGCTGCGTGGCGCCATAGCCGACCGGAGTGAAGCGGGTCACCGGCAGCCCGGCCTTGACCAGATAGTCGATCACGGCCTGCGCACGCTTCTCCGAGAGGGCCTGGTTGAAGGAGTCCTCACCGTCGGCATCGGTGTGGCCGGCCACCTCGATATTGGTGGTGGGGCAGCGCAGCGCCGTCTCGATCAGATGGTCGAGAATACCGGCGGAATCCGGGTCGATGTCGGCGCGTTTCGTTGCGAAGCGGATCTTGCCCTTGTTCAGGAGCTCCGAGAACAATTGCTGGCAGACGGTGCCGTCGACCGGGCCCGCGGCAGGCTTCACCGTAATCTCCGGCTTGTACTGCCAGTTCTTCGGGAAGTCCTTGCCGAGGCCTGCGCGGATGTCGTTGGCGGCCCCCTCATAGAGCGCATCGCCCGACAGCTTCACCTCGCGATCGGACACCACGAGCGTACCGGTCGACAGGCGCGACAACGCGCCGAGCGCTGCGACCACGGCAGTATTGAAAGAGCCGGGTGCGCCAACGCTGGCCTTGAGATTGTCGACGACCTTTTCGGTGAAGAACTTTCGCGAGGCACTCGTTGCAATGGCCGCGTGCACGCTGTTGTCGGGCACGTAGCCCGTCAGCGTCACGGTCGCTGCAACCGGATCCTTGTAGGCCTGGAAGATGTAGGGCGGCGCCTTGACATCGTTGGCGGCGACCGAAAAGCCCTCGGGCAGGTTCTTGAGCGCGGCCGCGATCGCCTCACGGCCGCCGAGATCGCGCGCCATGCCCGACAGATTGACCTTGGTGTCGGTGATCGTGATCTTGCCGTCCTTGAGCTTGCCGATCTGGTCGAGCAGCAGCATCGCGGCGGCCTCGAACCGCGGCGGCGCGCCGCGCGCGAGGCCCATCTGATCGGCGACCTCGGTCCCGGCGACCTCCTTGCGCGCGGCCTCGGTCAGGCGCGCCTTCATCGACGGCAGGGGCGCGGAACCGGACAGCGTCACCCGCACCACGTCACGCTCGGCATTCCAGACGAAGGGCGTCGCTTCGGGAACAAGGCGGGTCCGGTCGTCGACCAGGCGCACGCCCGGGACGAGTTCGACCGCCATCACGGCATCGCGGCGCCCCTCCTCGGAAAAGGCATCCGCGGCCAGGCTGACGTCCCGGCCGTCCACCGCGATCCGGGTCTTGTCCAGCACGGTCTCCTTGAGTGCCGCCGAGCTGCGGGCGGACAGGTCCGCCTCGACCGGCAAGGTATTATTCCAGGCCGCAAATCCCCACATGACGGCCAGGGGAATCAGCCCTGGCCACCATTTGCTGGCCCATCTGAAAAGCTTCTGCATTCAACGACCCGAACTCTGGAACCGGAGACAAAACAAACCCTTGGCGGGCTGTCAAACCGGAAATGATGCCCTTCCGAAGGCCATGCGTCGACAATTGGAATAACTTTTTCTTCAAGGGTTCTTCCGTAAGTTGAAAGTGGAATGCCAGAGTTCGCCAGCCGGTCATGAAACAACTCCGAAACAACGTCATCCGCGCCGGGCTGGGGGCACTCTATTTCAGCGGGGCGCACCACCTGCTGCGCCCGCTCTTGTCGGGCGTCGGCGCCATTTTCATGCTGCACCATGTGCGGCCGGCCCGCGAGGCCGCGTTCCAGCCGAACCGGCATCTCGAAGTCACTCCCGATTTCCTGCGCGCCACGCTGAGCCATTTGCGCTCGCGCGGGATCGACATCGTCAGCATGGACGAGCTGCATGAGCGGCTGGTGCAGGGCCGGTTCACCCGCCCCTTCGCCGCCTTCACCCTCGATGACGGGTACCGCGACAATCTCGAATTCGCGCTGCCGGTTCTGCGCGAATTTGACGCGCCCTTGGCCGTCTATATCGCGAGCGAGTTTGCCGAGGGCACCGGACGTCTGTGGTGGACCGCGCTGGAGGCCGTCATCGCCAAGGCCGAACAGATCGACATCCAGATCGGCAATTCCGCGCTGCGGCTGGACGCAACGACCCCAGCCGCAAAACAAATGGCGTTCGACCGCCTGCACGATTGGCTGCGCGCGTTGCCGAGCGAACATGATCTCAAGCGCGAGATCGAGGCGCTCTGCGCCAGATACGACGTCGACATGGCCGCACTGTGCCGCAGCCTGTGCCTGTCCTGGGACGAGGTGAAGGCATTTGCCGCCGATCCGCTGGTCACGATCGGCGCGCACACCATCAGCCATTGCAATCTCGCCAGGCAGAACGAGGAGATCGCCGCACAGGAGATGGCGGTAAGCCGCGCGCGGATCGAGCAGGCGCTCGGCCGTACCGTGCTGCACTTCGCCTACCCCTATGGCGACCGCGAAGCGGCGGGCGACCGCGAATTCGCTCTCGCCGCATCGGCCGGCTTCAAGACCGCGGTGACGACCCGGCCCGGCATGCTGTTCGCAGAAAATGCCGGCCAAATGACCGCGCTGCCGCGCGTCTCGCTCAACGGCAATTACCAGGACGCGCGAATTTTGCCGGTGCTGACCTCGGGCGCCGCGACCGCGATGTGGAACGGCTTTCGCCGGATCGCCGCGGCCTGATCCATCACTCAGACCTCATCCTGAGAACCGCTCCGCAACAGCGACGGCGGAGATTGACTCCCCTCTCCGCCGCGCTCAAAACGTCGACAACCAAGGGAGGCACCATGTTCAACGATCTGTTCTCGCTCAAAGGCCGTGTCGCGCTCGTGACCGGCGGGTCGCGCGGCATCGGCAAGATGATCGCGGCGGGCTTCCTCGCCCAAGGCGCGGCGAAGGTCTACATCACCGCGCGCAAGGCCGGTCCCTGCGAGGCCACGGCGAAAGAGCTCTCCGCCCAATATGACGGCGAATGCATCGCGCTGCCGATCGATATCTCGACCATCGAAGGCTGCGACAGGCTGGCCTCCGAAATCATCAAGCTGGAGCCGAAGCTCGACATCCTCGTCAACAATGCGGGTGCGGCCTGGGGCGCGGAGTTCGACGAATTCCCCGAAAGCGGCTGGGACAAGGTGATGGACCTCAACGTCAAGTCGCTGTTCTTCCTGACCAAGGCGCTGGCAAAGCCGCTGCGCGCCGCGGCCTCGCACGAGCGGCCCGCCAAGGTGATCAACATCGCCTCGGTCGACGGCATCTTCGTCAATCCCAGCGAGACCTATTCCTACGCCGCCAGCAAGGCCGCCGTGATCCATATCTGACGCGGCGCATGGCGACGAAGCTGATCAAGGACAACATCAACGTCACCGCGATCGCGCCGGGCGCGTTCAAGTCCGACATGAACCGCGCCGCGCGCGACCATGCGGACGAGGTCGCCAAGCGCATTCCGGCGCGGCGTATCGGAACCGATGAGGACATGGCCGGCGTGGCGATCTACCTCGCCTCGCGCGCGGGTGATTACGTGGTCGGCAACACCATCGCCGTCGATGGCGGCGTGGTATACGCGAATGCGGGACTGGAGATTGCGGGGTAGGCGGCGCGCATCAGCACGGAGCGAGCCTCACACCCACTGTCATGCCCCGGCTTGACCGGGGCATCCAGTACGCCGCGGCCTCTCGGCCAAAGCACAGCCGTCTCTGGAATACTGGATCACCCGCTCCAGTGCGCAATTGCGCACAAGGCGGGTGATGACAGCATTCGTGTGGCGCGAGCGCTCGTCCCGCTTACGACTCGATCTTCACGTACTCGAAATCGCCGGGCTTGTTGTCGATGCCGACCTTCGGCGGCGAGATCCAGGAGGCGAACTTGCCGGTCTCGGTGACGGGCTGCATCAGCGAGGTGATGAAGTCGCCGTCGGCGGTCGAGGGCAGCCACTCATCCTTGCGCTTCGCCCAGATGGCATCGTCGATCAAGATGCCGTCGGGCGTCGCGTGCACGTCCTTGAACTCGCCGATGTGGCGGTGGAAGGCGACGTTCGGCAGCGTCAGCTTGAAATCATAGCCCGCCGTCGAGATCACCTTGTTCCAGCGCAGCATGCCCTTGACGCAGTCCTGGCTGTAATCGTCGCGCAGGCGCATGTTGAGAGCGGTCAGCGCCGGCTCGTCGACCAGCTTGATCTCGCCGTTGATGAACTTGAGCACCGGATAGGTAGCGTTCTTGAGCTGGTGATCGTCGTCGATCTGGGTCTCGTGATAACGGCCCTTGATGCCGGTGTTGAAGGCGTTGGCCGCGTTGGTCGAGACCTCCGAGCCGAACAGGTCGAGCGACAGCGTATAGTGCAGGTTTAGCTTCTTCTGGATCGTCGGCAGGTCGATCACGCCGAGCGCGCGAACCTTGGCGATGTCGGTGGGATCGGTGATGCCGGCTTCGCGCATCGCGTCACAAGTGCGCTGCACGACGCGGGTGATGCCGGTCTCGCCGACGAACATGTGGTGCGCCTCTTCCGTCAGCATGAAACGGCAGGTGCGCGATAGGGGATCGAAGCCCGACTGCGCGAGCGAGTGCAGCTGCATCTTGCCGTCGCGGTCGGTGAAATAGGTGAACATGAAGAAGGACAGCCAGTCCGGCGTCGCCTCGTTGAAGGCTCCCAGCATGCGCGGGGCATCGGCATCGCCCGAGCGACGGCGCAGCAAGTCATCCGCTTCCTCGCGGCCGTCGCGGCCAAAGTACTTCTGGAGCAGGTAGACCATCGCCCAGAGATGGCGGCCTTCCTCGACGTTGACCTGGAACAGGTTGCGCATGTCGTAGAGCGAGGGCGCGGTCTTGCCGAGGTGGCGCTGCTGCTCGACGGAAGCCGGCTCGGTGTCGCCCTGGATCACGATCAGGCGGCGCAGCATGGCGCGATACTCGCCCGGGACTTCCTGCCACGCCGGCTCGCCGAAATGCTCGCCGAACGGAACGACGCGATTTTCCTCCTGCGGCGCAAGCAGGATGCCCCAGCGATAGTCGGGCATGCGGACATAATCGAACTTGGCCCAGCCGCGCGGGTCCACGGAATAGGCGGTGCGCAGATACACCAGCGACTCCTGGAAGCCTTCCGGCCCCATGTCGCTCCACCAATCCATATAGCCGGGATGCCAGCCTTCCAGCGCCTTCAGCACCTGGCGGTCTTCGGCAAGATTGACGTTGTTGGGAATCTTGGTCGAGTAGTCGACGTTCATGATGTTTATGTTCATGGCCGTGCTCCTTGATCTGTCTCGTGTCCCGGACGCAGTGCGGCGCGAAGTGCTGCACTGCTGAGCCGGGACCTATGTCTGGTCCTGTGGGTCCCGGTTCTGCGCAGCGTCACTTCGTGCCGCAGCGCGCCCGGGACGCGAGAGTCATCAAACCCGCGTCATATCGAATTTCGGCTTCTGGCCGCTGCCGTAGCGGCGCAGTGCGCCTTCCTCACCGACCGCGTTCGGGCGCTGGAAGATCCAGTTCTGCCACGCGGTGAGGCGCGCGAAGATTTTTGATTCCATCGTCTCGGGGCCGACGAAGCGCAGGCTGGCTTCCATGCCGGTGAGGCTGTCGGGCGAGAAGCTGGCGCGCTCCTCGAGGAAGACACGAACTTCGTCGTCCCAGTCGATGTCGTCGAGCGCGAAGGTGACGAGGCCGAGTTCTTCCGCCTGCTCGGCGTCGAGCGCGGTGCCCAGGGTGGCTTCCGCACGCTCGACGTCGGACGGATCGGCCTGGAAGCGCGATTCCAGCCGGGTCAGGCCGTGGCTCATCGGATACGGACCGAAGTTCATGGCCGACAACTCGATCGACGGCGGCGGACGATTGTCGCCCTGGCGCGTGCCGATCAGCATATAGGAGCGGTCGGCGGCGAAGACGAGCTCGGCGAGCGTGCCAGCAAAGCAGGAGCCGGGCTCGACCAGCGTCACCAGCGTGCGCGAGGTGACGTCGATGCGCTTCAGCACGCGCTTCCAATAGTGCCTGATTTCATTGACCAGCCAGTGCGCCTTGTTGGCTTCGAGGAAGGCATCGGATGCCAGCACATGGGCGCGGTCGCCATGGCTCTTGAAGACGAGCATCGCGATCTCGAGCTCGTTGATGCGCAGATGCAGGATGGCGTCGTCGAGCTCGCGCGCGACCTGGAGCGGCCAGAACGAAGGCCCCTGCGCCATCATGCCGTCGATGTCGGCCGGCGGCGCGGCCTCGGGCGCCTTGATCGAGACGGTGGCGATGCGCGCCGTGCGATCGATGTCGACGCTGACAAAACCGTAGCGGATGCTGGTCTCGTCGATGACCCGCTTGAGCGGCGTCAGCGCGATGCCCTTGCCGCTGCCCTTGCGCTTCGATTGGCCCGCGAACTCGTTGGCGCGCTCGGCGATCTTGGCCTCGAGCTTCGAGTTCGGCGCGATCTCGTCGACGAGGCGCCACTGCACGGCGCGCTTGCCCTTCACGCCTTCCTCGATAGTGCAGAAGAAATCGGCGTGGTCGCGGCGCACCTTGCGCTTGTCGACGACGCGGGTGAGGCCGCCGGTGCCCGGCAGCACCGCGAGCAGCGGCACTTCCGGCAGCGCAACGGCCGACGAGCCGTCATCGGCAAGGATGATGTGGTCGGTCGCGAGCGCCAGCTCATAACCGCCGCCGGCGGCCGAGCCGTTCACCACCGTGATGAAGCGCTGGCCGGAATTCTCCGACGAGTCTTCCATGCCGTTGCGGGTCTCGTTGGTGAACTTGCAGAAGTTCACCTTGTGGGCATGGGTCGAGCCCGCGAGCATGCGGATGTTGGCGCCGGCGCAGAACACGCGGTTCTTGGCCGAGCGCATCACCACGACCTTCACCTCGGGGTGTTCGAAGCGCAGGCGCTGGACGACGTCCGCCAGCTCGATGTCGACCCCGAGATCGTAGGAATTGAGCTTGAGCAGATAGCCCTCGAACAGGCCGCCATTCTCGTCGACGTCCATGGTCAGGGTGGCGACGTCGCCATCGACCGCGAGCTTCCAGTGCTTGTAGCGGGACGGTTCGGTCTGGAAATCGATGAATGTCGCGCCGCCTGCGAGGCGCCGATCTTCCCCGGCCATGGGCCACCCTTGAGCTTGATTATGCGTTTTGGCTGTAGCGTTAGATGCACAATAGTGCATCTTTTCGAAAGCGTCTAGCCCTTAACGCGTGCCGCATGCACTTTGTTTCATGAGGCCTATTGAGACCGCACAATGGCGCCGAGGGTGATCCAGTCCGCCTTGGAGAGTTGGGGACGGCCCAGCTTGGCCTGGAGCAGAGCCGTCAGCGCCGGAATGGGGAAGCTCTCGACAAAGCCGTCGCCGCCCGCGGCCGCCTTGCGCGAGTTCAGCGCCCGCAGCTCCGCCATCGCATCGCCGAACAGCCGCGCGGCCGAATGCAGCCGCTGCATGCGCAGTCGCAAATTGGCATTGGCGATGTGAATGCAGGCGCGCAGCAGAATGCGCTCGCGGCCGCCTTGCGGAGCCGCGGCCCAGACCGCTTCCAGCACCTCCTGCGATTCCCAGAAATAGCCGCGGTCGTTGAGCGCGAGCCCGTAGCGCAGCGCCGGATGGCGCGCCGGCACGTAGCCGCGGAACGCCGGGGGCACCAGCGCCTTGGCCAAATCAAGCGTCTCGTAATCCGCGTCGACCCCGTCGGTCTCGCCCGGCACATAGGCCCATCGCGGCCACGGTAACGGGCCGCTCGCACCCGAAGGCACATTCATGGATGTGCCTCCGCAGGATCATGCGGCGCGTCCTTGAAGTCCCTGATCGTCGCGCAGGGCCGCTTTTGCAAATTGCTCAATAGCGTCAAGCGTCGCCCCCGGCGCTTCACGATGCGGGGAATGTCCCGCGTCTGAAATAATTTTCAAATCTACCGGACAGTAGCATTCTTCCTGCGCAATATCGACCTGTCGCAGTGTCCCATATTGGTCGTCCGTGCCCTGCACGATCAGGACGGGAACGCGGATGTAGGCGAGGTATTCCGAGATGTCCCAGTCGCGGAATTTCGGATCGAGCCAGGCACGGTTCCAGCCGTAAAAGGCGTTGTCGACGTCCTTGTGCCAGCGTGCCAGCTTCGCCTTGAGGTCGGTGGTCTCGAAGGTCGTCTTGATCGCTGCGATGGATTTCACCGAGATGTCCTCGACGATGAAATGCGGCGCCATCAGCACGAGGCCGTTCAAGCGGTGATCCTGATGCGCACCGGCATAGATCGTCGCGATCGAGGCGCCATCGGAATGGCCGAGCAGGAGGCCGCGCTTGAAGGAAATCGCATCGAGGATCTTCGGCAGCACATCCAGCGCCTCGCGCTGCATGTAGTCGAGCGGCCGCGGCAGCGTGACCGGACTCGACTGGCCGTAGCCCGCGCGCGAATAGACGAAGATGCCGGCGCCGGTGGCTTGCTGCAGCTTCTCGGGCAAGTCGCCCCACAGGCCGACGGAGCCGAGGCCTTCGTGCAGCATGACGATGGTCGGTGCATCGGCGTCCTGCGGGGCAAGCCATTTGTATTCGAGGCTGGCGCCGCCGATGCTGAGGAAGCCGGTGGGGGTGAGGTTGGTCATGCTGTCGTTCCCGTTCCTTCCGTCATTCCGGACAGCTCGCAGCGCGAGTTGATCCGGAATCTCGAGATTGTCTTGGAGGCTCGAGATTCCGGGTTCGCGCTTCGCGCGCCCCGGAATGACGGAACCACTCAATTCGCGCCCTCGCGCAATTTGAACCGCTGGATCTTCCCCGTCGCGGTCTTCGGCAGCGACTCCACCACGTCGATCCATCGCGGATATTTCCACGGGCCGATCTTCTGCTTGACGTGCTCCTTCAGCATCTCCTGCAAGTCCGTGGTCGCCGCGCCCGAGCGCAGCACGACGAAGGCCTTCGGCTTCAGCAGGCCTTCCGGATCGGCTTCCGGCACGACGGCGGCTTCGAGCACGGCGGGATGCGTGATCAGCGCGCTCTCGACCTCGAACGGCGAGACCCAGATGCCGGAGACCTTGAACATGTCGTCGGCGCGGCCGCAGAAGGTGTAGCGGCCTTCGCCATCGCGGACATATTTGTCGCCGGTGCGGGTCCACGGACCTTCGAAGGTGCGGCGGCTCTTGTGGCGCTGGTTCCAGTAGCCCTCGCCGGCAGAGGGCGCATCGACCAGGAGCTCGCCGACCTCGCCGTCGGCGACATCCTGGCCGGCCTCGTTGACGAGCCGCACCGCATAGCCCGGCACCGGCTTGCCGGAGGAGCCGTATTTGATGTCGCCGGGCGCGTTCGACAGGAAAATGTGCAAGAGCTCGGTCGAGCCGACGCCGTCGAGGATGTCGACGCCGAAGCGCGCCTTCCAGCTGTTGCCGACGGATTCCGGCAGCGCCTCGCCGGCGGAGGTGCAGATGCGGAGCGACTTGCCGCCGCGCTCGGCCTTCATCGTCTCGTCGTTGAGCATCGCCGCGAACAATGTCGGCACGCCGTAGAAGATCGAGGGATTGTACCTGTTCATCAGGTCGAACATGCGCGCCGGCGTCGGGCGCTCGCTGTTCAGCACCACGGTGGCGCCGACCGACATCGGAAACGTCAGCGCATTGCCGAGGCCATAGGCGAAGAAAAGTTTTGCGGCAGACAGGCAGACGTCGCTCTCGCGGATGCCAAGCACCTGCTTTGCGTAGGTGTCGGCGGTCGCCTGCATGTTCGAATGCAGATGGCGCACGCCCTTGGGCATGCCGGTCGAGCCGGACGAATAGAGCCAGAACGCCGGCTCGTCCGGATGCGTGGCGGCGGTGGTGAACTGGTCGCTCTCATCAGCGATCTCTTCAGCAAGCTGCTTGTGACCGTTCTGCTTAGCGCCGGAGACCACGACGTGCTCGAGATCCGGCATGCGGCCCACGACGTCCTTGATAACGGGGTAGAGCGCCTCGGAGACGAACAGCACGCGCGCGCGGCAATCGGCGAGGATGTAGGCGTATTGGTCCGCGGTCAGCAGCGTGTTGAGCGGCACCGGCACGATGCCGGCGCGGATCGCGCCCAGGAACACGATCGGGAAATCGACCGTGTCCAGCATGATCATCGCGACGCGCTCCTCGCGGCGGACGCCGAGCCGGCGCAGCATGTTGGCGGCACGCCGGGTCTCGCGCTGGAGCTCGCCATAGGTGAGCCGCGAAACGGTGTCGTCGAAGACGAGCTTGCTGCCCCTGCCGTCCTCGACGTTGCGGTCGAGCAGCCAGGTCACCGCGTTATAGGATCCCTCGCTCACGGACTTCTCCCCCGAATTTAGAATTATAATTCATAGAAAGACACCGCAGCGGCTTGCTGTCAATGCCGGCAGGCACTATGTTTCATTAAAATGCGCCGCAGGACACCCTCTCAAGAAGGCCCATGATCTGCAGTCCATGACCGACAGTCCCGACGCCGAATCCCGATTTCTCGAACAGCTCGGCCAGCGCGTGCGCACCATGCGCGCGCTGCGCGGCATGTCGCGCAAGGTGCTCGCCAAGGTATCGGGAATTTCGGAGCGCTACATCGCGCAGCTCGAGAGCGGCAAGGGCAATGTCTCCATCGTGCTGCTGCGCCGCGTCTCCGACGCGATGGGCGCGCATCTGGAAGATCTGCTTCCCTCGGCCGATCCGACGCCGGACTGGCAGATGTTTCGCGATCTCCTGCGCAAGGCGACGCCGTCGCAGATCGCTCAGGCCAAGGACGTTCTCGCCGGCGGCAGCGCGTCAGCGCCGCGGCGAGCACCGTTCTGCGGCATTGCGCTGATCGGCCTGCGCGGCGCCGGCAAATCCACGCTCGGCAAGATTTTGGCGAAGAAGGTCGGCTGGAGCTTCGTCGAGCTCAACAAGGAGGTCGAGCAGCAGAACGGGCTCTCGGTCGCCGAGATCATCGCGCTCTACGGCCAGGAAGGCTTTCGCCGCATGGAGCAGGCAGCGCTGCAACAGCTGCTCGCGCGCAACGAGCTGATGGTGCTGGCGACCGGCGGCGGCATCGTGTCGGAGCCGCTGACCTTCGACCAGATCCTCTCGTCGTTCTACACGATCTGGCTGAAGGCCGAGCCCGAGGAGCACATGGCCCGCGTGCGCCGCCAAGGCGATCTTCGCCCGATGGCGGACGACCGCTCCGCAATGGCCGAGCTGCGCAACATCCTGCTGAGCCGCGAACCGCTGTATTCGCGCGCGACGGCGGTGGTGGATACGGCAGGGCTGTCGGTCGATGCGGCGGCTGCAAGGCTGATCGATGCGGTGCGGCCGGTGCTGCAGAACGAAGCCCGCAGCTTTGGGCTGCGCAGCGTGGCGCTGTAGGGCGCGCCCTAATCAAACTCTCCGCTGTCGTCCCTGCGAACGCAGGGACCCATACCGCGCGATCTATCGATTGTGATCGCGGCTAATCCCGAACGACCAGACTTCGCCAAACTCCTCCCTTTGGCTATGGGTCCCTGCGTTCGCAGGGACGACAGCGGAGTTTGTAGGCAAACGCAATGTCACTATATCAGGGCACAGCAATAAGCCTTGGGACCACTCATGACCTCCAGCGACGTCACCACCTCCATGTTCGAGCGGATCGGCGGCAGCGCCACGATCGACGCTCTCGTCGACCGCTTCTACGACCGCATGGACACGCTGCCGGAGGCGCAGATGATCCGCGCCATGCATGCGGATGATCTCGGCCTGATCAGGGACGTGCTGAAGCGCTATCTCACCGAATGGACCGGCGGCCCAAAGCTCTATACTCCCGAGAAGGGCCATCCGCGGCTGCGGCAGCGGCATATTGGTTTTGCCATCGGCGATGTCGAGCGCGATGCGTGGCTGCTCTGCATGCGCGGCGCGATGGAGGAGACGGTCGTCGACGCTGCCGCGCGACAGGACCTCGATCGCGCGATATCGGGCTTGGCCGACTGGATGCGCAACCGCAGCTAGCCGCGTTCAGTCGAGGCCGAGTGCGCTGATGTCGGCGGCAAGCTTCACTCCTGGGATCCGCGGCACCAGGTGGGTTTTGACGGCGTAGCCGCCGAGGAAAATGTCTGGACGGCTGGGCGCCGGCAATGCTTGCACGCGCTCGATGAGCGACGCGACGGCATCGCACTGCTCGCGTAGGGCGATCGAAACGAGCAGCGTCTTGGGCTCACCCGCGATCGCCGGCTCGGACAGGACATCGAGAACGGTGAGATCGTCGACATGGCGCGTCCGCCATCCCTGGTTTTGCAGCCAGAGGCCGAGGATGCGAATGCCCACCACGTGGATATTGCCCGGTGCGTTCATCAGGAGATAGCAGCCGTCGCCTGCATGCCGCGCCGGCTGCGACCAGGCCTGCCTCATCTTGGCCTCGACAAGATCGACTACCCGCTCGGCGAAGGCGGTGAATTCGTGCTCGCCCGCGACGGTGAGCGTGCCGCGCTCCCAGGCGTTGCCGATCTCGTAGAGCATCGGCGCGATCATGCCGATGAGTATGTCGACCGGCCGGCAATGGACGGCGATGGCGTTGTCGACCAGCGGCCCGGCCGCGTCGAAATCGCTCCTGCGACCCGCGGCAAACAGCGCCTGAAAGATGTCCCGCAGCGCGACCGCATGGGCATATTCATCGCCGCTGAGCAAATCGGGCTGTTCACCCGAGCATTTCCGGCACAGCCCGTGCGTGATGCTGAAGTCGGCGTACGGCCGCATCTCGCCGATGAATTGCTGGCAATGGGCACACCATTTCAGCACGCTCTGACTCCCCAAGGGCCACATTAAGGGCGTCGGCTCCGGTAAGCGTAACGCAGCATTGCCGCTTTCGAAAGCGGCAACGTCTCAACGCAAGTGGTGACCGGGTAGTGTCGCGTGCGGCATAGGCGGCTTGCAACGAACGAATTTGAGTCCCGCGGAGGCTGCCTGCTAAGCTTGACGCATGACAGCACCCCTGCCCGACACGATACGCCGCCTCTATACCGATCCCGGCGAGTACATCGACAGCGATCATCCCGCCGTGCGGCAATTCGCCGAGACCGCCGTGCGCGCGGACGCCAGCGCCCGCGAGAAGGCGAGTGTGCTCTACAAGGCGGTGCGCGACGGCATCCGCTACAACCCTTACGTCAGCATGCGCGTCGCCGACACGTTTCGCGCATCGAGCGTGCTTGCCGCAGGGCAAGGCTATTGCGTCGGCAAGGCCTCGCTCTATGCCGCCGCCTGCCGCGTCCACGGCATTCCCGCCCGGGTCGGCTTTGCGGATGTGAAGAACCACCTCACCACCGAGAAGCTGCGCGCGAGCATGGGCACCGACATCTTCACCTGGCATGGCTTTACGGAAGTGCATGTCGACGGAGCCTGGCGCAAGGCGACGCCGACCTTCAACGACACGCTCTGCGCCAAGGTCGGCGTCGTCCCGCTCGATTTCGACGGCCACACCGACGCGCTGCTGCACCCCTTTGACGGCGAGGGCCGCGCCTACATGCAATATGTCAACGACCGCGGCACCTATCACGACGTGCCGGCCAAGTTCCTGATGCACGAGATGGCGAGGGACTATGCCAACATGCAGGGCGAGGATCTGTCGGGCCGTGACATGGAGCGCGAGGCGGAGGGGCAGTGAGATTTTGGGGCAGTCCTCTCACTGAGCGTGCGCTCTGCTCCCTCCCCTGCAAAGTCGGAGGGAGCGCAGTGTGCTCGACGGCGCGACTGCACATCTCACGACACCGAGACTAACCCACCCTGCGCACGCCAACCCGATCGTTGCACGCATCGAACACCGAACGGTCGAGTGCTTCGGCGGCAAAGCCCGCCACATAAATCAACGCCAGGATCGCCGCCGAAATCGCCACCGTCTCCGCATGCGCGAACAGCAACCGCAACAACCGCTGCGACAATGTCGGCGGCGGGAAGCGGTAGGTCCGGCCCTGTGGCGTGATCAGGTCAAACGACCGAACCGACCGCGAGCGCACGGGGATCTTGCTGGGCAGCATCCGGATATCTCCTCTCCAGCTCCTCGATCATGCCGCGCGCGATCTCCCGCTCGCCCATGATGACCACATCCGCCCCCAGCCCCTTCAAATGATCGACCTCGGCATCCGCATGCGCTCGCGCGATGATGCGGATGTCCGGATTGGCCGCGCGCGCCTGCTGCACGATCTGCCCCGCCTCGAACGCCTCGGGGATCGCGATCACGAGATGCCGCGCCCGTGACGGATTGGTGGCGCCGAGAATTTCGGGCTGCGCGGCATTGCCCATGACGGTCTCGATGCCGCCCTGCTTCAGCTTCGCCAGCGCACTCTCGCCGACCTCGGCGACAAGGAACGGCAATTGCCGCTGCTTCAGGGCATCGCCGACGAGCGCGCCGACGCGGCCATAGCCGATCACGATCGTGTGGTCGGTCAGGTCGGTGGTGCGGATCGGTTCGGGCACGGCGGCCGCGGCCTGCGGTGAATCCCGGCGCGGGTCGAGACGCGGCGCGAGCCAGGTGGCGGCCGCGAACATCAGCGGGTTGAGCATGATGGAGAGGATCGCGCCGGCCATGATCAGGTCGCGGCCGTCGCTGGGCAGGATCTGCGAGGCGACGCCGAGCTCGGCCAGGATGAACGAGAACTCGCCGATCTGCGACAGGCTCGCCGAGATCGTCAGCGCGGTCGCGACCGGATGCCGGAACAGCACCACGATCAGGAACGCCGCGAGTGATTTGCCGAGCATGATGATCGCCAGCGTCGCCAGCAGCGGCCAGGGCTCGCCAACCACGCTCATCGGATCGAACATCATGCCGACCGAGACGAAGAACAGCACCGCGAAGGCATCGCGCAGCGGCAGCGATTCTTGCGCGGCGCGCGCGCTGAGCGGCGATTCCCGCAGCATCATGCCGGCGAAGAACGCGCCCAGCGCCAGCGAGACGTCGAACAGCTTCGTCGCACCGAACGCAATGCACAGCGCGATCGCAAGCACGCCAAGACGGAACAATTCGCGCGAGCCGGTATGCGCGATGTAGTGCAGGATCCAGGGAATCACCCGGCGCCCCACCACCAGCATCAGCCCGATGAACACGATGATCTTGGCCAGGGTCAGCATCACGATGCCGGCAAGCCCGAAGCCGGCCTGCGCGGCCAGCGGCTCGAAGGCTGGCTTGTCGCCGCCGGCGCCCTGAAGGCTTGCGATCGCCGGGAACAGCACCAGGACGAGCACCATCGCGAGGTCCTCGACGATGAGCCAGCCGACCGCGATGCGGCCGCGATCGGTCTCCATCAGGCGCCGCTCCTGCAGCGCGCGGAGCAGAACGACAGTGCTCGCGACCGACAACGCCAGGCCGAACACGAGTCCCGCACCGACGCTCCAGCCCATCAGCCATGCAAGGCCGAGCCCCATCAGCGTCGCAACGGCGATTTGGACGACGGCGCCGGGAACGGCGATGTTGCGGACGCGCAGCAGATCCTCGAGCGAAAAATGCAGGCCGACGCCGAACATCAGCAAGATAATGCCGAGCTCGGCGAGCTCGGTCGCAAGCGCCTGGTCGGCGACGAAGCCCGGCGTGAACGGGCCGACGGCGACGCCGGCGAGCAGATAGCCGACAAGCGGCGGAATGCGGAACCGCTGCGCTATAGTTCCGAGTACGAAAGCTAGTCCGAGTCCGACGACGATGGTGGCGATGAGAGGTGTGTCATGCGGCATTTTTGCCTTTTGACACAGCGAGCGCGCCGGCGCACCGCGACCAAGTGAGGCGGCTCAGCGCGCGACGCCTGCCGCAATCGCGCCGTCAGATCGACCAATAATTCGGGTGCGCGTAGGGCCGCGAACGATCGCCCCAGTCGAATTCGTCGCCGTCGAACTCGCACGGCCCGCTGGCGAGTTCGTCCTGCGTCACCTCGACACGAAAAGCCTGCCGCGCAGGATCGTATTTCAGCGCGCCCCACTGCACAGGATAATGGTGGTGCGTGCCGAGCAGCCCGCCAGTCCTGATCACGGCGTAGGCGACCGTGCCGGTCACCTTGTCGAGCATCAGCCGCTCGATCGAGCCGAGCTTCGCGCCGTCGCGCCCGTAGACGCAGACGTGCTCCACGCGATCACTGGGAACCATGGTGTGTTTCATGGCGTCCTCCCTGTTGTCTTGCGTGACGAGATTATAAGCCCGCGGGCGCGCGGCGCCAACGATCGTTGCTATAACAGCTGCGACCGCACGGACTCCGCGCCTTCGCGGAGCAGCGGGAGCAACCGGTCGACCAGCTCCCCTGCCGGCACGCGGTCGACATGGGCGCCCATGTTGATCGCGGCGACGATCACGCCGTCGTAGCGGCGCACCGGAACCGAGATCGAGCGGAAATGCGGCTCTGCCTCGCGATCGACCAGCGAATAGCCCTGGTCGCGATCGGCTGTGATGATGGCGAGCAGCGCCTTCGGATCGGTCACCGTCTGCGGCGTCAACATCTCGCGCTTCATTGTCTTCAGGCGTGCGGCAAGCGCTGCGTCATCGAACTGCCCGAGCATGGCGCGTCCGACCGAGGTGCAGAACGCCGGCAGCCGGTAGCCGATCTCGAGCCCACCAGAAAACATCCGCGCGGGGCTGCTGCGTGCGACAAACACGACGTCGTCACCGTCGAGCACCGCGAGCGAGGAGATTTCCTGCGCTGCCGTGGCGACGCGATCGAGCACCGGCTGAAGCACGGCGACGAGCTGGCTGGAGCGCAGGTAGGACGCCGCGAGCGTCAGCACGTGCGGCGTCAGCGAGAACAGCTTGCCGTCGCCGGCGACGAAGCCGCCGCGCTGGAGCGTGAACAGCATCCGCCGCGCGGTGGCGCGCGGCAGCTCTGCGGCCCTGGCGAGATCGCTCAGCGTCATCGGGCCGGTGGTCGTGCCGAAACATTGCAGCAGGCGCAGGCCGCGATCGAGGCTCTCGACGAAATCCGTCGCCCGCTCGTCGTTTTCGCTGCGCTTCAGCTTGGGCATAGGTCCGGGAACATCCTGCAAAATATTGCTTGCCGCCGGACCAAGGCATGGCATAATTCGCCCATTCGTTCAATAGGCGAACAACGCCTCTCCGACAAAGGACACAGCCGCCATGATGAGCCAGGAGCAGAACGACCTGATCACCCGTACCGGTCCGAAGGACCCCTGCGGCAAGCTGATGCGGAGCTATTGGCAGCCGGCGGCGCTGGTCGACGAGCTGGAGGGCGCGCGCCCGATCCGCCCCGTCAAACTGCTCGGCGAGAACCTGGTGCTGTTCCGCGACGAGAGCGGACGCTACGGCCTGATCGACCGTCACTGCGCCCATCGCGGCGCCGACCTCGCCTTCGGACGTCTCGAACATGGCGGCCTGCGCTGCGCCTTCCATGGCTGGCTGTTCGACGCCACCGGCCAGTGCATCGAGACGCCGGCCGAGCCGAAGGACTCAAAACTCTGCCAGAACATCCGCCAGCGTTCCTATCCCGTGGTCGAGAAGAGCGGCATCCTGTGGGCTTATCTCGGCGAGGGTGAGCCCCCGGCCTTTCCGGAGCTCGACTGCTTTGTCGCGCCCGGCACGCACACTTTTGCGTTCAAGGGCCACATGGCCTGCAACTGGCTTCAGGCCCTCGAGGTCGGCATCGATCCTGCGCACGCCTCCTATCTGCACCGCTTCTTCGAGGACGAGGATACGTCGACGGCTTACGGCAAGCAGTTCCGCGGCGCCTCCGCCGGCTCTGATCTGCCGATGACAAAGATCCTGCGCGAATACGACCGTCCGATCATCAATGTCGAGCACACCGAATATGGCCTGCGGCTGATCGCGCTGCGCGAGATCGACGAGGAGCGCACCCATGTGCGCGTCACCAATCAGCTCTTCCCGCACGGCTTCGTCATCCCCATGAGCACGGAAATGACGATCACGCAGTGGCACGTGCCAGTCGACGACGAGAACTGCTACTGGTACGCGATCTTCACCAGCTACACCAACGCGGTCGACAAGCAGAAGATGCGCGATCAGCGGCTCGAGCTCTATGAGCTGCCCGACTACAAGTCGCGCAAGAACAGCGGCAACGATTACGGCTTCGATCCGCACGAGCAGGCGACCGCGACCTATACCGGCATGGGCACCGACATCAACGTCCACGACCAGTGGGCGGTGGAATCCATGGGCGCGATCCAGGACCGCACCAAGGAGCATCTCGGCTCGAGCGACAAGGCGATCGTGCAGTACCGCCGCCTGCTGCGGCAGGAGATCGAGAAGGTCGGCGGCGGCGAGAAGCCGATGCTGTTCCTGGACGAGAGCAGGGCGCGCAGCATCCAGGGACCGGCCACCATGGACGGCATCGGGCCGACCCAGGGTTGGGAGCTCTACTGGATGGAGGTCGACGTCAAGCGCCGCCGCGGCGCACCTTGGGCCGCGCCGGTGCCGAAGGAGATCGCGGACAACGTGCACCGGCTGACGGCGGCGGAGTGATAATGCCGTCAATCAGCGGCGGGCGCCGCATACTCCGCTGTCATGCCCCGCGAAGGCGGGGCATCCAGTACGCCGCGGCCTCTCGCGGATACGTTACCGCCTCTGGAATACTGGATCGTCCGCCCCAGTGCGCAACGCGCACAAGGCGGACGATGACAGCGTGGGCTATGCTCGCACCGAGCATCAAGGAGAGATAGCAGTGACTTTCGTCGCGCGTCATGCGCTGTGGTCGGATGAGCAGAGGGACGCCGCAGCGCGCCTGCGCCGCATCGTCGAGGAAAAGAACCTCGAGGTCATCCGCCTCGCCTTCCCGGACCAGCACGGCATTTTACGCGGCAAGACCATCATCGCCGCCGAGGCGATCGCCTCGCTGGAGAGTGGCTGCTCCATCACCACGACCATGCTCGCCAAGGATACCTCGCACCGCACGGTGTTTCCGGTGTTCACGTCAGGCGGCGGATTCGGCATGAAGGAGATGGAGGGCGCGGCCGACGTGTTGATGGTCGCCGACCCAACCACCTTCCGCGTGCTGCCATGGGCGCCCGCGACGGGCTGGGTGCTCTGCGATCTCCATTTTGGCGACGGCCGTCCCGTGCCGTTCGCGACCCGCGGCCTCTACCGCAAGGTGCTCGATGATCTCAGCGGCCGCGGCCACGATTTCGTCGCCGGCCTCGAGGTTGAGTTCCACATTTTCAAGCTCGACGACGCGCATATGCGGCCCGAGGATGCCGGCCAGCCCGGCACGCCGCCGTCGGTGAGCCTGCTCAGCCACGGCTATCAATACCTCACCGAGCAGCGCTTCGATCAGATGGAGCCGGTGCTGGAGATCCTGCGCCGCGATATCGTCGCGCTCGGACTGCCCTTGCGCTCGGTCGAGGTCGAGTTCGGGCCGAGCCAGTGCGAATTCACCTTCGCGCCGAAGAAGGGGCTGGAGCCCGCCGACAACATGGTGCTGTTCCGCTCTGCCGTGAAGCAGATCGCGCGCCGCCACGGGTATCACGCCACCTTCATGTGCCGGCCGAAACTGCCGAACGTGTTCGCGAGCGGCTGGCATTTGCATCAGTCGATCGTCTCGCGCGCGTCCGGCGAAAATCAGTTCATGGCGAAGGACGGCAGCGAGCCGCTCAGCGCGTTCGGCCGGGCGTACCTTGCCGGCCTGCTCGACCACGCCCGCGCCTCGACCGTGTTCACCACGCCGACCATCAACGGCTACAAACGCTACCGCTCCTATTCGCTGGCGCCGGACCGCGCGATCTGGGGCCGCGACAATCGCGGCGTGATGATCCGCGTGCTCGGCGGCGCCAATGATGCCGCAACGCGCCTGGAGAACCGCATCGGCGAGCCCGCCGCCAATCCCTATCTCTACATGGCCTCCCAGATTCTCTCGGGCCTCGACGGCGTCGACCGCAAGCTCGACCCCGGCCCGTCCGCCGACACGCCCTACGAGACCAAAGCGCCGCCGTTGCCGAAAAGCTTGCGCGATGCGGTCGCCGCGCTGAAGGACGATCCGTTCTTCCGCGAGAAGTTCGGGCCTGAGTTCGTCGACTACTACACCCACATCAAAAATGCCGAGATCGACCGCTTCCTGTCAGAGGTGACCGACTGGGAGCACCGCGAATATTTCGAGGTGTTTTGACGGGGATACGTCTCACGCCCGCGTGAGGCGACTTCGTCCGGTCTGTTCCGACGACATCACGGCGCCCGCCGACGAAGCCATTTTCCCTGTCCCTCGAAAACGGCCGGAAAGACTCGGGGCCTAGCATCCCCACATGTGATCAACAGCGGAGTTCGATCATGTGGGTTCAATTGTTCAGCCTGATCTACCGTCTGTCCTGCCGGACCACCTTGGTTGAGATCGGCACGCACCACCTGGCGCGTTAGTCGCCCAGCGATTTGGGTAATACATATTGACCGGATAACCGGGGTTCTCATCCGCAAGCTGATTCACCAGCGATAGCCGAGCGTTGCGATGACGGTCAGCGGCGCGCCGCGGTAGCAATAACCGACCTGGCACGTGGTGTAGTGCAGATTGAACAGGTTCTTGGCATTGACCTGGAACTGAAGGCCCCTCAGCTCCTTCGCCGCCTGGCCAAAATCATATTTCAGCGCCGCGTCGATCAGGGTTACCGAGCTGTTCTTGAACGTGTTCGCATCATCGCCGTAGCTCCAGGACATGTAACGCGCACCGCCACCGACGCTCAATCCCGCGAACGGTCCGGCCAGCGGCAGGGCATAGTTCGCCCACAGCGTCGCGGTATGCGGAGGATTGCCCGAGGGAAACTTGCCGATCAGCGAGTCGTCAGCGGCCTGCTTCGTCACCATGTCGAGATAGGTGTACGACGAGGTGATGTCGAAACCACCACCCAGGCTTGCAAGCGCCTGCAATTCGAAGCCGCGGCTTTGAATCTCGCCACGCTGGACCGTCACGCCCGTCCCCGTCGTGACCAGGCCGCCGTCCTGGGTCAAATCGAACACCGCCGCGGTAATGAAGCTCCTTGTCCCCTGCGGCTGGTACTTCACACCGACTTCAGTCTGCTTGCCGGTGGTCGGCTTGAAGAACGCGCCCGACGGATCGACGCCGAGATTGGGAAAGAACGAGGTCGAATAGGCGACGTAAGGCGCAACGCCGGAATCGAACACATAGGTCAGCCCGGCTCGCCCGCTATAGGCCTGATCGGACTGCGTCTGCCGGGTCAGCGCGAACAGATCCTCACCCGTGGTGCTGACCCAGTCGCTGCGGCCGCTCAATGTCAGGATCCAGTGGTCGAGCTTGGCCTGGTCCTGGATGTACACGCCGGACTGGGTCTGTCGCTGCTGCGTCGAGGACGAGATCGCCGGATCGGGAATGGATTCCGGCGCGTAGACCGGCGCGGCCAGGTTGAGATCGGAGACGCCGAAGCCGAATCCCTGCTTGTCGTTGAACTTCGACGCGGTGTAGTCGGTGCCGATCAGGAGTGTGTGCTGCACGGGTCCGGTCGATAGCCTGGCCTCGACCTGGTTGTCCATGATGGCCGATTGCAGCGTGTCGTGGACATAGCCGGTGTAGCGCGAGACGACATTGCCCACGGGAGCGCCGAGAAAGCCGACATAGCGGGTGACCGCATCGACATCGACGTAGCGGAATTTCTGGCGGACGGTCACGTCGTTGTTGAATGCATGCTCGAACAGGTAGCCCACACGTCCCTGTTCCTGATCGAGCGAATTGTAGGACGGACTGCCCGTAAAGATGTCCGTGGTGGTGCCGGTGCCCGTGGAATAGGTGAACATCGATCCGGGCGTCTTCGACTTCTGATAGGACCCGAGAATCGTGAGCGTGGTCGATTGATCCGGCTTCCAAGTCACGGCGGGAGCGATGTAGGTCCGATTGTCCTTGCCGCCCGGCACGAATACGTCCGCGTCGCGCACCACGCCGGTCAGCCGATACGAAAATTGACCGTTGGCATCGACCGGGCCCGAAAGGTCGAAATTGCCCTGAATGCGATCGCGGTCGCCGAACACCGTTTGCACTTCGTGAAACGGCTGGCTGGTCGGCAGCTTGCTCGACAGGTCGATCAGTCCGCCGGGGGAGCCGAGGCCATAGAGGGCCGAGCTCGGTCCACGGACCACGGTGATGCTGTCGACCCCATAAGGCTCGGTCTTGAACACGCTGAGACCGGCTCCGACGAGGCGCAAGCCGTCGAGATAAACGCCGTTATAGGTGATGTCGAAGCCGCGGATCGCGATGGCGTCGAACCGCGGATCGAAGCCGGACGCATCGATGCGGACGCCGGGTTCATAGCCAACCGCCTCTGTCAGCGACTGGACGGCACGATCATTGAGTTCCTTGCGCGTCACGACCGAGAGCGACTGCGGCGTCTCGAGCAACGGGGTGTTGGTCTTCGTGCCCGCCGAGCTGCTGTCTGCAACATAGCTGCTCTCGCTCGACGCGTTGGCGCGACCGGCACCGGCCTCACGCACGCCCGGATTTCCGGCTGGCGCGGACCCGGCATTGCGTTGCGTCGCGACGCGGCCGCGCGACGACTGCGAAGCTCGCTGCGCGGGCTGGGTGCGCGGACGCGCCGGGATCGGTGCCTCCACCGTGACGGGAGGCAATGTCGCCGCGGTCGACGTCGAATTGGTCCCGGAGGTCTGTGCGACCGACGGCGCCGCATGCAGGACTATTCCCAGGCCGGCCGCTCCCAGACCAGTTCTCGCCATTCGTTCCCAGCCGAGCGTCCGCCCGTCGTTGCGCGTCATCGTCTTCCCCGAGTTCCGTGTTCGAACAACCCGGGAGTAACCAGATCGAGGCGCACGCCGCCTTTGCGCGCGCGCAAATCACCTTTGATCGCGCGTGGAGGCTTTCAAATTGACTGGCTGCGGCTCGGCGAATGGCCGAAGCGCCTGCGGAAGGCCGTCGCGAAATTAGCCGGATGGGCATAGCCGACCCGAAAGGCCGCCTCGGTGACCGACAAGCGTTGATGAATCAGAAGGTCACGTGCGGCATCGAGCCGACGAGCCCGCAAATAGTCGATCGCGCTCTCGCCATACGCCATCTGGAATTTCTGGTTGAAGGACCGGCGGCTCAGCCCCGCATTCCGCGCCAGCTCGTCGATGCTCCAGGGATAAGCGAGATCGGCATCCATGCGCGCCTTGACCGATTGCAACCGCACCCGCTGGAGGTCGGCCGCAGGATCGAGCACGATCCCGCGCTCGCCGAACAAGGCGTGGACCACGATCTCGGCGGCATGCGCCGACAGCAGCAATTGCGTCGCGTTTCCGGCCACCGGTGGCGAGAACATTTCTGCCGCGAGGGCCTGCACACGCGGAGACGCCGTGAGAGAGACGATAGCCGTGCCCAACGCGTCAGTCCTGAACAGCGCCCGAACCTCGTCGCCGAGTCCAAGCCCGTCGATGGAGGCTTGGGGAAGCGCCAGGCCGATCGCAGGACGTTCGCCGCAGCGAACCGAGCCTCCCACGGAAAGGGATTCGCGCACCGCAATCGCCGTCATCTGCCTTTCGCCGGTTGCGCGCGTCAGAATGCCGCGGCCTGCGCCTTCATCGAGTGCGACGGAGATGAACAAGCCCGGCGCTACGATCGCGGGCCGATCGGGATCGGCGCGAAACTCACCTCTGATGAACACACAGCCCGGGAAATCCAGCCATTGAGGCGCTGTCGAAGCGCCTCGCTGTGCGGGGCCGATGATGTCGTCGTCAGGCCGTCCGGCAATTTGATTGTAAAAGTCCTGCATCGAATCCGCTACGCCGCGACATTGGCGGCTGGCGGCGACGCACTCAAGATCTCTGCGCGCAGTTTGGAGAGCTTCGAAACTGACGTCCTCGACGAGGTTCTGCGCGCGCGGCGATCTGCACGGACGATACGGCAGTCAGATCTGGGAGCGCGTCAGATGCCCAGATATTTGTGCTGCAGATCAGGCTCCGCCATCAGCTCGACGGACGTGCCGCTCCACACCGTCTTGCCGCGCTCGATGATGTAGTGGCGGTCGCAGATGCGGGCGAGGTGATCGACGTTCTTGTCGACGACCAGGATCGACTGTCCCCGACTCTTCAGCAGCGACAGGCAGTTCCAGATTTCTTCGCGGATCAGCGGAGCGAGGCCTTCGGTCGCTTCGTCGAGGATCAGCAGCTTTGGGTTGGTCATCAGCGCGCGGCCGATCGCCAGCATCTGCTGCTCGCCGCCGGAGAGCTGGTTGCCCATGTTGGAAGCGCGTTCGGCAAGGCGCGGAAACATCACGTAGATGGCGGCGAGCGTCCAGGGATTGCTGCTGCCGAACCGATCGGCTGCGGCCGCGACGAGATTTTCGCGCACCGTGAGATTCGGGAAGATCTGGCGCCCCTCGGGAACGAGGCCGACGCCGAGTTTTGCAATTCTGTAGGACGGCAGCTGCCGGACTTCCGCGCCGGCGAAGCGGATCGTTCCGGCGCGCGCCGGAGTGAGGCCCATGATGGAGCGGATGGTCGTGGTCTTGCCCATGCCGTTGCGGCCCATCAGCGAGACCATCTCGCCCGGCTTGATCGACAGCGACAGGCCGAACAGCACCTGGGAAAGGCCGTAGCAGGTCTCGATGCCGTCGACGTCGAGCAGCGTGTCAGTCATCACCGCTTCAGACATGGTGCGTCACCACGTGCTGGTCGCCGAGATAGGCGCGCTTGACGTCCTCGTTGGCGCGGATCGCGGCCGGATCGCCCGAGGCGATGACGCGGCCATAGACCAGCACCGAGATGCGGTCGGCGAGCGCGAACACCGCCGGCATATCGTGCTCGACCAGCACGATCGAGACCTCCTTGCGCAGCTCCTGGAGCAGTTTCACCATGCGCTGGGACTCGGTGACGCCGAGCCCTGCCATCGGCTCGTCGAGCAGCAGCAATTTCGGCTTGCTGGCGAGCGCGACCGCAAGCTCGAGCTCGCGCCGCTCGCCATGGCTGAGCCTGGACACCACGACGTCGGCGCGGTGCAACAGGCCGACGCGGTCGAGGGCGGCATGCGCGGCATCGCGCAAACCCTTTTCCTTGCGCGCGTTGGCGAAGAAGCGGAACGAGTGGCCTGCATGCGCCTGCGCCGCCAGCGCGACATTGTCGGCGGCGGTGAAGTCGAGCAGCAGCGAGGTGATCTGGAACGAACGGGCGAGCCCCAGCGCGCAGCGGCGATAGGCCGGCAGATAGGTGATGTCGCGCCCCGCCAGCGAGACGCTGCCGGAATGCGGTTCGAGGTGCCCGGTGAGCTGGCTGATCAGCGTGGTCTTGCCGGCACCGTTCGGGCCGATGATGGCGTGCAGCTCGCCGGCCGCGACGTCGAGCGAGACGTTGTCCGTCGCAACGATGCCGCCGAAGCGGCGCACCAGCTTTTCGACGCGGAGCAGCGGTTCAGCCACGATTGAGCCTCCCGAGCAGGCCCATGATGCCGCCGCGGCCGAACAGCACGATCAGCAGCAACAGCGGGCCCATGATCAGCGCCCAGTATTCGGTGATCTGCGACAGGAATTCTTCCAGCAGCAAGAACACCACCGCACCCATCACCGGGCCGAACAGCGTGCCCATGCCCCCAAGGATCACCATCACCATGAGGTCGCCGGAGCGGGTCCAGTACATCACGGCCGGGCTGACGAAATCGGTGTTGTTGGCGAGCAGCGCGCCGGCAAGGCCGCACATCGTGCCTGAGATGACGAAGCAGACGAGCTGGTAGCGTTTTGCCGGAAAGCCGATCGCCTGCATCCGCTGCTCGTTGGAGCGCAGCCCCTGCAAGACGAGCCCGAAGCGCGAATTGACGATGCGCCAGATCAGGACGATCACGGCGAACAGGCAGGCGAGGCAGAGATAATAGAACTGCGTGCGGTTCGACAGGTTGATCAGGCCGGAGAAGTCGCTGCGCTTGTAGACGGTGAGACCGTCATCGCCGCCGTAACGTGCGAGGCCAGAGGCGACGTAGTAGGCCATCTGCGCAAACGCCAGCGTGATCATGATGAAGTACACGCCACGCGTACGCAGCGAGAGCGCGCCGATCACCAGCGCATAGATCGCGGAAGCTGCGAGCGCGACCGGGAACTGGATGAAGCCGGAGCCGACGCCTTCCTGCGCGAGCATGCCGACCGCGTAGCCGCCGATACCGAGATAGGCGGCGTGGCCGAAGCTCATCATGCCGCCAAAACCCATAATGAGGTTGAGGCTCGCGGCCGCCAGCGCCAGGATGACGATGCGGGTGAACAGCGTCAGGATGAAGATGTTGCCGGACAGCTGCGAGTAAAGCGGCAGCAGCACGAGGCCCGCCAGCATCAGGGCCGTGACGGCCTTGCTCACCGTGAAAGCCTTCATCGACGGTTGGCCGGAAACAGCCCCTCCGGCCGCACCACCAGCACGATCGCCATCAGCAGATAGATCAGCATGGACGACAGCGCGGGCGCCGCGGTGGAGGCGGCAGCGCCGCTCAGCACCTGCCGCAGCAGGTTGGGCAGGAAGGCGCGGCCGAGCGTGTCGATCATGCCGACGAAGATCGCGGCGAGGAACGCGCCGCGGATCGAGCCGATGCCGCCGATCACGATGATGACGAAGGCGAGGATCAGGATGTTCTCGCCCATGCCGATCTGCACGGTGAGGATCGGTGCCTGCATCAGGCCGGCGAGGCCGGCGAGCGCGGCGCCCAGGCCGAACACGAGCGTATAGAGCAGCTTGATGTTGATGCCGAGCGCGCCGATCATCTCGCGGTTGGAGGCGCCGGCGCGGATCAGCATGCCGATGCGGGTGCGCATCACGCCGAGATAGAGCAGCAGCGCGACCAGCAGCGCCACCACGATGATGGCGAGACGGTAGGCGGGATAGTGGATGCCGGGCAGGATCGGCACCGGCACCGTGAGCCAGGCCGGCAGCGGCAGCGCAAGCCCGGCCGGCCCCCAGATCAGCCGCACCGCTTCATTGAAGAACAGGATCAGGCCGAAGGTCGCGAGCACGTGGTCGAGATGGTCGCGCCCGTAGAGATGCCGCAGCGCCGTCATCTCCAGCACGATGCCGAGCACCAAAGTCGCACCGAGCGCCATCAGCGCGCCGAGCAGGAAGCTGCCGGTCCAGGCCGCAAAGGTCGCGGCGAAATAGGCGCCCATCATGTAGAGCGAGCCGTGCGCGAGGTTGACGAGATCCATGATCCCGAACACCAGCGTCAGGCCGGCGGCGAGCAGGAACAGGAGCAGGCCGAACTGCAATCCGTTCAAGAATTGTTCGACGACGAGCAGCATCAAAACTCTTTCAGGCGCACGCGGTGTCGCGCCGAAGTTCGAACACGGTCGCCATCAGTGAAAGAGCTCCCCCTGCCTCTTCAAGGCGGAAAAATGGGTAATGGCAGTATCGTTCCGAGGCAAGAGCGATTCAACACCAGACATGCACTTTGTTGCATGCCGGTGCATGCGATCGAAATTGGCCCTGCAAGAAGGCTGCCGCGCAGCATGGGTCAACCTGCCGCACCCAAACGATCGCCCTCCCCCAAGGCATGCCTGGGAGAGGGCGCGAAGGTCGACGGAAGTCGGAGAAGGCGTCTAGTGCGACGTCATCTGCCGGGGAAGATCATCCGGCTCGGCCAGCACGCTGTCGGCCGTCGAGGCTTCCAGCGCCGCCATCCGGAACAGATAGGCGAGCGTTGCCAATCCGGTGTCTTCCGCCATCTGCGCCAGCTCGAGCGCCATGTCGGACATGTAGCCGAGATTCTCGTCCTTGGTCTGCGCCATGATCTGGCTGTCCCGCATCATGTTCGACATCTCAGGCGCTCTTTCGTTGCGCGGCAGCAAGGCCGCAGAGGTTGGCACGGGCGACGGCGTCCAGACGCGGGCCGTCCTGTTGTACGATCGAATCCATGCCGATGCGATCATGCAGGGCATCGAGGGTCTCGCGGCGAATGTCGATGGTCGCCGCCATGGTCCAGGCGTTCTCCACCAGCGCGGGCAGACCAAGCGGCGTCACGACAAAGCCGGCCTCATGGAAGCGCGGCAGCCACCAGGTCTCCATGATCGCGCTGACCTGCGCGATGCCCTGATTGAGGCAGAACTCCTGCACCGCTGCCATCAGTTGCAGGTTGAGAGCGCCGTCGCGGCGATCGCGCACGACGAAGTAGCGCGACCATTCCCAGACCAGCGGATTCGCAGGGCAACCGCGAACCGACGCCAGATGCGGGAAGACCTCGCTCATCATCGAGGGCTTGGTCGTGGGGTAGAGCCGGTGACCGCCGACGACGCGCCGGCCTTCCAGCGCGAGCAGATAGACGGTGTCCTCGTCGTCGTAGGAATCGACCTCGCGGCAATCAGGCCGGCGCAGCGTCTCCCAGTGCCGCTCCTCGACGAAGATGTCGTGGCGTAGTCGGAAGTGCTGTTCGAGTACGTCTTCGTAAAGGTGGCGATTGACCGAAGAAATTGCGTGAATCATGAAAACCCCCATTCAGCCTGAATGAGGGGCAGCCTCCGCGAAAAGCGGCAGGATCGATATTGGGAAATTTCCCAGTACGTCGCTTAGGGATTGATGATCTTGTTGCGAATCGCCAGTGCAACCGCATGCGTGCGGTTGACGGCACCGAGCTTGCGCGCGGCGGTTGCAAGATGCTCTTCGGCGGTACGCTGCGTGATGTGCAGGATCTCGCCGATTTCCCAAGCCGACTTGCCCTGCGAGGCCCAGGCGATCACCTCACGTTCGCGCGGCGTGAGACGCGTCGAGAGATGCGGCGCGGGATCGAGCAGGCGGCGAATATGGTCGAAGCCATACATTGCCATCAGGTGCAACGCCGGCTTGCTGCGGGGATTGAGGTCGAGATGGACGCCGCCGAGCGACACCGCCGCCTCGTAGCCGGTGAGCCCGTGGATCGGCACGATGAAGCCGCGCGACATTCGAAAATCGGTGGCACGGTTCATCACCTCGGCCGCGTCCGGCTCGAGCTCGGCATCATAAGGCGCTTCCGCCCATTCGAACGGATTGACCGATTGCCGGCACAGCCGCACCACGGGGTCGACGCGGTCGTAATTGTTCTGGGTGTAGAGATTGAACCATCCTGCCGGCCAGCGCTTGGCAAGCACCATCTGCGCGAACCGCTGATCGGGATTCGGCAACCCCGTCACGATGATGGTTTCGAAGCCGAAGCGACCGAACGCCGCCTCAAGCGCATTCATGGCGTCCGGTACCTTGCGATAGGTCCCAAGGCCTTCGATGAAGTCGAGCGCTTCCCGGCCATAATCTACGGCGTCTACGGCGGACATCGGTGCGTTTCCTGAGCCTCGCCGTCGGTATAGCACGTATTTGGGAGCTGCCTCAATTCGCTGCTTCCGTAGTTTACCGGCCCTCGTCTGCACCGCAGATTTAATCTACTTGTGGAGGAAGTGACGTCAAGTTACACCTATGCCGTCTTAAGCGGGAAAATCACGATGGAAGACGAGGACATCGCCCTCAACAGCGTGCTCGGCCTGGAACTCAACCGCGTGTTTTTCGCCGTCCGCGAAACGGCAAACAAGCAGAAGATCATCGAGTACGCGCGCGACGTGCTGCAGCGCGAACGCGCGGAGCGGCCCGGCAGCGCGTCGCCCGAGAGCCCGGCGAGCTAGAACGCAGTTACAGATCAGGCGTAGGCTCCGGGCGAGCGGCGCCCGTCCATTCGAACGTGCCGATTTTGGCCGAAACATTCTGACTGCGAAGTTAATCAGCAATTGTTGCCGGTGAGCGAGCTGCGCTCTTACCCTCCCCTGGAGGGGGAGGGTGAAGCGCCGCCCGCTCCGTCGCACACTTGCCGCTGGATGACATCACGGCTCTCGTGAGATGATCGCCACCAAGATCCTCTTTGGGATGCCCACAACATGATGACGTTGCGCCAGGTTGAAGTGATCCGTGCCGTGATGGTGACGGGTACCATCGGCGGCGCGGCGAAGCTGCTCAACGTGTCGGCGCCGGGGATCAGCCGGCTGGTCAAATACACCGAGCGCACGCTCGGCATCCGCTTCTTCCAGCGCCAGAACGGGCGCTATTTCCCGACGCCGGAAGCCGAGAACATCTTTGAGCAGATCAACGGCGTCTACAAGAAGGTCGACGACCTCTCCGAGCTCATCTCCAAGATCGGCCGCGGCGGTTTGTCGGAATTGCGCATCGGCTCGGTGCCGAGCATCTCCCAGGTGATGGTGCCGCGTGCGATCGAGCGCGTCCGGCGCCGCTATCCCGATCTCGGCATCGACATCAACATCCTCAAGCTCGAGGAGGCCATCGACTACCTCCTGCTCGGCCGCGGCGAATGCGTGGCGATGAGCTATCGGCTCGAGCATTCCGGGCTCGACTTCATGCCGCTCGCCTCGGGTGAGCTCTATTGCATCGTGCCGCCGGGTCACGAGCTTGCGGGCCGCAAGCAGGTCTCGGCGGCCGAGATCACCCGCTATCCGCTGATCGGCATCGATCCGAACGATCCCTACGGCCGGATCATGGCTGGGATCTTTGCGCGCCACCGGCTCGACTACAACATCACGATCCGCGCGCGCTTCGGCACCACGGTGTGTGCGCTGGTGAAGGCAGGGCTCGGCATCGCCATCATCGACCAGTTCACGGTGGCCCATGGCGGCTATCCGGGAATCGAGCTGTTGAAGATCACCGAGCCGACGCGGTTCGAGACCTATATCGCGGTGAAGCGCGGCGCGCCGCTGTCGCTCCATGTCGAGTATTTCATCGAGTCCCTGCGCGCCGAGATGCGCACGGTGGAGCCCTCCCGCAGCGAGGACAAGGCCGCCCCGGCACGCGGGCGAAAGAAATAACATTATGTTAGGTTTGCCCAATAAATGGGTAATTGTGTTAGGCACGGGAAAGGCTATCGTCGCAACTGGAAGCCCCCTTGGAATTGTGCGGATTTCCCCGCTAATGGCCAGGACCCAACGCTCCCAACGAGACGATAGCCAACCATGTCCAAGCGCGGATACACCGCCAGCAAGAAGCTTCTCACCGGCCTGATCGGGGCGCCGATTGCGCACTCCGCCTCCCCCGCAATGCACGAGCGGGCCGCCGAGGCGCTCGGCCTGCGCGGTCACTACCAGCTCATCGAGGTCGCCGGCGCCGATGCGGCCGGGCTCCGCATGATGCTCGAGGGCGTGCGGCGGCTCGGCTTTGCCGGCGTCAACGTGACTTACCCTTACAAGGAAGCGGTGGTCCCGCTGCTCGACGAGCTGGCGCCGGGCGCGGCCGCCATGGGCGCGGTCAACACCGTCGTCGTCAGGGACGGCCGGCTGATCGGCCACAACACCGACACGACCGGGTTTGCGCGCGCGGTCGCGCCGCTGCTGGCACCGTCCGGAAATGCAGTCGCCGTGATCGGAACGGGCGGCGTCGGCAAGGCGATCGCCTTTGCGCTCGCGAGCCTGAAGGTCTCCGGCCTCCGCATCTTCGACAGCGAGACGGCGCGCGCCGAAAAGCTCGCTTCATTGCTTGCCAGGCACGGCGGCGCCACGGTGGCGAAAAGCGTCGAGGACGCGCTCGATGGCGCAACCGGCCTCGTCAACGGCACGCCGGTCGGCATGTTGCCGAACCGGGGCATGCCGGTGCCGGCGGCCTTGCTGCACGAGAAAATGTGGGTCGCGGACGCCGTCTATTCGCCGCTGATCACGCCGCTGCTGGCAGCGGCACAGGCCAAGGGCGCGCGGATCATGACCGGGCGGGAGCTCGCGATCTACCAGGCCGCCGACGCCTTCGAACTGTTCACAGGACTTGCCCCATCGACCGAGGTTATGGGAGAGGCATTCGACGAGGTGATGGCGGCACGAAGCGCAGCCTACCACGCCGCGTAACCGAAGCGGCCGGACACAAGGCCGCGGACCATATCAACGAAAATGGGAGGAGTGACCATGAAATCGACCCTAGTGGCAGGTGCCTTGCTTGCCTTCGCGACTGCAACCAGCGTCCACGCGCAGGCGATCAAGCTCGCCGACGTCGCCGAGCTCTCGGGCGGCGGCGCCACCGTCGGCACCAACTGGAAGAACGGCATCGACCTCGCCATCGAGGAGATCAACGCCAAGGGCGGCGTGCTCGGCCGCAAGCTGGAGGTCACCCACGCCGATTCGCAGTCCAACCCCGGCGTTGCGCGCGCCCAGGTGCAGAAGGCGCTCGACGCCGAGCCCTATGTGCTGCTCGGGCCCGGCTATTCCGGCTCGGTCAAGGTGACGGCGCCGCTCGCGGCCGAAGCCGGCATCGCGCAAATCATGGGCGGCGAAGCCGCCGAGCTGACGCAGGCCGGCAACAAGTTCCTGTTCCGCACCTCGTTCGGCCAGCAATCGTCGATGCCGAAGGTCGCAAAGTACATCCACGACGACATGAAGGCGAAGACGGTCGCGGTGGTCTGGGTCAACAACGACTTCGGCCGCGGCGGCCGCGACGTCGTCGTCAAGGAACTCGACCGGCTTGGCTCCAAGGTGGTCGCCGATCTCTCGACTGAAGCGGGACAAGCCGACTTCGCCGCCGACGTCGGCAAGATCAAGGCAGCCAACCCCGATGCGGTGTTCGTCTACCTGAATGAAGAAGAGAGCGCGCGCATCCTGAAAGAATTGAAGCGCCAGGGCGTCACCGCGCCGCTGATGGGCGAGACCACGTTGATCGGCCAGAAGGTGATCGAGTTCGCCGGCGATGCCGCCAACGGCGCGCGCGGCCATGTCGGCCTCACCACGGACGCGCCGGTCGACCTGATCAAGGCGTTCCGCGACAAGTTTTCCAAGAAGTACAATTACGTGCCCGACCATAACGGCCTGAAGGGCTATCTCGCCGTCTACATGGTGAAGGCCACCACCGAGAAGATGGGCAAGGTCGACAGCAAGGCGTTCGCCGACACGCTGCACGGCCTGACCATCAAGGCCGCGGACGAGCCGGGCATCCTGATGGACGTCACCTTCAGCGAGACCGGCGACATCGACCGGCAGAGCTTTCTGGTCGAGGTGGTCGAAGGCAAGCAGGTGGTGAAGCAGGTCCTGCCGAAGGTGAAGTGACGATCTTCGCCTCTCCTCTCCCTCGCCCCGCTCTCCGCGGGGGGAGGGCCGGGGTGAGGGGCCGCCTCTGCAGTCGCGGTGACAGTTGAATTTGCGGAGAGAGCCCCTCACCCCGCCCTCTCCCCGTAAGAACGAGGAGAGGGAGAAATAAGAAGGCGGGGGGAGACGACGGAGCGGCGAGAGGGGAAAATGTCCAATCTGTTCGATCTTCTGGTCGCGGGACTTGCCACCGGCGCGATCTATGCGCTGGTCGCGGTCGGCTTCACGCTGCTGTGGCAGACCTCGCAAACCATCAATTTTGCGCAAGGCGAGTTCGTGATGCTGCCGGCATTCCTGATGCTGGCGACGATGCATGCCGGCGCGCCGTTCTGGCTCGCGATCATCCTCGGCATCCTGCTCTCGATGATCCTGCTGGGCCTCGCTTTCAAGATGCTGCTGGTCGATCCGATGATGCGCCATGGCGTGCTGCCGCTGGCGATCGCGACGATGGCGCTCGCGATCGGCATCAAGGAGGCCGTGAAGCAGTTCTTCAGCGCGGAGGCCTCGCCCTTCCCCTCGATCGTGCCGACCGGTGATATCTCTATCCTTGGACACGCGGTGTCGCTGCAAAGCATCGGCGTCCTCGTCCTCGCCATTCTTGCCGTCTTCGGCCTGACGAGCCTTCTCAACCGCACGTCGCTCGGTCACCAGATGCAGGCAGCGGCGCAGAACCCGACGGTGGCGCGCATCATCGGCGTGCCGGTCGAGCGCATGATCCTGCTGACGTTCCTGATCAACGCCTTCCTGGTCGCGCTGGCGTCGCTTTTGATCACGCCGATCTACCTCGCAAAATTCTCCTCCGGCGAGGTGCTCGGCCAGGCCGCCTTCATCGCCGCGATCGTCGGCGGCTTCAACCAGGTGCGCGGCGCCATCGCCGGCGGCCTCCTGATCGGCGTGCTCGACAATCTCGCGGCCGCCTATGTCTCGACGCAGTACCGCGCCGCCGTGCCGATGATCTTCCTGATCGCCGTCATCCTGTTCCGGCCGCAGGGCTTGCTCGGCCGCGCCGAGGAGCGCACCGTATGAGCGGCTTCGCCAAACCGTTGAAGATCGCGCTCGGCCTCATCGTCATTGCCGGCCTGATCTTCGTGCCCATGAACTTCAACCGCTACGGCCTGTTCATCCTGAGCCAATGGGCGGTGATGAGCATCGCCGCCATGGGGCTCAATTTGACGCTCGGCTATGCCGGCCAGGTCTCGCTGGCGCAAGGCGCCTTCGTCGGCATCGGCGCCTATGCCGCCGCGATCATGACCACCCATGGCTGGCCGCTGCCGGCGGCGATTCTGGTCGCGATCGTCTTGAGCTTCGCGGTCGGCTGGGTGCTCGGCTATCCGGCGCTGCGCGTGCAGCATCATTACCTCGCCTTCGTCACGCTCGCCTTCTCCACCCTCGCCTTCCTGGTGTTCCGCAACGAAAGCTGGCTCACCGGCGGCATCTACGGCATCTCCAACATTCCGCGGCCGCACATCTTCGGCATCGCGACCAACAAGCCCCTGCCCTTCTACTATGTCTGCCTCGGCTCGCTTGCGATCGTGTCGCTCGCGGTGTGGTGGCTGATCCGCTCGCCCTGGGGCCGCGCCTTCATGGCGTTGCGCGAAAATCCGCTGCGCGCGCAGTCGCTCGGCGTCGACACGAGGCGCTATACGCTGATGGCCTTCGCGATCGGCTCGGCGCTCGGCGGCGTTGCCGGCGCGCTCTATGCGCCGCTGACGCAATATATCGATCCCGTGCCGTTCAACCTGTCGCTCTCGCTCGACCTCTTGATGATGGTGATCGTCGGCGGTGCCGGCTTCTATTTCGGCCCCTTCCTCGGCGCGATGATCGCGGTGCTGTTGCCGGAATGGCTGCGCTTCACGGAAGGGTATTATCTGATGCTCTACGCGGTCGCGGTGATGCTGCTCTTGATCTGGTCGCCAACCGGCATTCTGGGAATTCTCGATCGCTACCTCGCCGAGCGCCGCACCAAGGCGGCCTCCGCGCTGCGCGCCGTCGCGAAGTCCCGGCTGGAGACGGTGCAATGAGCGCGGTCCTGGAAGTCACCGGCATCAAGAAGAATTTCGGCGGCATCAGCGCCGTCGATGGCGTCTCATTCGACGTCCGCGAGGGCGAGATCCTCGGCCTGATCGGCCCGAACGGCTGCGGCAAGTCGACCCTGTTCAACTGCATCCTCGGCCAGCTCACACCATCAGGCGGCGAGGTCAAGCTCGACGGCAAGCTGGTCACGGGCCTGCGTCCCGCCGAGCTCAACAAGCTCGGGGTCAGCCGCACCTTCCAGCTCTTGCAGGTCTTCCCAAAGCTCTCGGTGCGCGAGAACCTGATCCTCGCGGGACAGGAGCACCAGGGCAATATGGCCTCGCGCCTGGTCGGCCGCTCCGATGCCGGGCTGACCGAGGCCGCCAACCAAATGATCGGCTTCTTCAAGCTCGACCATCTCGCCGACGAGCCGGCCGGCGGGCTCTCCTATGGCCAGCAAAAACTGCTCGACGCCGCAATGGCCTTCATGGGCGGGCCGCGCCTCGTGCTGCTCGACGAGCCCGCCGGCGGCGTCAACCCGTCGATGCTGTCGGACCTGAAGGATCGCCTGGTCGCGATCAACCGCGAGAAGAACGCCACCTTCGTCGTGATCGAGCACAACATGGAATTCGTGATGTCGCTGTGCTCGCGCGTGATGGTGATGGCGGAGGGCAAGGTGCTGGCGATGGGGCGGCCGGACGAAGTGCGGAAAAATCCCGCCGTGATCGAAGCCTATCTCGGACATTAGGAAGCCATCATGAGCGACCCGATCCTCTCGGTTCACAATCTCGTCGGCGGCTACGGCAAGATGACGATCCTGAACGGCACCACCTTCGCCGTGCCGCAGGCGACCATCACCACCATCATCGGCCCCAACGGTGCCGGCAAGTCCACGGTGTTCAAGGCGATCTTCGGCTTGTTGAAGCTGCGCGAAGGCAAGATCAGCTTTGCGGGCCGCGACGTCACCAATTTGAGCCAGCGCGCGCTGCTCAATGCCGGCATCTGCTACGTGCCGCAGGGTCGCAACATCTTTCCCGAGCTGTCGGTGCGCCACAATATCGAGCTTGGCGGGGTCTCGGCTGGGAAAGGCATCGACCTGCCCGTGCGGATCGAAGCCGCGCTCGACCTGTTTCCCGCGCTGCGCCGCAAGTCGGCGCAGCAGGCCTCCACACTCTCCGGCGGCGAGCAGAAGCAGCTCGAGATCGCGCGCTCGCTGCTGCTCGAGCCAAAGCTCGTGCTAATCGACGAGCCCTCGATCGGCCTGTCGCCGCTGATGGTGCAGCAGACCTTCGACATCCTGAAAGGCTTGCGCGACCGCGGCGTCACCATCCTGATGATCGAGCAGAACGCGCGCTCGGCGCTGGAGATTTCCGACATCGGCATCGTGCTCGAGCTCGGCCAGACCCGCATGGTCGATGGCGCGAAGCGAATTCTGAACGATCCGCGCATCGGCCAGCTCTTTCTCGGCGGCGCCATGGAGGACAACGCAGCATGAACAAGCGTTCGATCGCGACCGTCTCGCTCTCGGGCAGCCTGGACGAGAAGCTCCGCGCCATCGCATCAGCCGGGTTCGACTCGGTCGAGATCTTCGAGAACGACCTGCTGTCGTTCGGCTCGGGCCCGCGCGAGGTGGCGCAGCTGTGCAAGGATCTCAATCTCGAGATTTGCGCATTCCAGCCGTTCCGCGATTTCGAGGGCATGCCGGAGCCGCAGCGGACACGCAACTTTGCCCGCGCCGAGCGCAAGTTCGACCTGATGCAGGAGCTCGGCACCGACCTGCTGCTGATCTGCTCCAACGTCTCGCCCGCCTCGCTCGGCGGCATCGACCGCGCCGCGGACGATTTTCGCGAGCTCGGCGAGCGCGCGGCCAAGCGCGGCTTGCGCGTCGGCTATGAGGCACTGGCCTGGGGCCGCCATGTCAACGACTACCGCGACGCCTGGGAGATCGTGCGCCGCGCCGATCATCCCGCGATCGGCGTCATCCTCGACAGTTTTCACGCGCTGGCGCCCGGCTTTCCGGTTCGCGCCATGGCCTCGATCCCCGGCGACAAGATCTTTCTGGTGCAACTCGCCGACGCGCCGAAGCTCGAGCTCGACATTCTCTCGTGGAGCCGGCACTTCCGCTCCTTCCCCGGCCAGGGCGATCTGCCGGTCGGCGAATTCATGCAGGCCATCGCAGCGACCGGCTATGCCGGGCCGCTGTCGCTCGAAATCTTCAACGACCAGTTCCGCGCCGGCTCGTCCGCGCAGACCGCGGTCGACGGCCTGCGTTCGCTGATCCTGCTGGAGGACCAGCTCGCACCGGATTGGCCGAAGCTTGTCGGCAAGCCGCTGGCGCCGAAGGCCAGGAGCCATGGCACCGGCTTCATCGAGTTTGCCGTCAACGAGACCAAGGCGGTCGACCTCGCCCGCCTGCTCGCGCAGCTCGGCTTCCGCAGGACCGGCAAGCATCGCAGCAAGGCCGTGGAGCGCTGGTCGCAAGGCAAGGTCGAGCTCGTGATCAATTGCGAGACCGACGGCTTTGCGCATTCGCATTACGTCACGCACGGCCCCGGCGTCTGCGCGATTGCGCTCGACGTCGACAATGCCGGCCTTGCCATGCAGCGCGCCGAAGCGCTGAAGGCGCGCACCTTCTACCAGCCGGTCGGGCCGGGCGAGCTGGAGATTCCCGCGATCCATGGCGTCGGCGGCAGCCTGCTCTACTTCCTCGATCAGGCCGGCAAGAACTGGGATACCGATTTCGAACCGGTCGCAAGCGACGCGAACGCCGACGCCCTGCTCGCCGTCGATCACATCGCGCAGTCGATGCCTTACGACGAGATGCTGTCCTGGCTGCTGTTCTACACCGGCATCCTCGACCTGAAGCGGCTGCCGCAGATGGAGATCGCCGATCCCCGCGGCCTCGTGCAGAGCCAGGCGGTCATCAACGCCGACCAGAGCCTGCGCTTCGTGCTCAACGGCTCATCCGCCAACCGCACCCTGCCGGCGCGCTTCATCTCGGAGTTCTTCGGCTCGGGCGTGCAGCACGTCGCGTTCTCCTGCCGGGACATTTTTGCGACGGTCGCCGCGATGCGCAAACGTGGCGCGGATTTCCTGGATATCCCTGACAACTACTACGACGACATCGAAGCCAAATATGATCTCGCGCCCGACCTGATGGCGCAGCTGCGCGCCAACCACATCCTCTACGACCGCGAAGGCGACGGCGAGTTCTTCCAGGTCTACACGCACATCTTCGATGAGCGCTTCTTCTTCGAGATCGTGGAGCGACGGGATTATCAGGGATTTGGCGCAGCCAATGCCGGGATCAGGCTCGCGGCGCAGGCCCGCGAGGTAAGACCCGCGAGCATGCCGCGGGTGTGAAGGCGGTACGGCGGAGGTCGCGCCGCCTCTCGCTGCAACGGCTATGTCGCAATCTTTCGGCGAATAGAACGGATCGCGTCTGGAGACAACGCAGCACCCCACTCGCCGCTCGGCAGATCGCCGAGCAGGTTCGAGAGCTCGACCGCGAGCGCTCGAAGCCGCGCATTCTCCTCGAGCAATCGCATCACTTCGTTCGACGGCGATTCATCGTCGTCGAATTCTTCCAGAAGCTGTGGCGACAGACGTTCGAGTGCATCGTCGGACATAACGTCGTCCGCAGTCGAATTGATTTTCCGCGTCTTGCTGTGCGGCGGCAAATATTTATCACTCATCGGCAAGTCCCCCGAGGACATGCCCCCGACCTTATCCAGCCAGGTTCGAATGAGTCGTGGGCGGATTTGAGTCCAAAATCAGACCGGCGCGCGACCTTGCGCGGGCGCAGGTCGAATGAATGCCGTCATGAATCGGTCGCAGCACATCGGCGCATACGACGCGAGAGATTCCCCTCTCCCCGAGAACGGGGAGAGGGGAAGAAGAGACCTCACTTCATCGCGCACTTGTCGTGGAAGCGGTCCTGGTCGTTCTCAACGATGGTCGCGACGGTCTTCAGCGAGAGCTGGCCTTCGCCGTCCTTGACCACGTCCTGGAGATAGAAGCTCTGCACCGGGATGTGGTTCTTGCCGTATTTGAACGCGCCGCGCAGCGACTTGAAGTTGGCCTTCTCCATCTCGGCCTTCATCGCGTCCTTCTTGCTGGTGTCGCCCTTCACAGCGACCACCGCGCTGTTGATGAGCTGGGCCGCGTCATAGGCCTGCGCGCCGTAATAGGTCGGGCGCAGATTGGGGTACTTCTTGCGGTAGTCGGCGACGAAGCGCTTGTTCTGCTCGTTCGGGAGGTCGTTGACCCATTCCTGCGCGCCGGGCACGCCGAGCGCGTTCTCCTTCTGGAGCGGCAGCGACAGCTCGTCGACCGTGAAGGCGGTGTAGAGCGGCATCGTGCTCTTCAGGCCGGCCTGCGCATATTGATTGAGGAACTGCACGCCGGCCGCACCGGGATAGAACACGAAGATCGACTCGGCGCCCGATGCGCGCGCCTTGGAGAGCTCGGCGGAGAAGTCGAGCTGGCTCGGCCAGACCGTGTATTCCTCGCCCTTGACCTCGCCCTTGAACGTGCTCTTCAGGCCGGCGAGCATGTCCTTGCCGGCCGCGTAGTTCGGCCCGATCAGGAACACGCTCTTGACGCCCTTCTGGTTCATGTAGAGGCCCATGGCGGCGGGCGTCTGGTCGTTCTGCCAGGAGGTCGAGAACACGTAAGGCGAGCACAGTTCGCCGGCGAGCTGCGACGGACCGGCATTGGCCGAGATCAGGAAGGTCTTCGAATCCACCGCGGTCTTGAGCGAGGCCAGCAGCACGTTCGACCAGATGTAGCCGACGATGAAATCGACCTTGTCGGACTGCACCAGCTTCTCGGTCTTCTGCTTGCCGACATCGGGCTTCTGCCCGTCGTCCTCGTAGATCACCTCGACCGGCTTGCCGTCCATCTTGCGGCCGATGTGATCGAGCGCGAGCTCGAAGGAATTGCGCATGTCGTTGCCGATCACGGCGGTCGGGCCGCTGAAGGTCGAAACGAAGCCGATCTTGATGGTGTCGCCGGCGAAAGCCTGATTTGCCAGCACCAGCGCCGCTGCGCCCGCCAGCCAGAATGCCGTCCTCATAACCACTCCCCTCCTTATTATTGATCCCGGAAACGGGGTGATCGCCGCCCCCGGGTCTGTCTCTATTGAACGCAAAATCTGTCGCGCCGCCAATGGCTCAGCGCCCGCCCCTGCACCATATTTCGCCCCAATTGAGGATGGCAAGAAATATAATTCTACTCACTTCGGCCAAGACCGGTCCAAGGCTGCGGCGCTTTTTCACAGGGCATACCGATACGCCCGGCCTATGCCGCGATTGATGACGGCTATTGGACTACGGCGCCCAAAGCGCACTTACATGAAGGAGAGAGCAGCAGCGAGATTCGAGGGTGTCATCATGGCCGCAAATCCCCACCGCGTCGTCATCGTCGGAGCCGGCTTCGGCGGGCTGGAGACGACCTACCGGCTTGCGGGCGCGCCGGTCGAGATCACGCTGATCGACCGCCGCAACCATCATCTGTTCCAGCCGCTGCTCTACCAGGTCGCGACCGCCTCGCTCGCGACCAGCGAAATCGCCTGGCCGGTCCGGCACCTGATGCGCGACCGGCGCGAGGTGACGACCCTGTTCGCGACGGTGAGCGGCGTCGATGCCGACCGGCGCTGCGTGCTGATCGACGACGGCAGCGAGGTCCCCTACGACACGCTGGTGCTCGCCACCGGCGCCCGCCATGCCTATTTCGGCCATGACGAGTGGGAGCAGTTCGCCCCCGGCCTGAAGACGCTGGAAGACGCGACCACGCTGCGCCGTCACATCCTGGTGGCATTCGAGCGCGCCGAGCGCGAGACCGATCCGGCCAAACGCGCGGCGCGGCTTACCTTCGTCATCGTCGGCGCCGGCCCGACCGGCGTCGAACTCGCCGGCACCATCGCCGAAATGGCGCACCACACGCTCCCCGCCGACTTCCGCAACATCGACACCCACAAGGCACGCGTGGTGCTGATCGAGGCCGGACCGCGCGTGCTCGCGGGCTTTCCCGATGATCTCTCGGCCTATGCGCAGGCCTCGCTGGAAAAGATCGGCGTCGAGGTCGTGCTGGGCCAGGCCGTCACCGAGATCAACCGTGAGGGCGTCGTGTTCGGCGGCAAGCTGCTCGAAGCAAAGACGCGGATCTGGGCCGCCGGCGTGCGCGCCTCGCCCGCCGCCGAATGGCTGGGCGCACCAAGCGATCGCGCCGGGCGCGTGGAGGTCGAAGACGACCTGACGATACCCGGTCATCCCGAGATCTTTGCGATCGGCGACACCGTGTTGATCAACGCCTGGGAGGGCAAGCCGGTGCCCGGCATTGCGCCGGCCGCCAAGCAGCAGGGCCGGCACGTCGCCGAGACCATCAAGGCGCGCCTGCGTGGCGAGAACAAGGGTGCATTCCGTTACAAGCACTCCGGTAGCCTCGCACAGATCGGCAAGCGGCTCGCCGTGATCGATTTCGGCAAGGTCAAGCTGCGCGGCACCATCGCATGGTGGATCTGGGGCATCGCCCACATCTACTTCCTGATCGGGCTGCGCCACCGTCTCAGCGTCGCCCTGAGCTGGCTCTGGATTTACGCCCGCGACCAGCGCGCGGCGCGGTTGATCACGCAGGGGAGCAGCAAGGTGGCGTAGGGACGCTGCCGCGGCGCGCTCCTCTTACCCTCCCCTGGAGGGGGAGGGTCGCTACGCATGCAGCGAAGCGAAATGCGACGCGGGGGGTGGCGGTCTCTCCTAATCGAATACTGCCCGAGTGGAGAGATCACCCCACCCCGCTCGCGCTACGCGCGATCGACCCTCCCCCTCCAGGGGAGGGTGAAGGAAGGCCGCGCTCGCGGCACTACTTCACCAGCTCGCACCCGCCCTCGGCCAGCGGCCTAAACGCCTGGTCCGCAGGGATCGTCGAGACCAGCTTGTAATAGTCGTACGGATATTTCGACTCCTCCGGCTTCTTCACCTCGAACAGATACATGGGATGCACGACGCGACCGTCCTGGCGGATCGTGGTGTCGCCGAACAGCTTGTCCTTACCCCTGAACTTCTTCATCTCGGGCACGGCGTCCTTCGCATTGTCGCTGCCGGTCGCCGCGACCGCGTTCAGATAAGCGAGCGTCGAGGCATAGACGCCGGCTTGGTTGCCGCTCGGCATCTTGCCGTTCATGCCGGGCCGCGCCGCAAATCGCTTGGCGAAGGCTCGCGTGTCGTCGTTCAAGTCCCAGTAAAACGCTTCCATGAGCTGGAGGCCCTGGGCGACCTTGATACCCATGCCATGAACGTCGTTGATGAAGAGCAGGAAGGCGACGAGCTTCTGCCCGCCTTGCTGGATGCCGAATTCGGCCGCCTGCTTCACCGCGTTGATGGTGTCGCCGCCGGCATTGGCGAGGCCGATCACCTGCGCTTTCGAGCCCTGCGCCTGCAACAGGAACGAGGCGAAGTCGGAGGTGCCGAGCGGGTGCTTGCTGGAGCCCAGCACCTTGCCGCCGTGGCCCTCGATATATTTTTGAGCCTCCGCCTCGATGCCCTTGCCGAGCGCATAATCGACCGTGAGGAAATACCAGTCCTTGCCGCCGCGCGACATCATCGCGGCCGCCGTGGTGTTGCCGGTCGCCCAGGCATCGTTGACCCATTGGATCGTATTGGGCGAGCAGGCCTTGCCGGTGAGATCCGAGCTTGCGGTCGACGACGCCAGGAACGTCATGCGGCTGTCGCGCAGCAGTGTGTTGATGGAGAGGCCGACGGCCGAATTCGGCACGTCGACAATGGCATCGACGCCCTCGACATCGAGCCATTTGCGCGCGATCGCGTTGCCGACATCGGCCTTGTTCTGGTGGTCGGCATAGACGATCTCGACCTTGATGTTCTTGCCGCCGCCGTTGAAATCTTCCGCCGCCATCCGCGCGGCCTCGACCGAGCCCATGCCGTTGGTGTCCTGGAAGATGCCCGAGATGTCGTTGAGCACGCCGACACGCACGACATTGTCGGAGATCTCGGCGCTTGCCGCGCCGCTCATCAGGCTCGCCGCCAGCGCAAGCGTCCATTTCAGGTGTTTCATCGTTCCCTCCCCTTTGTGTGTCGCGCCGGTCGGCGCCGGCACGTTCTGGAATTCAGACCTGCCGTTCCGGCAATCTCAGCACCAGCCCGTCGAGCGCGGGCGTGATCATGATCTGGCAGGCCAGCCGGCTGTTCGGCAGCCGCTCGGCGGCGGTGCCGTCGAGCAGCGCGTCTTCGTCATCAGCCATCGCGGGCAGGCGCGCGAGCCAGGCTGCGTCGATATAGACGTGGCAGGTCGCACACATGGCATTGCCACCGCACTCGGCCAGGATGCCGTCGAGACCATGGCGGGTCGCGGCCTGCATGGCGCTTTCGTCGCCTGAGGTCTCGACACGGTCGGACTTGCCGTCGGCATGGATGAAAGTAATGGCTGGCATCAAGGCTCCTCGTCAGGCCGGGGTGATGGTGACCGGCAGGCTGTCGAGCCCGCGCAGCGTGTTGTTGAAGCGGCGTTTCGGCTCGCCCGTGATCTCGATCTTCGCGATACGCCGCGCCAACGCCGTCAGCATCACTTCGCCTTCGAGGCGTGCGACGAGCTGGCCGACGCACATGTGGATGCCGGAGCCGAAGCCGACATGGCCGGACGAACGGCGCGTGATGTCGTAGCTGTCGGGCTTGTCCCAGCGGCGCGGATCGCGATTGGCGGCAGCAAGGAACATCAGCACCTTCTCACCTTCGCCGATCGACGAGCCCGACAGCTCGACCTCACGTGTGGTGGTGCGGAAGAAGGTCTGCACCGGGCTTTCGAAACGAACCGCTTCCTCGAAGGCGCTACGCGCGAGCGTGAGATCGTTGCGCAGGCGCTGCCATTGCTCGGGGAAGCGCGCGAGGCAATAGACGGCCGCGCCGATGCCGTTGACAGTGGTGTCGAGACCGGCCGACAGCAGCGAGCGCACCAGCAGTGGCGCTTCGGTGGCCGTGATCGCACCCTCGTCGACCTGGGCATGAATGCAGGCGCCGAAGCCGCCCGGCGTAAGGTTCTCGCGCTGGCACTGCTCGGCAACATAGGCTTGATGCGGCGTCGAGCGCGCAATCGCCTCCCGGCGCAGCTCATTGGGCGGCCCGAATGCGTTGAACACGACGCTCGCGTAGGGAATCAGATGCTCGCGCCCCTCGGATTTCAACCCAAGCGCATCCGGGAAGATCGAGAGCGGATAGGCCTCGGCGAGGTCGGCGATCGCGTCGAAGCTGCGCCTTTCGATCAGCGCGTCCACCCGCTCCTCGGCCGCCGCGGCAAAGCGGTCGCGCACCTGCTTCATCACCGTCGGCGACAGCACCTTCGAGAGCACGGCGCGGGTCCGCGTATGCGCGGGCGGATCGGCCTCGAGGATCAGGCTGGGCGGCCGCCACGGCGTCTCCTTCTTGAAATCGGAGAGGCCGACGCCGCGGCTGGAGCAGAACGTCGCGGGATCGTTCAGCACGGCGTGGACCTCGGCATAGCGTGCCACGCCATAGACGTTCCACTTGTCGAGATAGACGACCGGCCCTGCCTCCCGCAGCAGCTCGTGCGTGGGATACGGGTCGGCGAAAAAGTTCATGTCGAAGGGATCGACGTCGAGATGCGGGACACCTGATACGGCGGAGCCGGGTGCGCTCATTGAAGTCCTCCCTTATTTTGATCTTGTGAAAGGGCCGCGCTTGGCCTTAGGTCTTCGGACACGCCGCGAGACAAAAAGCCGATATGCCGCCGTCTTCGACCAGAGCCCGCCAAAGGCCCGCACCCGCCGAAACCGGGCCGACGCTCGATCTCGACCGTTACGTCCCGGCTTTCGTCACCTTCATCGCCAACAAGCTCTCGAACAGCGCCACCGCGTTCTACCAGCGCGAGTTTGGCGTCAACGTCACGGAATGGCGGATCATGTCGCTGCTGGCGATCGAGCCCGGCATTCCCGCCTCGCGGATCTGCCACGTCATCGGTTTTGACAAGGGGCCGGTGAGCCGGACGCTTGCCGGCCTTGAGAAGCGCGGGCTGGTGTCGATCCGCACTGACCCGAACGACGGCCGCACCCATTCCATCGCGCTCACGGCCAGAGGCCGCGCCACCCATGACAAGGTGATCGTCGCGGCGTTCGACCGCGAGCGGCGGCTGTTGTCCTGCCTGAGCAAGGACGAGCGCGAGGTCCTGATCGATCTGCTGCGCCGGCTGCACGAAAATCTCGGCGCAGTGACCGGCAGCAGCACCAGTTGACGCGCGCGTGAAGCGCGCGGCATCGCCGCCTCCAGGCATACGCCGGCATTTGCCCGCGGCACCCTCTCTGCCGATCATCGTTTCCTCCAGGATCAGGCGCAGCGGTTCCCCCGCCGTCATCCCTGCCTGGAACGGTTCGCATAAATTAGTTGCTTAAGCAACAAAAGAATCATGCAGGATATTGCGGCAGAATGGCTGGCGTACTTCGCTCGTCATTCCGCGGCGCGCGTAGCGCGAACCCGGAATCCATCGTGCAACACCCCCTGCGGTGGAATGGATTCCGGGCTCGCGCCAAGGGCGCGCCCCGGAATGACAGCGGAATGTGGCTTCGCTAACGCGGCCGCTACAGACCGATCCACTCACCCGACGCATCATCATTCACCCGCACCACCGCATCGGCACGCCGCGTCAGCACGGCGCGCTGGTTGATGTAACCCTTGTCGGTGATCTCGCCGCCGTCCACCGACGGCGGCTCGGCGAGCAGCAACGCGCGCGTGGCGTGGCCGGAGGAGTTGGCGCCCTGCTGTTTCAGCTTCGCCAGGCCCTGCGCGATTGCCGCTCTGACCTTCCCATCATCAAGCACATCGTTGACGCCTGCCGTCTCGGGCAAGCCAGCATGGGCACGACACGCCGCCATGTTCGGGAACACCAGAAACCGCACCTCGTCGCCGCCATGGCCGGTGACGACGATGTCCTGCGCCAGCGGCGCGAGTGCCGCGATGCCGGCGACGCGCAGCGTACCGACGCTGACCCAGGTGCCGGAATTGAGCTTGAAGTCCTCCGCGACGCGGCCGTCGAAGAACAACCCGCGCTCAGGCCGTTCCGCATCGGCAAGCTTCACGGCATCGCCGATCAGATAGAAGCCCTCGTCGTCGAAAGCCTGCCTCGTCAGCTCCGGCGCCTTCCAGTAACCCGGCGTGACATTGGGGCCGCGCACCCGCACCTCCAGCTTGTCGCCCGACGTGACGAGCTTCAGCTCGGTGCCGGGAATGGGCACGCCGATATTGCCCGAGCGCTCCGCGAAGAAATGACAGTCGGTCGCCAGCGGCGACGTCTCGGTCGAGCCCCAGGCCGACACCATCGGCAGCGCACGACCAACAGTCTCCACCGAAAGCTGCTCGAGCGCGTCCCAGAGGTTCTGCGGCAGCGCGGCGCCGGCATAGAAGGCGAATTTCACCTCGTCGAAGAAGCGGCGGCGCAGCTCCTCATCGCCGCGCAGCGCTGCGATCAGCATGTCGAAGCCACGCGGCACGTTGAAATAGACCGTCGGCATCACGCTTTTCAGATTGGCGAGTGACGTTGCGAAGAGACCGGGCGCGGGCTTGCCACCGTCGATATAGAGCGCCCCGCCGTTACGCAGCACGAGATTGAAATTGTGGTTGGCGCCGAACGTGTGGCTCCAGGGGAGCCAATCGAGAATGACGAGATCGCCGCGGCCCGGTTCGAGAAACGTCCAGGTTTGCGCCTTGGCCTGCTGGCTCGAGGTCAGCATGCGCTGGGTGTTGATGACGGCTTTCGGCGTGCCGGTCGAGCCCGAGGTGAACAGGAATTTTGCGATCGTGTCCGGTGTCACCGCGGCGAAGGCTTTTGCGACGTCGCCCGTTTCGGGCGTCGCCGCGATGTCACGGAAGGCCAGCGCATCGGCATCGCCGGCATTGCCACTGATGATCTGCGCCTTGTGCAGCGGCTTGATCGCCGCGAGCGCGGCAGCGAATGGCTTGGTCGCGGAGACGTAGATCGCGCCGGGCTCCAGCAGCGAAATCATGCTCTTGAGCTTGTCGAAATCTTTCGACATCAGCGAATAGGCCGGCGAGATCGCGGCCGAGGGCACACCGACATGCTGGGCCGCAAGCGCGAGCAGCGCATGGTCGATGCTGTTGTCGGAGAGGATGACGACGGGACGCTCGGCGCTGAGCTGTTGCGCCAAAATCCAGCTCGCCGCTGCGCGTACCCGCCGCAGGGCGCCCGCATAGGTCATGGTGGCCCAGGGCGTGTCGGCGCTGTCACGCTCGGCGAGGAAGATCGTGTCAGGCGTCTGCCGCGCAAAATGCTCCAGCCAGTCGCCGATGCAGCGGGCGCCGTCGCGCAAGGGTTCTGGCGAGCGCAGCACGATGCTGCCGTCGGCGCGATGTTCGGCGACGGTCTTGGGCGTTGCGAACAGGCTCGAAGCGTCACCGCGTGCGGCGGTTGTCATGGTTTCCTCCTCGCCCGGACGTCCGGATCGGCGGCAGCCTCGTTCCGGGCCGCTTTGGCCATATTGTTGGGCATGACAATTGTTGTCGTCAACAACAATATTCCGCGAAGGCCTCCGGGGCGCTAAGGTTGCACGGCAGGAGAGATCACGTGACAGCCAGCGCAGCCCGAACTGAGCCCCGCCCCTCCCCACGCAAGCGAGCCGGCAACGGCGCGGCACGGCCGAACGACGCGGACGAGATCGGCCTCGACGCCCTGGTCGGGCACGCCGGTTATGCCGTGCGTCGCTTCCAGATCTGGATCTTTCAGGACTTCATCAAGACGCTCGGCGAGGTCGACATCAAGCCGACGCAGTATTCCGTGCTGACGGTCATCGGCGCCAATCCGGGCCTGTCCCAGATGGCGGTGGCGAAGCGTCTCGGCATCGAGCGCGCCCGGCTGGTGCATCTGCTCGACAGCCTCGAACAGCGCAAGCTGGTGAAGCGGGTCAAGTCGAAGGCGGACCGCCGCTCCCACGCGTTGCACCTCACCGCACCGGGTGAGACGGCGCTGGCGAAGTTCAAGTGCCTCGCCGCCGAGCACGAGCGGCATGTCGTGGAGAAGATCGGCAAGGAGAACCGGGAGCGGCTGCTCCAGATCCTCGCCGGCTTCACCTGATCGAAGCTGCCCAATATTTGCGCAAATGCCCGTATCAGGGCGCTGGCACGACGACCCGACAATCCTCGAAATATCTTACAAGTCACTGATCTCTCGATAATATCTGAGGCAACGCGCCTGCCCGGATTGTGTACACAATGGCACATCGCTTGCTTCAATCCGGGTAAGACCTGTTGCCGGAGTTTTGTCGCCATGAGGGCTGGAATGGGGGCTGAGCAGCCTGAAACGATCGCCGCGATTGTGGCCGCGCATCGCGCGGGCACGATCACGCCTGCGCAGACCGTCGCGCGAACCTATCAGCGCATCCGCGATCACAACGATCCCGCAATCTTCATCAGCCTGCGCGACGAGAAGGAAGCGATCGCGGAAGCCGAGAAGCTTGCCCCAAGGGATGCCTCCAGCCTGCCGCTCTACGGCGTGCCGGTTGCGGTGAAGGACAATATCGACGCGCTGGGATTTCCGACCACCGCGGCCTGCCCGGCCTTCTCGTATACGCCGACGCATGATTCGACCGCGGTGGAACGCCTGCGCGCGGCTGGCGCGATCATCATCGGCAAGACCAATCTCGACCAGTTCGCAACCGGCCTCGTCGGCGTGCGCTCGCCTTATGGCATCCCAAAGAATTCGATCCGCGAGGATCTCATTCCCGGAGGCTCGAGCTCGGGCTCGGCGGTCGCGGTCGGTGCCGGACTCGTGCCGCTGTCGCTGGGCACGGACACTGCCGGCAGCGGCCGCGTGCCGGCGATGCTCAACAACATCATCGGCCTGAAGCCGAGCCTCGGCATGATCTCGACTGCCGGCCTGGTGCCGGCCTGCCGCACGCTCGACTGCATCTCCGTATTCGCTTTGACCGTGGACGACGCCGCCCTCGCGCTCTCCGTGATGGCGGGTCCAGACCAGGCCGATCCGTTCTCGCGCGACCGGCCGCTGGGCGCGATCACGCCGTTCCCCGCGAATTTGCGCCTCGGCGTGCCCCGCAACGGGCAGCTGATCTTCTTCGGCGACAGGAAGGCGGAAGCCGCTTACGGCGATGCGCTGAAGCGCTGGACCGCGCTCGGCGCTGAGCTGGTCGAGTTCGACCTCGAGCCGTTCTACGAGACGGCGCGGCTGCTCTATGAGGGGCCGTGGGTCGCCGAGCGTTATCTCGTGATCAAGGATCTGCTGGCGTCCGCGCCTGATTCGATTCATCCGGTGACGCGCGAGATCACCGTCGCCGGCGCGCGGCTGACGGCGGCGGAGACATTCTCTGCACTCTATCGCCTGCAGGGCTTGCGCAAGATCGCCGAGCGGACCTTTGCGAACATCGACGCGCTGGTGCTGCCGACCGCGCCGACCGCGTATACGACCGCGCAGGTGCTCACCAATCCGATCGAGCTCAACAGCCGGCTCGGCACCTACACCAATTTCGTCAATCTGCTCGATCTCTGTGGTCTTGCGGTGCCGGCGTCGATGCGCGCGGATGGCATTCCGTTCGGCATCACGCTGCTCGCGCCTGTGGGGTGCGATGCGCTGCTTGCGAGCATCGGCCGCGTTTTCCATGCGGATACGAAACTGACCGTTGGAGCGAAGGGCGTGGCGCAGGCCCCGCTCGCGCCGCTCGCAGCAAACGGCAGCGACGAGATTCCGATCGCGGTCGTCGGCGCGCATCTCTCCGGCATGGCGCTGAACGGCGAATTGACGGCGCTGAACGGAAGGCTGATCGAGGCAACGAAGACCGCGCCCGACTACAAGCTCTACGCACTCAAGACCACGCCCCCGAAGCCGGGCATGCTGCGCGTCGAGGCGGGCGCGGGCGCGTCGATCGAGCTGGAGATCTGGTCGCTGTCGTCATCCGCCTTCGGCAAGTTCGTGAATGCGATTCCAGCGCCGATGGCGATCGGCACAATCAGGCTTGCGGACGGCCGCAGCGTGAAGGGCTTTCTCGTCGAGCCGGAGGTGCTGGGCGAGGCGCGCGATATCACCGCGTATGGCGGCTGGCGGAAGTTCATGGCGGAGGCCGCGAAGGCGTAGGTCTCGTGTCCCGGGCGCAGCGCATCACGCAGTGGTGCGCTGCTGAACCGGGACCCATCGAAATGGCTGCGCGAAGTGGATAGATGAGTCCCGGCTCTGCGGAGCAGCGCTACGCGCTGCACCGCGTCCGGGACACGGGCGCGTTTGCCGCCCTAAACCGACACCGCGTAAATCTCATACTCCCCGCGCACCAGCTCGATATGCGCGCGCATCGCTGCTGCGGCGCCCTGCTTGTCGCCGCGCATGATGGCAACGACGACGCGGTCGTGCTCGGCTTGCGACTTTGCCAATCGGCCGAGGTTGCGGAACTGGGCGCGGCGGAACGGCTGCACGCGGACGCGCGTCGCCAGCGTGATCTCGGCGATGTAGCCGTTCTGCGATCCCGCATAGATCGCGTTGTGGAAGCGCTCGTTGACCTCGTGGAAGCGATCGGGATTGCCGGCGTAGCTGAGCACGCGCAGCTCTTCGTGGATGGCTTCGAGACCGTGGCGCTCGGCCGCCGACATGCGCTCCGCGGCAAGGCCGGCGCACAGCGCCTCGAGCTCCGCCATTGCCTCGAACATGCTCTTGAGACGCTCGACCGATGGCTGCGCCACCACCGCGCCGCGATGGGCGCGCGATTCGACGAGGCCGCTCGCCACCAGCTGGCGCAATGCCTCGCGGACCGGCGTGCGTGAGACGCTGAAGCGCCGCGCGATGTCGGTTTCATCAAGCGGCGCGCCGGGGGCCAGGGTTCCGCGCACGATCTCGTCGGCGAGTTGAAGCCGCAATTCCTCGGCGCGCGTGATCTTGTGCACGCTGGGCTGCGCCCGGTCGACGCGCGGCACCACCGGCTCGGCCGGCAGTGTTCCGGGCGGAAGATCGTCAAGCGTCATACGGTCAGGTCTCTTTCGACTCGTCGATGATGCTGACATGGGCGGCGACGACGCGCCAGCCCTCCGGGAAGCGAATCCAGGTCTGCATCTGCCGGCCGACCTTGCCGGGAGCCGTATCGCGGTAGAACAGGGTGGAGGCCACGGCCGTGTCGCGGCCATAGCTGGTGATCACGGTCTTCGCGGTGCGGCGGTTGAGGCCGACCGGCGAACGTCCGGCGCGGAAGCCGGAGATCGCCTCATAGCCGTAGAGGTTCTCGCCGATGCCGTAGCGCAGCGTGCGGGGATCGTTGCGGAAGAGTTCGCCGAGCACGGCGACGTCGTTGGTGATCAGGGCCTGCTCGTAGCGCTCGAACGCGGCCTTCACTTCCGCGATCACCTCGGGGAGATCGATCTCCATTTTAAGTCCCTCTCAAAGTCCCCTTGGCGACGGCGCGGAGACCACGCCCATCTTCTCCAATGCGTGCGCGACGCGCAGCGCGATGTCCTCGCGCCAGGGCGCGGCGATGATCTGCACGCCGATCGGCAGCGGCTCGAGCGGCACCGGCACGGCGACCACCGGCAATCCGATGAACGAGATCGGCTGGGTGTGGATGCCGATATTGGCGCGAACCGGCAACTCGACGCCGTCGAGCGTGAAATTCACCTGGCCAAGCTTCGGCGCGGTGCAGGGCGTGGCCGGCGCAATCAGCACGTCGACGGATTTGAAGATCTCGGCAAGCTGCGCGCGATACCAGCGGCGGAATTTTTGCGCGCGGTCGACCAGCGGTGCCGGCACCATCGCGCCGGCAATCAGCCGGTCGCGCACGGCGGGATCGAAATCGTTCGGGCGCTTGCGCAGGCGATCGAGATGCAGCGAGGCACCTTCGGTGGTGGTGATGACATAGGCCGCCGCGCGGGCGCGCGAGGCTTCGGGCACGTCAACGATCCTCGTCGCGCCGAGCGCCTTGGCGACGCGGCTCACCGCTTCGACGGCCTCGGGAAACACGTTCTTCTGAAAGTGCCCGCCGGCAATCGCGATGCGCAGGTCCGACACCGGATTGGCGAGCAGCGGCAGCGTCGGCTCGAGGCCGCGCGTGGTGCAGGCGGCATCGTCCGCATCCCCCCCCTGCATCGCGTCGTAGGCGAGCGCGAGATCGGTCGCCGAGCGCGCGAACGGGCCGAGATGATCGAGGCTCGCGACGAACGGGAACGAGCGCGCCCGCGACAGCCGGCCATAGGTGGGCTTCAAACCAAAGATGCCGCAGAAGGAGGACGGCACGCGGATCGAACCATTGGTGTCCGAGCCGAGCGCGATCGGCACCAGCGCGCCGCCAACGGCGCTCCCCGAACCACCGGAAGAGCCACCGGTCATCCGGGTCGTGTCATGCGGATTGCGCGAGGGACCGTCATGGACGTTCTCGCCGGTGAAGTCGTAGGCGTATTCGCCCATGTTGAGCGCGCCGACCAGCACGGCGCCGGCGGCCTCCATCCGCTCGATCAGCGTGGCGTCGCGCTTGGCGGGCGCGAGGTCGCGGTTGATCTTCGAGCCCGCGCGTGTCGAGAGGCCGGCAACGTCGAACAGGTTCTTCACCGCGAAGGGAACACCGGCGAGCGGGCCGACCTCCTTGCCGGCCGCAATGTCGGCATCGATCGCACGCGCCTTTGCACGGGCGCGATCCGCGGTGACGTCGGTGAAGGAATTGAGGACGCCATCGTGCCGCATGATGCGCGCAAGCGCTGCTTCGGTGGCATCGAGCGCCGACATCTTGCCGCCGGCCACAGCCTTGGCGATGTCCGCAGCCGTCATCTCTGGCTTGGTGGTCATGGCGACGTCAGACCGTGAAGATCGGCGCCGGCTCGGTCTCGTCCGGCAGCGCGAATTCGTCGACCAGTCGGCCAAGCCGGAGCGAGACTTCGAGATTGGCGCGCACCGCCGGCCTCCAGGCCTCCTCGATCGGCAGCGCCAGCGCTTTCGATACGGCGTCGATATAGTCGTCCAGCGGCTCGGCCATCACGCTCCCAAACAATCTCTCAGTGAACCGGCAACGGCGGATGCGGGATCGCCGTCAGCAGCTCCTTGGTGTAGTCGTCCTGCGGATCGCTGAGGACCTTTTCGGAAGAGCCCTCTTCGACGATTCGACCTGTCCGCATGACAATGACACGATCGCACAACAAGCGCACTACGTTCAAATCATGCGAGACGAACAGATAACTCATACCTAGGCGCGCTTTCAGGTCCTGAAGCAGATTGAGGACCACGGCCTGCACCGAGACGTCCAGCGCCGCAGTCGGCTCGTCCAGGATGACGAGTTTTGGATGCAGTGCGATCGCGCGGGCGATGCCGACGCGGGCCTTCTGGCCGCCGGACAGCTGGTGCGGAAACCGATCCAGCAGATTGTGCGGCAGCCCGACCATGGTCGCAAGCTCCTCGCAGCGCGTTCGCAGGGCATCGCGGCCCCTGATGTCGCCGAGCTGCATGATGGGGTCGGCGATGGCGCGGGCGGCGGTGAAACGCGGGTTGAGGCTGTCGGTCGGGTCCTGGAACACCATCTGGATGCGGCTGCGCTGCGGCAGCCGGGCGAAGGACGCAGGCGCGATGGCGCCGATGTCCTCGCCGTCGAACCGGATCAGGCCCGAGGTCTGGTCCAGGAGGCGCATCACCATCATCGACGTGGTCGATTTGCCGCAGCCGGATTCGCCGACCAGGCCGACGCTCTCGCCATGGCCGATGGAGAGGCTGATGCCGTCGACGGCGCGGAACACATCCGGCTCGACCGGAGGCTTGCGGCCGAACAGTTTTCCGAGCGTGGCGGTGGCGCCCTGGCGGGGGTATTCCTTGACGAGCTTTTCGATCACGAGGAGGGGCTGGTCGCTCTTCCCTTCGCTTTGAGAGGCGTGCTGGTCAGGCGCGGCGGCAACGGATGCAGATGAGGTTGCCCCCTCCTCTTCCGGCAACAGATCGCGCAAGCTCACGCCGAGCCGCGGCGTCGCGCGCATCAGCTTCTTGGTGTAGGGGTGCTGCGGGTTGGCGAAGATGTCGGCGGCTTTCGCGGTCTCGACCACGCGGCCCTTTTCCATCACGACGACGCGGTCGCAATAGGCGGCGGCGAGGCCGAGGTCGTGCGTGATCAGGATGGTCGACATCGCCTTGCGCTTGGTCAGCTCGACGATCAGGTCCATCACCGCTTTCTGGGTGGTGACGTCGAGACCCGTCGTCGGTTCGTCCGCGATCAGGAGCTGCGGATTGCAGGCGAGCGCGAGCGCGATGACGACGCGCTGGCACATGCCGCCGGACAGCTCGAACGGATAGGCGTGGTAGCGCTCGCGCGGGCGGGCGATCTTGACCTGCTCCAGCGCCTCGATCGCCTTTTCGCCGTGGTCCGAAACCATCGCCTGCTGCACATGGGTGCGCAGCACGTCCTCGATCTGGTCGCCGACTTTCCGGATCGGGTTCAGCGCAGCACGCGGGTTCTGAAAAATCATCGAGACTTCGCGGCCGCGCAGATCGCGCATCTGGTCTTCGGTGGCGGCCTTCACGTCGATGCCGGAGAACATCACCGAGCCCTCGGCGATCCGCCCGGCGCGATCGAGGATGCGCATCACCGCATAGGACGTCACCGACTTGCCCGAGCCGGACTCGCCGACGATGGCGAGCGTCTCGCCCTTGGCGACGGAGATGTTGACGTGCTGCACGGCCTTGACGATGCCGCGGCGGGTGGAGAATTCGACCGTGAGGTCCTGGACGTCGAGCAGGGGCTGGGCGGTCATGAAGGCCTCCCGATCAAAAATGTCGAAAACAACCCCATGCACAGTAGAACGGGGCTGGAATCATTGACGAATTTCGGCGGGGAATTTGAACGTGAGGCGGCTGTGTGCCTGGAAACCATCATCACGTCCTCCGCTGGGGGTCGACGATGTCGCGGAGGCCGTCGCCGAGGAGGTTGAAGCAGAACACGGCGATCATCAGCGCGAGGCCCGGGAATAGCGCGATCCACCATTCGCCCGACACCATGAAGCCCGCGCCTTCCGCGACCATGATGCCCCATTCGGCGGTCGGCGGACGAACGCCGAGGCCGATGAAGGAGAGGCCCGCGGCATTGAGGATGGCGTAGCCCATGGTCAGCGACATCTGCACGATCATGATCGGCATGATGTTCGGCAAGATGTGCACCAGCAGGATGCGGAATTCGCCGTTGCCGGACAGCCGCGCGGCCTGAACGAAGCCGGCATTGCGGCGGACATTGGCTTCGGCGCGCGCGACGCGGGCGTAGAGAGGGAAGTTCACGATGGCCGTGGCCAGGATGATGTTCTGTACGGTGTTGCCGAGGGCGGCGACGATGCCCATCGCCAGCACGAACAGCGGAAACGCCATGATGGTGTCAGCGATGCGGCCGACGATACGGTCGGTCCAGCCGCCGAAATAGCCGGCCGCGATGCCGGCAAGGCCGCCCATCAGGAACACCAGCACGACGGAGGCGACCGCGATGAACGTATCGAGCCGCGTCGCCACGATGACGCGGCTAAAGATGTCGCGGCCGAGCTGGTCGGTGCCGAACCAGTGCGCCATCGACGGCGGTTTCAGCGCGGCGGCCGTATCCGAGGCGAGTGGATCATACGGCACCACATAGGGGCCGAAGATCGCGGCAATAAGGATCACAATAAGCAGCGCGAAGGCGAAGCCCGTGACCTTGTTCTCGCCAAGAACATAGCGGGTCTGTTCGAGGATCGCGACCAGCCCTGATGTCCGCGCGGGACCGACGGGTTCGACAGCAGGCGCAACGGAGCTCATGATTTAGCCCTCCAACCTGACACGCGGATCGATCACGCCGTAGAGAATGTCGATCACGAGATTCAAAAGCACGTACATGACCGCCATGGTCAGCACGAAACCCTGCACCGGCGCGAAGTCCGAGGAGATCAGCGCTTCCACCGCGTAGGAGCCGATGCCGGGCCAGGCGAACACTTTTTCCACCAGCACGTTGGCGCCAAGCAGGAACGAGAACACCATGCTGAGCGTGGTGATCACGGGCAGCATCGCATTGCGGAACGCGTAGGTGACAATGACCGTTGTCGGCGACAGGCCGCTGGCGCGGGCGGTGCGGACGAACTCCGACGACAACACCGCCAGCATCGAGGCGCGCGTCATGCGCGCGATCGGCGCCAGCGAGAAGATCGCAAGCGTCGTCGCCGGCAGGATGAGCTGGCTCAGCGCGGAGCGGAACGCCTCGAAGTCGCGCGCAATCAGGGTATCGATCAGGTAGAAGCCGGTCACGGTCGCCGGCGCGCTGTAGAACACATCGAGGCGGCCGAGCGGCGCCGGCGACCAGCCGAGCCGGAAATAGAACACATAGACCAGCACGAGGCCGGTGAAGAACACGGGCAGCGACACGCCCGCCGTCGTCGTGACACGACAGAGGTGGTCCACCCATGATCCCGGCCGCGTCGCCGCCAGCACGCCGAGCGGGATCGCAATCACGACCGAGACGATAAGGCCGAGCAGCGTGAGTTCGGCGGAGGCCGGCAAGCGGTTACGGATTTCGGCCGCGACCGGCTGTCCCGTGGTGAGCGAGTTGCCGAAATCACCGTGTGCGAGGTCGTTAGTGTAGCGGAAAAACTGCTCGATCAGCGGCCTGTCGAGGCCGAGCTTCTTGCGGATCTGCTCGACGGCTTCCTTGGTCGCTGCGGGACCGGCGAAGTAGGCGGCGGGATCACCGGGCAACGCGCGCGTCAGCAGGAAGGTGACGATGACGACCCCGATCAGCGAGGGAATCGCGAACATCAGGCGCTTGCCGATCATGGTCAGCATGGGGTGCTCCTAATGTGGAAATGAGGTAACGCCGCGCACTCCGCTGCGCCCCCTCTCCCACGCAACCGGGGTTTACCCCGGTTGCGCATCGTTGATTTGCGCAAGTCGGGCAGGCCCGACTTGCGGTGGGAGAGGGCTGGGGTGAGGGGTAGCCCCGAGCAAGATCGGAGTTCGTGGCTACCCCTCACCCTGCCCCTCTCCCACAAGGGGAGAGGGAATGAGAGAGTTGCGCTCACCTCACTCGACCAAGACACCCAGAGAGACGCGGCCAAGTCGCGCGCCATGACGGTTCACCCCTTCGCCAGCGCGCGATAATCCAGGCGGCGGTGGAACCAGTATTGGTAGCCGCTGATGTTCTTCTGCATCGCGACGTTGACGAAGGGCTGGTACAGCGGAATGCGCGGGATGTCGGTGAAAGCGAGATCGACGAAGCCCTTCACGTCGGTATCGTAGGTCGCGGTGTCGCCGGTGGCCGCGGCCGTGCGGGCGCCGTCGATCAGCTTGTCCATCTCCGCCGACTTGTAGCTCATGGTGTTGAAGACGGAATTGTTGCCGTGATAGCACCAGTAGAAGAAGTACTCGGGGTAATCGAGCCAGCCCGAGAACACGTTGGTGAAGAGCGGCATCTCCTTCTTGTTCAACTCGGTGCGCCAGTTGGCGCCCGGCACCTTGTTGATGGTGGTCTTGATGCCGATCTGCGCCAGAGACTCCTGCACCAGCACGCAGAGCGGTTCGTTGACGCCGGCAAAATTCAGGTCGAACGAGATCGTGGTCTCGAAGCCGTTGGCGAGGCCTGCCTCCGCCATCAGCGCCTTCGCCTTCTCGATGTCGGTGTTGTATTTGTGCGGCTGCGGCCAGGCGACTTCGGTCGGCTTGTCCTTGGGCGCGCCGAACATCGGGTTGGCGAGGCCGAACATCACCGCGTCGATGATCTTCTGATAGGGCAGCGCATAGGCGACCGCTTGGCGGACCTTCGGGTTGTCGAACGGCGGCTTGGTGACGTTCATGCCGATATACTGGATGCCGTTGGAGAACGGCAGCGACACGACGTTGAGCTTGCCGTTCGCCTTCATCTCCTGAAAATCCTTGTTCGGGAGTTCGTAGGAGATGTCGGCGTCGCCGCGCTCCAGCAGCGCGCGGCGGTTACCGGCCTGCGGCACCATGCGCCAGATCACGCGCTTGATCTTCGGCAGCGGACCGCAGACCCAATCCTCGTTGCGCTCCATGATGACTTCGGTGCCCGCGGTCCACTTCGTCACCTTGTAGGCGCCGGAGCCCGCGGTCTGCTGCTTGGTGAATTCGAGACCCCAGGGGTCCTTCTCGCTGGCGTTCTTCTTCACCAGCTCGGAATTGACGATGCAGGGCACGATGACCGCGAGATCGGGGATCGTCAGCTTGTCCTTCTTCAGGAAGTCGACGCGCACCGTATAGTCGTCGATCACGACGAACTGCTCCGGCTTGGTCAGCGAGCCCGCGCTCATCTGGAAGGTCGGGAAGCCGCCGACGCTGACGGCGCGGTCGAGCGACCACTTCACGTCCTTCGCGGTGACGGGCGTGCCGTCGTGGAATTTGGCGTTCTTGCGCAGCTTGAAGGTGACCGACATGTCGTCGATCTTCATCTCCTCGGCGAGCTCGCCCTTGAACTTGTCGCGGTCGTAATAGGGCACGCCGCCGGGGCCGGTCTTCATCTCGTGGCTGATCAGGCGATCGTAGCAATTCCAGGAGACTTCATAGCCGGGCACGTTGGTGCCGACGCCGTGGATGTCGAGATTGTTCGGGCCGCCTTCCGAGACGATCAGCAGCGTCTCCGAGCGCGCATCGGCATAGGCGGTGGAGATGACCTGCGGCATCGCCGGAAGCGCCGCGCCTGCGGCCAATCCGGACACGGACTTGAGAAAATCGCGGCGCTTCATGAAATTGCTCCAACGCAAAAGTTTCTGGTTGGAACAGGGATTCGCAAGGTTCGTGCCAGCGCTTAACGAGACCTTAATTTCCACATAAGGCACTGATTTTGAATAATATTTCTGATTCTTCGGCGATTGGACGCGTTTCGAGCAAGCCGCTCAATTGCATACAAAGATGCGATTCTGCTCCAAAAATAAGCTGAAAGATTGAGCGCTGCCAGATTGAGCAGACCGTCGCAGATGCCCCGGACCGTTCAGCCCGGCCAGATCAGATCCTGAAGTTCGACGAGATCGCTCGCCCTGTCCTGCCAGCCCTCAATACAGACGTGGCTGTTGAGATCGCTGGCGCGGTGCAGCAGCATCAGCGCCATCAGCCGGCGCTTCAGTGCGAAATCCAGCTTCGCATAGCCAAAGCCCTCGAGCAGGCTGCGCACCCTCCCCGGCCGGCCGGCCGCCATGAAGGCGCTGGGGCCGAGCAAATCGTAATCGCGCCATCCCGCGAGCACGTCGCCGAAGTCGAACAGGCCGGCGAGCGACCAGTTGCCGTCGTCGCAGGCAAGCAGGAAGTTCTGGGGGATATATTCGCCGACCAGAATCACCGGCGGCGCATCCATCGGGATCAATTTTGCAGCGTCACGCAGGAGATCGTCGAGGCCTTCGAGGAATTTCGGCGCAAGGCCAAGGCGCGTGTGCCGCGCCTTGCAGCCCTGCATCTGCATGTGCATGAACGCATCCCAGCGCGGCTCGATCTCCGCCAGCGATCCAAGCGGGGCGCGCTGCACGGCGGCGATGGTCTCACCGATCTGGCGCAGCAGGCGCTCTTTCTGGTCTTCCGCCAGCTGCGGCCACACCTCCGAGCCGAGCGTGCCGGCAAGGCGCGTGATGACGAGGTAAGGCCAGCCGTCGCGCTCACCCTCCGCGACGATCTCCGGGATCGGCAGATGCAGGCGGCCGGCAAGCTGCGCCAACGATCCGCGTTCGGAGACGAACTGCGCGCGCAAGAGCGGCGGGAAGATCTTCAGGATCAGCCGGTCACCGAGGCCAACGACGAGATTGGTGCCGGTCGCAAACACGTGCGGCGCGCTGGTATCGAGACCGTGGCTGCGTGCGATATCGAGCGCGATCGGCAGCCATCGCGGAGAATCGGAGCGAAAGGCGCGAAAGACCTCAGCGTCGGCGAATTGAGGAAGTGTCATCGACATCGCGAGCTTAATCGTTTGAGTCCGTCATGCCCGGGCTTGTCCCGGGCAGCCACGTTCTTCGTGCTGCGGGCAAGGCGTGGATGGCCGGGACATAGGCGAGCGAAGCGACGCCGTCCTTCGGACGACTATGCCCGGCCATGACGACGTGGAAAGGGTCTCGCGCTCCAACCAACGCCAACCTTCCCATCGCTACCGATCGGGACTGGCGCGCTCGAACTGGCGCAGCAGCCTGTTGCCGCGCTCGACCGCGGCATCGAGCGCAGCCTGCGCGCCCTTCTGGCCGGTAAAAGCCTGCTCCAGCTCGTCCTCGATTGCGCCGCGGATCAGCACGAAGGAGCCGAGCCGGATGCCCTTCGAATTCTCCGTCGGCGGATGCAGCGTGATCTCCTCGAACGAGATCGCAGAGCCCGGATTGCGCTCGTAAAACCCCTGCGCGCGCGTCAGCTCGAAAGCGGCGCGGGTGACCGGCAGATAACCGGTGTTCTGGTGCCAGGCGGCCTGCACGCCGGGCTGCGACAGATAGGCGAAGAACCGCGCCACGCCCTTGTATTCCTGGCGCGGGCGGTCGCGCAGCACCCACAGCGTGGCGCCGCCGATGATCGAGTTTTGCGGGGCGTTCTTCACATCGGGCCAGTACGGCATCATGCCGTAGCCGATATCGAACTTCGAATTCGCCTTGATGTCGGCCCGCGTCGCCGAGGAGCCGATGAAGATGCCGCATTCGCCCTTCTGGAAGCGCGGCTCGGCCGACTGGCCGCGGCCGCCGTAGTCGAACACCTTGTCCTTCTGCCACTCGGCGAGCTGGGCGATGTGTTGCACGACGACCGGGTTGTTGATGGTCAGCTCGGCATCCAGCCCCGCAAAGCCATTGGTCCGCGTCGCGAGCGGCAGATTGTGGAAGGCGGAGAAATTCTCGATGTGGATCCAGGACGGCCAGGAGGTGGTGAAGCCGCAGACCGCACCGCGGTCGCGCAGGCGCTTTGCGGCAAGCCCAAGCTCGGGCCATGTCCTCGGCGGCGTCTCCGGATCGAGGCCCGCGTCGCGGAACATGGTCTTGTTGTAATAGAGGATCGGCGTCGAGGAATTGAACGGGAAGGACAACAGATTGCCGGCCGCATCTGTGTAATAGCCGGAGACTGCGGGAAGGTAATCGCCCAGCGAGAACGGCTCGTTCATGTCCCGCATCATGGTGAACACGGGATAGATCGCGCCCTTGGCCGCGGTCATGGTGGCGGTCGCGACCTCGTTGACCTGGACGATCGCGGGCTGGCTGCGCGAGCGGAAGGCGAAGATCGCCGCCGTCACGGTCTCGGTGTAGTTGCCCTTGTAAGCAGGCACGATGCGGTAATCGGATTGCGAGGCGTTGAAGTCGGCGGCGAGCTTCTCGAGCTGCCGGCCGAGCTCGCCGGACATGGCGTGCCACAGCGCGATGTCGGTGGCGGCGCGCGCCTGAAGAGGCATTGCGAGGACGATGAAAGCGGCGACGATCCGCAAAAGACGCGATGCTGAAATCACGATGGCTCTTCCCGTGTCGCGCGGCAAAAGGCGACCATACCTGCTTAAGGCGCTGCATTTCCTGTTTCAACCGGGAATGAACGGCGGCCGCGCCGCACAATCGCCCCGCCGGGTGCGGCGGGATGGCCTTCCCTTAACCATCTGCTAGATTGCGTTGAACCTTTTGGCTCCGCCATAGACTCCACCACTGAGGGGTTGAGTGTGCCAGTGCTGAACCGTGCCGAACTCACGCGGACCGGGGTGATCTTCGTCGCGCTTCTGCTCGCGGTCTGCGCGACGAGCGCTGCTGCGCGCGAATTCCGCGCCGCCGACACCCAGCCCGAGGATTACCCGACCGTCCAGGCGCTGCGCTACATGGGCGCGCTGATTGCCGAGCGCACCGGCCACCGGCACGAGATCAAGGTGTTCCACTCCCGTCAGCTCGGCGAAGAGAAGGAGACCATCGAGCAGACCAGGGTCGGCGCGATCGACCTCAACCGGACCAATGTGGCGCTGAACGTGCTCGCCATGCCGTTCCTGTTCCGGTCCATCGAGCACATGCAGAAGGTGCTGGACGGGCCGATCGGCAGCGAGATCCTCGGCAGTTTCGAGCCCTACGGCTTCGTCGGGCTCGCCTTCTACGATTCCGGCGCGCGGTCGATCTACAACGGCGTCCGTCCGATCAGAAGCGTTGCCGACCTCAGGGGATTGCGGATCCGGGTGCAGCAGTCGGAGTTGATGAGCGAGATGATTCGCTCGCTCGGCGCCGAGCCGGTCGAGATGCCCTATGGGCTGGTGCTCACCGGGCTTGCCAACCATCTGATCGACGGCGCCGAAAACAACTGGCCATCTTTCGTGACGACAGACCATTACAAACATGCCGGCCACCTCGCGCTCACCGAACACACGATGAGCCCGGAAGTGCTGGTGATCTCGCTGAAGGCCTGGAAAAGCCTGTCGGCCGACGACCAGCAGATCTTCCGCGAGGCCGCAGCTCGCTCCAGCCGGTTCATGCGCGAGAAGTGGCACGACCTCGAGGAGCAGTCGCAGCACAAGGCTGAAGCTGCCGGCATCACCGTCGCCAGGGATATCGACCGCAAGCCGTTCGAGGACGCGATGGCTGCGATCTATGCCAAGGCGGGGCGCGATCCCGCCGCGGCCGCGCTGATCGAACGCATTCGCAAGGTGGAGTGAGCCGCTTGGCTGCACCTGGACCCAGCGAGCACGGAGACAGGCCGCCCGGCCCGCTCGGGCGGCTGCGCGCACGCCTGGTCGGGATGCTCCGCGCGGTGCCGATCCGCTGGCGCATCCTGTCGATCGCGGCGCTGAACTCGGCCGTGGTCGTGGTGCTGGTGGGGCTGATCTGGAACGGCACGCAGGTGCTGGGCTCGGCCTGGGGCGACGTCCGCCAGGTCCGCGAGTCCGACCGTATCCTGGCGCTGCTCGAGAGCGAGACCGGGCGCCTGCACAATCTGATCCACCGCTACATCAACCAGCCGAGCCCGGACCTGTTCGCCGAGATCCTGCTGCTGCGCGAGGCGGTGCTGGGCACGCTGACCGACCGTGCCGCCAAGGACCCGATGCTCTCGGGCTCGGTCGAGGAGCTGGAGCGCACCACCGACCGCTTCCTCAACGGCTTCGGCGAGCTGCGCAGCGTGCAGGCGACCATCGCCAAGACCTATGAGGAACAGGTGCAGGGCCCAGCCAGGGACATGGCCGGGCTCTATTCCATCATCGAGGGCGCCACCGGCCATCGCGACGCCCTGATCTGGCCCTCGCTCGGCAAGTCGCGCGAGGCCTTCACCGCGATGCTGGTGGCCGCCAACTCCTACTATCTGTCGCTCTCGCCCGGTGCCGCCGACGATGCGCGCCGCAACACCGAGACGATCGAGAAGACCATCCCGGTCATGATCGATCTCGCCGACAACGACCTGCAGCGCATGGCGCTGCAACGGCTCGGGACCCGCACCATGGCGCTGCGCGAGGGTTTCGCGAAACTCTCCGAACAGCTGACGAGCCGCACCGAATTGCTGCGCAACACCATCGACGCCAGCCAGGCCGAAGCGATCGGCGCCATCGACGACCTCTCCACCAAGATGCGCCAGCGCGAGCAGAAGGCGCAGGAGACGTTTGATCGTACCCTGGCCGATATCTCGCGGCGGGTGCTGTCGATCGCGGTGATCTTCCTCGGCATCATCCTCACCGCCGGCGTGCTGATCGCGCTGTCGATCCGCCTGCCGCTGCAGCAGATCATGACCGCGATGCGCGCGATCACGCTCGGCGACCTCGACCGCGAGGTGCAGGGCACCAAGGCACGCGACGAGGTCGGCGCCATGGCGCGCGCGGTCGAGGTGTTCCGCGAGAACGCGATCGCGAAGCGCGAGACCGAGGACGAGCTGCGCGCGTCCAAGGAGAAGGCCGAGAGCGCGCTGCTCGAGCTCAACACCGCGCAGCAGAATTTGATCGACGCCGAACGGCTGGCGGCGCTCGGCGGCCTCGTCGCCGGCGTCGCGCACGAGGTCAACAACCCGATCGGCATCAGCCTGACCGTCGCTTCCAGCTTTGCCCGGCGCACCGAGATCTTCGAGGCCCAGCTCAAGGGCGACGGCGGCCTGCGCCGCTCGCAGCTGGACGAGTTCGTGCAGTCCTCGCGCGACGCCTCGCAGCAGCTCGTCGCCAACCTCACCCGCGCCGGCGAGCTGATCCAGTCGTTCAAGCAGGTCGCGGTCGACCGCTCGCATGCCGAGCGGCGGCAGTTCTCACTCAGCGAAGCTACCGACCAGATCATCGCCAGCCTGCGTCCGGTCCTGAAGCGCTCGCCGATCACGCTCCAGGCCGACGTGCCCGAGGGGCTCCTGCTCGACGGCTATCCCGGCTCCTACGGCCAGATCCTGACCAACCTCTTCCTCAACGCCGCCAACCACGCCTTTGCCGACGGCCGCGCCGGCACGATCACGATCTCGGCGCGGCCGCGCGGGACCGACGACATCGAGATCATCTTCGCCGATGACGGTGCCGGCATGACCCCTGACGTGCAGCGCCAGGCCTTTGACCCATTCTTTACCACCCGGCGCAATGAAGGTGGTACGGGACTCGGGCTTCATATCGTCTATAACCTTGTCACCCAGCAGCTCGGCGGGCGCATGATGCTGGAATCCAAGCTGGGACAAGGCACTACTTTTCGCATTATCATGCCCCGGGTCGCCAAGGGCGGCGCGCAAGGCACAGAGACTGACGGGACTTCTCAATGGCCGAACAGGACGATGTCCTCCACCTGATCGACGATACCGGTACCGCACCGGAGGACCAGAACGCACGGAAGTGGAAGATCGCCGTCATCGACGACGATCCGGCCGTGCATGACGGCACCCGCTTCGCACTGTCCGACTACAGCCTCAACGGCCAGGGGCTTGAGATCCTCTCCGCCCATTCCGCGGCGGAAGGTCGCAAGCTGATGGCCGCGCATGGCGATATCGCCGCCGTGCTGCTCGACGTCATCATGGAGACCGATGTCGCCGGCCTCGAGCTGGTCGAGTTCATCCGCAACGAGCTCAAGAACGAGACCGTGCGCATCATCCTGCGCACGGGACAGCCCGGCCAGGCGCCGGAGCGGCGCGTGATCGTCCAGTACGACATCAACGACTACAAGGCCAAGACCGAGCTCACCGCCGACAAGCTGTTCACGTCGCTGACCGCGGCGCTGCGCTCGTATCAGCAGCTCGAGCGCATGGTGCAGACGCGGCGCGGGCTCGAGATCATCATCGACGCCGCCTCGACGCTGTACGACTTCAAGTCGATGCAGCGGCTCGCCGAGGGCGTGCTGACCCAGCTCGCCTCGCTGCTCAATGTCGATTGCGCCGGCATATTGGTGCTGCGCGACAATGGCGGCGTGGACCCCGAGCTCTCCGTGCTCGCCGGCAGCGGCTGCTACAGCCGCTTCATCGGCACGACCTCGTCGAAGGCGCTCGACCCCGATCTGCGGACGATGGTGGAAGCCGCGTTCCAGGGCCGCAAGAACGAATTCGCCGACCACCGCAGCGTGATCTATCTGCGGACCGGCTCCGGCCGCGAGGTGGTGGTGCTGCTGCAGGCCGAGCGCGAGCTGTCCGAGACCGACCGCTCGCTGGTCGAGATCTTCTCCAGCCGGCTCTCGATCGCCTTCGACAACGTCATCCTCTACCAGCAGCTCCAGGACGCCAACACGCAGCTCGAGGACCGCGTCGCCCAGCGCACCCGCGCGCTGATGCAGGCCAACCGCCGCCTCTCGGCGCAATGGCTGCGGCTGCAGCGCGCCAACGGCTTCAAGAACGAGATTCTCGGCACCGTCGCCCATGACCTCAAGAACCCGCTCGGCGTCATCCTCGGCCGTACCGAGATGCTGAAGGAGCTGATCTCGACCGGCGCCTCGTCCGACGGCGTGGTCGCCCAGGTCGATCACATCCGCGATGCCACGAAGCGCCTGACCACGATGGTCGATCATCTGATCTCGGACGCGATGGCCGATGCCTTCGACATCACCATCCGCCGCGAGCCGGTCGACGTCGCGGCGCTGGTCAAGGAGGTCGCCGACGCCAACCAGCCGCTTGCGGTCAACAAGCAGCAAGCCATCCACGTCACGGCGCCGCCCAACATCGTCACCATGTGCGACACCGACCGCATCCGCGAGGCGATCGACAATCTGATCAGCAACGCCATCAAATACTCACCGATTGGCGGCAAGATCACCGTCGCCGTCACCCATGAGGCCAGCGATACCGTCGTCCGCGTCAGCGACGAGGGCGCCGGCCTGTCGCCGGAGGATCTCGGCCGCCTGTTCGGCCGGTTCCAGCGGCTGTCGGCCAAACCGACCGCCGGCGAGAGCTCGACGGGGCTTGGGCTTTCCATCGTCAAGCGTATTATCGACATGCATGGCGGCGAGGTGACGGCCGAGAGCGACGGTCCCGGCAAGGGATCGACCTTCACCATCACCCTGCCCGCGACCGAGTTGCCGTGATTCGAGTACCGAGATCTGAGTGACATGACCCAAAGCCAGCACATCATGATCGTCGACGACGAGGCCCCGGCCCGGGAGATGGTCGGTGATTACCTCAAGATGCACGGCTTCACCGTGACGCTGTGCGACGGCGGCAAGAGCTTGCGCACCGCGATCGACGGCAGCATGCCCGACCTCGTCGTGCTCGACCTCAACATGCCCGAGGAAGACGGCCTCTCGATCATCCGCGACCTCAAGAGCCGCATCAACGTGCCCGTGATCATGCTGACGGCGACCGCGAGCCCGATCGACCGCGTCGTCGGTCTCGAGCTCGGCGCCGACGATTACGTGGCAAAGCCCTGCGAGCTGCGCGAGCTGATGGCGCGCATCCGCTCGGTGTTGCGGCGGAGCGCACCCGTGAAGGCGGTCGAGACCGCGCCCGCCAAATCGGACAAGGATCAACTGGTGCGCTTCGGCACCAAATGGCTCGACCTCGAAGCGCAGGCCTTGCGCGACGACGAAGGCAACGAGCATCCGCTCACCGCGTCCGAGTTCGGGCTGCTGAAGGTGTTTGCGGCCAATCCGAAGCGCGTGCTGTCGCGCGAACGCCTGCTCGAACTGGCCAATGCGCGCGACGCCGAAGCCTTCGACCGCGCCGTGGATCTGCGCATCATGCGCATCCGCCGCAAGATCGAGCCCGACCCGACCAAGCCGGCCGTGATCCGCACCATCCGCGGCGGCGGCTATCTGTTCTCGCCCGCGGGCGAGAAGGCGTAGGGCGCGCGGCAAGCACAAGCCGTCGTCCCGGGGCGCGCACGGCGCGAGCCCGGGACCCACAACCACAGGGAGACGTTGTGACGCGAAGCCGGTAACTCCGAGTCTCCGTCAAACTGCATCCTGTGGTTATGGGTCCCGGGTTCGCTTCGCGCCCCGGGACGACGGCGGTGAGTTTGCCGCGACCGAACGCAAAGCCCCGAATTTCGTTCCCGACTGCCCCGGGCGCTCCCCAATCCCCACCCCCGTATTTTCCGTACATTGAAATTCCACGGCTTTTCGCTCCGAATGTTTCGTCGCGGCCTGTCCGACGAAACAATTTGGCGGCGCACGAAACCATTTTCCGCTTTTGGTGCAGACGTCCCGAAACGTTCGCTGATTAACACTTTGGTCCAAGGAAACGCCGCTCGGTTGCGGCGCTACGGGGAGCAAGTCAATGCCGAACGTCATCGCCATCAACGCCCAAGCCAGCCAGAGCATCATTGCGGCGCAGGCGACCTCGGACGAGATGCTTCTGGAAAGCATTGCCGACGGCAACCGGACGTCGATGCACATCCTCTATTGCCGGCACAATGTGCGGGTTTATCGCTTCATCCTGCGCATCGTGCGTGACGCGACCACGGCGGAAGACCTGGTCAGCCAGGTGTTCCTCGACGTGTGGCGCACCGCAGGCCAATTCCAGGGCCGGTCGCAGGTCTCGACCTGGCTGCTCTCGATCGCGCGCTTCAAAGCGCTGACCGCGATGCGCCAGCGCCGCTTCGAGGACATCGACCAGGACGACGTGCGCCAGATTCCTGACGATGCCGAGACGCCCGAGACCTCGCTCGACCGCAGCGACACCAGCGCCATCCTGCGCGCCTGCGTGCAGAAGCTGTCGCCCGCGCATCGCGAGATCATCAATCTCGTCTACTACCATGAGAAGTCGGTGGAGGAGGTCGGTCAGATCATCGGCATCCCGCAGAGCACGGTGAAGACCCGGATGTTCTATGCCCGCAAGCAGCTGGCCGATTTGCTTAAGGGCGCCGGCGTCGACCGTTTCGCCGCCTAAGGCCAAGGATTTCAATGGGATAGGACCGCATTTTTGGCCCTGTCCCGGGACACGGAAGTGTTACCGCCGACGACACAATTGAAACAAAGCACAACATCACGCGGAAAAACTTCCCCCCTACAAAGCTCGCATACGGTTTCGTTAAACCTCCCAAGACTTCCAGCGACCCGGACGGGATGCCCCCCTCCGGGTCGTTTTGTGTTTGGGGCTGATAAAGCCGCGGCAGGCTCGCAGCCGCCCCTCACGAAGGCGTGACGCCACGTAACAACCCGCGCATCCATCCCGAACTGCCCTCGTGACCTCCCTCACGAGTGCCCGATGCTCGAACTTGTCTTCGCCGTCCTTGCCGGCATCCTGACCATCGCCGCGCCCTGCACGCTGCCGATGCTGCCGATCCTGCTCGGCGCCTCGATCGGGCGGGTGGGGCACTTGCGGCCCGCGATGATCGCGCTCGGCTTCGTCGTCTCGTTCTCGGCGACCGCGCTGCTGTTGGGCGCGATCACGCGGCTGTTCGATTTCGATCCGAACGTGCTGCGCGAGGCGGCGTCGATCCTGCTGCTCGGCTTCGGCCTGTTGATGCTGTGGCCGGCGCCGTTCGAATGGCTCTCGATCCGGCTCAATGGCTGGCTCGATCTCGGCAATGCCGGCGCCGTGCAGCGCGAGGGCGCGCTCGGCGGCCTCGTGCTCGGCACCACGCTCGGCCTGGTCTGGACGCCCTGCGCCGGCCCCGTGCTCGGCTCGATCCTGACGCTGGTCGCGACGTCGAAGAACGCCAGCTGGGCCGGCGTGCTGTTGATTGCCTATGCCATCGGCGCAGCGATCCCGATGCTCGCGATCGCCTATGGCGGACAGGCCGCGACCACGCGGGTGCGCAGCCTCGCGCGGATCTCGCCGCGGCTGCAGCAGGGCTTTGGTGTCGTCGTGATCGCCTTCGCGGTCGCGGCCTATTTCCAATACGACACGCTGATCGTGGCGTGGCTCACCGGATTCTATCCCACCGGCCAGATCGGCCTGTGATCACCCCTCACTTCACCGGAGGACGCTTCCATGACTTTCAAACTGCTCGCCGTCTCCGCCGCACTGATCGGCATGGCCGTGACAGGCGCCGTCATCCCCGGCATCTGCGACGAGGCCGCGCGCGCCACCCCTGTCGTCACCGCTGCCGCAAGCCAGCAGACCGCGCCCGACTTCACCGGCATCAACAATTGGTTCAACTCGAAACCGCTCAGCATCGCCGACCTCCGCGGCAAGGTCGTGCTGGTCGACTTCTGGACCTATGGCTGCGTCAACTGCGTCAACACGCTGCCGCACGTCACCGACCTCTATGCCAAGTACAAGGACAAGGGCCTCGTCGTGGTCGGCGTGCACACGCCGGAATTCCCGTTCGAGCGCTCCGCCGCCAATGTGCAGGCCGCGCTGAAGCGCCACGGCATCACCTATCCGGTGGCGCAGGACAATGATTCCAAGACCTGGAACGCCTACCAGAACCAGTATTGGCCGGCGCAATACATCATCGACCAGAACGGCAAGATCGTGTTCCAGCACGAGGGCGAGGGCCGTTACGACGAGATCGACCGCACCGTGGCAAAGCTGCTGAACGCCAATAGCTGATACCGGATCGCCGCGGCCGCCGTTGTTGCTTGACTCCACGGACCCGTCCGTGGAGTTTCGCGAGCGACGGAATCAGCGCCCGCAATGGACGACGCGACCACCAGCACCGACATTCGCCTTCGCGAAGGCGCCTCGATCGCGCAGCGGCTGGTCATGTCCGGCTTTGCGGCCGCCGTGGCGCTGTGCTTCACGCCGGGCCTGTTCACGCACGACACTTTGGAGGTGATCGTCTCGGTGGCCGCGCTGCTCGTCGGAGCAGCGTTCGTCGTCGGCATCATGCTGGCGCCTGCGGTGGTGTGGATCATCACGCCGAACGAGATCCTGATCGGGCAACAGCGACCGTTCGGAAAGCTCCGGACCAGGATCGTCGCGAAAGACGACATCAGGGGATTACAGGTTCCCGGCAGCAAGCGGGCGAAAGCCCGTTTCCAGCTTGCCTTCACGCTGGCCTCGGGGGAACGCCTGACTTCCCCGCCGATCTCGGACGTCACGCATGTACGCGACACCGTGGCGCGGATCGCCGCGCAGTTCGATGTCCCCGACGTCGAGTCACCCGTCAATCCGCTCGATGCCAGCAATTCCGAAATGCGTCTCGGCGAGCCGCTCGAGGCGTTTTCCGCACGGGACATAAGGATCGTCGCGCTGATCGCCGTGGCCTTGTCCGCCGTTCCCTACGCCTACAAGCTCTGGCGTGGATGGCCGCCCAGCCATGTCGATATCCTGCTGCTGCCGCTCGGCGCGATCGCCGCTTTCGCGGTTTACCGATACGCCAACCTCGTGACCGGCGCGTTCTGGATCATCCGCGAGAGCGATATCCGCGTCGAACGCCTGTGGGGCGACGGCACGCCGCGCGCCGACCATATCGAGGGGCACGACGTGAAGACGATCACCGTCGACCGCCGCGGCCGATCCGAGGACGAGCACTGCATCGTCACGATCCGATTGCGCTCGGGGCGACGCTTTCGCAGCCCGCGCATCGGCTCGCGGATCGAGGCCCGGGCGGTGGGAACGGAGATCGTGCGGCGGCTCGGGATCGCGGCGGAGAGCAACAAGATCTGACGCGCGCTATGTCCACATCGTCATGGCCGGGCTTGACCCGGCCATCCACGTCTTTGCCCGCGGCGCGAAGAAGGTGGATGCCCGGGACAAGCCCGGGCATCACGGAGATGGATTTGACGGACCATCTCCCCGGAAATGTCACCATCACTGCTTTTCGCGCCATCCCCTGTTTGTGGCATTGCGGGAGGCCCGTCAAAAAACCAAAGCATTCTCGTGACATACCAGCCGGGCGCGCCATCAACTTGCCATGAACATGCCCCTGAGATTTGATGGTTCCTGAAAATTTCGCTGTGGCAGCGGGGAGAGCTTGAAATGACGGATTATCGTCGCCTGACCGGGGCGTTCATCGCGGCGCTGGGCCTGGTCCTGACCACCTCATACGCCTCCGCCCAGCAGCCCGACCGCGGCGACGAGCCGGGGCTGGTCGCCGACGACGCCTACCAGCTCGAGCCGGAATGGCAGAAGCAGGTGGTCTATTTCCGCACCACTGAAGTGCCGGGCACCATCATCGTCTCGACCGCCGAACGGCACCTCTATCTGGTGCAGCCCGGCGGGCGCGCGATCCGCTACGGCATCGGCGTCGGCCGCGACGGTTTCCAGTGGCAGGGGCTGGTGACCATCACCAACAAGAAGGAGTGGCCGGACTGGACGCCGCCGCCGGAGATGATCCAGCGCCAGCCCTATCTGCCGCGCTTCATGGCCGGAGGCCCCGGCAATCCGCTCGGTGCCCGCGCCATGTATCTCGGCACTACCGTCTACCGCATCCACGGCACCAACCGTCCTGATACGATCGGCACCAAGGTGTCCTCAGGCTGCTTCCGTCTCGTCAATCGCGACGTCGCCGATCTCTATGATCGCGTCCCTGTCGGCACCAAGGTGGTCATCCGGCAGAAGCCCGAGCTCTAAGTTCATCGTTTGAGCACGATCTTCCGGATCATGCTCTGCGCCCTCCTCCCAATTCCTTTTCCCGATTTTTCGAGAGAGCAACATGATGCGCACATTTCGAGGCGGCCTGCTGATCGGGCTCGCAGTCGCCGTGCTGGTCGCCGTCCTGGCCATCATCTATGAATTCTACGATACCCGCACGCTGAAGCGCACCGTGCGCCGCGGCGAGGTGCTGTGCGGCGTCAACAAGGGCCTGCCGGGCTTCTCGATCCCCGACGACAAGGGCAACTGGACCGGCTTCGACGTCGATTTCTGCCGTGCGGTGGCCTCCGCGATCTTCAACGATCCGAGCAAGGCGAAGTTCGTCGCGCTCGACGCCAACGAGCGCTTCAAGGAATTGCAGAGCCGGAAAGTCGACATTCTCTCGCGCAACTCGACCTGGAGCATGGCGCGCGAGCTCGACTACGACCTCTACTTCCCGGCGGTCGCCTATTACGACGGCGCAGGCTTCATGCTGCCGCGTTCGCGCAACAAGGAGACGTCGCTGGACCTGACCGGCAGCAAGGTCTGCGTGCAGTCCGGGACCACGACGGCGCTCAACGTCGCCGATTACTTCCGCGCCAACAACATGAAGTATGAAGAGATGAAGTTCGACAAGCTGGACGAGGTCGTGAAGGCCTATGACACCGGCAAGTGCGACACGCTCTCCGCCGACGTCTCCCAGCTCTATGCGCTCAGGCTGAACCTCTCCAAGCCCGGCGACAACATGATCCTGCCGGACATGATCTCCAAGGAGCCGCTCGCGCCCGTGGTGCGCCAGCGCGACGACGACTGGATGATGATCGTGAAGTGGACGCTCTACGCGATGATCAACGCCGAGGAGCTCGGCGTGAGCTCGGAGAACATCGACGAGGCGCTGAAGTCGAAGAAGCCGGAAGTGATGCGCCTGGTCGGCACCGAGGGCAATTATGGCGAGCAGCTCGGCCTCACCAAGGACTGGGTCGTCCGCATCATCCGTCACGTCGGTAATTACGGCGAGATGTACGAACGCAACATCGGCGAGAAGTCCAAGCTGAAGATCCCGCGCGGCATGAACCAGCTGTGGAATGCCGGCGGCGTGCAGTACGCGCCGCCGATGCGGTAACAGCTTCCGGCTCAGCCACGCTCTCAACCGTCATGCCCGGGCTTGTCCCGGGCATCTACGTTTTTGAGGCACCGTAAGAACGTGGATGGCCGGGACAAGCCCGGCCATGACGGAGCCCGGGCGCAGGCGCTCTCCACACTCTCAACTGTCATCGCCCGGCTTGGCCGAGCGATCCAGTATTCCGAGACGTCAATCGTATCCGGAGGGGCCGCGGCGTATTGGGTCGCCCGGTCAAGCCGGGCGACGACACTGCGTGTGAGGCACGTCCTCGCGCCTCACATCCACTCGCCTCAATACCCCCGCGCTCTTGCCAGCTGCTCGGTGTGGTAATTCGCGTCGCCGAACAGCTCCTCGCACACCCTGGCGCGCTTCATGAAGAAGCCGATGTCGAACTGGTCGGTCATGCCCATGCCGCCATGCATCTGCACGCCTTCCTGCACCGCGCGGGTGGCGGTGGTGCCGGCGCGGGCCTTGGCCACGGCGACGCTCGATGCGGCCTTGGCGACGTCGGCATCGAGTGCCTGCAGCGCCTTCATCGTGGCGGCGCGGGTGATCTCGATGTCGACATAGAGTTCGGCTGCGCGGTGCTGCAGCGCCTGGAATTCGCCGATCAGCTTGCCGAACTGCTTTCTGTTCTTGAGGTACTCGACAGTGCGGTTGAAGACTTCTTCGCTCAAGCCCACCATCTCGGCTGCGACCGCGCCGCGGCCGATGTCGAGCACGCCGTCGAGCAGCGCTGCACCCTGATCGACCTCGCCGAGCACGCTATCGGCGTTGACCTCGACATTGGCAAGCTCGATCCGTGCCGCGTTGTGCGCATCGACCATGATGGTACGCTCGATCGCAACGCCCTTGGCCTTGGGGTTGACCAGGAACAGCGTCAGCCCTTCACGCTCGCCGGCGGCGCCGGCGGTACGCGCCGCGACGATGAAGAGGTCCGCGACGTGGCCGTCGACGACCAGCGCCTTGGCGCCGGAGAGCTTGAAGCCGTTGCCGGCGCGCACCGCCTGCAGGCTGGTCTGAAGCGGGCGGTGCTTGGCGCCTTCGTCGATCGCGAGCGTCGCGAGCAGCGAGCCGTTGGAAATTTTCGGCAAGAATTCCGACTTCTGCGCGGCATTGCCGCCGCGATTCAGCGCCGAGGCCGCGACCACGCTGGTGGCAAGGAACGGCGACGGCATCAAGGTGCGGCCGATCTCTTCCATCACGACACCGGCCTCCATGAAGCCGAGACCGCTGCCGCCGAACTCTTCCGGCACCAGGAGGCCGGCAAAGCCCATCTCGGCGAAGGAATGCCACAGCTCCTTGGAGAAGCCGGTCGGATCCTTGGCGTCACGCAGGGATCGCAGGTGCGACACCGGCGCCTTATCGCTGATCAGCCCGCGCGCGGAGTCGCGGAGCATCGATTGTTCTTCGGTGAGGACGAGGGCCATGTGCAAAGTCTCTGGTATCGCGTGGAATGCATATTGTTGCTGTCATTCCGGGGCGATGCGCAGCATCGAACCCGGAATCTCGAGGTTCCGGGTTCGGTCCTGCGGACCGCCCCGGAACGACGGTTAGGCCCCCGGCAAATCCAGGATGCGCTTGGCGACGATGCCGAGCATCACCTCCGTCGTGCCGCCCTCGATCGAGTTGGCCTTGGTGCGCAGCCAGGCGCGCGGGCGGGCGCCTTGCCGGGAGCGCTCGCTCTCCCATTCCAGCGCGTTGACGCCACCGGCCGACATCAGGATCTCGTGGCGGCGCTTGTTGAGCTCGGTGCCGTAATATTTCATCGCGGACGAGAACGCCGGATGCGCTTGGCCGGCCTTGGCGAGATCGACCGCGCGTTCGGCGCAGGCGGCGAGCGCGGCCTCGTCGACGTCGAAGCTCGCGATCCGGCCGCGCAGCATGGAATCGTCGAGCTTGCCTTGTGCATCGGTGCCGACGGAATCCGCCGCGATCTGGCCGAGCGGTCGGCCGACGCCGCGCTCGCCCATGCCTGAGATCATCGCGCGCTCATGCTGGAGCAGATATTTTGCGACGTCCCAGCCGCGGTTGACGGTGCCGACGACGTGCGACTTCGGCACGCGGACACCGTCGAAGAAGGTTTCGCAGAACGGCGAATAGCCCGAGATCAAAAGGATCGGCTTGGTCGAGACGCCCTTCGAGGCCATGTCGAACAGGATGAAGCTGATGCCGTCGTGCTTCTTCGCCGCGGGATCGGTGCGGACCAGGCAGAAGATCCAGTCGGCGTAATTGGCGTAAGACGTCCAGATCTTCGAGCCGGTGATGACGAAATCGTCGCCGTCGCTCTCGGCGCGGGTCTGGAGCGAGGCGAGATCGGAGCCGGCGTTCGGCTCGGAATAGCCCTGGCACCAACGGATCAGGCCCGCCGCGATCTTCGGCAGGTGCTCCTTTTTCTGCGCCTCGTTGCCGTATTTGAGCAGCGCCGGCCCCAGCATCCAGATGCCGAAGCTCGACAGCGGCGGCCGCGCGCCCATCCTGGCCATCTCGGCGCGCAGCACCTTGTGCTCGGCGGCGCTGAGGCCACCGCCGCCGTATTCCCTGGGCCAGTCCGGCACGGTCCAGCCCTTGTCGCGCATGCGCTCGAACCAGATGCGCTGCGGCTCGGACGCGAATTTCGTATTGCGTCCGCCCCAGAACACGTCGGTATCAGAGGTCACGGGCTTGCGCATCTCCAGCGGGCAGTTGGCTTCCAGCCAGGCGCGCGTTTGCTCGCGGAATTGTTCGAGATCGGCGGCTTCAGATTCGCTCATGGTCGTTTCCATCAATCAAAAAGACTTGTTGGGCGCGACTCTGGGCCATCGCACCGTGGAATTCAACCACTTCCGTGGCGCTGCATTCGGCTATAGTCGCCGCCACGGCGAGCTTGAAAACAAAGAGGAAATAACAATGCGCCTGAAACTCCTTTCGCCTGGCGAAATGAACGAGAGCCAGCGGCAGACCTATGACGAGTCGATTGCCGGCAAGCGCGGCAAGCCGCCGGCGCCGATGATGGCCTGGCTCAACAGCCCCGACATGGCCCGTCACGCCACGCGGCTCGGCGAAGTGCTGCGCTACGACACGATATTCCCCGCCAAGCTTTCGGAGATCGCGATCCTGGTGACGGCGCGGCACTGGACTGCACATTACGAATGGTATGCGCATAAGCGCCTGGCGCTCCAGGGCGGCATGGATCCTGAGATCATCGACGCGATCCGCGACCGCCGCACGCCTGTCTTCGACGATCCCAAGGGCCAGATGATCTACGACGTCGCGAAGTCGCTGCATGAAGGCCATGGCGTCGAGAAGGGCCTCTACGATGCCGCGGTGAAGGTCCTCAGCGAGCGCGGCGTGGTCGAGGTGATCGGGCTGTGCGGCTATTACACAATGGTGTCCATGACGCTGAACACGTTCGAGTTCGAGCTGCCGGAGGGCGAGGTGCCGGAGCTCTCATAGTTTCGTATCCGGAAACGATGGGTTTCGGGACAGGCAGGTAGCACTGTCCCGGAGCCGGCCTTATTTGGAGTTGGTCAACGGAGCAGCACCATGTCGCAAAGCCCAGCCGTCCATGCCGGCACAAGGATCGGCCACGTTCATCTCAAGGTCGCCGATCTCGATCGTGCGCTCGGCTTTTACTGCGGCGTGCTTGGTTTCGAGCTGATGCAGCGCATGGGCTCGGGCGCGGCGTTCATCTCGGCCGGCGGCTATCATCACCACATCGGGCTCAACACCTGGGAGAGCAAGGGCGGCTCGCCGCCGCCGCCGGGCACGACGGGCCTCTTCCACACCGCGATCCTCTATCCGACGCGGCCGGCGCTGGCGGACGCGCTGCATCGCGTGCTCACGGCCGGCATTGCGCTCGACGGCGCCAGCGATCACGGCGTCAGCGAAGCGCTGTATCTACGCGATCCCGACGAGAACGGCGTGGAGCTCTACTGGGACAAGCCGAGAGAGCAATGGCCGCTCGGGCCGGATGGCAAGCTTGCGATGTTCACGAAGCGGCTGGATGTCGAGGCGTTGCTGAAGCAGCGCGAGACGTAAACTCCGCTCTCTCCTCGTCATTGCGAGAAGCGAAGCGACGAAGCAATCCAGAATCTTTCCGCAGTGGCAGTCTGGATTGCTTCGCTGCGCTCGCAATGACGGAGTGTGTTGAGGCGCCGTCGCGCCTCTACGCCGTTTTCGCTCGCGGCCTCGCCCGCACCATGATCAGCGCCGCGGCCGCCACCTCCAGCGCAATACACAGATAGAACGGCAACGTATAACCACCGGACCAATCGCGCAGGAAGCCGACGACGCCGGGGCCGAACGCGTAGGTCACCTGGTTGATCGCCGTATTGAGGCTGATCAGCACGCCGAACGAGGCGGAGTCGAATTCCTGCTGCACGATCAGCGACGGCAGCGTGATGAGATTGCCGACCGAGAAGCCGAACACCGCGCAGGCCGCGATCAGCACATAGTCGTTGTGCAAATTGATGACGACGCAAAGCGCCGCCGCCTGGCTGAGGAACGACAGCGCCGAGGCAAGCCGCTGGTTGAGGCGATCGATCACCATCGAGAACAGCACGCGGCCGATCACGGCCATCGCGGTCAGCACCGCGACCGCCACCGCCGCGCGCTCGCGGCCGATCACGGGATCGAGGAACGAGATCAGGTGCACGATGAAGCCGACCTGCGCGAACAGCACCAGCGCGAACGCAATCGTCACCGTGAGGAACCCGACGTCGCGCAATGCCCATGCGCGGATTTCCGTTGACGATTGCGGCTTCGCCCTCGCCGTCGCGTGCCAGCCGTGAAGATCGGGCGGCCGGCCGACGAGAAGGAGGATCACCGGCAGCAGCAACACCAGCATGGCGCCGGCGGCCGCGTACATCGCGCTGGCGAAACCGATGTGGCCGATCAGGGTCACCAGCAGCGGCACGCCGACGATGCCGCCGAAACTGGCGCCGTTGAGGGCCAGGCTGATCGCCATGCCGCGCTTCTGGTCGAACCACAGGCTGATCGTGTTGGTGATCATGGCGAGACTGGTGCCGGCCCAGCCGAAGGCGAGCACGGCGTCGGCGAGATAGAGCTGCCAGGGCTCGCGCACCGCGCCGATCGCGACCGCGGCCGCCGCCATCGCCAGCGTGCCGGCGATCAGGCAGAGCCGCGGGCCATATTTTCTGACGGCCTCGCCGACGAAGACGACGAGCAGCGCACCGAACAGATAGAAGAACGTCGTGCCCGAGGAGATCAGCGAGGCCGGCCAGCCCCGCGCGCGCTGGAGCTCGGCGACATAGACGCTCTGGCCGTAGAAACCGAGCCCCCAGCCGAAGGTCGCGAGCAGGAAGCAGACCGCGACGATGCGCCAGCCTTCGTAGCGGAGGGAAGATTCGTCGATGGGCGCGGGGGGACGCGGATTGTCGAGCATTTCTTTGCTCCTCGCCGTCATTCCGGGGCGATGCGAAGCATCGAACCCGGAATCTCGAGATTCCGGGTTCACCCTTCGGGGGCCCCGGAATGGCGGCAGAAATTGAAGGACGTTGATGGCCCGACAAGCAGGTTCATGACGAGAATCATGTAACAACCGCGCTCCAGAAAATCACTTCGACCGCGATCGAAGTATCAACGCTGCTGACAGCCTCCCGCCAACCTATTGAGCATGATCTGATCGGAAAGCCGCTGCGCACTTTTCCGGATCATGCGTCAGATCGCATCCGGGAACTCGCCCATCGCCGCGTCCAGCCGTGCCTTGCGGCGGCGGGCCCAGGACGCCAGCGACAGCACGGCGAGGCCGAGCACCACCGGCGGGAATACCACCATGTTCACCGCGGACCAGCCGTAATTCGCCAGCAGCTGGCCGGAGGAGAACGAGCCGATCGCCATCATGCCGAACACCAGGAAATCGTTGAAGGCCTGCACCTTGTTGCGCTCCTGCGGCCGGTGCGTCTCGAGCACCAGCGCGGAGGCGCCGATGAAGGAGAAATTCCAGCCGACGCCGAGCACGATCAGCGTGGCCCAGAAATGCATCGCTGTGAGGCCGGAGAGACCGATGCCGGCGGCCACGGCCTCCAGCAGCAGGCCGGCAGCCACGATGACAGGCGCGCCGAAGCGGGAGATCAGTGCGCCCGTGAAGAAGCTCGGGCCGTACATGGCGACGATGTGCCATTGAATGCCGAAGTTGGAATCGCTGACACTGAGGCCGCACATCTTCATGGCGAGCGGCGCCGAGGTCATCACCAGGTTCATCATGGGATAGGAGATGACGCCGCACAGCGCGGCCGCGATGAAGCGCGGCTGGGTCACGATGTCGAGCAGCGGCCGGCCGCCGTGCAGATCTGCCGGTGCCGGTTTCGGCATGTCGACGCCGGCGACGATGCCCATCGCCACCAGCGCCACCGCAGCCTGCACCAGGAAGCTGAAGGCGAACAGATAGGGCGACCAGACGTCCATGGTCCATTGCACGAGCTGCGGACCGAGCACGCCGGCGAACACGCCGCCCGCCATCACCCAGGACACCGCCTTGGGTCGGTAGGCCGCGCTGGCGCCGTCGGCGGCGGCGAAGCGATAGGATTGCGCCACCGCGCCGTAGAGGCCGCCGAGGAAGGTCGCGACGCAAAACAGCGCGAACGATGCATGCAGGATCGCAAACGAGCCGCACAGGCCGGTGAGCGTGCCCAGACCCGTGCCGACGATGAAGGCTGCGCGGCGGCCGAAGCGGCGCGAGATCGCACCGGTCGGCAGCGTGCCGGCGGCAAGCCCCAGCACATACATCGAGATCGGCACCGTCGCGAACGACATGTCGGGCGCGAGCGTCGCGCCGACGATCGAGCCGGTGGCGAAGATCACCGCCGAGTTGGCGCCGGTCAGCGCTTGCGCCGCGGCAAGGCGCACCACATTGGCACGCACGCGGGCGTCGGCAGCGATTTGGTGGGCTGTAGTCACGTCTAACATCGGCATTTCCGCCCGTGAGGACTTGTTGATTCCCGGCACTATGGAGGGGCGTGGGAGGGCGGGCAACCGGCGCAAACGGGCGCAGGCCATGCCGCTGACGCAATCGGGCGGATGATACCCGCCCGCGCGCTTGACGGCTTGCGCTCGATCAAATCCTATCCGCCGCGATCCTTGGGAGTATCGTTCATGTCCGTCGACGACCGGCCCACGCTCAGCGCTCCCGATGACGATCCCTGGCTCTGGCTGGAGGAGATCGAAGGCAAGCAGGCGCTCGATTTCGTCGCGCGGCAGAATCAACTGACGCTCGCCGCGTTCGGGGGCGCGGCGTTCGAGCGCGACCGCGATGTCCTCGCGGCGATCTACGATCGTCCCGACAACATCCCCTATGTCAGCCGGCGCGGCGCCGACCTGCACAATCTCTGGAAGGACGCCACCAATCCGCGCGGCCTGTGGCGGCGAACCACGCTGACGGAATTTCGCAAACCGCATCCGGCGTGGGAGATCATGCTGGACATCGACCAGCTCGCGGCGAGCGAAGGCGAGGACTGGCTGCTGAGCGGGATCGCCACGATGCCGGGACGCCCGCGGGCGATTCTGAGCCTGTCGCGCGGCGGCAGCGACGCCGTCACCTTGCGGGAATTCGACCTCGACACGAAAAGCTTCGTCGCGGGCGGTTTTACGCTGCCGGAGGCCAAGGGCGGCGTGGACTGGATCGATGCCGATACGCTGCTGCTGTCGAGCGCCCATGGCGAGGGCATGGCGACTGCTTCCGGATATTCGCGGACCGTTCGCGTGTGGCGGCGCGGCCAGCCCTTCGATCAGGCGCAAATGATCCTCGAGACCACGGCCGATCACATGGCGATGTCAGGCATGGCCGACGACACGGGACCGGCGCCGCGGGTGTGGATCGTCGACCAGATCGATTTCTTCAATCACGCGATCTGGCTGCGCGATGCGGCCGGCACGACGACGAAGCTCGATCTGCCGACCGGCATCTGGATGCAGGCCCATCGCGACTGGTTCGCGATGAAGCTGCGCAAGGACTGGCAGGTCGAGGGGCGGACCTATGCCACCGACACCGTGCTCGGCATCTCGCTCTCCGCGTTCCTCGCCGGCCACCGCGATTTCGCGGTCCTGTTCGAGCCGGCGCCGCGACGCGCGTTGCAAGGCCTGTTCTGGGCGGACGGCAAGCTGGTGCTGTCGATCCTCGACGAACTCAGGCCGCGCTTCGAGATCTGCACGCCATCAGCGACGGGCTGGAGCCGCGAGACGCTTCCCGGCCTCCCCGAGATCGGCGTCGTCGACATCTGGCCGCTCGATCGCCATCCGTCCGAGAGCAATGGCGACCTGCTCGCCAATGTGCAGGATCCGCTTACGCCGCCGTCGCTGCTGTTGCTGGAGCGCGGCGTCGCAAGCCCGACCGTGCTGAAGCAGGCGCCGAAGACGTTCACCGCCGACGGCCTCGCGGTCACACAGCACGAGGCGATCTCGATCGACGGCGAGCGCATTCCCTATGTCCAGACGGGTCCCACCGGCGAGACCGGCGATGCGCCGGTCTATATGAGCGCCTATGGCGGCTTCGCCCATGCGGTGAAGCCGTACTACAACCCCTCGCTCGGCAAGCTGTGGCTCGAGCGCGGCGGCACCATCGTGCAGGCGAATTTGCGCGGCGGCGGCGAGTTCGGCACCCGCTGGCACGATGCCGGGCGCCTCGCCGGCAAGAAACTCTCGCACGACGATTTCGCGGCCGTCGCCGCCGATCTCGTGCGACGCGGCGTGACGAAGCCAAAGCGGATCGCGGCGCAGGGCGGGTCGAACGGCGGCATCCTCATCACCAACATGCTGGTGCGTTACCCCGAGCGCTTCGGCGCGCTGTTCTGCACCATTCCGCTGATCGACATGCGCCGCTACACGAAACTGCTCGCGGGCGCGAGCTGGATCGCGGAATATGGCGACCCAGACAAGCCCGAAGAGTGGGAGTGGCTGAAGACCTACTCGGCCTATCACAATGTGAAGGCCGGCCAGTCCTATCCGCCGATCCTGATCGCCACGACACGGCGCGATGACCGCGTTCATCCCGGCCACGCGCGCAAGATGGCCGCAAAGCTGCAGGCGATGGGCTACGAGGCCTGGTTCTACGAGCCGGAAGCGGGCGGCCACGGCTACGGCAAGGACAACAAGGAGCGCGCGGGGTTCGAGGTGATCGGCTTCCGGTTCTTGAAGGACAGGATCGGGTGGAAGGACGAAGACTAGCGTTCGGGCGCTGATGCTTCCGCATCGCATGGCCGGGCTTGACCCGGCCATCCACGCCTTACCCCGCCGCACGAAAAACGCGGATGCCCGGGATAAGCCCGGGCATGACGAACTCCTAGCGCGCAAACACCAGCGTCAGATTGTTCGCCGGCATCTCGATCGTGTCGACGAGGCGAAGGCCGGCGCTGCGCGCGAGCGTCTCGACGTCGCTGATATCACGCACGCCCCATTCGGGATTGCCTTCGCGCAAGGAGGTGTCGAACACGGCATTGCTGAGCGCGGTGTGCTTGCCGTCGCGCTTGAACGGGCCGTAGAGGAACAGCTTGCCGTCGGCCCGCAAGTAGCGGCCGGCGCCGGCGAACAGGCCCTCGGCCACGCTCCACGGTGCGATGTGGATCACGTTGGCGCAGAACAATGCGGCCAGACTCGTCGGGCCCTCCCCGCTTCGCATCTCCGGACACCAGTCGGGGTCAGTGAGATCGATCCGCAGCGGCGAGCGGATGTTTTGCAGGCCCGAATGAACGCGCCAGGCCTCGATGCTCTTGAGGTGGCGCTGGTTGAGGTCGCTCGGCCACCAGATCAGGCCGGGCGTGTGCTGGGCGAAATGGACCACGTGCTGGCCGGTTCCACTGCCGAGCTCGACGACGTCGCCGGTCAGGCCGGCGAGATGCTTTTCCAGCGCCGCCCAGAGCGGCTCGTGATTGCGATGAAATGCCGGTGCATCGAGCCGCCCATCCGGCTCGACCCGTCCGCCGTCCCTGCCAAATTCGACGACATATTCAGCCAATTGAGGTCCCCTTGAAAAAAACGAGAACGGGAAAAAAACACGATGGGCGCCCAAACGCCCCGAAAACAGCCGGCCAGCGCTCCTAGCCTGAATCCGCCGAACAAGTAGTCTCTTTAGTTGCAATGCGGAAGATATTAACTCCATTTTGCCGCGCGCATAGTCTTGATTGTCAGCCGATGCCCTTTGTGCTTTGGAACACTATATTTCCGCGAACGAGATCATCGACATAACGCCTCGGAATGACGCCTTGACCGCCTTTCCACGGACGCCCGTCCTTTACGTCCTGCTGGCGATCGCCGCCGGCCTTGCCGCAGGCCCTGCACGGGCGCAATCCGCCGTGGCCGACGGCCAGAAGCTCGCCTTCGACCGCGGCAAGGGCAATTGCCTGACCTGCCACGTCATCAAGGGCGGCGACCTGCCGGGAACGATCGGGCCGGAGCTGAAGGACATCAAGTCAAAATACCCTGATCGCAACGAGCTGGTCGCGATCATCTTCGACGAGACCAAGCGCAATCCGCAGACCATGATGCCGCCGTTCGGCCGGAACCGGATTTTGACCGAGCAGGAGATCAGCGCGATCGTTGATTTCCTCCAGACCTTGTGACTTCAGGCACGCCAGGAGACCTCCGATGACCACGACCACCGGCCCTCATCCGACGCGGCGCCTGATCCTTCAGGGCGCAGCCGGCGTCGCGCTGCTCGGCCTCGGCAACCTGCCGTTCGCGCCGGCGCGTGCAGCGGCCAATGACAAATATCCGGAAGAGGCATTCAAGCAGAAGAGCGAGGCGGACGCGATCAAGGCGCTCTACGGCAAGACCGCCGAGCCGTCCGACAAGGTCAAGCTCGACGCACCCGAGATCGCCGAGAACGGCGGCGTGGTGCCGATCTCGGTGACGACGACGCTCGACAAGGTCACCTCGATCTCGTTCTTCGTGGCCGAGAATCCGAACGCGCTCGCGGCAAGCTACAAGATTCCCGATGGCACGGTCCCCGCTGTCGCCAACCGCCTGAAGATGGCCAAGACCACCAACGTGACCGCGATCGTGGAAGCCGACGGCAAGCTCTACAGCGCGACCAAGGAAGTCAAAGTCACAGTCGGCGGCTGCGGCGGCTAAAGCGCGATGCTTGCGCTTTAGCTTTTTATTTTGAGCATGATCTGGGCGGAAAACCGCTTCACACTTTTCCGGATCATGCTCTGAAGGAGAATCGAGATGGCATCCAGCATTCGCGTCCGCGCCACGGCCAACGGCGACATCACCGAGGTGCAGGCGCTGATCCAGCACCCCATGGACACCGGCCTGGTCAAGGACGCCAAGGGCGAGGTGATTCCGGCGCACTTCATCCAGCGACTGAAGTTCGAATGTAACGGCAAGGACGTCTTCGTCGCCGATTGGGGCACCGCGGTCTCCAAGGACCCCTACGTCAAGTTCAGCTTCAAGGGCGCCAAGAAGGGCGACGAGCTCAAGGTCTCCTGGACCGACAGCAAGGGCGGGTCGGACACGACCACCGCGAAGATTTCGTGATGAATGTCCGCTTCTGTCTCCTGCTTGGTTCGGTGAGCGCCGCGCTGGTCGCGTTCGCCCTCACCTCTCCGCGCGTGATCGCGGCCGACAAGGTCGATCCCGTCGCCGATGCGAAAGCGTTCCAGAACTTCTTCTTCCAGAAGTTTCCGACCGTGAAGCACGAGGATTTCGTCAACGGTCCTTATTCGATGAACGAGGACATGAAGCGGCAGTGGCAGGAGAAGGAGGAATTCCCGCCCTACGAGTTCGCGCTCGACGCCGGCAAGGAGATGTTCGCGACCCCGTTCAGGAACGGCAAGACCTATGCCGACTGCTTCCCGAACGGCGGCATCGGCATCCGCCAGAACTATCCTTACTTCGACACTGGGGAAGGCAAGGTCGTCACGCTGGAGCTCGCGCTCAACCGCTGCCGCGAGGCCAATGGCGAGGCGCCCTACTCCTACGTCAAGGACGAGATGGCCTCGCTGACCGCCTACATGGCGTTCACCTCGCGCGGCAAGCCGATGGACATCAAGATTCCCGATGATCCCCGCGCGCTCGCCGCGTACGAGAACGGCAAGCGCTACTTCTATACGCGCCGCGGCCAGATGAATTTCTCCTGCGCGAGCTGCCATGTGCAGAGCCCGGGCGAGCGCATCCGCGCCGAGATCCTGGCACCGGCGCTCGGCATTCTGAACGCGATGCCGATCTACCGCTCCGAATGGAGCGGCATGGGCACCACCAGCCGCCGCTTCGTCACCTGTAACAGCCAGACCCGCGCGGTTCCGCTGGAGCCGCAGGCCGATGAATATCGCGACGTCGAATATTTCCTGTCCTACGTCGCCAACGGCCTGCCGATTTCAGGGCCGGGAGCGCGGCCATGAAGCTGTCACTTCCTCTCGCCATGTTGCTCGCATTGAGCCTCGCGCCGGCAGCGCGCGCGGCAAACGAGGCGGACTACAAAGCGGCCTATGCCGCCGCGGAGGCCGCCTCCAAGGAGGCAGCCGGCATGCGCAACCAGTGGACCGTGACCGTATCTGCGCTGGCGGCAGCCAAGAAGGCGGCCGACGGCGGCGATTTCGACCGCGCGGTTGCCGCTTCGAAGGAGGCCGAGGCGCTGGCGAAGGCCTCGATCTTCCAGGCCACGTCTGAAAAAGAGGCGTGGAAGGCGATGGAAATCCGCTAGACTAAAAATCTCGTGGAACCGTCGAATTGCCGTTGAGAGGCGCGGAGAATTTCTGGATGGCCATCCGCCGCCGCGATTTCCTGAAGAGCACCGCTGCTGTCGCCACATCGCTCAGCCTGCCGCGGCTCGCGCGCGGCGCCGAGACCGCGAGCATTTACGACCTCGAACGGTTCGGCAATGCGCGCATCCTGCACACCACCGACACGCATGCGCAGCTCAACCCAGTCTATGTCCGCGAGCCCAGCGTCAATATCGGCATCGGTGAGATGGCAGGACGGCCGCCGCATCTGGTTGGCCGCGCCTTCCTCGAACGGTTCGGGATCCGCTCGGACAGCGCCGATGCCTATGCCTTCAGCTGTTTCGAATTCGAGAAGTCCGCGGGCCGCTTCGGCAAGCTCGGCGGCTTCGCCCATCTGAAGACACTGATCGATCGCTTGCGCGGCGATGCCGGCGAAAAGCACTCCGTGCTCGTCGACGGCGGCGACCTCTGGCAGGGCACGGGTCTTGCCAACGTCATGCAGGGCCGCGACATGGTCGAGGTCGCCAATCTGCTCGGCATCGAGGCGATGACCGGGCATTGGGAATTCACCTATGGCGAGCAGGCGCTGCGCGACAATCTCGAGCGCTTCAAGGGCGAATTTCTGGCGCAGAACGTCTTCCTGACCGAGGAAGCCGCGTTCAACGACGCTCCCGCCTTCGACAAGGCGAGCGGGCGCGTGTTCAAGCCTTCGATGATCAAGGAGCTCGGCGGCCATCGCGTTGCGATCATCGGCCAGGCCTTCCCCTATGTGCCGATCGCGCATCCCAAGCGGTTCACGCCGGACTGGACTTTTGGCATCCGCGAGGAGGAGTTGCAGAAGCATGTCGATGCCTTGCGCGCCACCGAGAAGGTCGATGCGGTCGTCCTGCTGTCGCACAACGGCATGGACGTCGATCTCAAGCTCGCGAGCCGCGTCACCGGCATCGACGTCATCCTCGGCGGCCATACCCATGATGCGATCCCGCAGCCCATCGCGGTGAAGAACGCCAGTGGCACGACGCTCGTCACCAATGCCGGCTCCAACGGAAAATTCCTCGGCGTCCTCGATCTTGCGCTCGACAAGGGCAAGGTCGGCGATGTCAGGTACCATCTGCTGCCGGTCTATTCCGAGTTGCTGAAGCCCGACCCTGGCATGGCCGAGCTGATCGGCCGGGTGCGCGCGCCGCATGTGACCGACTGGTCGGAGAAGATCGCAACGCCCGACCGCCTGCTGTATCGCCGCGACAATTTCGCCGGCCCCGTCGACGAGCTGATCTGCACCGCGCTGCGCAGCGAGCTCGACGCCGAGATCGCACTGTCGCCGGGCTTCCGCTGGGGCGTCACCGCACTGTCCGGCCAGCCGCTGACCATGGAGGATGTGCTCGCGGAAACCGCGATCACCTATCCCGAGACCTATGTGCAGGAGATGACCGGCGCCCAGATCAAGGATGTGCTGGAGGACATCTGCGACAACCTCTTCAACCCCGACCCCTATTACCAGCAGGGCGGCGACATGGTGCGCGCCGGCGGGCTCAGCTACACCTGCACGCCAACGGGTACGGTCGGCAGCCGCATCTCCGAGCTGAAGCTCAATGGCGGCAAGGCGCTCAGCGCGAGCCACCGCTACAAGGTCGCGGGCTGGGCCTCGGTCAACGGCCAGCAGGGCGCACCCGTGTGGGATGTCGTCGCCAAATATCTGCGCTCGGGCCGGATGTTTCAGGAGCGACTCGGCTCCGGCGTGACGCTGAAGGGCGTCGAGGGCAATCCAGGCATTGCAGGACAGGGATGATGCGGTGGCAGATCTGTCGCGCGATGCTGCTGGCGGCGCTCACCTTCGCCACGCCATGGGCCTCGGCACAGCAGGTGCCGCTCCAGGACAAGCCGTTCGCCGAGCACAGGATCGTGCTTCAGCTCTCCGACGGCGATGTGAAGAAGCACGCGCTGGTGCTGAGCGTCGCCAACAATCTCCTGAAGGCCTACGATCCCGACAAGGTCGCGATCGAGGTGGTGGCGTTCGGCCCCGGCATTGATCTCCTGTTCACCGGCAGCGAACGCCGCAAGCAGGTCGAAAGCCTGATCGCACAGGGCGTGCGCTTCGATATCTGCCTCAACACGCTCGACACGATCGAGCGGGAGAGCGGAAAACGGCCGGAGTTCATCCCCGCTGCGACGCCGGTGCAGGTGGGGGTCGGGCAGATCCTGTTCCTGGCTGAGAATGGGTACACGGTGGTGCGGCCCTGAGCCTTCGGCCGTGGCACGACGCCGCGACACCCTCGGTGTCATTCCCCGCGACCCGGCTACGCCAAGGCTTCGCCGGGGCTGAGGTCTAGGGGCGCCGAAGCTTTAGCGCAGGCGGCAAGCGGGGAATCCAGTACGCCGCGGCCCCTCCGTATCCCACCACTGCCTCTGGAATACTGGATCGCCCGCCCTCGCGGGCGATGACAGCGGTGGTGGGGCGAGGATTTGCGGCAAAACCGCCCCCCACCCCATCACGCAAAGTAAGAATTTTCTAAATTTCACTCTCTACACAGTGAATTGCTTCTCTTTTTGGCCAGCGGCGTAGTAGAATCCTCGAAATCAATCCACGCCGGGTCTTGCCATGATCTTTCGCCAGCTCTTCGACAGCGTTTCGGGCACCTACAGCTATGTCCTCGCCAGCCGCCCCGGCGGCGAGGCGCTGATCCTCGATCCCGTGCTGGAGAAGGTCGACCGCTATTGCCAGCTGCTGCGCGAGCTCGACCTCAAGCTGGTGAAAGCCGTCGACACCCATCTCCATGCCGACCACGTCACCGGCCTCGGCGAGCTGCGCGACCGCACCCATTGCATGACCGTGATGGGCGACCAGACCAAGGCTGACGTGGTGGCGATGCGGGTCGCCGACGGCGACAAGGTGACGATCGAGGGCCTGTCGCTCGACGTGATGTACACGCCCGGCCACACCGACGATTCCTACTCCTACCTGATGGGCGACCGCGTCTTCACCGGCGACACACTTCTGATCCGCGGCACCGGCCGCACCGATTTCCAGAACGGCTCGTCGCGCGCGCAATACGATTCGATCTTCAATCGCCTGCTCAAGCTGCCGGACGAGACGATGGTGTTCCCGGCGCATGACTACAAGGGCGACACCGTCTCCACCATCGGCGAGGAGAGGCGCTACAATCCGCGGCTCCAGGTGCGTTCGGTCGACGAATATATCGAGCTGATGGCGAACCTGAAGCTGCCCAATCCGAAGATGATGGACGTCGCGGTGCCCGCCAACATGCATGTCGGCCTGCATCAGGAGCAGTTGGAGAAAGAGGGCCGCGCAGTCAGCGCCGTCGAGGCGATCCGCATCCTCGGCCGTCCCGATATCCTGCTGGTCGATCTGCGCGAGACCAATGAGCGGTTGAAGCACGGCATGCTCGAAGGCGCGCTGCATACGCCCTACCCGTCCGTCGAAGACAGCCTGAAGCCCGGCGGCATGCTGCGCGAGGTCGCGGCCGCCACCGGCCGCCGCGTCGTGTTCTTCTGCGCCTTCGGCGAACGCTCGGCGATGGCGGTGGCCGCCGCCAAGGAAGCCGGTCTTTCCAACACCGCCCACATCGCCGGCGGCATCGATGCCTGGAAGAAGGCCGGCGGGCCTGTGGTGCACTGACGCCCCCCTTCTTGCGGTAAGTCAGGAACCGCACATATTTTCGGGGTAGAAGCGGGTGAGGCATCACCATCCGGGATCACCCATGGCCAAGACTGGCAAGCCGGGCAAGCCGCCCAAAGTCGCTGATGACAAGCAAGCGGACGACAGGGCGAAGAAGCCCCCGCCTCCGCTCGACGACGACGATTGCGACGACGGCGACATCGCGACGCCGAAACGCGACCGCTACGGCAATGATGACGAGCCGTTGTGAGGGATCGGTGCTGGTTTTGACCCGACCCTGACGCCACACTCTCCGCTGTCGTCCCTGCGAACGCAGGGACCCATAATCCCAGGCAGTAGTTTGGCGGGGGGTCGTCGTTCGGTACTGCGACCAACCACGATCGATGGATCCCGCGGTATGGGTCCCTGCGTTCGCAGGGACGACAGCGGGATGCGTGCGCGCTACCTGCCATGCGCCCGCGTTCATGGACAAATAACGGCTCTGCCCGATAGTTTGCGCGTCCCCCTTAGGACGTGAAACGGAACTGCAATGGTCGACGTTCTCGCTGCACCGCAACAAGGCAAGGCGGACAGCGCGCTGCGCACGCTGACCGGGATTTCGATCGCGCATTGGGTCAGCCATTTCCATCTGCTGGTCCTGCCGATGCTGTTTCCGTTCCTGAAGAGCCAGCTCGGCGTCGGCTATATTGAGCTCGGCTTCGCGCTCACCGTATCAGCGGTCGTATCCGGCCTGACGCAGGCGCCGACCGGCTATCTCGTCGACCATTTTGGCGCACGCAAGATCCTGCTGGGCGGGCTCGCGCTCGGCGGCTTCGCGCTGATCCTGCTCGGCCTACATCTCAGCTATGCCTCGCTGATTGCCTGCGCGGTGCTGCTGGGTCTCGCCAACAGCGTCTACCACCCCGCCGACTACGCCATCCTGGCCGAGCACATGGATGAAGCGCGGATGGGCCGCGCCTTCTCGGTCCACACCTTTGCCGGCTATCTCGGCGGCGCCGTGGCGCCGGCGATCGTCGCCGCGCTCGTCACCGTCTCCGGCGGCACGGGTGCGCTGATCGCGTCGGGCGCGATCGCCGTGCTGGTGGCCCTGCTGCTGGTCGTCATGAACATTCCCGACGCCGGCGCGCACAAGACCAAGCCGGGCAACGAGAACGCGCCGAAGCAGGCCGTGATCACGCCGGCGCTGATCACGCTCACCGCCCTGTTCATGCTGCTCAGCCTGTCGGTCGCCGGCATCAACAATTTCGGCGTGGTGGCGCTGATGAGCGGCTACGGCGCGTCCTACTCCGCCGCCAACGTCGCGCTCACCGCGTTCCTCGCCGCCAGCGCCGCAGGCGTGCTCGCCGGCGGCTTCCTGGCCGACCACACCGCGCGCCACGGCTATGTCGCAGCCGCCTGCTTTGCCGCGAACGCAGCGATCGTGCTGCTGATCGCGCTGGTCACGCTGCCCGGCTGGATACTGACGGCCGCGATGATGATGGCGGGCTTCCTCTCCGGCGTGATCGCGCCCTCGCGCGACATGCTGGTGCGCAATGCCGCGCCTCCGGGCGCGGCCGGCCGCGCCTTCGGCATCGTCTCCACCGGCTTCAATCTCGGCGGCATCGTCAGCCCGCTGCTGTTCGGCTGGATCATGGACCAGAGCGCGCCGCACTGGGTGTTCGGGGCGTCCGTGATCTTCATGGTCGCAACCGTGGTGCTGTCGCCGTTCACGGAGCGGAAGCCGCAATCCAAGGCGTAGCCAAGAATTCAGTCGTCGTCCCTGCCTAGTGCGCAATTGCGCACGAACGCAGGGACCCATAACCACAGGGAGCAATCATCGCGCGAAGCTGGTCACTCCGAGTCTTCGCGAAGCTACTCCCTGTGGTTATGGGTCCCGGATCTGCGCTCCGCTTGTCCGGGACGACGGATAGAGAAACGCAAAACAACAAACTGGGAAGAAACACCATGAGCACCCCTGATCTCGTGATCCGCGGCGGCACCGTCGCGGATGGAAGCGGCGGCGAATTGTTCGAGGCGGATGTCGCCATCACTGCCGGCAAGATCACCGAGGTCGGGAAGATCTCCACGAAGGGACAAGAAGAGATCGACGCGCGCGGAAAACTGGTGACACCGGGCTTCGTCGACGTGCACACCCATTACGACGGCCAGGTCACCTGGAGCCAGGACATCACGCCGTCGTCGCAGAACGGCGTCACCACGGCGATCATGGGCAATTGCGGCGTCGGCTTCGCGCCGTGCAAGCCCGCCGACCACACCCGCCTGATCCAGCTGATGGAGGGCGTCGAGGACATTCCGGAGCCGGTGCTGAGCGCCGGCATTCCCTGGGCCTGGGAGAGCTTTCCGGACTACATGAACTGGCTGTCGAAGCGCGATTTCGATATCGACGTCGGCGCGCAGCTGCCGCATGCCGCGCTACGCGTCTATGTCATGGGTGAGCGCGGCGCGCGCCGCGATCCTTCGACGGCGGAAGACAACGCGGCGATGGCGAAGCTCGCGGGCGAGGCGGTGCGCTCCGGCGCACTCGGTTTCTCGACCTCGCGCACGCTCAACCACCGCACCTCGACCGGCGATTTCACGCCGACGCTGAAGGCCGGCGAGGACGAGCTCACCGCGATTGCCGGCGCGATGCATCGCGAGGGCCGCAGCGTGCTGCAATTCGTGCTCGACCTCTCCACCCTCCACGAAGATCTGCCGATGATGCTGCGGGTGGCCGACGCCACCAAATGCCCGATCTCGTTCTCGATCACGCAGAACGACAAGGCGCCACAGCGCTGGCGCCAGACGCTGGACGAGATCAATGCGGCCGCCAGGCGCGGCCTTTCCATCACCGCGCAGATCGCGGCGCGCCCGGTCGGCCTGCTGCTCGGGCTCGAGCTGTCGCGCAATCCGTTCCAGACCCATCCGAGCTACAAGGCGATCGCACATCTGCCGCTGAAGGAACGGCTGGCGCGGCTGCATCAGCCGGAGGTACGCAAGGCGATCCTGAGCGAGACGGCGACCGCGACCGACGATCCGCTGTTCTTCCGGCCCAACTACGACAAGATGTTCCTGCTCGGCGATCCCCCCGATTACGAGCAGCCGCCGGAGAACGCGCTGGGCCCGCAGGCGCGCAAGCAGGGCCGCCAGCCGGAAGAGCTCGCTTACGATGCGATGCTGTCGGATGAGGGCAAGGGCATGCTCTACGTGCCCTTCCTCAACTATGCCGACGGCAATCTCGACGCGACACGGGAGATGCTGATCGATCCGCAATCGGTGCCCGGCCTCTCCGACGGCGGCGCGCATTGCGGCATCATCTGCGACGCGAGCTTCCCGACCTATCTGCTGACGCACTGGACCCGCGACCGCACGCGCGGCGAGAAGCTCACGATCCCCTTCGTGGTCGCCGCGCAGTCGCGCAAGACCGCGCTCTCGGTCGGCCTCACCGATCGCGGGCTCGTCGCGCCCGGCTCCAAAGCCGACGTCAACGTGATCGACTACGATCGGCTGCATCTGCATCCGCCGAAAGTGCATTACGATCTGCCGGTCGGCGGGCGGCGGCTGTTGCAGGATGTCGACGGCTATGAGGCGACGATCGTGTCGGGCGTGGTGACGCGGCGGCACGGTGAGGCCACGGGACGCCGGCCGGGGAAGTTGATCCGGGGTGCGCAGGGGATGAATTAAGCGAGCTTGCCGCTTACCCTCCCCTGGAGGGGGAGGGTCGGCTCACATGGAGCGTAGCGAAATGTGAGACGGGGTGGGGTGACGGTCTCTCCACATCCAACAGTGCCCGAGCGGAGGGATCACCCCACCCCGCTCGCGCTGCGCGCGATCGACCCTCCCCCTCCAGGGGAGGGTAAGAAAGCGCCTCCTTACGTCGGCGAGACCGCGCCCTTCAGTGCTGCGCCTTGCGGGGCCGCACCGCGGGTCAGCCTGGCCTTTTCCGTGTTTGGCCACAGCAGCAGCAGGCCGATGACACCAGAGCCGACCATCACCACCGCGTTGATGGTGAAGCCGGTCAGGTAGCCGTCGACCATGTTGCCGGCGCGCTGGATCACGGCGCCCATCACGCTCGGCGCGATGATGCCCGACAGCGTGTACAGCGCGCCGTAGATCGCGATAACCGCACCGCGCTGCGAGGCCGGGGTGAACTCGCCGAGCATCGGCGGGCAGACGACATAGATCGCGCCGCACAGGCCGGAGCCGACGACGAGCATCGCGATCTGCAGGCCCGCGCCCTGAACATGCGCCATCATCGCCAGGATCAGCCCGCCGATGATCAGCGGCACCGAGCCGAGCACGCCGCGCGAGATGCGCGTCGTGTAGCCGCGCGCCATCATCACCTGCGAGATCCAGCCCGTGAGGATGACGATTGTGGCGCCGAACACCCAGGGCAGGATCGAGACGAAGCCGGCCTGGCTCTGCGAGAAGCCCAGGCCCTTGACGATGAACGGCGTGAACCAGGTGAGGCCGAGCGACAGCGCCCAATAGGCCCCGAAGGTCGCGATCACGCAGCCGAGGAAGGTGCGCGAGGTCAGCAGCTGCACATAAGGGATTTTCGGCTCCGTGACGGCGAGAACCTGCGTGTCCTCGAGCGGGCCTTCCTTGCCGAACATCAGCCAGGCACAGACCCAGAGCAGGCCGACGACGCCAAGCGCGCCGAAGGCGTAGTGCCAGGAATGATTGACGATGACCCAGTTCAACGCCGGCACGGCGAGGATGACGCCGAAGGCCGATCCTTGCGACAGGATCGCGGTCGGCAGCGTGCGCTTCTCGTCGGGGAACCATTTGTAGATGGCGTGCGCTGCGACCGAGAAGGCAGGTCCCTCGCCCGCGCCGAGCACGATGCGGCAGATCAGGAGCGTGGTGAACGAGACGGTGCCGACCATCGGGAACTGCGCGAGCGCCCAGATCACCGCCAGCGTCAGCAGCACCCAGCGCGTCGGCACCTTGTTGACGATGAAGCCGACCACGATGGCCGAGATCGAGAACAGGAAGAAGAACGAGGAGCCGAGCAGGCCGAATTGCTCGGCGTCGAGCTTCAGGTCGGTCATGATCGGCACGCCGGCGAGACCGACGACGATCTTGTCCGCGAAGTTCACCACCATGAAGAGAAAGAGGAGAAAAGTGACGGTCCAGGCGCCCTTCGGCGTTGCCTTGCCTTCCCCTGCCGTCCTGCCCGCAACGTCGGGCGTTCCCTGAGCGCTCATCAATCTCCCCGTATGTCTTTTTGTCGGCACGTTTTTGATTTGGCCGTCTTGGGAGCTAACAACGGCTTCAAGGCCAACGCAACCCCGGCATTTCCACGGCAAGTGTGCTACGCAGCATTGAGTTAATTCCGTCCGGCGCATTGACCTTGCTGAGCATCCGAAACCTCTCAAAGACCTTCTCCTCGGCCGGCGAGCCGGTCCATGTGCTGCGCGGTGTCGACCTCGACCTCAAGGCCGGCGAGCGTGTCGCGCTGACCGGCGAGTCCGGCAGCGGCAAGAGCACGCTGTTGCACCTGATCGCGGGTCTCGATGCCGCCGACAGCGGCACAATTCGCCTAGAGGACACCGAGGTCACCAAGCTCTCGGACGCGGGCCGGGCCGAGCTGCGGCGCGACCGGATCGGCTTGGTTTTTCAGCAGTTCAACCTGATCCCGAGCCTGTCAGTCGCGGACAATCTCGCCTTCCAGGCGCGGATCGCCGGCCGGCATGATGCGGCATGGTCAAAGGAGCTGGTCGAGCGGCTCGGGCTCGGCAATCTGCTCAAGCGTTATCCAGAGCAATTATCGGGCGGCCAGCAGCAGCGGGTCGCGATCGGCCGGGCGCTGGCGACAAAGCCCTCACTGCTGCTCGCGGACGAGCCGACCGGCAATCTGGATGAGGATACCGCCGACGACGTGCTGGCGCTGACGCGCGACCTCGTCACGCGCACCGGCTGCGGCTTCCTGATGGTGACGCACAGCCTGCATCTGGCCGGCACGCTCGACCGCCACGTCACCTTGCATGCGGGACGGATCGCATGAGGCGCGCGCTCTGGGTCCTCGCGGTGCTGCTGAGCCACTGGCGACGGCACAAGATGCAGTTCGCGACGCTCCTGATCGGGCTGATCGCGGCGACCGCATTGTGGAGCGGCGTGCAGGCGATCAACCAGCAGGCCCGCAATGCCTATGACCGCGCGGCGGCGACGTTCGGCGGCGTGCGCACGGCGATGCTGGTGGCGCCTGATGCCGCGACCTTTTCGCAGGAGCTGTTCATAAAACTCCGCCGCGCGGGCTGGCCGGTCTCGCCGGTGCTGGAAGGCCGCGTCCAGGTCAACGGGCGTTCGGTGCGGCTGCTCGGCATCGAGCCGGTGACGATGCCGGCCGACGTCGGCAACGCGCCACGCCTCGGCGCCTCGGATTTGAGCAGTTTCGTTGCGCCGCCCGGCCAGACATTGGCGGCGCGGGAGACCTTGACCGATCTGCAGGAACAGGAAGGCGCGGCACCGCCGATCAGCAACGGCGCAAAACTGCCGCCGCTGCGCGTGCTGCCGCAGCTCGTGCCCGGCGTGCTGGTCGTCGACATCGGCGTCGCGCAGCACCTGCTGAACAAGCCGGACCAGGTGTCGCGGCTTTTGATCGGCAAGCCGAAGGGCAAGCCGGCGCCGCTGGCCAGTATCGTCGGCGAGCAGTTGCAACGGGTCGAGCCGAATGCGGAGACGGAGCTGGAGCGACTCACCGACAGCTTCCATCTCAACCTCACCGCCTTCGGCCTGCTGTCGTTCTTCGTCGGTCTCTTCATCGTCAACTCCGCCGTCGGCCTCGCCTTCGAGCAGCGGCTGCCGATGCTGCGCACGTTGCGGGCCTGCGGTGCCTCGGCGCGGCTGGTCAACACGGTGCTGGTGGTCGAGCTGGTGGCGCTGGCGCTGGTCGCCGGATTGATCGGGCTGGTCTGCGGCTATTTCATCGCGGCTGCGCTGTTGCCCGACGTCGCGGCGTCGCTGCGGGGGCTGTATGGCGCGCAGATCCCGGGACAGCTCACACTGCGCTCCGAATGGTGGCTCGCCGGCATCGGCATCAGCATCGCCGGCGCGATCGTGGCCGCCGCGACCAGCCTGATCAAGGCAATCAGGATGCCGGTGCTGGCAACTGCACAGCCGTACGCCTGGCAGCAGCGGCAGCGCCGCTGGCTGGTCCTGCAGAGCGGTGCGGCCTGCGCCGTGTTCGCGGTCGCGCTGCTGCTCCTGCACTACGGGCAATCGCTGATTGCGGGATTCGGCGTGCTCGGAGCGCTGATGCTGGGCGCGGCGCTGATCCTGCCGGCATTCCTCGAGATCATCCTGCTCGTGGGCCAGCGCTGGGCGAAGGGGCCGCTGGCGCTGTGGTTCTGGGCCGACAGCCGGCAACAGCTCTCCGGCTTGTCGCTGGCCCTGATGGCGCTGCTGCTCGCGCTGGCCGTCAATGTCGGGGTGTCCACCATGGTGGAAACCTTCAGCCGCACCTTCGTCGGCTGGCTCAACGGCCGGCTTGCCGCCGACGTCTACATCAGCGCCTCCGACAATGCGCAAGGCGTGGCGATCCGGAATTGGCTGAAGGAGCGCAGCGATGTGCAGGCGATCCTGTCGGGCGGACGCGCCGAGACGCAGGTTCAGGGGCAGCCGGTCGAGCTGCTCGGCCTGCCCGATCACGCGCTCTATCGCGAACGCTGGCCGCTGCTGGAGACCGCGCCGCGCGCCTGGACCCAGCTCGTGCCCGGCAACGCCGCCTTCATCAGCGAGCAGCTGAGCCGCCGCCTCAACGTCCGCGTCGGCGATGTCATCGAGGTGCCGGCGCCGGGCGGCACCTGGGAGCTCGACATCGCCGGCATCTATGCCGACTACGGCAACCCCAAGGGGCAGCTCGCCGTCAACGTCGCGGCGCTGATCCGGCACTTCCCGCAGACGCCGCAGACGCGGATCGGCCTGATCGTCGCGAAGGAAAATATCCCCGGCCTGATCGTGGCGTTGCAGAAGCAATTCGCGCTCGACGACCGCAGCGTCGCGGACCAGGCGACGGTGAAGGCGGAATCGATCCGCATCTTCAACCGCACCTTTGCGGTGACGTCGGCGCTCAATGCCTTCACGCTCGGCGTGGCCGGCATCGCGCTCTTGACCAGCCTGCTGACGCTGGCGAATTCACGCCTGCCGCAGCTCGCGCCGCTGTGGGCGATCGGCATCACGCGGCCGCGCCTTGCCGCGATCGAACTGACCAAGACGCTGTCGGTTGCGCTGTTTACCGCGCTGCTGGCCGTGCCGCTCGGAATGCTGGTGGCGTGGTGCCTGATCGCGATCGTCAATGTGAAGGCGTTCGGCTGGCGGCTGCCGTTCCACGTGTTTCCGCTGCAGCTGGTGGAGCTGGTCGCGGTCGCGCTGATCGCTTCGCTGCTTGCCGCGTTGCTGCCGATGATACGACTGGCGCGGATGCAGCCGGCGAGCCTCGTCAAGGTGTTTGCCAATGAGCGCTGATAAAATCACGCGGCGCGCCTTCGCCGGCGGCATCGCCGCCCTCGCGGCTGCCCGCCGCGCCAGCGCGCAAGGCTATGCCGGGCTTGGCGAGACCGCCGATGGATTTGCGAAGGTGACGCCGGGAAAGATGTTCAGCTTCCCGGCCGATCACGGCCCGCATCCGGAGTTCCGCATCGAATGGTGGTATCTCACGGCGAACCTCGTCGATGGCAGCGGCGCGGCTTGCGGCCTGCAATTTACGCTGTTCCGCCAGGCGGCGCGGCCAGGGCCGCAAGGAGAGGGCTGGGCCAATCAGCAGATCTGGATGGCGCATGCGGCAGTGACGCGCGCCGACACCCACCGCTTCAACGAGGTGTTTGCGCGCGGCGGCATTGGACAGGCCGGCGTCACTGCAAAGCCATTTGCGGCGTGGATCGACGATTGGGAGATGAAAGGGTCCGAGCGTACCGACGATCGCATTTTGGCGCCGCTGCTGTTGAAGGCGGCGGGCACCGACTTCAGCTACGCGCTGACGCTGGAGGCCGATCGTCCCGTCGTATTGCAAGGCGATCGCGGCTTCAGCCGCAAGTCCGAGCGCGGGCAAGCCTCTTACTACTACAGCCAGCCGTTCTACCGCGCGCGCGGCACGCTCACCATCGACGACAGGCCGGTCGATGTTTCCGGCCAGGCCTGGATGGACCGCGAATGGAGCAGCCAGCCGCTCGACGCCGACCAGACCGGCTGGGATTGGCTGTCGCTCCATCTCGCATCCGGCGACAAGCTGATGCTGTACCGACTGCGGCAGAAGGACGGCCAGGAGTATCCGTTCGGCAACTGGATCAGCGCCGCGGGCGACACGCAGATGATCGCGGGTGGCGATATCCAGATGAGTCCTAAAGCGACCGCCGAGATCGCGGGGCGCAAGCTGCCGGTGGAATGGCAGATCGCGATCCCATCACGATCGCTCTCGATTGCCTGCAAGCCGCTTAATCCGAAAGCCTGGATGGGGACCGGCTTCTCCTATTGGGAAGGACCAATCAGCTTTGCCGGCACGCATGACGGCGTTGGCTATCTCGAGCTGACCGGCTATTGAGGCGCGACCTCTTCAGGGAAACAGTGATGTATCATCTCACCGCCCTCGTCACGCTGCTGGCGATCGCATTTTACATGTTCACCTGCATCAACGTCTCGCGCGCGCGCACCAGGACCGGGGTCAAGGTGCCGGCGATGTCGGGCCATCCGGATTTCGAGCGCGCCTTCCGCATCCAGGCGAACACGCTGGAATGGATGCCGGTCTTCCTGCCGGCGCTGTGGCTGTTCGCGATCTATATCGGCGACGCCATTGCAGCGGGAATCGGCGCGGTCTGGATCATCGGCCGCATCGTCTACTTCATCGGCTATTCGCAGGCGGCGGCAAAGCGCGGCCCGGGCTTTGCGATCCAGGGCATCGCAGCGATTGCGCTGTGGGCTGGGGCGCTGGGGGCGGTGGTGCTACGGCTGGTGTGAGGAGACGAGCTGCGGCCACAAATTCCACCGTCGTCCCCGACAAGCGCAGCGAAGCGGAGCGCTGATCCGGGACCCATACCCACAGGGAGTAGTTTCGCGAAGGCTCGTCGTGGGAATCTCGCGCCACACTTCTCCCTGGGGTTATGGGTCCCCGCGTTCGCGGGGACGACAGGGAGATCGTGGCGCTGACCCCGCCTCTTCCCGCTACTTCGTCAGCGGGCAGCCGCTGTCCTTGGCGGCGAAGAACGCCTTGTCGCCGGGAACGGTTGCGAGCAGCTTGTAATAGTCCCACGGCTTCTTCGATTCCGACGGCTTCTTGACCTCGAACAGATACATGTCGTGGACCATGCGGCCGTTCTCGAGCACCTTGCCGCCCTGCGCAAAGTCGTCGTCGACCGGCAGCTCCTTCAGCTTCTTGGCGACAGCGTCGGGGTCCTTGGTGCCGGCCGCCTTGACCGCCTTGAGATAGCTCAGCGTCGCTGAATAGGTGCCGGCCTGGATCATGTTCGGCATCCGGCTGGTGCGCTTGAAGAAGCGTTCGCCGAATTTGCGGGTGCGGTCGTTGAGGTCCCAGTAATAGCCCTCGGTCAGTACCAGGCCTTGCGCGGCCTGCAAGCCGAGACCATTCACCTCGGCGAGCGTCATCAGGAGGCCGGCAAGCTTCTGGCCGCCGGAGACGATGCCGAACTCGGCCGCCTGCTTGATCGAGTTGGTGGTGTCGAGGCCGGCATTGGCGAGGCCGACGATCTTCGCCTTCGAGCTCTGCGCCTGGAGCAGGAAGGAGGAGAAGTCCGACGAGTTGAGCGGCACGCGGACCGAGCCGAGCACCTTGCCGCCATTGGCGGTGACGATCTCGCTGGTGTCCTTTTCAAGCGCATAGCCGAAGGCATAGTCGGCGGTGAGGAAGAACCAGGTGTCGCCGCCCGCTTTCGTCAGCGCGCCGCCGGTGCCGACGCCAAGCGCACGGGTGTCATAGGCCCAGTGGAAGCCGTAGGGCTGGCAGGCATCGCCGGTGAGGCGCGAGGTCGCGGCGCCGACGACGATGTCGACCTTCTTCTTTTCCTTGGAGAGCTCGTGGATCGCGAGCGCGACCGAGGAGGTCGTCAACTCCGTGATCATGTCCACGTGCTCGACGTCGTACCAGCGTCGCGCGATCGATGTGGCGAGATCCGGCTTGTTCTGGTGATCGGCGGTGACCATCTCGATCTTCTGGCCAAGCACTTCGCCGCCGAAATCCTCGATCGCCATCTTGGCGGCTTCGACCGAGTATTTGCCGCCGTAGTCGGCATAGACGCCGGACTGATCGTTGAGAATGCCGATCTTGACGCCTTGCGCGGAGGCCGGCGCGGCGAGCAACAGAGCAGACGTTGCGACAGCGGCCAAAAGTGCTGATTTCATATGTTGGCTCCCAGCAGTTTTCTGTTTTGAAATCGCGCGGATACTAGTGAAGAACCCCGCGCCTGCCCATCCATTTCATGTTGGTCGTTAGTATGGGATTCTGCGCGCCAAACAACCGCTGTCGTCCCCGGGCGCGCGCAGCGCGAGCCCGGGACCCATATCCACAGGGAGAGGTTTGGTACGGGCTAGCAGTTGCCAGCCGTCGCTAAACCTCTTCCTGTGGATATGGGTCCCCGCCCCCGTGCGCAAATGCGCACTAGGCGGGGACGACACCGTGATTGAGGGTACGCTGGCGGTCACCACTTGCACTAAGAGGCAGCCACCTCCGGCTTCTTCCCCTCGTTCCGCCCTTCCGCCAGGTTCCGCACCACCACATAGAAGATCGGGGTGAACAGCAGGCCGAACAGGGTGACGCCGATCATGCCGAAGAACACGGCGACGCCGACCGCCTGCCGCATCTCCGAGCCGGAGCCGGACGATATCACCAGCGGCAGCACGCCGAGGATGAAGGCGAAGGACGTCATCAGGATCGGCCGCAGGCGCAGGCGGCAGGCGTCGATCACGGCCTCCAGCCGCGGCTTGCCTTCGTTCTCGATGTCGCGTGCGAACTCGACGATCAGGATCGCGTTCTTTGCAGCTAACCCCACCAGAACGACGAATCCGATCTGGGTGAGGATGTTGACGTCCTGCCCCATGATGCGCACGCCGATGGTGGCGGCCAACAGGCACATCGGCACGATCAGGATCACCGCGAACGGCAGGGTCCAGCTGCCATATTGCGCGGCGAGCACGAGATAGACGAACAGCACGCAGATCGGGAACACGAGCAGGCCCGCATTGCCGCCGATGACCTGCTGGTAGGAGAGGTCAGTCCATTCGAAGGTGAAGCCGCTCGGCAAGGTATCGTCCGCGAGCTTCTTGATGGTGTTGAGCGCCGTGGTCGAACTGACGCCCGGCGCCGGCTCGCCCTGGAGCTCCGATGCCGCATAGAGATTGTAGCGCGCGACGCGGTCGGGGCCGGACACGTCCTTGAACTCGACCACGCTGCCGAGCATCACCATGTCGCCGGTGGCGTTGCGCGTTCGCAGCCGCGAGAGATCGCTTGGTTCTTTCCGGAACGGGAAGTCAGCCTGCGCGGTGACGTGATAGGTGCGACCGAACAGGTTGAAGTCGTTGACATAGGTCGATCCGAAGTAGGTCTGGATCGTGTCGTTGATGCTGGCGATGGGCACGCCGAGCTTCTGCGCCTTGGTGCGGTCGATGTCGACGAAGAGCTGCGGTGTGTTGGCCGTGAACGGGGAGAACACCGTGGGGCCGAGCAGCAACGGCGATTTGCGCGCCGCGGCGACAAGCTCGTCGGTGGCTGCGGCGAGCAGCTCGGGCCCGCGGCCTTGGCGGTCCTGGATGCGGATGGTGAAGCCGCCGCCGGTGCCGATGCCGGGCACGGCCGGCGGCGGAATGACGATGATGAACGCGCCCTGGAGCGCGGCGAGCCGCTTGCGCAGCTCGGCCGTGATGGCGTTCGCCGTCAGCCCCTTCTTCAGCCGCGCTTCGGGCTCGTCGAACACCGGAAACAGCGCCGCTGCGTTGCCCTGCTGCGTGCGCGTGGCCCCCGAGAATCCGGCGAAGACGGCAACACGGATGATGCCCGGGGTATCCAGCGCAATCCGCTCGATCTCGCGCACTATCTCGGTGGTGCGCGCGAGTGACGCCGCGCCGGGCAATTGCACGGAGACGATGACGTAGCCGCGATCCTGCGCGGGGATGAAGCCCTGCGGCGTGGTCCCGATCAGCCAGCCGGCGCTGCCGATCAGCACGACGTAGATCAGCAGCATCGCGACGGAATGACGGATCACGAAATTGGCAAGGCCCGCATAGCCATGCGAGAGCCGGTCGAACACGCGGTTGAAGACGCCGGTGAAGGCACCCCACGCCCGCGCGATGACGTTCCAGGCAGCCGGCGGTCGCTTCTCCTCGTGCGGCGTGAGGATCAGCGAGGCCAGCGCCGGCGACAGCGTCAGCGAACAGAAGCAGGAGATCGCGGTCGCAACCGCGATGGTGACGGCGAATTGCTGGAAGAACTGCCCGGAAATGCCGCCGAGGAATGCCGTCGGCACAAACACGGCGCAGAGCACCAGCGCAATCGAGACCAGCGCGCCGCCGACCTCCTCCATGGTTTTGAGTGCCGCATCGCGCCGGCTGAGGCCATGTTCGAGATGCCGCTCGACATTCTCGACCACCACGATGGCGTCGTCGACGACGATACCGACGGCGAGCACGAGGCCGAACAGCGTGAGATTGTTGATGGAGAAGCCAAGCGCCGCCATCACCGCAAAGGTGCCGACCAGCGAGACCGGAATGGCGATGATCGGGATGATCGCCGGCCGCCAGCCCTGCAGGAACACCAGCACGACGACGACCACCAGCAGCATGGCCTCGTAGATGGTCTTGATCAGCTCATGGACGGACTGCGCGATGAACTCGGTCGGATTGTAGCCGATATTGTAGTCGAGGCCCCTCGGAAAACTCTCCTTCAGCTTGGCCATGGTGTCGGAGATGCTTTTCGCGGTCGCCAGCGCGTTCGACCCGGGCCGCTGCGTCACCAGCATGCCGACCGCCGATTTGCGCAACAGGAAGCTGTTGGTGGAGTAGGAGAGCGCACCGAGCTCGATGCGGGCAACATCGCGCAGGCGCACGGTTCGGCCGTCCGAGCCGGCCTTGATCAGGATATCCTCGAACTGTCTCTGGTCCTTCAGCCGTCCGGTGAAGACGAGGTTCGGCTGGAAGGCGCGATCGGTGATCGGCGGCTCGGCGACCTGGCCGCCTGCGATCTGGATGTTCTGCGCGCGGATCGCGGCAATCACCTCGGTGGAGGTCAGGCCGAGATTGGCGATACGGTCGGGGTCGAGCCACAACCTCATCGAATAGTCGCGTGCGCCGAAGATCTGGATGTCGCCGACGCCGTCGAGGCGCAGGAGCTGGTCGCGGACCTGGAGCAGCGCGTAATTGGAGATGTAGAGCTGGTCGAACGTATCGTCCGGCGACAGCATGAACACGACCATCAGGATGTCGGGCGAGTTCTTGCGCGTGGTGACGCCGTTGCGCTGGACCTCCTCGGGAAGCCGCGGCTGGGCGATCGCGACGCGGTTCTGCACCAGCACCTGGGCCTTGTCGAGGTCGGTGCCGAGCTTGAAGGTGACGGTGATGGTGAGCTGGCCGTTCGAGGTGGCCTGGCTGTAGAGATACAGCATGTCCTCGACGCCGTTGATCTCCTGCTCGATCGGAGCCGCCACGGTGTCGGACACGGTCTGCGCGGAGGCGCCTGGATACTGCGTGGTGACCACGACGGTCGGCGGCACCACTTGCGGATATTCGGACACCGGCAGCGTGGTGTAGGCGAGCGCGCCGACGATCAGCAGCACGATCGACAGCACCATCGCCAGGATGGGCTGGTTGATGGACAGACGGCCAAGATTCATGACTTGCCACCAACCGGGGCCGGAGCCGTCTGCGGAGCGACCTTGGCGCCGACACGGGCGCGCTGGATGCCGTTGACGATGACGCGGTCCTCCGCCTTCAGCCCCTCGCGGATCACGCGCAGGCCGTCATCGAGCGGACCGAGCACCACGGGGCGCGCCTCCACGGTGTCGTCCGGCTTCACGACAAACACGATCTTGCGGGACTGGTCGGTCGCGACCGCGACATCGGGAATCAGCAGCGCCTCATAGGGCGCGCTGCCGATCAGGCGGACACGGCCGAACTGGCCCGGCAGGATCGAGAGATCGGTGTTCTTGATCACGGCGCGGCTGCGCAGCGTGCCGGTGGAGACATCGAGGCGGTTGTCGAGGAAGTTGATGGTGCCCTCATGCGACGGCTTGGTCTCGCCGGCGAGCGTCACCTGCACCGGGTTTGCGGTGTCGCGCGAGCTCGGGCGGCGGCCTTCGAACCACAGCCTGCTGTATTTGATGAAGGTCGCTTCATCCATGTCGAAATAGACGTAGATCGGGTCGAGCGCGACGATCGAGGTGAGCAGCGTCGAGGTGCCGGTATCGCTGCCCTGCACGAGGTTGCCGGGGCTGACGAGATGGCGGCTGACGCGGCCGGTGAGCGGCGCGGTCACATGGGTGAACTCGATATTGAGCCGGGCGGCCTTCAGCGCACCTGCGGCCTGCGTCTCCGCGGCATGCGCCGCCTGCAGGGCCTGGCGGCGCTGGTCGACGGCCTGCTCGGAGACCGCGCTGGTCTGGACCAGGTTCAGGCCACGGTCGAGCTCGCGCTTGGCAAGCTCCACCTTGGCACGCGCGTCGGACAACTGGCCGTCCGCCTGCTCGGCCACCGCCTCGAACGGGCGCGGGTCGATGACGTAGAGCAGGTCACCCTGACGCACGATCGCGCCGTCCTGGAACTCGACCGAGTTGACGAAGCCGCCGACACGGGGGCGCACCTGCACCTCCTCGACCGCCTCGAAGCGGCCGGTGAACTCGTCCCAATCAGTAACGGTGCGCTTGACGGGCTGGGCGACGGTCACCGGCGCGGGCGGTGGCGCCGACGCTTGCGAGGCGGGCTGCCCACAACCGGCGAGCGCGAACGCCACTGCGAGAATGCCGGCAATTGCATAAGGCCGCGACTGAACGAAATCGTGCTTTTTGTCAAATTGCTCGCTTCCGTCCGGTTCAGTCATCCCAGGTCCTCGCATAAGAGCCGCCGAAAAACGCAGGGTACGCCTCTACCCGCGGGCGCCACAAGATGGTTGGCAATGATGAACTCTTCAAGACCAATCCACGCGCAATGCTTCGAAGAATGCCCTGGCCGGATGGCGGGTTGACAGCGAGCGAGATGATGGCAAGCGGCGGCTGATGCGCATGCGCGTCGACGTAAGGTCAGCAATTAAGACGCGGCGCTCGCCACCCTCCCCTGGAGGGGGAGGGTCGATCGCGCGCAGCGCGAGCGGGGCGGGGTGATCCCTCAACACGGGCATTGTTCGATGTGGAGAGACCGTCACCCCACCCCGATTCCCATCTCGCTACGCTCAATGTGAGTCGACCCCCTCCAGGGGAGGGTGGGAGCGTGGCCAGCGTCTTCACACATGACGGACACCGTCCACTCGGCTAGATTACTCCCAGAAAAACAAAGCCGAATTGTCCTGGGAGGACAGGCGTGCACCAGGGACGTGTCGTTTACGGCGCGATCGAGGAGGTCGTGTTCGGCCATCCCGCGGCCGAGGCCGTCGTTGCGCAGATGGACCGGCTGGGAACGCGCCGCGCCTTCCTGATGGTCTCGGGCACGCTGAACCGACAGACCGACGAAATCGCGAAGATCAAACAGGCGCTCGGCGCGCGCTGCGCCGGCCTGTTCGACGCCATGCCGGCGCATACACCGCGCGAGGCGGTGATCGCCGCCACCAATGCCGCACGCGAAGTGAACGCCGACCTGATCGTCACCGTGGGCGGCGGCTCGATCACCGACGGCGCCAAGGCGGTGCAGCTCTGCCTTGCCAACGGCATCGACGACGTCGAGGGCATCGAGCGCATCCGCGTCCACAAGGGCGTCGCGCCCGAGATGACCGCCCCTGACGTGCGCCAGGTCAGCGTGCCGACCACGATCGCCGGCGGCGAGTTCAGCGCGATCGCCGGCGTCACCGACCGCGCCACGCATGTGAAGCAGATGCTGCGGCATCCGCTCACGGTGCCGCGCGCGACCATCCTCGATCCCGCCATCACCGTGCACACGCCGGAATGGCTGTTTCTCTCCACCGGCATCCGCGCCGTCGACCATTGCGTCGAGGCGATCTGCTCGCGCGAGACGCACCCTTATGCCGATGCGCAGTCGGTGAAGGGGCTGGCCATGCTCGCCGACGCGCTGCCGCGGGTGAAGGCCGACCCTGCCGACCTCGACGCCCGCATGGATGCGCAGATCGGCACCTGGCTGTCGATGGGCGCGCTCGCCGCCGGCGTGCCGATGGGCGCGAGCCACGGCATCGGCTATGTGCTCGGTGCGGCCTTCGACGTGCCGCACGGCTACACCTCCTGCATCATGCTGCCGGCGGTGATGCGCTGGAATGCGCGCGACAACGCCGAGCGTCAGACGATCGTCGCCGCCGCGATGGGTTTTCCCGGCCACAACGCCGGCGACGTGCTCGATGCCTTCATCCGCTCGCTCGGCATGCCGCGCAGCCTATCGGACGTGCGCGTCTCGCCTGAGCATTTCGACGCCATCGCCGAACAGGCGATGCGCACCAACTGGATCCCGCGCAACCCGCGCAAGATCGACGGCCCCGCCGACATTCGCGAAATCCTGCTTCTCGCCGCATAATTTCAAGCCGGAGGACTGATGTATCCAGGTCAGCATGCCCGTCTACGCCCGCTCCAGCCCGCCTTCATCATGGCTGCGACCGGCGAGGCCGTCACCTATCGCGAGCTCGATGCGCGCAGCAACCGCCTGGCGCATCTGTTCCGCAGGCACGGCTTGAAGCGGCTCGACCATTATTCGATCTTCATGGAGAACAATTCGCGCTACCTCGAAGCCTGCGGCGCGGGCGAGCGCTCCGGGCTGTACTACACCTGCATCAACTCATTCCTGACGCCGGGCGAGCTCGCCTATCTCCTCGTCAACAGCCAGTCGAAAATCCTGATCACGTCCGTCGCGAAACTCGATATCGCCCGCGAGGCGATCAAGGCCTGTCCGGACATCAAGCTCTGCATCGTCGCCGACGGCCCCGGCGAGAGCGACCGCATCGTCGGCCTTGCCGAGGTGACGGCCGACCTGCCCAGGGCTCCGATCGCCGATGAATGGCTCGGCACCGCCATGCTCTATTCATCCGGCACGACCGGACGGCCGAAAGGCATCCTGCGCCCGCTGCCGGAGGAGCCGCCCAAACACAATCTGCCGCTGTTCGATTTCCTGACAAAGCTTTGGCACTACCGCGAGGGCATGGTCTATCTGTCGCCTGCCCCGCTCTATCACTCAGCGCCGCAGGCCGCGGTGAACCTCACGATCCGCATGGGCGGCACCGTGATCATCATGGAGACGTTCGATCCCGAGCGTTACCTCCAGCTCGTCCAGCAATGGGGCATCACCCACACCCAGCTGGTGCCGACGATGTTCTCGCGCATGCTGAAGCTGCCGGAGGAGGTGCGCGACCGCTACGACCTGTCGTCGCTTGAGATCGCGATCCACGCCGCAGCGCCCTGCCCAGCGCTGGTCAAGGACGACATCATCAAATGGTGGGGGCCGATCATCCACGAATATTACGGCGCGACCGAGGGCCTCGGCTTCACCGCCTGCAACAGCTCGGAATGGCTTAGCCACCGCGGCACCGTCGGCAAGGTGCTGCTCGGCGACCTCCATATCCTCGACGAAAACATGAAGGCGTGCCCGACCGGCACGCCGGGCCAGGTCTGGTTCAAGACGGGATCGCCGTTCGAATATTTCAACGACCCCGAGAAGACCAGGGAGGCGCGCTCGGCCGACGGCAGCATGAGCACGGTCGGCGATGTCGGCTATGTCGACGAAGATCGTTTCCTCTATTTGACCGACCGCGCCACCTTCATGATCATCTCCGGCGGGGTGAACATCTATCCGCAGGAATGCGAGAACCTGCTCATCACCCATCCGAAGGTCGCCGATGCCGCGGTGTTCGGCGTGCCCAATCCCGATCTCGGCGAAGAGGTGAAGGCGGTGGTGCAGCCAATGCCCGGCGTCGTGCCGGGCGAGGCGCTCGCCGAGGAACTGATCGTCTTCTGCGGCCAATCGCTGTCGCGGCAGAAGGTGCCGCGCTCGGTCGATTTCGAGAAGGAACTGCCGCGGCTGCCGACGGGCAAGCTGTACAAGCGGCTGCTGCGGGACCGCTATTGGGGGAACAAGACGTCTCGGATCGTGTGAGCCCCACTGTCGTCCCGGGGCGCGACGAACTCGCGAACCCAGGACCCATAACCACCGGCGGAAGCCGTCACGCGAACAGGCAACTCCGAGTCTTCATCAAACGACTTCCTGTGGTTATGGATCCCGGATCTGCGCTTCGCTTGTCCGGGACGACAGCGGAGTTTGTTGAGGCACCTGCGCGCGCAGGGACCATCCCTTCGCACCTGCACTCTCACATGAAGAGAGTGTGAACGCCTGCGGCCTTCCGTCATCCGAATTGTCGAGGCGGCGAGCGGCCTTGCCGGTTGCCTCGCTGCACGCGCGTCGCTATCGTCTGACAAACAGGCCGCAAAGGCCCAAAAGACGAATGTCCAGGGAGGATGAGATGCGGAGCGTGTGGGCGCTCGCCGCAGTGGCGGCGCTATCTGTGCTGACGGCCTCGACGACCGCGCTCGCCGGCGGGCCCAAGCAGGGCGGAATCCTGCGGATGTACCACCGCGACAGCCCCGGCAATGCTTCGATCCATGAGGGCGCGACCTATTCGCTCAATGTTCCCTTCATGCCTGTGTTCAACAACCTCGTCATCTACAAGCAGGACGAGGCGCAGAACAGGATGGACAACATCGTTCCGGAACTCGCCGAGAGCTGGGCCTGGGTCAACGACAACAAGACGCTGACCTTCAAGCTGCGCCCGGGCGTGAAATGGCATGACGGCAAGCCCTTCACCTCCGCGGACGTCAAATGCACCTTCGACATGCTGATGGGCAAGTCGCAGCAGAAGTTCCGGCAGAATCCGCGCAAGACCTGGTACGAACAGGTCAACGACGTCTCCACCAAGGGCGACCTCGAAGTTTCCTTCAACTTGAAGCGGCCGCAGCCGTCGCTGCTGGCCCTGCTCGCCTCGGGTTACACGCCGGTCTATCCCTGTCACGTCTCGCCCGGCGACATGCGCACGCACCCGATCGGCACCGGCCCGTTCAAATTCGTCGAGTTCAAGGCCAATGAATCGATCAAGCTGACCCGCAATCCCGACTATTGGCGCGAGGGGCGGCCCTATCTCGACGGCATCGAGTTCACCATCATCCCGAACCGTTCGACCGCGATCCTCGCCTTCGTCGCCGGCAAGTTCGACATGGCGTTCCCGACCGAAGTGAGCATTCCGCTGTTGAAGGACGTCAAATCGCAGGCGCCGAACGCGGTCTGCGTGGTCGAGCCCAACAATGTCGCCACCAACATCATCGTCAATTCCTCCGCGCCGCCGTTCGACAACATCGACATCCGCCGCGCCATGGCGCTGGCGCTCGACCGCAAGGCGTTCATCTCGATCATGTTCGAGGGCCAGGGCGATGTCGGCGGCACCATGCTGCCGCCGCCGAACGGGCTGTGGGGCATGCCCAAGGAGATGCTCGAGAGCATTCCCGGCTATGGCCCCGACGTGAACGCCAACCGCGAGGAAGCCAGGAAGCTGATGCAGAAGGCCGGCTACGGGCCGGACAAGCATCTCGCCGTCAAGGTCTCGACCCGCAATATCCCAGTCTACCGCGATCCCGCGGTGATCCTGATCGACCAGCTCAAGAGCATTTATATCGACGGCGAGCTCGACGTGGTCGAGACCGCGAACTGGTTCCCGAAGATCGCACGCAAGGACTACATGCTCGGGCTCAACCTGACCGGAAACGCCGTCGACGATCCTGACCAGTCGTTCTACGAGAACTATTCCTGCGGCTCCGAGCGCAACTACACCAATTACTGCAACAAAGAGATCGAGAAGCTGTTCGACGTGCAGTCGCAGGAGACGGACGTCAACAAGCGCAAGAAGATGGTGTGGGACATCGACAAGAAGCTGCAGGAGGACGTCGCCCGCCCGATCATCTTCCACGCGCGCACCGGCTCCTGCTGGCAGCCCTATGTCAAGGGCGTAACGGTGATGTCGAACAGCTCCTATAATGGGTATCGCTACGAGGACGTCTGGATGGACAAGTAGCGCAGGCGGCTGACGGTTTCGACAGGAGGCGATGCATGTTTGCCTATCTGGTGCGGCGCCTGTTCCTGATGCTCGTGACCCTGTTCGGGATCTCGGTCGTCATCTTCTTCCTGCTGCGCATCGTGCCCGGCAACATCGTCGACATCCTGTTTGCCGCGGCCGGCTACGTCGATCCCGCCGACAAGGCCAATCTGGAGAAGGAGCTCGGCATCGACCAGCCGCTGGTGGTGCAGTACTGGCACTGGATCAGCGGCTTTCTGCGCGGCGATTTCGGCTACTCCTATGTTTCGGAGAAGCCCGCGCTTCAGGAGATCCTGCCGCGGATCCCGATCACCGCGCGGCTCGCCGGGCTGGCGCTGCTGTTCTCGGCATCGATCGGCATTCCGCTCGGTGTCATCAGCGCGGTGAAGCAGGGCACGCGGCTCGACTACGCGTTGCGCGTCGTCAGCCTCAGCGGCTTGTCGCTGCCCTCGTTCTGGCTCGGCCTGCTGATCCTCACCGCGTCGGTGGCGATGTTCAACCAGATGCCGATCTTCAATCCGAATCCGAAGACCTGGCTCGAAGCGTTCGCGACCTACGCCGTGCCGGCCGCCGCCGTCGGCTTCCGCAGCGCGGCGCTGACCATGCGCATCACGCGATCCTCGATGCTCGAGGTACTGCGGCAGGACTATATTCGCACCGCCCGCGCCAAGGGCGCGTCCGATGCCGCGGTGAACTATCATCACGCGCTCAAGAACGCGATCCTGCCGGTCATCACCGTGATCGGCATCGAGGCGGCATTCCTGATCGGCGGCCTGATCGTCACCGAGACCGTGTTCAACATCCCCGGCGTCGCGCGCTTCCTGGTCGAGGCGATCCGCTGGCGCGACTACCCGATCGTGCAGAACCTCGTGATGCTGATTGCGGTCGTGGTGGTGAGCGCGAATTTCATCGTCGACATGCTCTACGCGGTGTTCGACCCGCGTATCCGGTATACGGATTAGGAGATCAGCTTGGCTGCAATCGACTATGACGTTGAACTGAGACGCGCCGGCGCGCATGCGACCGGCGGTTGGCGACGCGTGCTGTATTTGGCGCAGCGGCACGTGCTGGGCGCTGCCGGGCTGATCATCATGACGCTGTTCGTGCTCACGGCGATCTTCGCCGATTTCATCGCGCGTTACGATCCGCTGACCATCGACGCCGCCCGTGCGCTGGCACGGCCGAGCGCGACGCACTGGATGGGCACGGATTCCTTCGGCCGAGACGTGTTCAGCCGCATCATCCACGGCGCGCGCATTTCGCTCGCGGTCGGCATCGGCTCGACGGCACTCGGCGGCACCATCGGGGTCATCGTCGGGCTGACTTCCGGCTATCTCTCCGGCTGGGTCGATCTCGTATTCCAGCGCGTCTCCGACATTCTTCAGGCGCTTCCACTGCTGGTCCTGGCGTTGATCATGACCGCCGCGCTCGGTCCGTCCCTGCCGAACGTCATCATCGCCATCGCCATTCCGCTGATCCCGACGGTGTCGCGCGTCATTCGCGCCAACACGCTGGCGCTGCGCGAACTGCCCTTTGTCGAAGCCGCCAAGTCGATCGGTATGAGCGAGGTGCGGATCGCGCTGCGCCACGTGCTGCCGAACACGCTGGCGCCGCTGATCGTGCTCGCGACCGCGCAGCTCGGCTCGACCATCCTCACCGAGGCTTCCCTGTCCTTCCTCGGCCTCGGCATTCCCGAGCCCTATCCGTCGTGGGGCCGCATGCTGTCGGAATCCGCGGCCGAATATGTCCGCACCGCACCGTGGCTGGTGATCTTCCCCGGCATCGCGATCAGCCTCGCCGTGTTCGGCGCCAATCTGTTCGGCGACGCCCTGCGCGACATCCTCGATCCCCGGCAGCGCGGCTGATGGCAGACAAATCCGATCTCGTGCTCGATGTGAAGAACCTGAAGACGGTGTTCTTCACCAATTCCGGTCTGTTCAAAGCCGTCGACGATGTCTCCTTCACCGTGAGGCGCGGCGAGACGCTGGCGATCGTGGGCGAATCCGGCTGCGGCAAGAGCGTCACCGCGCTGTCCTTGATGCGGCTGGTGCCCGATCCGCCCGGCCGCATCGTCGGCGGGTCGGTCACGCTCGAAGGCACCGAGCTGCTGGCGCTGGATGAAGCCGAGATGCGCGCCGTCAGGGGTAATCGCATCTCCATGATCTTCCAGGAGCCGATGACCTCGCTCAATCCGGTGATGCGGATCGGCGACCAGATCGTCGAGGCGGTGCGGCTGCACCGGGCGATGCCGGCCAGAGAGGCGCGCGACATCGCGGTCGAGATGCTGCGGCTGGTACGCATTCCCGAACCGGCGCGGCGCGCGCGGGAATATCCGCATCAGCTCTCCGGCGGCATGCGCCAGCGCGCGATGATCGCGATGGCGCTCGCCTGCAGGCCGGCGCTGCTGATCGCGGACGAGCCGACCACTGCGCTCGACGTCACCATCCAGGCACAGATCCTGGCGCTGATCCTCGACCTCCAGAAGGAGCTCGGCACCGGCCTCGTGCTGATCACGCATGATCTCGGCGTCGTCGCGCAGACCGCGCAGCGGGTGATCGTGATGTATGCGGGGAAGAAGGTGGAGGAGGCAACGGTGGAGGCGCTGTTCGCGGCGCCAAAGCATCCCTATACGCGCGGGCTGATGGCCTCGATCCCGGCGGTGCCGGCGTCCGGCATGCCGGCGCAGGCTCGGCTGAACGAAATTCCCGGCACGGTGCCGTCGCTGGTGCGGTTGCCGAAAGGCTGCGCCTTCGCACCACGCTGCAAGCTCGCGATCAAGCGCTGCGAGGCCGAATATCCGCCGCTGGCGGACTGGGGCGGCGGCCATCTCGCCGCGTGCTGGCGCGCAGCCGAAGTGGCGGAGGTGGCATGACCGAGGCGCTGCTCGAAGTCACCGATCTCAAGAAGCACTACGCGGTGCGCGCCGGCGTGTTGCGGCGGCAGGTCGGCACCGTGCATGCGGTCGACGGCGTCTCGTTCTCGGTTCATACCGGCGAGACGCTCGGCCTTGTCGGCGAGTCCGGCTGCGGCAAGTCGACGGTGGCGCGCAGCGTGCTGCGGCTGGTCGAGCCGACTTCGGGTCAGATCCGCCTTGATGGAGAAGACATCACCCGTCTCTCCAAGACCGCGCTGCGGCCGCATCGCCGCTCGATGCAGATCGTGTTCCAGGACCCGTTCGCTTCGCTCAATCCGCGCATGACCGCCGGCGACATCGTCGGCGAGCCGCTCGCCGTGCATGGGCTCGCAAGCGGCAAGGAGCTGGAAGCGCGTACCGCAAAACTGTTCGAGCAGGTCGGCCTGCGGCCCGATCAGATGCGCAACTTCCCGCATCAATTTTCCGGTGGCCAGCGCCAGCGCATCTGCATCGCGCGCGCGCTGGCGCTCGGGCCGCGTTTGATCGTCTGCGACGAACCGGTCTCCGCGCTCGACGTCTCGATCCAGGCGCAGGTGATCAATCTCCTGATCGACCTGCAGAAGCAGCACGGCTTCTCCTACCTCTTCATCGCGCATGACCTCGCCGTGGTCGCCCATATCAGCCACCGCGTCGCCGTGATGTATCTCGGCCGCATCGTCGAGATCGCCGACAAGGACGAGTTGTTCCGCAATCCGCGCCATCCCTACACGCAGGCGCTGCTCGCGTCAGTGCCGGTTGCGAACCCGTTTGCCAAGAAGCTCGCGCCGCTGGTCGACGGCGACGTGCCGAGCCCGGTCAATCCGCCCTCCGGCTGCGCGTTTCACACCCGCTGCCGGTTTGCGATCGAGCGGTGCAAGACGGAGCGGCCGGCGCTGGTGAACGCTGGTGATAGGCATCAGGTGGCGTGTCTGCTCAACGAGGGGACGGGGCGGGGCCAGTAGCAACAGGCCGCAACGCCCGGATCACCGGCCAGGCCGCCAGCGCGGCGGCCAGATGCTTGAGGGTGTGGCCCGAGACAATGTGGCCTGTCGCTTCAAATATGGTCACGTCACCCAGTTCGAAAAGCTTGGCCAGCGCGTAAAAGAAGATCACGCCGCCGAACGGCACGCCAAGTGCGCCGGGCCGAGGCGGGGTCAACGCCAGTCCTACAGCGAGTGCCATGCCACCGAACTGCACGACCACCCATGGCGTGAGGTTTTCGCGTGCGACCCAGGCTGCGAGCAGGCCTGCAACCGTCACCAGCACCACCACCGCCTGACCGGCACGCACGCTGACGCGCTCGCCGGCGGCGATGCCCAGAAAGCCGGCGAAGGCCACCGCCATGCCGAGACGATCGGCGACGAGCCGCTGCGGCGCGTCGGGCTCGAGATGATAGATGCTCGATCCTATGCAGGTGAGGATCAGTCCCACAAAGAGGAAGCGTGCACCCACGGGCGCATCATTGCGGGCTCGCAGGCGCACTAGGCCCCAGACGCCCATTGCCAGGAAGGCAAGATTGCTCAGCACATCGCCGGCGTTGTGCAGACCCAGCCACGTGCGGGTGTCGACGAAATGCGGTGTGTGCCATGCGGAGGCGGGCAGCGCGGGCGCGAGGAGCGCCACCAGCGTGAGGACGGAGAGCGCGGCGATCAGATATTTTTCGCGGACTTGCGGCGCGGCGAACGAGAGCCGGCGGGACGCTGACGGCAGCAGGGCATCGGTCTCTCGGGCGTGGTGATTTGCGCGCAACATGCAGGCCTCCACATGATTTGACATCGCTCAATATTGGTAGCTCAAAACTGAACAATGTTCAATAATAATTGTGAGTGAGACAAAATAAGGCATATCATATTGGAATTATTTGGTTTTATTGGGACACCCGCGTGCAGTGGCGTAGGGTGGGCAAAGCGTAGCGTGCCCACCATCGCGATCGCCGGACGTTGGTGGGCACGGCGCTTCGCGCCTTTGCCCACCCTACGCGTGCGGCGCTCGCCGCCGACTAAGTCCCGATCTCCGCGACGATTCTGCCCGTCGTGACCTGCTCGCCTTCGGCGACGTCGATCGCGGCGACCACGCCGTCGACGCCGGCCTTGTGGACGTGCTCCATCTTCATTGCTTCCAAGGTCATCACCGGTTGACCGGCGGTGACGCGGTCGCCGGGCTTGACCAGCACGGCGACGACGCGGCCGTTCATGGCGGCGCGGACTTTGCCATCGCCGCCATTGGTCGCGGCCGCCTTCGGCGCGGCGAGGGTGAGATCGGTGACCGCAAGCGGGATGCCGCGATGCTGGAGGTAGAGCCGGTCGCCGTCGCGCAGGAATTTTGCGCTGTCCATTACGCCGTCGTGGCGGAAGCGGATGGCGTCGGCATCGAGCTGGTCGATCTCGAACTTGTCCCGACGGCCGTCGGCGGCGACGATGTAGCCGCCATCACGCTCACGCGTGACTTCGAGCTCGTGGGTGTGGCCGGCGATCTCGACTTTCGCCGGCAGCGGGAATGTTGCCGCCAGGCTCCGGCCACCTTGCCACGACGGCGCGCGCGGATTGGTGACATAGAGCAGCAGGCCCGCCAGCGCCGTATCGAATGCAGCATTCGCCGGCGGCGCCAACAGTTCGTCGCGATGTGCGCCGATGAAGGCAGTCGTCGCCTCGCCCCTGGCAAATCCGGGATGGCGCAGGCAGGACATCAGGAACGCCTGGTTGGTGGTCACGCCAAACGCAGTGAGTTGCTCCAGGCCGACGATCAGCCGCCCCCTCGCCTCCTCCCGTGTCGCGCCATGGCTGATCACCTTGGCGATCATGGAATCGTAGAACGGCGGGATCTCCGCGCCCGATTGCAGCGCGTGCTCGACGCGGACGCTGTCAGGCACCTGCCAGCACGCCATGCGGCCGGACTGCGGCATGAAATCCTGCGCGGCATCTTCCGAGCACAGCCGCACCTCGATGGCGTGGCCTGAGAACTTGATGTCCTGCTGCTTCACCGGCAATGGCTCGCCGCGCGCGATACGCAGCTGCAGCTCGACGAGATCGAGCCCGGTGATCGCCTCGGTGACGGGATGCTCGACCTGGAGCCGCGTGTTCATCTCCATGAAGTAGAATTCGCCGCTCGCGTCGAGCAAAAATTCCAGCGTGCCGGCGCCCTCATAGCGCAGCGCCTTGACCGCGGCGACAGCGACCTCGCCCATTTTCGCGCGCAGCTCCGGCGTGACCGCCGGCGACGGCGCCTCCTCGATCAGCTTCTGATGTCGCCGCTGCACCGAGCAGTCGCGCTCGCCGAGGTGGATGGCGTTGCCGTGGCTATCGCCGAACACCTGGATCTCGATGTGGCGGGGATTCTGGATGGCGCGTTCGAGGATGACCGTGGGATCTCCGAACGCGGCCTTCGCCTCCGACCGCGCGCTGCGCAGCGCATCGGGGAAGGATGCGGCATCGGTGACGAGCCGCATGCCACGTCCGCCGCCGCCGGCGACCGCCTTGATCATCACGGGGAAGCCGATCTTCCTGGCTTCCGCGAGCATGACCTCGTCGCTTTGGTCGGCGCCCTGATAGCCGGGCACGCAGGGCACGCCAGCCTTCTTCATGATCTCCTTGGCGCCGGCCTTGTTGCCCATCGCCTCGATCGCCTGCGGCGAGGGGCCGATGAAGACGAGGCCGGCGTCCTTGCACGCTTGCGCAAAGTCCTCGTTCTCGGCGAGGAAGCCGTAGCCGGGATGGACGGCATCCGCGCCGCTCGCCTTGGCCGCGGCGATGATCGCGGGAATGTTGAGATAGGATTGCGCCGGCAGGGCTTCGCCGATGCGCACGGCCTGGTCGGCCTGCCGCACATGGATCGCATCGCGATCGGCATCCGAATAGACCGCAACGACGCCGAGGCCGAGCTGCCGCGCGCTGCGCATCACGCGCAGTGCGATCTCGCCGCGGTTGGCGACCAAGACCCTGAAGAACGGCCGGTGTTGCACTGATCCGTTCCTCATGGGCGGGCCACCGAGAATTGCATGCGCTGGGGCGTGCGCGCATCGCCCTCGCGGCAGATCGCCAGCACCTCGGACAGCACCGCGCGGGTGTCGCGCGGATCGATCACGCCGTCGTCGAGCACGCGCGCGCTGGTCGAGAACACGTCCATCTGGCCGTCGAATACGCCGATGATCTGCGCCTTCATCGCGTCGAGCTTTTCTTTCTCGACCGGCTTGCCGCGGCGCGCGGCGGCGGCCTCGGTCACGATCGCCATGGTTTCGGCGGCCTGCTCGCCGCCCATCACAGCGGTCTTGGCGTTGGGCCAGGAGAAGCAGAAGCGCGGATGGAAGCCGCGTCCGCACATGCCGTAATTGCCGGCGCCGAACGAGGCGCCGCAATAGATGGTGATCTGCGGCACCGTCGCAGACGTGACCGCCTGGATCATCTTTGAGCCGTGCTTGATCATGCCGGCTTCTTCATAGGCCTTGCCGACCATGTAGCCGGTGGTGTTGTTGAGATAGAGCAGCGGCGTGCGGGTCTGGCAGCAGGCCTGGATGAAATGCGTCGCCTTGTTGGCGCCGGCGGGATCGAGCGGGCCGTTGTTGGTGATGATGCCGATCGCCTTGCCCTCGATGCGGGCGTGACCGCAGACGGTGGCGGGGCCGTAATTGGGCGCCATCTCGGTGAAGTCGGAATCGTCGACGATGCGCGCGATCACCTGCTTCATGTCGACGGTGCGCTTGTGGTCCATCGGCATGATGCCGAGCAGCTCGTCCTGGTCGTAGCGCGGCGGCTTGAATTGCGGAGCCGCTCGGCCTGGTCGCTGCCATTCCAGCGCCGCCATGATCTCGCGCGCGATGCGCAGCGCATCGCGATCGTCCTCCGCGAGATAATCGCCAAGGCCGGAAACCTGCGTGTGCATCTCGGCGCCGCCGAGCTCTTCCTCGGTCGCGATTTCGCCTGTCGCGGCCTTCAGCAGCGGCGGCCCGGCAAGGAAGGCGCGGGTGCGGCCGCGGACCATGACGATGTAGTCGGACAGGCCGGTCTGGTAGGCGCCGCCCGCGGTGGACGAACCGTGCGTGACGGTGACGACCGGCAGCCCGGCCGCCGAAAGCCGCGCGAGATTGCGAAAGATGTTGCCGCCGCGGACAAAGTCCTCGACGCGGTAGCGCAGCAGATTGGCCCCGGCGCTTTCGACGAGCTGAACGTAAGGCAGCTTGTTCTCCAGCGCGAGCTCCTGCACCCGCAGCGTCTTGTCGAGGCCGTAAGGCTGGAGCGCGCCGGCATCGATGCCGGCATCATTGGCGCTGACCATGCAGCGGACGCCGGAGACGAAGCCGATGCCGGCGATGACGCCGCCGCCGGGCACGCTCTTGTTCGCATCCGGCACGTCGAACATGTAGCCGGCAAGCGTCGACAGCTCGATGAAGGGCGCGCCGGGATCGAGCACCAGCGCGACGCGTTCGCGCGGCAGCAGCTGGCCGCGCTTGTGGAAGCGATCCTTTGCCGCCGCCGACGCCGCACGCGTGCGCTCTTCCAGCGCGCGCATGCGGTCGATCAGCGCGAGCATGCCGTCACGGTTGGCGTGATAGGCAGTGCTGCCGGGGGAAATGGTGTTGTCGAGAATGGACACAGTTTACTCCGTCATTCCGGGGCGATGCGCAGCATCGAACCCGGAATCTCGAGGTTCCGGGTTCGCGCTATGCGCGCCCCGGAACGACAATTACCGATTCGTCCCAAAGATCTTCCGCGCCTCGGCGGGGCTTGCAATCTCGCGGCCCGCGCGGCGGGCACAGGCGGCGATGGCCTCGATCAGCTGACCGTTCGACGTCACCTTCTTGCCGTCGGCGAGATAGAAGGCGTCCTCCAGACCGGTGCGGAGATGGCCTCCGAGCTCGGCGCAGCGCTGATGCAGCGGCCAGATCTCCTCGCGGCCGATCGCCGTGACCTGGAAATGCGCCTCGGGCCGTTTCAGCTTGATCAGGATCGGCAAGAGATCAGGATCGGACGGCATGCCGGAGGCAACGCCCATCACGAAATTATACTCGAGCGGGCCTTTGTACATGCCGACCTGGTGGTACATGCCGACGCAGCGGACGATGCCGACGTCGAAACATTCGAACTCGGGGATGGTCCCGACCGCGTTCATGACGTCGAGATAGTCCTTCACCTTCTCGACCGCGTTGTCGAACATCATCGGCGGCCAGGCCCAGGTGTTGTCGGCCTTGACCTTCAGATAGTTCAGCGAGCCGGCGTTGCAGGCCGCAATCTCCGGCCTGGTCTCGCGGATGCAGTCGAGTGCGCCGCTGTAGTTCGGCCCTGAGACGCCCGAGGTGTGATTGATGATGACGCCGGGACAGGCCTCGCGGATGGCCTGCTGAATCTCCTTGCTGACACTCACGTCCCAGGACGGCAGATGTCCCTTGTCCGGCGCCTGCTGGCGCAGATGGATGTGCATGATGCTGGCGCCGGCATCGAACGCAGCCTTGGCTTCGCGTGCCATCTGTTCGGGCGTCACAGGCACGTTGTGCTGCTTCGGGTCGGTGAGCACGCCGTTCAGCGCGCAGGTGATGACGGCCTTGTCGCTCATGCCACTAATATCTCGCACGTTGAGAATTCAACGCTTGCGATCATGTGACGCGCGGCATGCGGCTTCTTGCGCGGAGAAGCTAGCTAAAAGACGAGCTATCGTAGGTGGGCAAAGGCGCTTTGCGCCGTGCCCACCACACGTCTCAACGCCTGGCGAAGATGGTGGGCACGCTTCGCTTTGCCCACCCTAAGAGAGCGCGCCTAGCTGGCCTCCGCCAGCCGCACCGTCTCGGTGCTGCGGTAGATCGCAAGGTCGCGCGAACCGACGAAGATCGCACGCGGCTTCAATCCGTAGAAGCGCCGGATCGAATGGCTGAAATGGGTGCTATCGGGATAGCCGATGTCCTGCGCGAGGTGGGCGAGGTTGAGGTCCTGGTTGGCGAAGTGCAGCAAATGCCGCGCACGCTTCCAGGCGCGGAATGAGCGGAACGAGATGCCGGTCTCCTCCTTGAACAGATGCAGGAAGCGCGAGGCCGAGAGGCCCGCTTCGGCTGCGCACGTATCCGCCGTCACCGGCTCACCGGAGAAGCGGCCGATGCGGGCGACGGCGCGCATCACGCGCGGATCGAGCACGCGACGCGGCAACGCCTCGCCAAAGCACATCTCGTCGAATTCGGCGGTGGTGATGTCGCCATAGCGGCGCTGGCGCAGCAGAGCGTAGGCGGCGAGGATCTTGCGGGCATAGACGGCCCGGTCGGGTCCGGTCAGCCGCTCGGCCAGGGCCTCGATCACGCCGTCCGGCATGCTTTCCGGCTCGAGCGTCACGCTGATTGCAGTGCGGTAGTCGCTGGCGATGGAATGCCGCTGGTTCGGCAGGGTCACGAACAGCTCGCCGGTGGCGAGAACGTCGTCGATCGTCAGATGCAAGCTGCCCTTCACCGCGACATAGACGTGGCAGCAGCCGGGGGTGCGCTTGCGGGGGCGGCCGAGCAGGCCGGCATAGAATACCCGCTCCGGCGTGATCAGCATCAGATGGTCGGATTCGCGACCGTTATCTTCCATTGGGATCCTCCTCGCGCGGCTCTTTGGCCGCTGCGGACGGAGGTCACCTTAGCGGAAATTTGGGCGCTGTCACGGCGCGATAGCGCTGTCATGACGCGCAAAAAATCGTCGTTCCGGGTCGACCGAAGGGCGAACCCGGAACCTCGCGCTGCAACTTCGAGATTCCGGGTTCGCGCTATTGCGCGCCCCGGAATGACAGTGTTCGCAGGTTACGCCCTCACACGCGGCGCAACATTCTGCTCGGCACCGGCCTTCTGCTCCGCAGCAACCGCGCGCTTGAAGCCGTCGCGCTGCTGCAACCGCGCCCAATAGGCTGCGACATTTGGCCCGAAATCCTTGGCGAGCCCGATGTTGCTGGCGAGGCGGAGCGCGTAGCCGATGACAATGTCAGCGGCGGTGAAGCGGCCCGCGCACAATGTTTCGGCATTCGCCGTCGCTGCCTCGACGGCGCGCAGCCGCCCCAGGAACCATTTTGCATAGTCGGTGGCGACCTGCGGATTGCGGCGCTCCTCCGGCTCGAGCTGGGTGTAGCGGAGCACCAGCGTCTGCGGGAACGTCAACGTGGCATCGCTGAAATACATCCAGTTCAGGAACGCGCCATAGGCGGGATCGGCGACGTCCACCATCAGCGGCGTCGGGGCGTATTTGGTGCCGAGGTAATGACAGATGCCGGAGGACTCCGTCATCTTGGTCTCGCCGTCGACCATGAAGGGAATCGTGCCCAGCGGATTGAGCGCGAGATATTCCTTGGCGAAGACCCGCGGCGGGAATGGCAGCATCTTCAATTCATACGGAAGCCCCATCTCCTCCAGCATCCAGAGCGGACGGAACGAGCGCGCGGCGTCGCAGTGATAGAGCGTGATCATCAGGAAATACCTTTACTGCCGGGCAGCGTGCCCATCATCTTGCACAGGACCATCAGCATCACCTCGTCGGCACCGCCGCCGATCGATGTCAACCGGCTGTCGCGATAGGCACGGCTGACCGGCGTCTCGTTGGTAAAGCCCATTCCGCCCCAATATTGCAAGCAGGCGTCGGTGAGCTCGCGGCCGAGCCGGCCGGCTTTCAGCTTGGCCATGGTCGCAAGCCTGGTCACGTCCTCGCCGGCCACGAGCTGCTCGGCGGCGCGATAGATCAGCGCGCGCAACAACTCGACTTCGGTCTGCATCTCCGCGAGCTTGAAGTGCACGACCTGGTTGTCGAGGATCGACTTCCCGAAGGCCTTGCGGTTGCTTGTGTACTCGATGGTCTCGTTGATGATGTATTCATGCGCCTTCAGGCAGGCCGCCGCGCCCCAGAGCCGTTCCTCCTGGAACTGGATCATCTGGTAGGTAAAGCCCTTGCCCTCCTCGCCGATCCGGTTGCGCTTGGGCACGCGGACATTGTCGAAGAAGATCTGCGCGGTGTCGGACGAGCGCATGCCCATCTTGTCGAGCTTTCGCGCGACCGTGACGCCCTTGCTCTTCATGGGCACGCAGATCAGCGATTTGTTGCGATGAACCGGCCCCTCGCCGGTGTTGGCGAGCAGGCAGATCCAGTCGGCCTGGGTGCCGTTGGTGATCCACATCTTGCCGCCGTTGATGACGTAGTCGTCGCCGTCAGAGCGTGCATTTGTCTTGATCGAGGCGACGTCCGAGCCCGCGCCGGGCTCGGAGACGCCGATGCAGGCGACGTAATCGCCTGATATCGACGAGCTGAGGAATTCGCGCCGCACCTCGTCCGAGCCGAACCGCGCCAGCGCCGGCGTCGCCATGTCGGTCTGCACCCCGATCGCCATCGGCACGCCGCCACAGGTGATGGCGCCCAGCTCCTCCGCCATCATCAGCGCATAGGAATAGTCGAGGCCCGAGCCACCGAACGCGACCGGCTTGTTCAAGCCGAGGAAACCGAGGCTGCCCATCTTCTTGAACAGCTCATGCGCCGGGAAGATGTCGGCCTTCTCCCACTCATCGACATGAGGATTGATCTCGTTGGCGATGAATTTTTGTAAGGAGCGGCGGATATCGTCGTGGTCGGCGCTGAATAGCATTCTGGTCCCTTTGTCATTCCGGGGCGCGCGTAGCGCGAACCCGGAATCCATTTCTCTACGGTTCACGCGGCCCGATGGATTCCGGGCTCGCGCTACGCGCGCCCCGGAATGACGGGCTCACAAGCCCATCTGCCGGCTGGCCAGATCCTTCATGATCTCCTCGGTGCCGCCGCCGATGGCGTTGACCTTGACCTCGCGGTAGATGCGCTCGGCCTTGATGCCGCGCATGAAGCCGGCACCACCAAAAATCTGCACGGCTTCCGAGGCGCAGAACGCCATGGTCTGCGTCGCCTGGTTCTTCATCATGCAGATCTCGGCGACCGGGCTCTCGCCCTGCTCCAGCCGCCAGGCCAGCATTTCGAGCATCGCCTGGGATGCCGCGACCTTCTGCGCCATGTCGACGATCTTGTGCCGGATGACCTGGTGCTGGGCGAGCGGCTTGCCGAAGGTCTTGCGCTCCTTGGCATAGGCGATCGCCTCGTCGAGGCAGACCCGCGCGAAGGCGGTGCACCCGGCCGCCATGCCCATGCGCTCGCTGTTGAAATTCCGCATGATGATCTTGAAGCCCTGGCCTTCCTCACCGATCAGGTTTTCGACCGGCACGCGGCATTCGTCGAAATGCAGCGTCGCGGTGTCGGAGGCCCACCAGCCCATCTTCTTCAGTTTTGTCCTGGACAGGCCGGGCGTGTCGCCCTCGATCAGGAGCAGGCTGACGCCGCCGGCGCCCTCGCCGCCGGTGCGCACCGCAACGGTCAGATAGTCGGCGCGCACGCCCGAGGTGATGAAGGTCTTTTCGCCGCTCACGACGTAGTGATCGCCGTCCCGTCGCGCCCTGGTGCGGAGGTTCGCGACGTCCGAGCCGCCGCCCGGCTCGGTGATTGCCAACGCGGAGATCTTCTCGCCCGACAGCACTTGCGGCAGCACGCGCGCCTTCACTTCCGGGCGCGCCGCCCGCGCGATCGGCGGCGAGCCGATGGTATGGCTCATCAGGCTGGCGCTGACCCCGCCGGCCCCCGCACGCGCCAATTCCTGGCTCGCGACGATCTTCATGAACTGGTCGGCGGCGATCCCGCCATATTCCTCGGGGAATCCGAGCCCCAGCAGGCCAATCTCGGCCGCCTTGCGATAGAGCACGCGAGGAAATTCGCCGGCCTCGTCCCATTCATGGGCAAAGGGCGTGATCTCCTTCTCGACAAAGCGGCGCATCACCTCGCGGAAGGCGTCATGCTCGGCGGTATAGAACGGGCTCTTCATGGTCGTCTCGCCCTGCTGGCGGATTCGTGTTGGCCACCATGGCCGGAACATCTGCCGTTCACTTGCGCAGAGTGGCTGACCGGGGGAACCACCCCACGCAGCCTAAGGCCTAGCAACTCAACGCAAGACGATTTTCGCCCCCCGCAGGCCAACTCCGGGTCAAAAAAAGACGTGGCGCACAAACTCCGGCTGGCCCCAGGGCCACGCCGGGCATGGTGCCGGCAAATAGGGACGCAGGCGGCACAAGACCGCCGAGGGAGGGATTTTTGGCCGTTCGCTATTACGACTGGATCGTCCATCACGGCCGCCGCACGCCTGACAAGGTCGCGGTGATCGACCTCGCGAGCGCGCGCCGCTTCACCTATTCGCAGTTCGACGACCGCGTCTCGCGCCTGGCCGGATTTCTCCGTGACGCGCTCAAGGTGTCGCGCGGCGACCGCGTCGCGGTGCTGGCGCTGAACACGACCGATACGCTGGAGGTGCAGTTCGCCTGCGGACGGTTAGGCGCGATCTTCGTCCCCCTGAACACCCGCCTCACCGTTCCCGAGCTCCAGTTCATCACCGGCGATTGCGCGCCGAAGGTGATGATCCACGACACCGATCTCGCCGAGACCGCGCTCGCCGTCGCAAAGCTCTGCAACGTCACGACCAGCCTGCTGCTCGGCCCCGGCGGCAGCTATGAGGCCGGCATCGCGGCCGCCAAGCCGCTCGCCCGCGCCGAGGAGGTCACGCTCGATGACGTCTCGACCATCATGTACACGTCGGGCACCACGGGCCATCCCAAGGGTGCGACCATCACCCATGGCATGACGTTCTGGAATTGCGTCAATCTCGGCGGCCCCGCCTGCATCGGGCCGGCCTCGGCGCTGCTCACCGTGCTGCCGCTGTTCCACACCGGCGGGCTGAATTGCTACACCAACCCGGTGCTGCATGCCGGCGGCACGGTGATGATCATGCGCGCCTTCGATCCCGGCACGGCGCTCGGCCTGATCAACGATCCCGCGCAGGGCATCAACGTCTTTTTCGGCGTGCCCGCGATCTACCAGTTCATGGCGCGGCATCCTGCCTTCACGACAACTGACCTGACCCGGCTGATCGTCTGCGGTGTCGGCGGCGCGCCGATGCCGGTGCCGCTGCTCAAAGTCTGGGAGGCGCGCGGCGTCGCGCTGCAGCAGGGCTACGGCATGACCGAGACCTCGCCGGCCGTGCTGGTGCTGGATCGCGAGGATGCGGCACGCAAGGCGGGCTCGGCCGGCAAGCCGGTGCTGCACACGGAAGTCCGCATCGTGCGCCCCGACGGCAGCGATGCCGATGTCGGCGAACTCGGCGAGCTCTGGGTCAAGGGCCCGAACATCACGCCGGGCTATTGGAACAGGCCGGAGGCGAACAAGACGTCCTTCACCGACGGCTGGCTGCACACCGGCGATGCGACGCGCGTCGACGAGGAAGGCTTCTACTATATCGTCGACCGCTGGAAGGACATGTACATCTCGGGCGGCGAGAACGTCTATCCGGCCGAGGTCGAGAATGTCCTGCATCAGCTCACCGCGATCGCGGAAGCCGCGGTGATCGGCATTCCCGATCCGCAATGGGGTGAGGTAGGCCTCGCCATCGTCGCGGCCAAGCCCGGTCAGCGGTTGACCGAGGCGGATGTCTTCGCCCATTGCGCGGCCAACCTCGCGCGCTTCAAATGCCCGCGACAGGTCCGCTTCGTCGATGCGCTGCCGCGCAACGCCACCGGCAAGATCCACAAGCCGACCTTGCGGAAGGAATTCTCGGTGGCCTCCGAAGTCGACAAGAAAGTCGCCAACGCCTGATCAAAGCGCCCCTTGCGGGCGCTTCTTCGTTTCTGACGTGCCTGCTCCAACCCAGAAGAAACCGCAAAGAAAACCCCAAGGAATTTTCATGAACAAGAAACTCTCCCTGCTTGCCGCAGCAACGGCGTTGACGCTGCTTGCGACCCCGTCCGCGTATGCGCAGAAGGCGTACGACACCGGCGTCACCGACACCGAGATCAAGATCGGCAATGTCGAGGCCTATTCCGGTCCCGCCTCCGCCTACGGCATCATCGGCAAGACCGAGGAAGCCTATTTCAAGATGATCAACGACCAGGGCGGCATCAACGGCCGCAAGATCAACTGGATCTCCTATGATGACGGCTACTCGCCGCCGAAGACCGTGGAGCAGATCCGCAAGCTGATCGAGAGCGACGAGGTCTTCCTGGTCTTCAACGCGCTGGGCACACCGACCCAGACTGCGGTGCAGAAGTATCACAATTCCAAGAAGGTGCCGCAGCTCTTCCTGGCCACCGGCGCCAGCAAATGGAACGACCCGAAGAACTTCCCCTGGACCATGGGCTTCCAGCCCAGCTACCGGGTCGAGGCACAGATCTTCGCAAAATACATTCTGAAGGAGAAGCCGGACGCGAAGGTCGCGATCTTCTATGCCAACGACGATTTCGGCAAGGACTACCTCGCCGGCATCAAGGACGTGTTCGGCGACAAGGCATCGAAGCTGATCGTGGCCGAGGAGAGCTACGAGACCTCGGAGCCGTCGATCGACGCCCATATCGTCAAGCTGAAGGGCACCGGCGCCGATGTCTTCGTCAACATCGCGACCCCGAAATTCGCGGCCCAGGCCATCAAGAAGATCGCGGAGCTGGAGTGGAAGCCGATGCACCTGATGACGGACGTCTCGGTGTCGATCGGCGCGGTGATGAAGCCGGCCGGCCTCGAGGCATCCGAGGGCGTGCTGTCGGCCGGCTATCTGAAGGATGCGTCGGATCCGCAGTGGAAGGACGACGAGGGCATGAAGAAGTTCATGACCTTCATCGACAAGTACATGCCCGGTGCGAACATCTCGGACGCCAATCTGGTCTACGCCTATGCCGCGGCCCAGACGATGGTGCAGGTGCTGAAGCAGTCGGGCGACAATCTGACCCGCGAGAACGTGATGAAGCAGGCCGCGAGCCTGAAGGACTTCGTTCCCGATACGCTGATCCCGGGGATCAAGATCAACACCTCGGCCACCGACTTCGCGCCGATCGAGCAGCTCAAGATGTGGCGGTTCAAGAAGGGCCAGTGGGAGCTGTTCGGCGACATCATCAGCGCCGAAACGGGCGGCTAGCCACGCATCGCAGCAACGGGCGGAGACGTGCAGCTGACGTCTTCGCCCGCGCTGACGTCGATCCCCGCGACCGGCAGGCCGAGCCGGCGCGGGTCATCGATGGCCGCAAAGCGCGGACATGCCCATGCCAGGATCGCCCCGCCCGATGGCGGCAGATCGAGCTGAAGAATAAAGGCACCCGCGTCGATCGCGGTCGCGGCATCCGCAACGCGCACGCCGTCGAGATAAAACTGCACGCCGATCCGATCCAGCGGCCCGCGAATTTCCGGCGACGCGATACGAATGATGGTGCGCCCAGGCGGTGCCTCGATCCGCACGGCGGCTTCCGGCTCGCTCCAGCGGAAGCTGCGGCCCTGCCAGACCTCCCAGGCATGGAAGCCGGCCTGTGCGACCATCTGATCGCCGAGACTTTGCGCAGCTCTGCCAAGGCGTCCCCGAATGCCACGGATACAATAGAGGCGCTGATAGTGGATCAGCGCGGCGATATAACGCTTCAGCCAGCGCGCGATGCTGCCGCGAGAGCCGCTCATGGTGAGCAGGGTCAGGCTGCAGCGCGCATAGCCTGCCGACACACGTGCAAGACCAAGCGCAAGGCGGTCGCCGGCCAGTGCGATCGCGCCCCAACGCACGATCGCCTGCAGGCCTTCGCCGGTCACGCCGCCGGCGCGCATCCGTGCACCAAAGGCGCCGCGCGCCAGCGCGACGTTGAAATCGCCGCGGCTGCTCCATTCGATCGGAATGTCGAGCAGCTCGCTGCCGGGATCATTGCGCGCTTCGCTGAGATAGCGGATCTCGCCCCGCACGAAATCGAGCGTGAATGTCTTCAGTTCGCCGATTTCACCGATATAGTAATGATGGAAGCGCGCCTCCTCGAGATATCCGATCGTATGGCCCCTCGCGTGATACGTGGCGGCGAGCACCCATTCGGCGAAATGGCCGAGCTCCTCACGCAAGCCGCCGCATTCCCAATAGACGTCGCGCCGCGTCACGAAGCACTGGTCCAGCACCTTGCGCCAGGGATGCTGCTTCATGCCGAACTCGATGTCGGCCTGGTACATGGCGGCCTCGGCCACGGACAGCCGGTTATGGCAGATCGGCACCGACTGGCAGGAGAACCCAGCCCAGTCGGGACGCGCGTCGATCGCGCGGATGCAGGCCTCCATCACGTCAGGCTCGGGTCGGCAATGCGATTCCGTGAAGAACAGATATTTGCCGCGGGCCTTGGCGGCGCCGAAGGCGCAGAGCCCGATGTCATGGTCCGAATTGGTGAATTCGAGACGTGCTTTGCCGCCGGCCAGCGCCTTCAGCTCGTTGAGTGCCTTGAAATCAGGCGGCACCACCAGAATGATTTCGTAAAGCGATTTGTCGGCGGTCTGCGACGTCCACCCGAGCCAGGACAGCTCCCACTGCCCGCGGTGTTGTTCCAGCGGGATGATGATGGAGAACAGCGGAGATTCACCGCCGTATGGTGCGGGCACGTCCTGCATGTTCCCTTATAGACGCACGCGACGCCATTCCGGACTCTTTCTCGCGGACTATACCGACAGAAACAACGCGAACGATTCCTCCACCGTGCGGCGCAGATGCTTTCCATACAATGCGTGGTTGGCATCGTCGGGGCCGACCCGTCCCAGCGACGGCTTCGCGACGTTACGAAGCGGCACATAGGCGATCGGCGCCGCGATCGGCGTCAGTTGCGAGCCGGGTCCGGCGCGGAGCGTCGAGATGATGCCGTACATCTCGCCGGCGACCGTCGGCCGCGACACCGTGATCACGCGATGCTGGCCGTGCTTGATGATGACGAGATAGATGAAGCCGGACTGATGCGGCACCGCAACCTCGCCGGTGTGCTCATAGGCGGCATCGGTCCGCTCGCCCTCGCGGAACACCAGCGAAGACACCTTCGGCTCCCATACGATCTCGGTGCGATAGGCGAAGATCGCATCCTTGTCGCCGAAGGACGGCCGCAGCGTGATGTAGACATCCTCGAGCCAGGTCACCGCGCGATGCGCATAGGAGCCGAGGCTGTCGGGCGCGACATCGTTTGCGGCCGGAGGCGTCATCACGGCGGCGCTTTTGCGCAAGGAGACGCCCAGCGCCTGCTCCAGCCGCACGGTCGTTGCCAGCGTGAACGGCCGCCGGCCGCCGAGCACCTTCTCCAGCGTCGACAGGCTGAGCTTGGCCTGCTCGGCCAACGCCTGCCGGGAAATCCGGCGCCTGGCGAGCTCCTCGCGAATGGTCTCCGCGACCTCGCGGCTCTGCTCGTCCGAAAGCTGCCTGTCGGTGACTTTATCCTGCGTCTGCATCGTCAACCCTGCTCCACGGACGCCAGTCTAGCAGGGCGGACAAACCAGCACAAAACCGTACATGGCCATTCTGGCCGCGGCCCGCCCGGGCCGGCCGTGGCGGAACATTGCCGATCATTCTGCTCGCGCATTCAGGCGCTCCCGACGGATGCTCCGAGTCAGCGAACACCCTTCGGGAGCAGGCGAAATGGATAGCTACGACACAGCCGACAGCGACGAGCACCCCATGCTGGGGCGGCTGATCAAGCTCGGATTGTTTCTTCTGGTGCAGGGCATCGCGGTGATGCTGGTCGCCTTCGTGGCCCTGCTCGTGAGTTTTGAGCCCGGATGGTCGGCGACGACGGAGCAGGCCAGCCTGCTCCAGCCCGGCGAGGCCAAATCCGGCACCCTTCTCCTGAAGGAGGACGGCGCCTGCACGGAGGCGATCCGCCTCGGCATCGACGTCGACATCACAGTGTCAGGCCCGACGCTGCGCGCCCGCGTCACCCAGGCCTTCCGCAATCCCACCAAGGACTGGGTCGAGGCGACCTACGTTTATCCGCTTCCCGCCGGCGGCGCCGTCGACACGTTGAAGATGGTGGTCGGCGACCGCGTCATCATCGGCGACATCAAGGAGCGGCAGCAGGCACGCGTGATCTACGAGCAGGCGCGCCGCGCCGGCCAGAAGGCCGCGCTCACCGAGCAGGAGCGGCCGAACATCTTCACCAATTCGGTCGCCAATATCGGTCCCGGCGAAACCGTGCTGGTGCAGATCGAATATCAGGAGCCGGTACATCAATCCGGCAATGAATATTCGCTGCGGCTGCCGCTGGTGGTCGGGCCGCGCTACAATCCGGCGCCGATCGTGCAGAGCGTCGACTTCCGCAAAGACGGCTCGGGCTGGGGCGCAACCAATTCGGAGCCGGTGCCGGACCGCGACCGTATCTCGCCGCCGGTGCTGGATCCCGCCGGGAACGCGCCGGTCAATCCGACCAGCATCACGGTGCGCCTGAAGGCAGGCTTCGCGCTCGGCGAGGTCAGGAGTCACCACCATAACGTCAAGGTCGAGAGCCCGGACAATGCGACGCGAATCGTCACGCTCGCTGACGGCGCCGTGGCCGCCGACCGCGATTTCGAGCTGACCTGGAAGCCGGCCGCGGAGAAGGCACCGTCGGTTGGCCTGTTCCGCGAGCGTGTCGGCGGGGCCGATTATTTGCTCGCCTTCGTCACCCCGCCCAGTGCCGAGCAGACGACGCAAAAGCCGCTGCCGCGCGAGGTCGTGTTCGTGATCGACAATTCGGGCTCGATGGGCGGAACGTCGATCGTTCAGGCCAAGGCCAGCCTGACTTACGCCCTCTCTCGCCTTCAACCCAACGACCGGTTCAACGTCATCCGCTTCGACGACACCATGGACGTGCTGTTCCCGGCCTCCGTGCCGGCCGACGCCACGCATGTCGGTGAAGCCACTTCGTTCGTCAGTGCCTTGCAGGCCCGCGGCGGCACCGAGATGGTGCCGGCGATGCGCGCGGCGCTGACCGACAAGGCTGGCGACACCAGCATGGTGCGCCAGGTGGTGTTCCTGACCGACGGCGCGATCGGCAACGAGCAGCAATTGTTCGAAACGATCACGGCGATGCGGGGCCGCTCGCGCGTGTTCATGGTCGGCATCGGATCCGCGCCCAACACCTATCTGATGACGCGCGCCGCCGAGCTCGGCCGCGGCGCCTTCACCCATATCGGCTCCGTCGAACAGGTCGAGGAGCGCATGCGTGGCCTGTTCGCCAAGCTCGAGAACCCGGCAGTGACCGGCCTCAGTGCAAAATTCTCCGAAGCCAAGGCCGACGTCACGCCGGCGATCATTCCCGACGTCTATCGCGACGAGCCGCTGGTGCTGGCGGCAAAGCTCGACAAGCTCGCGGGCTCGCTCGAGATCAAGGGACGCGTCGGCGACCGCCCGTGGTCGGTGACGCTGCCGCTGCAAAACGCCGCCGAAGGCAAGGGCCTGTCAAAACTCTGGGCCAAGCGCAAGATCGGCGACGCCGAGGTAGCGCGTGCCATGCGCGAGAGGACGCCCGAGGACTCCGACAAGGCGATCCTGACGCTGGCGCTCGACCATCAGATCGTCACGCGGTTGACCAGCCTCGTCGCGGTCGACAAGACGCCGAGCCGCCCCGAGGGAGCACCGCTCAAGCTCAGCGAGCTGCCGCTCAACCTGCCGGCCGGCTGGGATTTCGAGAAGGTGTTTGGCGAGCGGCTGCATCTGACGCCCACACAGTGGCGCGAACGCCATGCAGATGCGCGCAACCAGCCGTCGACGAAGCGGCCGACGCCCGCCGCGCCGGATGCGATCCGCCTGCCGAAGACCGCGACCTCGGCCGAGCTCAAGATGATCGCAGGCTTCATCCTGATCGTGCTCGCCCTGATCCTGTACGTGTTCAACCGGCGTCAGCCCTTGCTCACTGACGCTGCTTGAGAGAGGAGCCTCCCCGAACTCCTCTGTTAGCGCGCGCGGCTGCCCGTCCCATACCAACGGCCGCGCGCGCCTTTTTATCAGCCGTCATTGCGAGGAGCGACGAAGCAATGACGGGGGAAGGACCATTATGCCCCGCCTCATCTCCCCCCTCGCTGTTGCACTTGTCGGCCTCATCCTGTTCGGCGACGGCGCCTACATTCATGCCAAGGCATGGCTCGCCCAGGTGCTGCTGGAGCGCGCGTTCGACGGGAGCGTTACGACCGGCGGCGTGGTCAAGCCATGGTCATGGGCCGACACCTGGCCGGTCGCACGGATCGAGGTGAAGCGGATCGGTGCCAGCGCGATCGTGCTGGAAGGCACCAGCGGCCAGGCCCTCGCTTTCGGACCCGGCCATATCCACCAATCGGCTGATGCCGGCGAGCGCGGCATTGCGGTATATGCTGCGCACCGCGATACACATTTCCGCTTCCTGCGGAATGTCGCCATTGGTGACGTTATCGATGTCACACGCCGTGACGGAAAGCACTTTCGCTATCGAGCGGATTCCTCCGCCGTGGTTCGCTTCGATGAGTCCGGCATCGATCCCGCGGCGCAAGATGTCGAACTGGTGCTCACAACCTGCTGGCCCTTCGACGCCGTCACACCCGGACCCGAGCGCTACGTCCTGCATGCCACCTTGATCGAAACAGGTGAATAGCGGTTCGCAATCGGCCATCCGGGATCGGTAGAGACCGCGCCGAACAGCCGGGCAACCGCGCTTGATGGAACCGCTGAACTGGCGTCGTCTCCCATAGACCTGTAAGAATACTGGATTGATCTTTTGACGCCGTAATTTTCAGGACAACCTGTAATGGACGACGAGTTCAGGCAGCGCCTCGAACAGCGGCTCGAGCAACTCGAAAATCGTGTCGCGCTCCTGGAACGGAATCAGGACCTCATTGCCGCCGGACAGAGACGATCCTCGCTGCGGAGCCTCTGGCGTCGCCCTCCGATGTGGACCTTCGAGCAATATCCGCCGCGCCTGCTCAACCTGACTGCCTTTCCGCCTGCGCGTGGGATCCCGGCGAATGCGCCGCGGATCGCGATGGTCACGCCGAGCTACAATCAGGCGCAATATCTCGACGCCACGATCGAGAGCATCGTCAGTCAGAACTATCCGAAGCTGACCTATCACGTGCAGGACGGCGCCTCGATCGATGGCACGCTCGATCTGCTGAAGAGCCGAGGCGAAGGCATCAGCTGGACGAGCGAGCCGGACAAGGGGCAGTCGAACGCCATCAATCTCGGCTTCGCCGGTGCCGATTGCGAGATCATGGCCTATCTCAACAGCGATGACATGCTGCTTCCCGGGGCGCTCGCCTATGTCGCCGACTACTTCATGTCGCATCCCAATGTCGACATCGTCTACGGCCATCGCGTTTTCGTCGACCGCGAGGGGCTCGAGGTCGGACGCGCCGTGCTGCCGCCCCATGACGGCAAGGCTTTGCAATATGCCGACTACATCCCGCAGGAGACGATGTTCTGGCGCAAGCGCGTGTGGGACAGGATCGGGCCGATCGACGAGAGCTTCCACTACGCGATGGACTGGGATTTCATCCTGCGGGCGCAAGCCGCAGAATTCAAGTTCGTGCGCCTGCCGCGATTTCTCGCCTGCTTCCGCATCCACGATGCACAGAAGACGGCTTCGACCTACGCGCTCGGCGTCAGGGAGATGGGCATCCTGCGGCGCCGCGTTCTCGGCTTCGATCCGACGCAGATGCAGATCCGGCGCGCCATCGCTTCCTATCTCGCGAAGCAGTTGGCCTATCACTACGCCTACAAGCTGCGCCTGCTGCGTTACTGAACGACGGCAGAGGCATGATCACGATTTGAATGAATGAGCGTCACGGAGTCGTGGCACGTCGTTCGCACTTTCGCCAAAAGTCTGGTGATGCTAGCCTTGTCGTGAAGCACGCACCATTCCGCCACGCGGCATGAAGCCATCACGATCAGTCCCGCCATACGCCGGCGCAAGACAGGGCGCTGCAACAAGAACAAGAGGTAAAGCGCCATGGAAGCCCAGGTACCTGCTGCGTCCGTTTCTCCGCGTCCATGGTCTCCAGCGCCCGATGCCGGCGACGTCGTCAAGGGCATCCACGCCATGCTGCACCCGCACAACATCGTGCTGGTGGGCGCGACCGACAAACCCGGCAATTATGCCGAGCGCATCTGGAACAACCTCGTCAAGTACGGCTACGAGGGTGGGCTCTATCCGGTCAACGCCAAGCGCGAGACGATCTGGGGCGTGCCCTGCTACAAGGATTTTGCGAGCCTTCCGGAAAAGCCCGATCATGTGCTGGTGCTGGTGCCCGCGCGCTTTGCCGTGCAGGTGATCCGCGACGCCGCCGCGGCCGGCGCGCGCTCGGCCACCATCGTCACGTCGGGCTTCAGCGAGCTCCAGGATGAGGAGAGCCAGAAGCTCGCTGCCGAATTGCAAGCCGCGATACGCGAAACGGGGCTCGCCGTCACCGGCCCGAACTGCCTCGGCAATTTGAGCGCGGGCGAAAAGCTCTTCACCAATATCGACGACCGTGTCGTCACCATGGAACAGGGTGCAGTGGCGATTGCCGGGCAATCCGGCGCCATCGTGATGGCGATCCGGCAGGCGCTGGAGGATCGCGGCGTCGGGGTCGGTTACATGGTGACGACCGGCAACGAGGCCGGGCTCGAGACGCCGGACCTGATGCGCTATTTCGCCGAGGATCCGAGCATCAAGGTCATCGTGGTCTACCTCGAAGGCGTGCGCAACACCAAGGCGTTTCGCGACGCCTGCAAGGCCGCGCGCGCCGCAAGCAAGCCGGTCATCGCACTCAAGCTCGGTTCGTCCGAGGGCGGCCGCGCGGCGGCGATGGCGCATACGGGTGCGCTCGCAGGATCGATCGAGACCTTCGACGCCATCGCAACGCGCGAAGGAGTCATCCGGGTCGGCGGGCTCGACGAACTGATCGAGACTACCGAATGCTTCGTCCACTCGACCGTCCCCAAGGGTGACCGGCTCGCCGCGGTTACGCTGTCAGGCGGCAAGCGCGGCATGCTGCTTGACGCCTTCTATGCGGAAGGCCTGAACTTTGCGCCGCTGAGCCCGCACGTCGGCTCCGAATTGGCGAAGATGCTCGGGCCCGGCTCGATCGTCGGCAATCCGCTCGATGCCGGCTTCGCCGCGGTGGTTGATCCCTCCGTCTACATGAAGTCGATCAAGCTGATGATCGACGATCCCGATATCGACATCGTCATCATCGATGCCGAGTTGCCAAAGGCCCCGCACGAACTTCGTGAACGCAATTTGCGCATCGTCGACGAGATGGCGAGCCGGGCGTCGAAGCCGGTGATCTACATCAGCGCGATGTCGATCGGCTTCACCGAGTTCACCAAGGGCTTGCGCAAATCGCTGCCGCATCTCGCGGTCATGCAGGGCATGGACCGTGCGGTGACCGCGATCAAGTCGCTGCTCGCTTATGCGAAGCTGCGCAAGGAAGTGCCCGACATCGTCTCGAGCTCGAAGCCTGCCGCCCGCGCTGTGCTGGAGAAGGCGCTGAAATCGGCGAGCGGTGCCGCGCTCGACGAGGTCGCCTCGAAGAAGCTGCTGAAGGCCTATGGCATTCCGGTCTCGAAGGAAGCGATTGCGCAGACGGCGGCAGACGCCGCGAAGATCGCGAAGCAGATCGGTTTCCCGGTCGTGGCAAAAGTCGTCAGCGCCGAGATCCTGCACAAATCCGACATCGGCGGCGTGGTGCTGAATCTCAACAGCGCCGCCGAGGTGAAGAAGGCATTCGCCGACATCGCCGCGCGGGTGGCGAAGCTGAAGCGCAAGCCGAAGCTCGACGGCATCCTGATCGCGCAGCAGGTCAAGGCCGATCTCGAGCTCGTGGTCGGTGCCTCGCTCGATGCCGAGATGGGTCCGGTTGTGCTGTTCGGCACCGGCGGCATCGACATCGAGCTGATGAAGGACGTCGCGCTCGCCGGCGCACCGATGGACGAGGACGAGGCCCGGCTCCTGATCGGCCGCACCAAGGCCGGCATCAAGATGCGCGGCTATCGCGGCAAGCCGGCCTTGCACGAGGCCTCTGCGGTAAAGGCGCTGGTCGGCCTGTCGAATTTGATCGCAGATGCCGGCGACCGGATCGCATCGATCGACGTCAACCCGTTCCTGATCAACACCAAAACGGGCGTCGCCGTCGACGCCCTGATCGTATTGAACAATGCTGCCGCAAAACGCGCGGCGGGGCATTGATGTCGCGTAAGGCAGATTGGCGGGTTACGCTTCCGCCTTCGCGCTTCGAGCCGCGACGGACAAGTCGTTAACCCGCCCGCTCTAGTATTGCGGCCGCAGCATCGTCCTTCCAACCATCCCGCTTTGGCCGTAAAATCGCCCTGCATGGCACGCGCGAGCAACCTCGTAATCGGAACGGCGACGCTGGCGGTCATCGCCGTGGCGTTCGGCGGCGTGCTCGGCGTGCAGAAATGGCGCACCGCCCAGAGCCGGAGCCAGTTGCGCGTGGTGTTCGAGGGCGGCTCCGCCAGCGGACTCCGCCGCGGCGGGCCGGTCAATTTCGACGGTGTTCCCGCGGGCCAGATCCTGTCGATCAAGCTGGATAATCCGCGCAAGATCGTGGCGCTGGTGATGCTCGACAACACCGCGCCGATCCGCAAGGACACGGTTGCGGGCATCGAGTTCCAGGGCCTCACCGGCGTCGCCGCGATCTCGCTGATCGGCGGCGCGCCCTCCGCGCCGCCGGTGCCGCTGGATACGGACGGCGTCCCCGTGCTGACCGCCGATCTCAGCGACGCCGAATCCATCGTCGACACCCTGCACAGCGTCGATCGCACGATCGTCAGCAATGCCCCTGCGATCAAAGACGGCCTGCGCACGTTCGAGAACTACACCGCCGATCTCAGAAGCAAGGGCGGCGAAATCGACTCCGTCATGGCCAAGGTCGACAGCGCCTTCGCGGGCTTCGACAAGGCCGTCACCAAGATCGAAGGCGTGGTCCCCGGCTTTTCCGACGGCAAGGCCGACGAGCTGTTCGAGAAGATCAGGGGACTGCACGAGCTCGCCGATACCATGAAGAAGAAGTCGGCTGCTTACGTCGAGGACATCCGCCGCTCGCTGCTCGACGTCAGCGAAGCCGCCAACAAGATGGCTGGCACGCCCACGCCTGCCGTCGCCCCGCGCCCGCCGCGCAAGCCTCCGCAGAAGAAGCAGTAGAGGCTCTTACCCTCCCCTGGAGGGGGAGGGTCGATCGCGCGCAGCGCGAGCGGGGTGGGGTGATCTCTCCCCACGGGCAGCGCGCAATGCGGATAGGCTGTCACCCCACCTCGGTTCGCATTGCGCTTTGCTCCATGCGAACCGATCCTCCCCCTCCAGGGGAAGATGGCAGTCTCGCCGTGGCTTGCAGGTCGCGCCCTACCACGCGTAGCGCACGACGCCCTTGCCGGCGTAGGAGCGGGTGACGTTCGAGAACTCGCCCTCGAAGGTCGCCGACGCAGACCAGCCGTTCATCCAGTTCATCTGCACCGCCGCGGTGGTCAGCGCGGAATCGCGCGGCTGCGCTGCACCGTTCACGACGAAGGCCGATCCCGGCAGGGTCTGGAACACCGCGCCGACGCTGCGGTCCGGATTGTAATCATGCGCCCAGGCGACGCGGCCGCGCAGGGTCAACAGGCCACCGGCCGCGGCGAATGATTTGTCGGCGCGCAGGCCGAGCTCGGTGCGGGTGCTGGTCACGTCCTTGGCGGCATAGTTGAGCGCGAAGGTGCTGTTGCCGACCACCGCGAACTCCGAATAGTTCGGAAGGCTGAACATGGTGGCCTGGAGCGCCGCATAGGGCGTGAGGCCGATCCACTGCGTGGCGTAGCGGTAACCGCCCTCGACACGGCCCGAGAGCGCGTTGGCGTTGAACTGCGCCCGCAGCTGATCGACGCCCGCGGCCGTGACGACGCGGTTGGTCGTGACGTCCTGCCAGCCATAGGCCAGCGCGGCGGTGATATAGGCAGGTCCTGCCGTGTGACGAACGAAGGCGCCGGCCTGCAACAGGTCGGAGCGGCCCCAGCCGAGCCCGTTGACGTTGAAGCCGGTCCCACCGCCGGCAAGCGCAAAGCCGGCGATCGTCGACGGCGAGAAGCGATAGTCGAGGCCGACGGCAGTGCCATAGACGCTGCTGGTGGTGTTGTTCGAACCAAGCGCGACATTGCCGTCGGTGGTTTGCGAGCCACCATAGCCGGCCGCCCACACATCCCAGCGCTGCTCGAAGGTTGCGGCCGGTGCCTTGCGGTAGATCGAGGCGAAGGCGTCGCGCGTGGTCTTGTCACGCCCGCCCTTGCCGGTCGCGGCATAGGCATTCGCGCCCGGCTCGTCGGCATAGGGCGTCGCACCTGATGTGCCGCTGCGTCCCGAGCCGAACACATCGGTCAAGAGGCCGAGGAACAGGTTCATCGCGTTGAAGGTCGTCTGTTGCGACCCCGTGCCCGATTCGCCGGAGGCCTGGGTGAGGCCGGCCGGCGAGAGGTTCGCCAGCGCCACCGGAAGGCTGCCGGTGCTGTCGAAATAGCGCGCCAGCGCGTTGGCGACGTTCTGCTGGTTGACGTTGAGGCCGGAGCCGTAGCTCAGCGACAGATCCAGGAAGACGTTGTTCGTGTTGTAACTCAGGACGGCCTTCAGGTTCGACGAGAGCCCCGCGGCGACCGGATTGAAGGTATCGGGAAGCGTTGCCGCATTCAGGATCGTGTAGTGCTTCGCGATCGAGCCGGTCGGAACGACGACGACGGTGGCGCCGCCAAGCGTCGCCGTGCCGGTCACGACCGTAAAGCCATTGCTGGCGCCCGAGACCTGCACCATGTAGCTCGACGCGGATGTGAACGAGAGGTCGCCGGACACGGTGAGCGTCCCGGTCGGATTGCCCGGTGCCAGCGTGCCGCCATTGACGACGGTGTTACCGACCGTGCCGACGCCGCCGAACGTGCCGCCCGCGGAGACGGATACGGTGCCGTTGATGGTGCCGGCGAGGAGAAGCGTGCCGCCGAGCACGTTCCAGTCCTGATTGCCCGTGCCGGTGACCGTCCAGGTCGAGCTGTCGACCTTGTTGAAGGTCGAGAAGCCGTCGTACTGAAGGCCGGTGCCGATCAGGTCGAGATTGAACGTGTCCTTGCCGGCGCCGCCGAGCTGGAATGTGTCGGTGCCGGCACCAAGCACGAAGCCGTTGATGACGCTGCCGGGCCCAAGCGTGAGCGTGTTCGGGCCGCAGCTGCAGAACTCGATCGCAGCGTTGCCGGTCGCGGCGTTGATGGTTCCCGAGTTGAAGACGTTGCCGCCGCCGCTCACGCTGATGCCGATGCCGCCTGCGCCGACGGTGATGGTGCCGGTATTGACGACCTGGTTCGTCGTGCTGAACGAGCTCACGTCGATGCCGAGTCCGGCCGCACCCACGGTGATCGTGCCGCTGTTGGTGACGGTGTTGGAATCGCCCAACGCCAGGATGCCCTCGGCAAAATCGCCGCCCGTAATCCGCCCGCTGTTGGTGATCGTGGTCAACGAGCCGGTATAGGCGATACCCGCACCGCCCACGCCGACATTGATCGTGCCACTTTGGCTAATCGTGGCCCGGTCGCCCTGCAGCGAAATACCCGCCGTTCCACTATCACCCGCCGTGATCGTGCCGGCATTGGTGATCCTGGCATCGTCACCGAGCACGGCGATGCCGACGCCGAAATCGCCCGCCGTGATTGCGCCAGAATTGCTGACGGTCTGAAAGTCGCCTTGCAGGAAGACGCCGGCGGCGTTCTGCCCGACGGTGATCGTGCCGGTGGCGGTGTTGGTGACCGTGTTGTTGTTGCTGATCGCCAGAATGCCGCCGGAGAAGCCGGCGGAATCGCCGACCGTGATCGCGCCTGCATTCGTGATGGTCGCGCTGCCGACCGCAAAAATGCCGCTCGCACCGGCACCGCCCGTGATCGTGCCTGTCGCGGCATTGGTGATCGTATTGTTCTGGCCGGCGAAGACACCGACACCCGACACACCGACCGACAGAGCACCGCTATTGGTGACGGTGTTGTTGTCGCCAACCGAGATCGCGGCGCCATTGTCGCCCGTCGTGATCGTTCCGGCATTGGTGATGACGTTGTGATCAATGGCCTGGATGCCGAGGCCGTTGTCGAGCACCGTGATGGTGCTGTTGTTGATCACGGTGTTGAAATTCCCGACGGCGATACCGGTGAGGCCCGAGCCTGCCGACACCGTCCCGTTGTTGGTGACGGTGTTGAAATCGTTGACGCCGATCGAGAGCGCGCCGTTGTCGTTCACGATCGCGCCCGAGAGCACGTTGACATTGAGGCTGTCGACGCCGGCCCCGGCTTGAAAACCGTCCGTGTCGGTGCCGCTACAGGTGACGGTTTGGCCGCTCGTGGCCGGATCCGGCGCGCAAGCCGCGTTGGCCGGCGTCGCGCCAAGGCCGAGGCCAACGAAGACCAGCGATGCGCCGGCGAGCGACGCAGCGCCGCATCGGCGCAGCCGAGCCTGCCGCCTCCATAGCCCCTTGCCCCTCACGCCACGCCCCCATTCCCGGCAGTTCCGCAGGGAACTTAGGCCATGACGAGGCTCCGTAGAACCAAGGCGCCGCCCGAATGCGTCCGTTTGACCCACAACCGAGGCAGAATCCCGCGGTCATGTTGCAACCGCGCCACGGTTTGCGGGGCCAAATTCTCATTTTGCGCAGAAAGCGCGCCCCGACAGCTCAATAGTTGCTCGGGGCCGACCCATTCGGGATGCCGTCGATCGGACATTCCTCCGTCCCCGGCGTCGAGCGGGTCATTGCCTCGACCATGTCCCGCGTCCCTTCCGGATCGGCGATCCAGTTCTTGTAGAAATCATAGGGGCAGGTCGCGACGCCGCGCGGGCTTTCGCCGGAATTGATCATGCCGGTGTAGCCGCGGTGGACCAGCTTGTAGAGATGGTTCTGCGACTGGCCGTTGCGGCGCGCATCACGGATCAGATGCTTCGAGAGCTGGGCATATTGGATGCCGTAGTCCTCCTCGCCGCACTCGCCGAGCGTCCGGCCGTCGAAGCCGATGATCGCGGAGTGACCGAAGTAGGAATAGACGCCGTCGAAGCCGGCGGCGTTGGCGACGGCGACATAGACGTTGTTGGCCCACGCCATCGCCTTGGAGATCATGACCTGCTGCTCCTTGGCCGGATACATGTAGCCCTGGCAACGCACGATCAATTCGGCGCCCTTCATGGCGCAGTCGCGCCAAATCTCGGGAAAGTTGCCGTCGTCGCAGATGATCAGGCTGACCTTCATCCCTTTTGGGCCGTCTGAGACATAGGTGCAATTGCCGGGATACCAGCCCTCGATCGGCACCCATGGCATGATCTTGCGGTACTTCTGGACGATCTCACCCTTGTCGTTCATCAGGATCAGGGTGTTATAGGGCGCCTTGTGCGGATGCTCCTCGTGGCGTTCACCGGTCAACGAGAACACGCCCCAGACCTTCGCCTTGCGGCAGGCCTCCGCGAAGATCGCGGTCTCCTCACCCGGCACCGCCGAGGCCGTCTCGTACATCTCCTTGGAGTCGTACATGATGCCCTGGGTCGAGTATTCCGGGAAGATCACGAGATCCATGCCGGGCAGGCCCGCCTTCATGCCGACCAGCATGTCGGCGATCTTGCGGGCGTTGTCGAGCACCTCGGCCTTGGTGTGCAGGCGGGGCATCTTGTAGTTGACCACTGCAACACCGACGGTGTCGTTGCTGCTGGAAATGTCACCGTGAAGCATTTTGAGCGCTCCTGTCTTTTATTTGTTTGAGATTGCCGACGATCGAGCGACCGGGTTAGTGGCTGATCATCCACGGACGCGCGGTCGGAAAGCCCTTGGCGCCGCTCCTGGTCTTGGTCATGAGTCGCGCAGGCTTCTTTCTGTCCGACGAGCTCTTGTCTTTCACGGTCTTGCCCGACGAACAGCAACCGCAGCCGGGACCGTGCGAAGCCTTGTATTGCGCGAGCGTCTGCGGCGCATGCGTGCTGCGCTCGTTGACGGCGTGCGCCTTGCGCTTCTCCGCCGGCATGCAGAAGAAATTCGGCGCGGTCAGGATCACTCGCGGCGCCATCGTCTCGCAGTGCGGACAGCTTTGCGGATCGTCGCATTCCGCCATCGGGCGCAGGTCCTTGAACGGCCCGCAATCGTCACAGAGATATTCATAGACCGGCATCGCATCATCCCTACGCTGTTGCCTGTGAGAGAATTCCCGCGGCGGATGCGGGGCGGCAAGGTCGCGCCGTCCCGCATCCCGTCGCGCAGGGAGACTATTTGTCCGGCGAGATCGGCATCTGGATGTCGCCTGTGATGTGCTTGATCGGTCCTGCCGCCGACGGCATGACGTCGAAGTCGAAGATCTCGGTCGGCAGCCATAGCGTGGCGCAGGCATTGGGAACGTCGACCACGCCGGAGATGTGGCCCTGGCACGGCGCGGTGCCGAGGATCGAATAGGCCTGGGCGCCGGAATAGCCGAACTTCTTCAGATACTCGATCGCGTTGAGGCAGGCCTGGCGATAGGCGATGTGGACGTCGAGATAGTGCTGCTTGCCGGCCTCGTCGACCGAGATGCCCTCGAAGATCAGATAGTCCTTGTAATTCGGCGTGATCGGCGACGGCTTGAAGATCGGGTTCTTGATGCCGTATTTCGCCATGCCGTCCTTGATCACCTCGACCTTCAGATGCAGCCAGCCGGCCATCTCGATCGCGCCGCAGAACGTGATCTCGCCATCGCCCTGGCTGAAGTGCAGGTCGCCCATCGAGAGACCGGCGCCGGGCACATAGACCGGGAAGTAGATCTTCGAGCCGCGCGAGAGATCCTTGATGTCGCAATTGCCGCCATGCTCACGCGGCGGCACGGTGCGCGCGCCTTCCGCGCCGATCTTGGCCTTGACGTCACCCTTGGCGCGGCCGCCATGGGCGGTCGGCGCGAACGGCGGATTGGCGAGGCCGGGCACGCGGGTCGGGTTGGTCGAGATCAGCTCGGCCTCGCGCTTATTCCAGGTCTCCAGCATCTTCGGATCGGGCAGACAGCCGATCAGGCCGGGATGAACCAGGCCGGCGAAGTTGACGCCGGGCACGTGACGCGACGAGGTGTAGAGACCCTTGATGTCCCAGATCGACTTCTGCGCCAGCGGGAAATGGTCGGTGAGGAAGCCGCCGCCGTTCTGCTTGGAGAAGAAGCCGTTGAAGCCCCAGAGGCTCTCCTTCATCGGGCCGACATCGAGCAGGTCGACGACGAGGAGGTCGCCGGGCTCGGCGCCCTTGACGCCGATCGGGCCGGACAGGAAGTGCACGATCGACAGATCGATGTCGCGCACGTCGTCGGCGGAATCGTTGTTCTTGATGAAGCCGCCGGTCCAGTCATAGGTCTCGATGATGAAGTCGTCGCCGGGATTGACCCAGGCCACGATCGGGATGTCGGGGTGCCAGCGGTTGTGCACCATGTCGTTTTCGTAAGCCGATTTGGTGAGATCGACCTTGATCAGTGTCTCTGGCATCGAGATGCTCCCCTTTTGCACGGTTGGTTAGACAGACAGATATTTCGAGACCTGCGCGGCATCGACGGCGTCGCGCGGATCGTCGCGCACGATCTCGCCGTTCTCGATCACCAGCACGCGGTCGGCGATGTCGAGCGCGAAGCTCAGGACCTGCTCCGACACGACGATCGAGAGCCCCTTTTCGTCGCGGATGCGCTTCAGTGTGCGCGCCATCTCCTTGATGATCGACGGCTGGATGCCCTCGGTCGGCTCGTCCAGCAGCAACACTTTCGGCTTGGTCGCGAGCGCACGCGCAATCGCGAGCTGTTGCTGCTGTCCGCCGGAGAGATTGCCGCCGCGGCGGCCCTTCATTTCCAGCAGCACCGGAAACAATTCGTAGATGTCGGCCGGCACTTCGGTCCCGCCGGAGACGACGAGGCCGGTCTCGATGTTCTCCTTTACCGTCATGGTCGAGAAGATCATGCGGCCCTGCGGCACATAGGCGAGGCCCTTGGCGACGCGCTCGTAGCTCGGCAAGCCGCCGAGCTCGGCACCGTCCATGGTCACCGAGCCGCTTTTGGCGGGGAGGATGCCCATCAGCGACTTCATCAGCGTGGTCTTGCCCATGCCGTTGCGGCCCATGATCGCAACGATCTCGTTGGGCGCGACCTTGACGTTGAGCCCGTGCAGCACCTCGCTCTGGCCGTAGGCGACGTGAAGATCGGAAATAGCCAGCATCGTCGCGCGCTCCTTACTTCTTGCACATGATCTTGTCCGGAAACCGGACGCCACTTTCCGGGATCATGTGCTAATGGCCGAGATAGACTTCGACGACCTTGGGGTCGTTCTTCACCTTCTCCATGGTGCCCTCCGAGAGGATCTGGCCCTGGTGGAGCACGGTGACCTTGTGCGCGATGTCCTCGACGAACTTCATGTCGTGCTCGATCACCAGCACCGAACGGTTCTTGATGATGCGGTTGAGCAGTTCGGCAGTCTTGGCGCGCTCGGACACGCTCATGCCCGCGACCGGCTCGTCCAGCATCAGCAGGTCCGGATCCTGGATCAGCAGCATGCCGATCTCGAGCCACTGCTTCTGGCCGTGGCTGAGCAGGTCGGCGTTCACGTTGAGCCGGTCCTTCAGGAAGATCATTTCGGCGACCTCATGCACCCGGTCGCGCACGGCGGCGTCGCGGGTGAAGGTCAGCGCGCCGAACACCGAGCGTCCGCGCGGATAGGAGATCTCCAGATTCTCGAACACCGTGAGATCGTCGTAGATCGACGGGTTCTGGAACTTGCGGCCGACGCCCGTCTTGACGATCTCGTTTTCCTTCATCCGGGTCAGCTCCTTGCCACGGAACTGGATCGAGCCGGACGTTGCTTTGGTCTTGCCGCAGATCAAATCGAGCACGGTGGTCTTGCCGGCGCCGTTGGGGCCGATGATGACGCGGATCTCGTTCTCGTCGACATAGAAGGAGAGATCGTTGACCGCCTTGAACCCGTCGAACGACACGGTTAGTGCCTCGACGGCAAGCAGGAATTCCTTGGGCTGATGACCGACGAGCATGATCTATCTCCTCACTGCCAGCGTGGCATCGGCATCGTGGTGACCTACGAGCATGATGATCTCCTCACTCCGCCGGGGCGCCGTCCGCGACCGAGCTGTCGGTCCAGCCGTCAGGTTTCGGTTTGCGCGACGAGATCAGGCGATCGATGCGCGGCTGCACATAGTCGCCCCAGATCCCGGCGAGACCGTTCGGGAAGGCGAGAACCACGGCGATGAACAAGCCGCCCAGGCCAAACAGCCACAATTCGGGAAAGGTTTCCGAAAGGCTGGTCTTGGCGAAGTTGACCAGCAGCGCGCCGTAGACCGCGCCCAGGATCGAGAGCCGGCCACCGACCGCGGTGTAGATGACCATTTCGATCGACGGCACGATGCCGACGAAGGACGGCGACATGAAGCCGACATTGAGCGCGAACATGGCGCCACCGATCGCGGCGAACACGGCGGCGATGCAGAAGGCGAAGATCTTGAAATTCGCGACGCTGTAACCGGAGAAGCGGACCCGGTCCTCCTTCTCGCGCATCGCGACCAGGATGCGTCCGAGCTTGGAGTGCCGGACGAACTGCGCGATCATGATGCAGGCGAACAGCAGTCCGACTTCGAAGAAGTACAGCACGATCTTGGCGTGGTCGGGACGGATGTCCCAACCCTTCAGCGTCCGCAGGTCGGTCATGCCGTTGATGCCGCCGGTGTAGCCCTGCTGTCCCACGATCAGGATGGTGAGGATGGCCGCGACCGCCTGGGTGATGATGGCGAAGTAGGTGCCGCCGACCCGGCGCTTGAACATCGCGGTGCCGATGATGAGAGCGAAGATGCCGGGCACGAGGATGATGGCGGCGATCGTGAAGGTGAGGCTGCTGAATGGTTTCCAGAACAGCGGCAGCGCGGTGATCTGATTCCAGTCCATGAAATCGGGGATGCCCGGCGTCGACTGGATCTTGGTGTTCTCCACGCTTGATGCCTCGAGCTTGAGGAACATCGCCATGCAGTAGCCGCCGAGCCCGAAGAACACGCCCTGACCGAGGCTGAGAATGCCGCCATAGCCCCAGCAGATCACCAGCCCCAGCGCGACAAAGGCATAGGTCAGATATTTCGCGACCAGATTGAGCCTGAAGACATCGAGTGTGAGCGGCAGGACCACCACCAGGAAGACCGCGAGCACCAGGATTCCGATGAACTCCGAGCGATTGAAGAAGCGATTGTCGGTCATTGCATCAGCCCCAGTTTCTCACTTGCGGACCTTGAGGGCGAACAGCCCTTGCGGCCGCAGCATCAGGATTCCAACAACCGCGAGCAGCGTCAGCACCTTCGCCATCGAGCCGGACATGAAGAACTCGAGGGTGGATTGCGTCTGCGAGATCGAGAAGGCCGAGGCGATGGTGCCGATCAGACTGGCGGCGCCGCCGAACACGACCACCAGGAACGTATCGACGATGTAGAGCTGTCCGGAGGTTGGCCCGGTGGAGCCGATCATCGTAAAGGCGCTGCCGGCGACACCGGCGATGCCGCAACCAAGACCGAAGGTATAGCGATCGACCTTTTCGGTGTTGATGCCCACCGCGCCGGCCATGATGCGGTTCTGCACGACGGCACGAACCTGGCGGCCCCAGCGCGACTTGTACATGACATAGGCGACGCCGATGGTGATCAGCACGGTGAGGCACATCACGAAGACGCCGTTGATCGGCACCTCGATGCTGTCGGTGACGTGCAGCGAGCCGAGCATCCATTGCGGCAGCTCGACACCGACCTCGCGCGCGCCGAACACGGAACGATAGGCCTGCTGCAGCATCAGGCTGAGGCCCCAGGTCGCAAGCAGCGTATCGAGCGGACGCTTGTAGAGATGCCGTATCAGCACCCATTCCACCAGCATTCCCAGCGCACCGGATGTGACGAAGGCCAGGATCATCGCCAGGAAGAAGTAGCCGCTGAACAGGCTCGGCAAATAGGCCTGGAAGAAATTCGACGTCATCCAGGTGACGTAGGCCCCGAGGATCATGAACTCGCCGTGAGCCATGTTGATGACGCCCATCTGGCCGAAGATGATCGCAAGCCCGAGCGCCATCAGGACGTAGACCGAGAACAGGATCAGTCCCGCAAAACCCTGCATGACGAAGATGGAGCCAAGATCACCAAGCGAGTAGTCGCCGAACATCGATGTCCTCCGTCAGGGATAAGGTCCCGCGTCGCGAGCAGGTTCGCGACGCGGGGGTCTTGGGCGTGGATTTGCTGTCCACGCCAGGGAGAGGCTTGGGAGAAAGCGCGACTGATGCCGCGGCTTACTGATAGCCCTTGGGGAACGGATCCGGCTCGACGAGATCGGCGGTCTCGTAGATCAGCTCGAACTGGCCATCGAGCTTGGCGCGTCCCACCCGGGTCTTCGACCAGAGGTGATGGTTTTCGTGGATGCGGACATAGCCTTCCGGAGCACCCTTGAACTCGACGCCGGGCGAGGCCGCCGCGATCTTGTCGACGTCGAACGAACCCGCCTTCTCCACCGTCAACTTCCACAGCCACGGGCCGAGATAGGCAGCCTGGGTGACGTCTCCGATCACGGTCTTCTCGCCCCACATCTTCTTGAACGCGGGCACGAAGGCCTTGTTGTTCGGGTTGTCGAGCGACTGGAAGTACTTCATGCAGGCATAGGCGCCCGCGATGTTCTCGCCGCCGATGCCGTCGATTTCGTCTTCGGTCACCGAGATCGTCAGCAGCGCCTGCTTGGAAAGGTCGATACCGGCGGCCTTGAGCTGCTTGTAGAACGCGACGTTCGAGCCGCCGACGACGTCGGTGAAGATCACGTCGGGCTTGGTCAGCTTGATCTTGTTGATGACCGAGTTGAACTGGGTGTTGCCGAGCGGATAGTACTCCTCGCCGACGACCTTGCCCTTCAGCACGTTCTCGACGTGCTTGCGCGCGATCTTGTTCGACGTGCGCGGCCAGATGTAGTCGGAGCCGATGAAGAAGAACGACTTGGCGCCCTTTTCCTTGGCGATCCAGTTCAGGCCGGCGAGAATCTGCTGGGTCGCCTCCTGGCCGGTGTAGATCACGTTCTTGGACTGCTCGAGGCCCTCATAGAAGGTCGGGTAATAGAGCATGCCGTTGTACTGCTCCATGACCGGCAGCACCGCCTTGCGGGAGGCCGAGGTCCAGCAGCCCATGATGGCCGCGACCTTGTCGTTGACGAGCAGCTTCTTGGCCTTTTCCGCAAAGGTCGGCCAATCGCTGGCGCCGTCTTCCTGGATGAACTTGATCTTGCGCCCGAGCACGCCGCCCATGGCGTTGATCTGCTCGATGGCGAGCTTTTCGGCCTCAATCGAGCCGGTCTCGGAGATGGCCATGGTGCCGGTCGCCGAGTGCAGGATGCCGACCGTCACCTCGGTGTCGGTGACCGCGAGGCCCGTGGTGTTGACCGCCGAGGTTGCGGGAGCCTGCGCAAAGGAGGCCCTCGGCAGCATCGTGATGGCCGGCACGGCGGCCATTCCCATCAATAGTTTACGCCGGAGCGGCGACAACAGGCCCTTGTTTGCTTCGTCTGACATGAGCACCCCACTTTTGTTCGAGGACACGCGATTGGTGCCGTGAGGATGGCTCGAATTTGTGCAGCGCAAGCATACGCAAGATCGCGTATACTGCACCGCAAAATACCGACGTAGGCTTCTGGTACGGAAATTGCGAGAGCTCCGGGTCCGTATCGGAGGTGGGGTAACGAGTGGCAGGGCGGCAGCGAATAGACCGCGTCAGGCGCCAGTACAACCAGTGGGTCGCCAACCAGACGCTGGAAGACTACGCGCTGCGCTTCACCGCCAAGAGCGCGCGCCGCTGGTCTGCCGCCCGTGTCGCCAACACTGCACTCGGCGCCATCTCCTTTCTGGCGCTGGAAGCGATCGGCGGCACCATCACGCTGAACTACGGCGTCACCAACGCCAGCGCCGCGATCCTCGTCGTCTCCACCATCATCTTCTTCTGCGGCGTGCCGATTGCCTATTACGCAGCCAAATGCGGCATCGACATTGACCTGCTCACCCGCGGCGCCGGCTTCGGCTATATCGGCTCGACCGTCACCTCGTTGATCTACGCCTCCTTCACCTTCATCTTCTTCGCCATCGAGGCGGTGATCCTGGCAACGGCGCTGGAGATGTGCTTCGGCATTCCGCGCCCGATCGGCTACCTCATCAGCGCGGTGGCGATCATTCCGCTCGTGACCTACGGCATCACGCTGATCAGCCGCTTCCAGCTCTGGACGCAGCCGATCTGGATCATCCTGCACATCCTGCCCTTTGCCGCGATCGCCTGGGCCAACCCCTACTCGTTCACGGAGTGGCGCAAGTTCGCCGGCGAGCACGGCGACGCGAGCGGACATTTCGATCTGCTGCTGTTCGGTGTCGCATCCTCCGTGGTGTTCTCGCTGGTGGCGCAGATCGGCGAGCAGGTCGACTTCCTCAGGTTTCTGCCGCGCGACCGCCGCACGTCGCGGACGTCGTGGTGGATCGCCCTGCTGATCGCGGGCCCGGGCTGGATCATCTTCGGCGCACTGAAATTGTTGCTGGGCTCCTTTCTCGCCTTCTTTGCGCTGAGCCACGGCCTCTCGGGCGAGCTGGCGGCCGAGCCCGCGCACATGTATCTCGAAGCGTTTCGCTACGTGCTGTCGCAGCCGGACCTGGCGCTGGCGCTCACCGGCATGTTCGTGATCCTGTCGCAGCTCAAGATCAACGTCACCAATGCCTATGCCGGCTCGATCGCCTGGTCGAACTTCTTCTCGCGTCTGACGCACAGCCACCCCGGCCGGGTGGTCTGGCTGGTGTTCAACGTGATGGTGGCGTTGCTGCTGATGGAGATCGGCGTCTACAAGGCGCTGGAGCAGACGCTGGCGCTCTACTCCAATGTTGCAATCGCCTGGGTCGGCGCGCTCGTCGCCGATCTCGTCGTCAACAAGCCGCTCGGCCTGCGCCCGCCGCAGATGGAGTTCAAGCGCGCCCATCTCTACGACATCAATCCGGTCGGTGTCGGCGCCATGACGATCGCGACCATCGTCTCGATCGCGGCGTTCTACGGCCTGTTCGGCCCAACCATGAAGGCGCTCGCCGCCTTCGTCGCGTTGACGGTCGCCTTCGTCACCGCGCCCGTCATCGCCTGGCTCACCGACGGAAAGTACTACATCGCGCGCAAGCCGAAGCGGAGCTGGGCCAACATCGAGTCGATCCAGTGCTGTATCTGCGAGCATGGTTTCGAGCCGGAGGACATGACGTCGTGCCCCGCTTACGCCGGCCCGATCTGCTCGCTGTGCTGCTCGCTCGATGCACGCTGCCACGACCTGTGCAAACCGCATGCGCGGGCGCAAGTGCAGTTCGCCGAAGCGCTCGGCAGGATCTTGCCGCAGCCGATCTATCAGCGGATCAACTCGCAGTTCGGCCACTATATCGGCGTGTTCGTGGTCTCCGCCGGCCTTGTCGCGCTGGTGCTGGGACTGATCTATCTTCAAACCTCGGCGAGCGTGCCTGGCGAGAATCTGCTCGTCTCGAACGTACTCTGGAAAGTATTCTTCTCGCTCAGCATCATCATCGGCGTGGTGGCCTGGCTGTTCGTGCTGGCGCAGCAGAGCCGCCGCGCCGCCGAGGCCGAGACACGGCGGCAGACGACGCTGCTGATCCAGGAGATCGACGCGCACAAGCGCACCGACGCCGAGCTTCAGCGCGCCAAGGAGGTCGCCGAATCCGCCAACCTCGCCAAGAGCCGCTACGTGGTGGGGCTGAGCCACGAGTTGCGCTCGCCGCTGAACGCGATCAGCGGCTATGCCCAGCTCCTGGAACAGGACGCGACGCTGAACACCAAGCCGCGCGACCAGGTCCGCGTCGTCCGTCGCAGCGCCGATCACCTCTCCGGCCTGATCGACGGCATTCTGGATATTTCCAAGATCGAGGCGGGGCGGCTGTATCTGTCGCGCGACGAGGTGCGGCTGAGCGATTTCCTCGACCAGCTCGTCGGCATGTTCCGTCTCCAAGCGGCCGCCAAGGGCATCGACTTCGTGTTCAGGCGGCCCGCGCATCTGCCGGTCGTGGTCTACGCCGACGAGAAGCGGCTGCGCCAGGTGCTGATCAATCTGCTCTCCAACGCGATCAAGTTCACCCAGACCGGCAGCGTGCAGTTCGTCGTGCACTATCGCAGCCCCGTTACCGAGTTCGAAGTGATCGACACCGGCCCCGGCATCCAGGGCGACGACCTCGAACGCATCTTTGCGCCGTTCGAGCGTGGCGCGCTCGGCGTCTCGCAGCCGCAGACCGGCACCGGGCTGGGCCTGACCATCAGCCGGCTGCTCGCCGGCGTCATGGGCGGCGACATCAAGGTCCTGAGCACGGTTGGCACCGGGAGTACCTTCAAGGTCAAGATCCTGCTGTCGGAGGTCGCCAATCCGCTGCGCATCGCGCCGGTGGAGGCGCCGGTCTCCGGCTATCGGGGCGCACGCAAGACCATCCTCATCACCGACGACGACCCTGTGCATCGCGACCTCCTGCGCGAGGTGCTGGCGCCGCTCGGCTTCATCCTGCTCAGCGCACCCGATGGGCCAGGATGCCTCGCGCTGGCGCAACATTGCCGGCCCGACCTGTTCCTGCTCGACATCTCGATGCCTGCCATGGACGGCTGGGCCGTTGCGGAGGCCTTGCGCAAGAGCGGCCATCACCAGGCGCGCATCCTGATGGTGTCGGCGAGCGCGCTGGAGGCTCACGGCACGCCGCTGGCGCAGCCCTTCCACGACGGCTATCTGATGAAACCGATCGACATTCCCCGGCTGCTGGAGACGATCCGCCAACTCCTGAAGATCGAATGGCAGTACGGCTCGGACCAGATCGCGGTGCCGTTCTGGCGGCTTGAGAGCGGATCAAGGCCCCCGGTGCGGCACATCGAGGCGCTGATGGGGCTGGGCAAGATCGGCTACGTCAAGGGCATCCAGTTGAAGCTGGACGAGATCGGCAGCGAGCACCCCGAGCATGCCGACTTCGTCGCGGAAATGCGGTCGCTGGTCGACCGCTTCGATCTCGACCGGTACATGGCCACATTGAAGACGTTGCATGCGCATGAGCATTGAGTCGAGGAAGCGCGATGTCGCGCTCGTTGTCGATGACTCCCCGGAGACGCTGCGGCTGCTGACCGACGCGCTCGACGGCGCCGGGATGACGGTGATGGTGGCGCTCGACGGCGCTGCCGCGATGCGCATCGTCGACCAGATCACGCCCGACATCGTGCTGCTGGACGCCGTGATGCCCGGCATGGACGGATTCGAGACCTGCCGCCGGCTCAAGCGCGATGCGGGCGTTGCCAACGTGCCCGTGATCTTCATGACGGGCCTTGCGGAAACCGAGCACATCGTGCGCGGGCTGGAGGCCGGCGGCGTCGACTATGTGACAAAGCCGATTGTGATCGAGGAGATGCTGGCGCGCATCCGCGTCCATCTCGGCAACGCCCGCCTGACCCAGAGCGCGCGCGCCGCGCTCGACGTCTCCGGCCGCTTCCTGTTCGCGGTCAACCGCCAGGGCCACGTGCTCTGGGCCACCCCGCAGGCGCAAAAACTGCTGGCCGATCATCATGGCGCGCAGTCCGACGACTTCGTCCTGCCGCCATCACTCCTGCAATGGCTGGAGCAAGCGAAGGACAAGGGCAGCTCGAAGTCGCAGGCGGCTCCCCTGCCCGACAATCCGCAACTGCGCCTCTACTACATGGGCGAAACCGCGCCGAACGAGTTCCTGCTGCGGCTGTCCAAGGAGTCCGGCACTGCGCTGCCGCCAGAATTCACCAGCGAGCTCGGCCTCACCACCCGCGAGGGCGAAGTGCTGGCCTGGCTCAGCAAGGGCAAGACCAACCGCGACATCGCGCAGATCCTGGGCTTGAGCCCGCGCACCGTCGACAAGCACCTGGAGCAGATCTACGCCAAGCTCGGCGTGGAGAACCGGACCGCGGCGGCGGCGATTGCAACGAATGCGACGCGAAGGAATTCGTAGCCGCGCTGCAGATGAATTGGTGCGCCGTTCACCCAACCAAGAGTGTCGTCCCGGACAAGCGAAGCGCAGATCCGGGACCCATAACCACAGGGAGATGTTTGGCGAAGACTCGGAGTCACCTGCCCGCCCTTTAGCCACTCCCTGTGGCTATGGGTCCCGGGCTCGCTTCGCGCCCCGGGACGACAGTGGAGTGTGTCGCGATCGTGAGCGCCTCTTACACGAACTCCCTCATCCGTAAACGAACGCCCCGTCGTCCAGATCCGTCTTCGGGATCTCGTCCTTCTCGGTCCAGTAATCCTGGCTGTGCTGCCATTCCGGCTTGTCGCCGCGCTTGGGCAGCAGGTCCATGTTGCGCATGATGTAGCCGGGATTGAAGTTTTCCGGATCGATCCAGGGCAGGATCGGCATGTTGTGGTCCTCAGGCCGCAGCCTGACCTCGACCTTCTTCGTGCCCTTGGCCTTCATATGGCCGAGCAGCCGGCAGACGAAATCGGCGACGAGGTCGACGCGCAGCGTCCAGCTGGCGCGGAAATAGCCGAACACCCAGACCATGTTCGGCACGCCCGTGAACATCATGCCGCGATAGGTCACGGTGTCGCCGAAGGCGAGCGGCTTGCCGTCGATCTCGAAGGCGATGTCGCCGAGCGCCGCGAGATTGAAGCCGGTTGCGGTGACGACGATATCGGCCTCGAGCAGCTTGCCGGACTTGAGCTGGATGCCGTTCTCGACGAAACATTCGATCTCGTCGGTAACGACGGAGGCCTTGCCGCTGGCAATGCCCTTGAACAGATCGGCATCGGGCACAAAGGCGATACGCTGCCGCCACGGCCGGTAGGTCGGCGTGAAATGCGTCTCGACGTCGTAGTCCGGCCCGAGAACCGCGCGGATCTGGTCGATCAGATCCTTCTTCACCTGCTCCGGCTTGGCAATGCAGAGCTTTGTGAAAGCATCCTGCTCGAACAATATTTTGCGGCGGACGATCTCGTGGATCCATTCCTCGTCGACCTGAAGCCGGCGCAGCTCCTCGGCGATCTCGATGGCGTTGCGGCCGAGTCGGAAATAGGTCGGCGAGCGCTGCAGCATGGTGACATGCGCGCAGGCGTCGGCGATGTTTGGCACCAGCGTCGCCGCGGTCGCACCGGAGCCGATCACGACGACCTTCTTGTTCGCGAGGTCGATATCGTCGGGCCAGCTCTGCGGATGGACGATGCGGCCCTTGAAGCGGTCCATGCCCTTCCATTCCGGCGTGTAGCCTTCCGAATGGCGGTAGTAGCCTTGGCACATCCAGAGGAAGTTGGCGGTGAAGGTCTTCGCCTCGCCGGTGTCCGTCGTCGTCGCCTCGATGGTCCAGAAATTTTGCTCGCTCGACCAGCTCGCGGAATTGATCTGGTGCTTGTAGCGGATGTGCCGGGCGATATCGTTGTCGTCGATCACCTCGTTCATGTAGGCGAGGATTTCCTCGGCGGTCGCGATCGGTGGTCCGACCCAGGGCTTGAAACTGTAGCCGAAGGTATGGAGATCGCTGTCCGAGCGAATGCCGGGATAGCGATGCGTGCTCCAGGTGCCGCCGAACGTCGCCTGCGTTTCCAGGATGACGTAGCTCGTGCCGGGAAGCTGCTTTTCGATGTGATAGGCGCTGCCGATGCCGGAGATGCCGGCACCGACGATCAGCACGTCGAAATGTTCAGAGGCCTGCTTGGTTGTGGCGTGACTGCGGACAGCGACATTCATTGTTGCTTCTATGCCTTGCTTGTTTTTGTGGCCGCCCTTGACCGGACGGCGCGTTTCCTCCGCGACGGGTATGGTCGCCCATCGCGCTTCCACTTCAAAATGACATAGATCAACTCGCGGTCAAACTATAACGCCGCACCCCAGCTCCGCGCGATCTGCAAAATCCAATCGCGATAGAGCGTGAGCGGCGTGACCCCGGTCAATCCGCCACAGCCGGCGGCACCATTCGGCCCCGTAGACCAGCTGATGACGCCGACAAGCACCGGACCGTTCGGCTTGTCCTCGAACACCGGACCGCCGGAATCGCCCGTGCAGGCGCCAATTCCGTCGCGAACACCGTTGGTTACGGGATCGACCAGCCGGATCTGGAACGTGCCGGGCTGGCCCGTGGCCACGAGCCCGGCAACGCGCGTCGCGCCGCCGCTCTTGCCGTCGCCGCGCACGGTGACGCCGATACCGGCGATGACGAAGCGGCTGCCAACCTGGATTGGAATGGTCGGCGCGCCGACCGACGCCGTCGATTTTCCCTTGAGTGGAATTTCCAGTTGCAGCAATGCAACGTCCGCGGTGGCACGGTGCGCCTGCATCGCCTGCATGTTGAAGTTGGGATGGATCGCGACGGTGCGCACGTTCAGCAGTTGCGGCGTACCGTCGGTGCCGCGATCGACGATCTTGTAGTCCGCGCCGGGCTGCACACAGTGGGCGACGGTCAGCACGACCTTCGGGGCGATCAGGCTGCCGGTGCAGAAATTGCCACGCGAGCCGACGATGGTGACGACCGCACGCGCGACACCATCAGCCTGCGGCGTGCCGCCGCCGACGATGGCGTGTGCGGGCGTAGCGAGCAGCAGCGCGGCTGCGATGAGGGTTGCAAGCTTCTTCATGGGAACACGCCTTGGCGTCGGCATCGGTGACGGCGGGATTGCTTCGGACTGGCCCTTGCCGATAGCCCATGCTAGCGCTCTTGGGAAGGAATTGACGAGGGCGGGATCTTGACGATCGAGGCTGTGATCTTTGATTTTGGCGGCGTGCTGACGAGCTCGCCATTCGAGGCCTTCGCGCGATACGAGACCGAGCGCGGTCTGCCCATCGACATCATCCGGCGCACCAACGCCGCCAATCATCTGGAAAACGCCTGGGCCAAGTTCGAGCGAGCCGAGGTCGACATCGACACCTTCGACAAACTGTTCGCGGACGAATCGCGCGCGCTCGGCGCGGAGGTGCGCGGCCGCGACGTGCTGCCGCTGCTTCAGGGTGATCTGCGTCCCGAGATGGTCGAAGCCCTCAAGCGCATCAAGGCGCAATTCAAGACCGGCTGCATCACCAACAACCTGCCCGCAAACGCGATCGGCAGCATGACCGGGCGCTCGCTCTACATCGCCGAGGTGATGGTTCTGTTCGACCGCGTCATCGAATCCGCCAAGATCGGCCTGCGCAAGCCCGACCCGCGCATCTACAGGATGATGGTCGAGACGCTGAAGGTCGATCCGAAGAAGTGCGTCTATCTCGACGATCTCGGCGTCAATCTGAAACCCGCGCGCGAGATGGGCATGACCACGATCAAGGTGACGAGCGGGGCGCAGGCGATTGCGGAGCTTGAGGCGGCGACGGGGCTGAAGCTGGGGTAGGCTGGCTCATCGTTGCGAGACACGAAGCCGTAGGGTGGGCAAAGCGAAGCGTGCCCACCAAAGCTGGCGCCGCGCGGAATAAAGATGGTGGGCACGGCGCGATGCGCCTTTGCCCACCCTACGAGAGTAAACTATTCCGCCGCGGCGGCGATCCGCTCCGGAAAGGCGGCCGCCAGCGATGCTCTATCCGGCTTCAGCACACCGCGCTCCGTGATGAGGCCGGTGACCAGCCGCGCCGGCGTCACGTCGAACGCGTAATTCGCGACCGGCGAGCCTTCCGGCACGATGCGCACCGTCTCCAGCCGGCCATCCGCGGTGCGGCCGGTCATGTCGGTGACCTCCGCGCCGCTGCGCTGCTCGATCGGAATGTCGCGGATGCCGTCGTCAACGGCGAAATCGATCGTCGGCGACGGCAACGCGACATAGAACGGCACGCCGTTGTCGTGCGCGGCAAGCGCCTTCAGATATGTGCCGATCTTGTTGCAGACGTCGCCATTGGCGGCGACGCGGTCGGTGCCAACGATGGCGAGGTCGACCATGCCGTGCTGCATCAGGTGTCCGCCGGCATTGTCGGGGATCACCGTGTGCGGCACGCCGTGATGGCCGAGCTCCCAGGCCGTGAGCGAGGCGCCCTGGTTGCGCGGACGGGTCTCGTCGACCCAGACATGGACCTTGATGCCACGCTCATGCGCCAGATAGATCGGTGCCGTTGCGGTGCCCCAGTCGACGGTGGCGAGCCAGCCGGCATTGCAATGGGTCAGCACATTGACCGTCTCGCCCGGCTTCTTCTTTGCGACGATCGCCTCGATCAGCTTCAGGCCGTTGCCGGCGATGCCGCGGTTGATCTCGACGTCCTGCTCGACGATCTCGTCGGCGCGCGCATAGGCCGCCTCCGCCCGTTCAACCGGATCGACCGGCGCGAGCGCCGTGCGCATCTCGTCCAGCGCCCATTTCAGATTGATCGCCGTCGGCCGCGCCACGACCAGCGTGTCATAGGCGCGCTTGAGGCCGGCGTCGGATGAGTCCTCGCGCATGGCGAGCGCCATGCCGTAGGCCGCGGTCGCGCCGATCAGCGGCGCGCCGCGCACCAGCATGTCGCGGATCGCGACCGCCGCGTCTTCGCATGAAGTCAACTTCGCAACGATGAACTCATGCGGCAGCCGGCGCTGGTCGATCGCTCCGACCGACCAGCCATCGCGTTCGCGCCAGATGCTGCGGAAATGCTTGCCGTCAACCCTCATGGCATTCTGCCTTTCGTATCACGCCCGCAGGATGCGCCCGGCCACCGCATCGAGCTTCTTCAAGAGCTCGGGGTCGCGCGCCTCGGGTGCCGTGATCAGCGCGGTGTCGAGCGCGCGGTCCGAACCGATCGGGCACGGCTCGTGCTCGCGCGGAAAGTCCCTCGCGAGCCGCGCCACCAACGCCTTCGCCTTGTCGGCGTTCGAGGTCAGCACGCGGATAATGTCCTGGACGGTGACGGCGTCGTGATCGGGATGCCAGCAGTCGAAATCCGTCACCATCGCGACCGTGGCGTAGCAGATCTCGGCCTCACGCGCGAGCTTTGCCTCGGGCATGTTGGTCATGCCGATCACGGAATAGCCCGATGTCTTGTAGGTCATGCTCTCCGCGTAGGTGGAGAATTGCGGCCCCTCCATGCAGAGATAGGTGCCGCCGCGCGCAAACGCGATGCCCTCGGCTTCAGCTGCGGCCGCAAGATGGATGCGCAGGCGCGGCGAGACCGGATGCGCCATCGACACATGCGCGACGCATCCCCTGCCGAAGAACGAGCTCTCGCGCTTGTGGGTGCGATCGACGAACTGGTCGACGAGAACGAAGGTGCCGGGTGGCAGTTCCTCCCTGAACGAGCCGCAGGCCGACAGCGAGATCAGGTCGGTGACGCCGGCCCGCTTCAGAACATCGATGTTGGCGCGATAATTGATGTCGGAGGGCGACAGCCGGTGACCCTTGTCGTGCCGCGGCAGGAACACGATCGGCAGGCCGGCAATCGAGCCGCGCCGCAAGGGGGCCGACGGCTCGCCCCAGGGGCTCTTGATCACTTCTTCGCGCGCGCCCTCGAGACCCGGCAGATCGTAGATGCCGGAGCCACCGATGATGCCCAATACCGCCTGCGTCATGCCTACTCCACCTGTTCGCCATGTGCGACATGGTTAAGCTATGCCAGTTTTGCGGCGATTTTGGAACGGGGGCGGTGGGGCGATGCCGGTGCTGTGAGGAGCGGAAAAGCGGCGCTGCATAATCACTGTCGTCCCTGCGAACGCAGGGGCTCATGGCCACAGGGCGCAGTTTGGCGAGGATTCGTCGTTCTGGACCGCGACCTTCAACAGGTCGATAGATTCCGCGGTATGGGTCCCTGCGTTCGCAGGGACGACACCGGTGGTCTTGATTAAGCCGCCGCCGCCAGCTGCAGCTGGGTTACGACCATCCGCTCCAGCGTCTCGACCGACTGGAAGTTCTCGGGCGTGATCTCGGACTGCGGGATGGTGAAGTCGAACTCGGCTTCGACGCCGAGCATCAGATTGACCATGTCCATCGAGGTCAGGCCCGCATCGACGAGCTTCGCCTGTGGCGTGATGTCCGCGGTGAGCGAGTTCTGCTCGAGGATGCCCTTCACCAGCTTGATGATGCGATCGCGCACGTCGGTATCGAAGGCCTGCATCGGTAAATTCCCATCTGTCTATTCAACGGTCGGACCAGTTGCCGGCTACGATGGGCGCGACGAGCCGATCCCACAATGGGCGCCACCATTACTTCGCCTTTCTTAGTAAACGATGACTCAGATTGTCTGGAATTCCGGGTTCTTCCAGATCCCTAACGCGATCGTGGAATTGTCGGCGATGCAAACAACGCGAACTTAACTGTTCGTTCGGAATTGCGGTTTGTTTACCCTCTATTTCATCGACGAATTTGAATTAAATCCGTAGCCTCGTCTCACAAGCAAAGATGGTCGGAGGATCGCTTGCACGGCATCGCGAATGATGCCGGCGATCCTGAACGGCAAACCGGAGGCGGACGGGTATGAACGTGCGTGAAGCAGTCCTCACTGTCGACGAAACGCAAACGAGCTTTCTCGAACACGGCCCCTCCCTCATCGAACGCGCTGCCCTGACAGCCGCTGCGGCGGCGGCCGACGCGGACGGGGTCGATCGCGACGCCCGCTTCCCTCACAAGGCTTTCGAGGTCGCGCGTGAGCAGAAACTGCTCGGCGCCATGATCCCGGTCGAGTTCGGCGGCCTTGGCGCATCAATCTACGACGTCACCGACATTTGCTACACGCTCGGACGTGCCTGCGCCTCGACCGCGATGATCTATGCGATGCACACGACCAAGGTCGCCTGTGTCATCAGGCACGGCCATGGCATCCCCTGGATGGAAACGATGATGCGCCGGGTCGCCCGCGACCAGTGGCTGCTCGCCTCCTCCACCACCGAAGGCCAGAACGGCGGCAACATTCGCGCCAGCGCCGCGGCAGTCGACCACGCCGGCGATGCAGTCACGCTGGTGCGCGACGCCACCGTGATCTCCTACGGTGCGGAGGCCGACGGCCTCGTCACCATCGCCCGCCGTGCCACCGAGGCCGCCGCCTCCGACCAGGTTCTGCTGGCGCTCGCCAAGGACGATTATTCGCTGAAGCAGACGCAGGGCTGGGAGACGCTCGGCATGCGCGGCACCTGCTCGACCGGCTTCGAGCTGAAGGTCGATTGCCCGGCCGACCGCATCTTCCCGGAATCCTATGACAAGATCCATGCCCAGACCATGACGCCGTTCGCGCATCTGTGCTGGTCCTCGGCCTGGGCCGGCATCGCCGCTGCGGCCGTGACCCGTGCGCAGGCCTTCGTTCGCAAGGCGGCCCGCACCTCGGGCGGCCAGATGCCGCCGGCCGCGGCGCATTTCACGGCCGCGAAGATGTCGCTGGCCAAGCTGCGCGCGCTGATCGCGGCCAATGTCGACACCTTTGCCCGCGCCGAGCATGACGAGCGCGCGCTGAGCTCGCTCGATTTCCAATCCTCGATCACGCTGTTGAAGGTGCAGGCCTCCGAGCTCGCGGTCGAGACCGTGATGCATGCGATGCGCACCGCGGGCCTTTCCGGCTACCGCAACGACGGCGAGTTCACCATGGGCCGCCACCTGCGCGACGTGCTGTCCTCGCCGATCATGATCAACAACGACCGCATTCTCGCCAACGCCGCCACTTCGACGCTGATGAGCGGCATTCCGGCAAGCCTTCGAGACTAGAAAGCCTTCGCGACTGACGTGCCTTTCGGCCAAAAAGAACAATTTCAGATAGCAGGAAGTCGAACAATGAACATTGCTGTTCTCCCCAGCTCGCCCGAGACCGCGCCGCAAATCGCAGATCCGCTCGATCATCTCGCCGACAAGCTGTTCCACCCTATGGGATCGGACGGCGTTTACGCCCGCACCGCGCTCTATGAGGGCGTCGTCGAGCGTCTCGCCGCGCTGATCACGAACCATCGCGAGACCGGCACCGAGGTCATGCGCTTTCCGCCGGTGATGAGCCGGGCCCAGCTCGAGAAATCCGGCTATCTCAAAAGCTTTCCGAACCTGCTCGGCTGCGTTTGCGGCCTGCACGGCACCGAACGCGAGATCAACGCGGCGGTGAGCCGCTTCGATGCCGGCGGCGACTGGACTTCATCGCTCTCGCCGGCCGACCTCGTGCTGTCGCCCGCCGCCTGCTACCCGGTCTATCCGATCGCGGCGAGCCGCGGACCTTTGCCGAAGGGCGGCCTGCGCTTCGACGTCGCCGCCGATTGCTTCCGCCGCGAGCCGTCGAAACATCTCGACCGGCTGCAATCGTTCCGGATGCGCGAATATGTCTGCATCGGCAGCCCCGACGACGTTGCGGATTTCCGCGAGCGCTGGATGGTGCGCGCGCAGGCGATTGCGCGCGACCTCGGCCTGACCTTCCGCGTCGACTATGCCAGCGACCCGTTCTTCGGCCGCGTCGGCCAGATCAAGGCGGTCAGCCAGAAGCAGCAGCAGCTCAAATTCGAGCTCCTGATCCCGCTCCGCTCGGAGGATCAGCCGACCGCCTGCATGAGCTTCAACTATCACCGCGAGCATTTCGGCACGACCTGGGGCATCCAGGACGCCAATGGCGAACCGGCCCACACCGGCTGCGTCGCCTTCGGCATGGACCGCCTGGCCGTCGCCATGTTCCACACCCACGGCACCGATCTCGCCGCCTGGCCCGCCAAGGTGCGGGAGATCATGGGCATGCAGCCGTTAGCCACGGCCGATGCCCATGGTGAAGGCTGGCGCTAGAGCATGATCCGGAGAAGTGCGGGGCGGTTTTCCGAAAAGATCGTGCTGAAGCGATAGAGCGAACGAGGCCTGCCATTTCCACGGGTAAAACCAGCGTGATCCACACCAAGGTCCGATGCCGCGAGATCACCGAGGCCGATGTCGATGCGGTCGCGGACCTGCTGACGCGCGGCTTCGTCGGCCGCTCGCGCAACTACTGGATCCAGGGTCTGCGCCGGCAGGCCTTCCGGCCCGTGCCGGAGGGCTATCCGCGCTTCGGCTACATGCTCGACAATGACGGCGCGCCCGTCGGCGTGCTGCTGCTGATCTACACGGCGCGAAAGCACGGCGAAGAGACCGCCATCCAGTGCAATCTGTCGAGCTGGTATGTCGATCCGGCCTACCGCAACTACGCCCCGTTGCTGACCAAGATCGCGCAGCGGCACAAGGATGTCACCTATCTCAACATCAGCCCGGCCCCGTGGACCTGGCCGATCATCGAGACGCAGGGCTTTCGTGCCTATTGCCACGGCATCTTCTTCTCGGTGCCCGCACTCGCGCGGCCTCCGCGCTGGAGCAAGATCGAGGTCATCTCGCAACACGCCAAGACGATCGAAGGGCTGACCGACGACGAGACGCAGCTCCTCACACGGCATGCCCGCTACAATTGCCTCAGCCTGGTCTGCCGCACCCCGAAGGGAACGTTCCCCTTCATCCTGCAGCCGGTGCGCATCCGCCGCGGCTTCATCGCGCCGCCGGCGATGAAGCTGATCTATTGCCGCAGCGCCGCCGAATACGCCGCCTGCGCAGGCCGCATCGGCCGGCTGCTGCTGCGACTCGGCAAGATCTCGGTGGCGATCGATTCCAATGGCCCGATTCCCGGCCTCGCCGGCATCTACACCGAGCGGCGCGGCCGTAAATATTTCAAGGGTCCGCACCGGCCGCAGCTCGGCGACCTCACGGACACGGAACTCGTGCTGTACGGGCCGTAGGGGACGCTCGGGCCAAGAATGCGCTGTCTTCCTGCGGACGCAGGGACGACAGCGGAGTTTGTCGCGCGCTCGGCACACGTCTCTCCATCCCCGGTCACCCTCCGTAAACTACGGCGCTTAAGGGAATTTTCCCGCCTCTTCGTTACCCTCCGCGGTTGAATTAAGTTGCGTTAGGTCTATTGCCCGCCGAGACCCGGTCGATCCCATGACGTCGCCCCGCGACAACGAACCTGGTGCACGCCGCGAACAGGGCCCGCAGGCCCTGGTCTCGCTGAGCCAGCTCGCGCTCGACCACATGGAGCAGGGTGTCTGCGTCTACGACGCCGACAACCGGATCGTGCTGGTCAACCAGAGCTATCTGTCACTGTTCGACATGTCGGCCGACATCGTGCATGTCGGCACGAGCTACCGCGAAGTGCTTGCGCACAGCGCGGCGCGCGGCAACTTCCCGCAACACGAGCTCGACGCGCTGTATACCAAGCGGATCGCGCAGATCGCAGGCGGGAAGCCGTTCCGCACGGAGCAGCGACTGGCAAGCGGACTCGTCATGGCGCTCGAGCTGAAGCCGCTTCCCGGCGGCGGCTGGATGACGATCTGCGATGACGTCAGCCGCCTCGCCCGGCTCGAGGCGGAATTGCGCGTGCAGACCGAGCGCAGCCAGCACGCGCTCGCCAACATGTCGCACGGGCTCATCATGTACGATGCCGACAGCCGTGTCGTCGTCTGCAACGAGCGGTTCCTGAACCTCTACAATCTCGACCCCCAAATCGTGAAACCGGGCGTCACGCACAACACGGTCATCGAACACTGGCTGTCGCGCGGCAACCTGCCGGGCATGCCGATTGATGAATTCCGCCACACGCGCCTGGAGGACGTGCGCGCCGGGAAAGCGAAGACCCTGTTGGTGATGCGCTATGACGGCCGGATGGTGCAGGCGGTCTCTCGCTTCCTGCCCGACGGCGGCTGGGTGACGGTGCATGAGGACGTCACCGAGCGGCTGCAGTACGAAGAGACGCTGCGGCAGCAGAACTTCATCCTCGATGCGGCGCTGGAGAACATGGCGCACGGGCTCGCCTTCTACGACAGCGACATGCGCCTGCGCGTCTGCAACACCACCTACCGCAAGATCTACCGGCTGTCGCCGGAGGAAACCAGGCCTGGCACGCATCTCGGCGAGCTGATCGAGCGGTCGATGGCGAACGGGGCGTTCGCCTCCGAATACAGCCCGCAACAGCTGCTGGAGGCCGCCAGCGCGAGGATCGCGAACCACGATTCCTCGCCGATGCGCCGGCGCATGTCGAACGACACCGTGGTCTCGGTGCGCTACTGCGCGCTGCCCGAAGGCGGCTTCGTCGCCACCTACGAGGACATCACCGACCGCGAGCGCGCGATCGAGGAGCTGAGCGAGCAGTACCGCCGCTTCGACGCGGCGCTGAACAACATGAGCCAGGGCCTGTGCATGCTCGATTCGAGCCTGCGCGTGATCGTCTGCAATCGCCGCTATATCGAGATGTATGGGCTGTCGCCCGACATCGTGAAGCCCGGCGTTTCGATGCGCGAGATCATGCAGCATAGCTGCGATCTCGGCATCCATCCGAACACGACCGCCGCGAAGATCTATGCCGACTATGTCGAGAGGCTGCGCGAGGGCGAGCACACGCTGCACCGCCACCTGAACGACGGCCGCATCATCAAGCTCAATCACAAGCGGATGGAGCATGGCGGCTGGGTCGTCACCTATGAGGACGTCACCGAGCGCCACAAGGCCCAGGCCCGTGTAGCGCACATGGCGCAGCACGATTCACTGACCGACCTGCCCAACCGCACGCTGTTCCGCGAGAAAATGGGCGAGGGACTGAACCAGGTCGCGATCGCCGGCGGTGCGATGGCCGTGCTGTGCTTCGACCTCGATAATTTCAAGACGGTCAACGACCGCCTCGGCCACGCCGCCGGCGATCGGCTTCTGCGTTGGGTCGCGGCACGGCTGAAGGAGAATGTCGGCGAACATGACACCGTCGCCCGCCTCGGCGGCGACGAGTTCGCCGTTCTCCAGCGCGGACCGCAGCCGCAGTCGGCGGAACGGCTCGCCCGCCGCCTGGTCGAGATCATCGGCCACCCGCCGCCGCTGGAGAGCCAGTCGATCCATGTCGGCGTTTCCGTCGGCATCGCCATCGCGCCCGATCACGGGCTCGATGCCGACGAGCTGATGAAATGCGCCGACCTCGCGCTGTACCAGGCCAAAGCCAAGGGGCGCGGCGCCTACCAGCTGTTCGAGCCCGAGATGGAGGAAGAGGCGCGCAGCCGGCACGCGCTGGAGCACGATCTGCGCAGCGCGCTTGAAGCACGCGAATTTCACCTCGTCTTTCAGCCGCAGGTGCGGCTCGACACCACCGAGCTCACCGGCTTCGAGGCGCTGCTGCGCTGGAAACATCCCTCGCGCGGCTTCGTCTCCCCCGCCGAATTCATTCCGCTCGCGGAGGAGAACGGGCTGATCGTCCCGATCGGCGAATGGGTGCTGCGCACAGCCTGTGCGACCGCGGCGTCCTGGCCCGATATCACTGTCGCGGTCAATTTGTCGCCGGTGCAGTTCCGCTCGCGCGGACTGGTGGCGATGGTCACGAGCGCGCTTGCGGAAGCCGGCCTGCCGCCGCAGCGGCTCGAGCTCGAGGTCACCGAGACGGCGCTGCTCGACGACAGCGAGGCGACGATCGAGATCCTGCACCAGCTCCGCGCGCTTGGAGTGCGCGTCAGCCTCGACGATTTCGGCGTCGGCTATTCCTCGCTGAGCTATTTGCGCAAGTTTCCGTTCGACCGCATCAAGATCGACCGTTCCTTTGTCGGCACGCTCGGCGAAAGCCCGGAGAGCGTCGCCATCGTCCGCACCATCGCCAGCCTCGGCTCCGTGCTCGGCGTCGAGACCACGGCGGAAGGTGTCGAGACGCTCGAGCAGCTCGACTTCGTTCGTGAATGCGGCTGCACCGCGGTTCAGGGCTATTATTTCGGCAGGCCGTGCCCGGCAGCCGAGGTCGGACGCACCATCGAGACGCTGAACGCGGTCCGGCGCGTGGCGTAACGGCTTCGGTCCGTCCCAAATTCCGCCTCTCGGCACGCGTCCAAACGACGAATTGTCGCACGTGCCTTTTCCGGCGGGATCGCCGTCTCGTCCCCTGCGGGCAGTCCGCGCAATACGCTTTTCTTCTCCCATGATTTCAGGAACAATCGTTGTCACAACAACGAGAAACGGCGATCCAACGAGGCCGCCGCGAGGGAGGAGTTTGGATGTCGCGATACGGGCTGAAGACGATTGCCGTTGCCGCCATGCATGTTGTGGGCGCGCTGCTCGCGACCGCCGCCGGTGCACAGGACTATCCCGTCAAACCCATCACGCTGATCGTGCCCTGGCCGGCCGGCGGATCAACCGACATCTCCATGCGCGCGATCGCCGACAGCGCCTCGAAAGTGCTGGGGCAGCCGATCGTGATCGACAACAAGGCCGGCGGCGGCGGCACGGTGGGACCCGCGACCATGGCAGCCGCCGCGAAGCCAGACGGCTACACCATCTCACAGCTCCCCATTACCGTTTTCCGCCTGCCGCTGATGCAGGAAGTGTCATGGGATCCGTCAAAGGACTTTTCCTACATCATTCACCTCACCGGCTATACGTTCGGCGTGACCACCAGCGCGGAGTCGCAGTTCAAGTCCTGGAAGGACGTCGTCGAGTTCGCGAAGGCAAATCCTGGCAAGGTGACCTACGCGACGCCTGGCACCGGCACCTCACTGCACATCGGCATGGAGCAGATCGCGGCGATGTCCGGCATCAAGCTGACGCAGGTGCCGTTCAAGGGCGGCGCCGAGACCAACGCCGCCGTGCTCGGCCAGCACACCATGCTGCAGGCCGACTCCACCGGCTGGCGGCCGCTCGTCGATGCCGGCAAGCTGAAGCTGCTGATGGTGTGGACCGGCGCGCGATCGCCGAACTATCCTGACGTACCGACGCTGAAGGAGCTCGGCTATCCCATGGTCTACGATTCCCCGTTCGGCATCGCCGGCCCGAAGGGGATGGATCCAAAAATCGTCGCCAAGCTGCACGATGCCTTCAAGAAGGCGGTCGAGGACCCCGCGGTGATCGCGACGCTCGCCAAATACGACATGGTGCCGAATTACAAGAACACCGAGGACTACAAGAAATTCGTCATCGAGGTCACGGATTCCGAGCGCAAGGTGATCGACACGCTCGGGCTTGCGAAGAAGTAGCGTTCTGCTGCCGCATATGCTGGCGTTATCCTGAGGCGCGAGCTGCCCTTGCGGCTCGCCTCGAAGGATGGATCGGGGCACCGCCGTCCTTCGAGGGCCGCTGAGGAAGCGGCCACCCCAGCGACATCGGCTTCGCCGTTGTGCAGGGGTGACGGTGGTCGAGAGGTGTTTCACATGAACGACCAAACCAACGTCAAACTCCGCCTCGACAACTCCGAACTGTGGGGCGGGCTGATCGGGCTCGCGCTCGGCGGCTTCGTGATCTGGTCGGGGCTGAAGCTGAAGCTCGGCACCATCAACGATCCCGGCTCCGGCTACGTGCTGTTCTACACGGGCATCCTGATGTGCGTGTTTGCGACAAGCATCATCATCTCGGCGATCACCGAGGGCGGCCCGACGCTGGCCTCGCGCTGGGAGCACGTGCGCTGGAGCAAGCCGCTTCTCGTCATCGCCTGCCTCACTGCGTTCTCCTTCGCCCTGGAGCCGCTGGGATTCCTGCTGTCGTCGATCCCGTTGCTGCTGCTGTTGTTGCGGCTGATCGATCCCGTGCGCTGGACGCTGGCGATCCCGATCGCCGTGCTGGTGCCATCAGGCATGTGGTGGGTGCTCAAGCGGCTGCTTCTGATCCAGTTGCCCTCGGGCCTGTTCGGGATCGGCTGACCCCATGGATACGCTTGCCAATGTCGCGCATGGGTTCGGCGTCGCACTGACCGGGATCAACCTGCTCTATTGTTTCATCGGCGTCTTCATCGGCACGCTGGTCGGCGTGCTGCCCGGCATCGGTCCGATCTCGGCGATGTCGTTGCTGCTGCCCGTGACGCTGTCGGGCACGCCGGAATCCGGCATCATCATGATGGCCGGCATCTACTACGGCTCGATGTATGGCGGCTCGACCACCTCGATCCTGGTCAATATCCCCGGCGAAGCCGCCTCCGTCGTCACCTGCATCGACGGCCACCAGATGGCGAAGCAGGGCCGCGCGGGCCCCGCGCTCGGCATCTCCGCGTTCGGCTCCTTCATCGCCGGCACGTTTGCACTAGTCGCACTGATGCTGGTGGCGCCACGACTTGCCGGCATCGCGATCGCGTTCGGCCCGGCCGAGTATTTCAGTCTGATGGTGCTCGGCCTCGTGGTGCTCACCTTCCTGACCCAGGGCTCGATGCCGAAGGCGCTCTTGATGGCGTGCATTGGCGTCGTGCTCGGGCTCATCGGGCTCGACAGCATCACCGCGCAGCCGCGGCTGACATTCGGCCGCATGGAACTGATCGACGGTATCGGTCTCGTGCCCGTCGTGATGGGCCTGTTCGGCGTCACCGAGGTGCTGCTCAACACCGAGCAGGCGATCAAGCGCGACATCATCAACGCCAAGATCACGCAGCTGTTGCCCAACAAGGCCGATTGGCAGGCGAGCGCCGGCCCGGTGGCGCGCGGCACGCTGCTCGGCTTTTTACTCGGCATCCTGCCGGGCGGCGGCGCGGTGGTGGCCTCGTTCGCCTCCTACGCGCTGGAGAAGCGGCTGTCGAAATCACCAGAGCGTTTTGGCCATGGCGCGATCGAGGGTGTCGCCGGCCCCGAATCCGCCAACAACGCGGCGGCCGGCGGCGCCTTCATTCCGCTGATGACCTTGGGCATCCCGCCGAACGTGGTGATGGCGCTGCTGTTAGGGGCCTTCGTGATCCACGGCCTCCAGCCGGGACCGCTGCTGATCACGCAAAACCCCGGCCTGTTCTGGGGCATCGTCGCCAGCATGTATATCGGCAACGTCATGCTGCTGATCCTCAATCTGCCGATGATCGGCATGTGGGTGCAACTCCTGAAGCTGCCCTACAACATCCTGTTCCCCCTGATCATCCTGTTCACGATTCTCGGCGTCTACTGTTCGAGCAACAACGTGTTCGACGTCTATGTGATGATCGCGTTCGGCATCATCGGCTATTTCATGCGCAAGCTCGGCTACGAACCGGCGCCGCTGGTGCTGGCGTTCGTGCTCGGGCCGATGCTGGAAAACAATCTGCGAAAATCGCTGATCCTGTCGCAGGGCGATCTCTGGACCTTCGTGCAGCGGCCGATCTCGGCGACGTGCCTCGGGCTGGCGATGGTGCTGCTGATCGCGCCCCTGTTGCCCGCACTGCGCAAGAAGCGCGAGCTGGTGGCGCTGGACGAGGGGGCGTGAGGAAATCTGCAGGTTTGTAGGGTGGGCAAAGGCGCGTTAGCGCCATGCCCACCATCTCTCCCATTGTTGTTGCGCAGATCCCGCCACTTCGCGGTATGCGCAATCAATCCTCGCCGGTTCCTTCGAGTCGATCACGCAGGGCGCCAATCACTCGGTGGGCGATCTCGATCTCCTTCACTGACAAGCCATCGGACAGGCCGTTGACCCACGGGACCTGCAGGCGGCCGGCGGCATCGTAGATCTGCCTGCCCTTGTCGGTGAGAACTACGAGCTGCGCCCGGCGATGATGCGGGTTCGTCTCGAAGACAACGAGACCATCACGCGCGAGGTCGTTGACGATGCGCTGCACGTTCTGGCGATTGGCGCCGAGATTGCGGGCGAGCCAGGCGACCGGCTCTGGGCGCTCGGCGTCAGCGATCGCTCCCAGGATCTGCCAGCGCGCACTGGTGAGGCCGAGCGACGTCACCAGCCGGTCGCCAGCGGTCAGAAGCAGGCTATTGGCACGGAACAGGTCGAGGATGAGGCGGGTCAGGGCTTCGCCCGCCGGGTTCCGTTTGGTCTTGTTCATTTGGCACCACTGATCCGTATTGACACCATGATGTCAATTAATTATACCCGGGACTGTCAAATTGACATTATGACACCAGATTGACCGGAGCAATATCATGCCCCTCATGCGTCCCCTCGACCCTGCCTTCCCGATCGACCGTCAGATCGCGCTCGAAGCCGGCCCCGTGGTGCTCGTCAACGTGTTCACGCTCGACGCCGAGGATGAGCAGGGCTTCCTCAAGACGTGGCAGGACGACGCGGCCTTCATGAAGCGCCAGCCCGGTTTCATCTCCACCCAGCTTCACCGCGGTGTCGGCGACAGCCCGACCTACCTGAATTACGCGGTGTGGGAATCCAACGCGCATTTTCGCGCCGCTTTCACCCACCCGGAATTCCGCGCAAAGATCGCCGCCTACCCCGCATCCGCAGTCGCGAGCCCGCATCTGTTCCAGAAGGTCGCGGTGCCCGGTATTTGCGTCGCGTAGCGGCCACATCGTCATTGTCCGCGCAGCGAAGCAATCCAGACTGCCACCGCGGAAAGCGTCTGGATTGCTTCGCTGCGCTCGCAATGACGGAGGAGAGAGTCGAGCCCACAAGCGCAATTGTAGGGTGGGCAAAGGCGCGCTTGCGCCGTGCCCACTATTTCTCTCGCCGTGTGGTGTCGATGGTGGGCACGCTTCGCTTTGCCCACACTACGACGTCTCAGCTCGCAGCGGGCAGCGCGCTGTCCGGCGGCGTGCCCCATGGGCGGTCGGCTGAGGCGAGCCCGATCAGGCGGCCCTGGATGTAATCGCAGCCCCAGTCGCGCAGCATGGCGGCGGCCTCTTCGTCCTGCACCCACTCGGCGACCGTCTTGATGTCGAGGCGGCGGGCGAGGTCGATCAGGGTCTGCACGAAGGCGCGGTCGTCGGCGGAACGGGTGATATTCTGCACGAAGGCGCCGTCGATCTTGACGATGTCGACGCCGAGCTTGCGCAGGTTTCGGAACGAGGTGTAGCCGGCGCCGAAATCGTCGATGGCGATGCGGCTGCCGAAATTCTTCAGCCGCGTGACGAAGCCGCGCACGTCATCGATGTCCTGGATCGCGACCGTCTCGGTGATCTCGACGATCAGCCGCTCGGCGACGCCGGGGTGGGCCAGCATCAGCGACTCAATTCCAGCCCACCAGTCCGGATCCATCGTCGTATCAGGCGAGATGTTGAGGCTGAGGCAGATGTCGGGTGCGGCCGCGAGCTCGGCGACCACGAGCTCGAGCACGCGGTGATCGACCAGGCGGATCAGGCCGAGCCGCTCGGCGACCGGCACGATGTCGGGTGCCAGCAGCACCTGGCCGTCACCCTGGTCCATCCGCACCAGGCATTCGTGGAACGCGCAGTCGCGCGAGGCGGCCGAGACCACCGGCTCATAAGCGAGCTTGATGCGTCGCTCGTTCAGCGCGGTGACGATCTCGTCGGTGACACGGATGTTGACGCGGCGCTGTGCGTCGCGCGCGGCATCCGGGCGCCACGCCGCGAACGAACCGACGCGGCGTTGTTTTGCCGCGTCCAGCGTTTCATGAGCGCGATTGACGGCCTCGTCGGTGCTGCGGGCATAGCGCGGCACGCTGACCGCGCCGATCGACGCCGTGACCGAGACCGGGCCGGATTTGGTCGGCACCACCTCGTCGCGGATGCCGGCAAGGAAGCGCTCGGCGGCGACGTTCATGTCATCGACGGTACAGTTCTTCAGGATCAGGCCGAACTTGTTGCCGGAGAAGCGGCCGAGCACGTCGCCGCCGCGCAGGCGGGCGCGGATGCGCTTGGCCACGTCGAGGATCACGGCGTCCGCGACATCGAAGCCGAAGGCGTCGTTGACGCGGGCGAGATGATCGATGCCGACCAGCATGAAGGCTGCGGTCGAGCGGAAGCGGGTCGTCTCCTCGATCGCCTCGGCCAGCGCCGCGATCAGGTGGGAACGATTGAGCTCGCCGGTCAGGGGATCGAGCCGAGCCAGCTTGGTCAATTCCTCGTCGCGGGCGTGGCGCTCATTGTTGATGCGGATGGAGCCGATCGCGCGCACCGGGCGGCCATCGGGACCGGCGAACCAGCGGCCGGTCTCCTCGATCCAGACCACGGGATCGGCAGCGCTCATGCGCACGCCGTATTCGACCCGGTAGGGCGTGCCGTCGGCGCCGTGCACCGGCGAGGTCTGCGCCAGCGCGGCGGTCCGCAGCGTCTGCGCGGGCTCGATCAGCTTGGCGAATTCGGCGCCAGTCGCGAGCCGCTCGGGCGGGATGCCGGGAAAGACGCTTGCGACCTGCTCACCCCACACGATGGAATCGCTGGCGATGTCCCAGGCGAAAACGGCCTGACCAAGAGCGGCCAGGATGTCGGAGGCTTGCGGCAATGCAGGGGTCAAGATCGCCTCGTTTCGGGACAGCAGGGAGTCCTGAGTCGGCACAGAATACGGCCAGATTCGACTCCGACTCTAGGCAAAGTTCATAAACAATTTGGAAACCATGTTTCGCAGGCCCGCGGAACCAAACCGGCCCGGCCGGCATAGGCCTTGCGAGTACATGACACGCACCGGCGCCAGCGTCTCGAAACGCGACAGGCCTCGCCGGATCAACGGTGATTGCGATGTTAAGTACTGATCGATCGGACTGCGCGGACAACGGCACGGGCACGGACCTGGTACCGCTGCTGCCGACGTTGCAGTGGGTCCACAAGGCGCCGCTGCCCCGTCCCGATCCGAGCTTCGTCACCCAACTCATCGCCAATGCCGAGCACCTGCCTCAGGCCAGCCGGCTCCGCCGCGCCTCGTCCGAGGATGCGCAGATGGCCTATGGCGACAAGCACCCGCTCGGAAGCGTCACCGCGCGCACGCGGCAGGTGGCTTGAAGCAGAGGTGGCTTGAAGCAGATCAGCGCGGCGCGTCGGGAGACGGCGGCGTGCCGTTGCCCGGCTGCAAATCCGGTGAGGGAATTTCCGGCGAGGGCGGGTTCACCGGCTTCGGCGCGGGATGATCCTTCAGCACGGATTCGGCGACCGACTGCGCTGAAGGCGCGGGTGGCACCGCCGGCGCAGGCACCGGCTCGAACCTGGGTTCGGGCGCCGCGTCGTCCGTTGCCGCTTCGGCCTGGCGCTTGGCCTTGCGCGGCGCCGGCACTGTCGTCTCCGCGACATAGGTGACGCGGCGGCGCGTACGCTGGGCGATACCGCCGAGGAAATCGGCCATCGCGAGCAGCACCAGCAGGAAATAGGTGGAGTTGCCGAATTTGGGCCACATCACGAATTCGGCCGCGGCAGCGCCGAACACGATCAGTGACAGCAGATGATCCATCAGGAATTTCGAGCCGGGCCGCGCGCCTTTGACCACCTCTAACAGCAGCAACACGATACCGAGCGCGAGCATCACGTCGGCGAGCGTGACCGGCCAGGTCTCGCCCGTGATCATCGGCACCTTGAACAGCACGTCCGTGAAGGACACGCTCGGCATCAGGAAGGCGATGATGTTGTAGACCGCGAGTGGAATCAGGAGCAGCGGGAAACCGACCATCGGCGAAAAGCCTTCTCGATCAAGATATCCGGACAGGACAATGCGGCCGCGAAGCATTGGCTCCGCCGCCGTCATTGTCATATCTCATTGGGTGGCCGAAATCAGGCAGGCGAAATGATCCTGCCCGGAGAAAGGTCCTAAATTCAGGACTCTTTCTTCTTCAGGACCTGACGGCCCTTGTACATGCCGGTCTTGAGGTCGAGATGGTGCGGACGACGGAGCTCGCCGGAGTCCTTGTCTTCCACATAGGTCGGCTTCTTGATGGCGTCTGCCGAGCGGCGCATGCCACGACGCGACGGCGAGGTTTTTCTTCTCGGAACGGCCATTTCAATATCCTCTAGGGATTGGTGTTGTCAGGGCATCGTCCGCGAGGGGACGGCTCAGCACCCGCAAACCGAGGCGAGCTGAATGCCGATCAAGGCCGGGCTTATAGAGGAAGGCTGGCCGTAAATCTAGGCTTTTGGACCGGAAAATACGTCCGAAAATGGCCCAAAATCAGCGATTTTCCCGCCAGCAGGTCAAAAGCGAGTTCGCCTGCGCCCTCGCCACATAGGTCCCCGCCAGCCGCCGGACACCAGGCCCGGGGGTCCGGGCGCTCCGTTTGACCGGATTGGGCAGGATCGAGGCCAGAAGCGCCGCCTCCCGGGGCGAGAGGTTGGCCGCCGATTTGCCGAAGGCATAGGCGCTCGCCGTCTCGACCCCAAACTGGCCCTGTGGGCCTAGCTCGGCGATGTTGAGGTAAATCTCGAGGATTCGCGCCTTGGGCAGGACGAAATCGATCCACAGCGCCAGCGGGAATTCCAGCGCCTTGCGGACGAAATCCCGCCCCTGCCAGAGGAACAAGTTCTTTGCCACCTGCTGGGTGATGGTGGAGGCGCCCCGGAAGGGCGTACCGTCCTCCTTCGCATCGTCGATCGCCTCGCGCAGCGCGCCCCAGTCGATGCCGTGATGCTTGCAGAAATGGGCGTCCTCAGCCGCCACCACCGATCGCAGCAGCGAGGGCGACATCGCGGCCAGATCGATCCACTCCCGATGCATCGGCGCGCCCCGAAGCGACCGCCAGGCCATCAGCGTCGAAACGGGATGGCCGGTGCGGTAGAACGGCGCGATCACGTAGGGCGCGAGAGCCACGACCACGAGCGCTACCAGCAGGATCTTGACGATGCGCAAATCGACCTTTCCGGCGCAAAATGAAACGCGGCCACGGATCCCGCCATTAAGTCTGTGATAATTCGGGCCTTTTCCAGCACTTTTTAGGCCTTCCAAACGATTGACTGGGGCGGGCGCATAAAGGATTGTCCCGCCGAATTTTAGTTCTGGAGCCCTTGTTGATGACCGGCACGTCCCCGTCCGATTTCGCCAAACGCCTGGACAAGACCGCTGATGACACCGAAGCCCTGCTTGGACGCCTGCTGGCGGATGACATCCTGCACGATGAGATCGCCCGTCCCAAGCGACTGATGGACGCAATGCGCTATTCGAGCCTGAACGGCGGCAAGCGTCTGCGGCCGTTCCTGGTGGTCGAGAGCGCGGCCGTGTTCGGCGTTCCCCGCGAAGCGGCGCTGCTCGTGGGCGCCGCGCTCGAATGCATCCACTGCTACTCGCTGATCCATGACGATTTGCCGGCGATGGACAATTCGGACCTGCGCCGCGGCCGCCCCACCCTGCACAAGAAGACCGATGACGCGACCGCGATCCTCGCCGGCGACGGCCTTCTGACGCTCGCCTTCGACATCGTCACCCGCGATGAGATCCACCGCGACGCCAATGTGCGCCTCCTGCTGACGCGCGCGCTGGCGCGCTGCGCCGGCATCGGCGGCATGGTCGGCGGCCAGATTCTCGATCTCGCCGGCGAAGGCCGCTTTGGCGGCAACGAGCCGATCGACGTCGCCCGCATTCAGCAGATGAAGACCGGCGCACTGCTGCGCTACGGCTGCATTGCCGGTGCCCTCCTCGGCCAGGCCTCGCAGAAGGAATACCAGGCGCTCGACGATTACGGCCGCGCGCTCGGCGAAGCCTTCCAGATCGCCGACGATCTGCTCGACATCGAAGGCGATGCGGCGGCCCTCGGCAAGCCGGCCGGCGCCGATGCCGCGCTCGGCAAGACCACCTTCGTCACCCAGCTCGGCATCGAAGGCGCCAAGCAGCGCGTGCGCGACCTGCTCGCACGAGCCGACGGCGCCGTGTCGATCTTCGGCGACCGCGCCGCCGTTCTGCAGGCCGCCGCGCGCTTCGTCGCCGAGCGGAAGAACTGATGTAGTGCACGATCTTCACCTCGCCCCGCTTGCGGGGATAGGTCGATATTCAAGCGCGGCTTGAATATCGGGTGAGAGGGAGCCTCCGCGAATCCAGCTCTCACCGTCCTTGCGGAGGCGCCCCCTCACCCCGATCCTCTCCCCGCAAATGGGGCGAGGGAGCAGGCCGCCGCTGCGGCGACAACGAGAGTTGAGCGAGAGGGCTGGAGCCATCATGGCCGCCGACAAAGACGATCCCGTCCTCGTCCGCTTCCGCAAGATGTCGCGGCCGATGCGGCTGATTTACGCGCGACCGCGCACCTTCATCGCGCTCGCCGCCGGCATCCTGGTCTGCTTGCTGCTGCCGGGATCGCACCGGCTGGTGACGCGGCTGCTGTTCGGCTGGGATGCGTTGATCACGGTTTATCTCGTGCTGGTCTATGCGATGATGCTGTGCAACGACCAGCAGCACATCCGCCGTAGTGCCGCGATGCAGGACGACGGCCGCTTCGTGATCCTGCTGGTGACGGCGATCGGCGCCTTCGCCAGCATCGCCGCGATCGTGTCCGAGCTCGGCACGCCGCATCGCGGGGCGTGGGAGTTGACCATCGCGATCGCCACCATCGCGCTGTCATGGGCCGCCGTGCACACGATCTTCGCGCTGCATTACGCCCATGATTACTACCGGCACCCGCCGGGCGGGCTGCAATTCCCGAGCGGCGACAAGGAAGATCACGCCGATTATTGGGACTTCGTCTATTTCTCGTTCGTGATCGGCATGACCGCGCAGGTCTCCGACGTCGGCATCACCGACAAGACCATCCGCCGCACCGCGACCGCGCATGGCATCGTGTCGTTCATCTACAACACGGCGCTGCTGGCGCTGACAGTGAACATCGCGGCAAGCGCGATCTCGAACTGACGTCGATGGCGCGATCCTAGTTGCACACCTCGGCATTGGCGTCGTTGCCGGGGCCGCCGCCGCCGCGATATTCGAGATGACAGCCGCGGTTGACCGGGCGGCAGCTGCTGCCATTGCAGAAAATCTGCCCGCCACCCGAGGCGCGGCCGGCGCTCGCGGCAGCCGCAATGCCCGCGGCGGCACCATAGCCGCCCGCCGCGCCACCGGCCTGACGGCGCTGCCGTGCGGAACGCTCATCGCCGTCATCGCGCCTGGCGGTTGCGGGCTTGGCGATGCGCTGCTTCTCGCACGCATTGTCGTCGTTGATCGCATAGCCCTCACGGCAAACGACCTTCGTACACTTGTCGCCGTCGGCCCTGAAGCCGTGCTCGCAGACCAGCGGGCAGACGCGCGACGGCCTTGACTTGACAGTATCGAGCGCATCGGTGCTCGCCACTTTCACGTCGAGCCTGGTGCCGGCGTAGCGGTTGAACTGCGACAGCGAGCGCCGCGAAGTCGTATTCCAGTTGCCATCGGCCTGCCCGGAGAAGCAGCCGACGCGGCCGAGCTCGGTCTGCACCAAGCGGCTGAGGTCGGCCGGCGTGGTCGTCGGCGTCAGCGAAGCGACGCTGGTGCCGGCGGGGCTCGCCGTGCTGGCGGGTGCAGCACTTGGCGCCGCGGCGGCGAGGTTGACGCGCTGCTGCTCGGCCGCGGCCGCCTGCTGCTGCGCCTGCTCCTTGACCTTCTGCGCGCTAAGCTGCGCCTGCTCGGCGGCTTTCGCATCAGCCGCAGCCCTGGCCTGCGCATCCTCCTGCGCGCCGAGGGCGGCAAGACGATCGCGTTCGGCCTCGGCCTGCTTCGCCTTCTCGGTGGCCGCCGCATGGGCCTGCTCGGCACCGATTTTTTCGACCTGAAGCTTCGCGAGATTCGCATAGAAGCCGTCAGGATGCTGGGCCAGGAATGCCTCCCAGGCCGGCCTGTTGCCAACCTGGAGCGCGAGCTCGTAGTCGCGGCGGATATCGGCCGCCTGCGGGCTCGCCACCGGCGCCACCGGAGCGGCCGCGACCACCTTGACCGGCACCAGCGGCACGTCCTCGCCGCCGAGCGAGCCGTAGACGAACGGCTCCTGCTTGTTGCCGGTCGATTTGAGCACGTCGTCACGTACGAAGCCGAACGCCCGACGGACGTCGAGGCCCGGCGTCGTCAGATGCTTCGACAGTGCCATAGTAAAGGGGCTGTTGGCGCCGTCGCCGTCCTGCGCCGTGAAGCCGGCCTTGGCCGAATAGGCGATCAGCGTGTTGGGGCTGTTCGGCTCGACCTGGGCGAGGCCGCGGCCGATGCCGCGCGAGACAACCGTGCGCTTCATGGTCTTGCCGAACGGATTATCGCGGCAGGCGTCGAGGATCACCAGGCGCAGCTGCCTGGCGGGCTCGACCGCAACCAGGACGCGGTCGAGCGACAGCCCCTGGTCGTAGACGTCGGTGTCGCGTTCGAGCTTGGCGTCAACAGGGATCAGATAGTTCGAGCCCTCGACCTCGATGCCGTGGCCGGCATAGTAGACCACGGCGATGTCGGCATCGCGCGTCGCATCGGCAAAATCGCGCAGCACGCGCCGCGTCTCCAGCGCGGACAGATCATGCCGGGACTCCACCATTTCGAAGCCGGCGTCCTTCAGCGTCTTCGCCATCACAGCACCGTCGTTGACGGGGTTCGCGAGCGACGGCGCGTACTGATAGGACGAGTTGGCGAGGACCAGCGCCACGCGCTTTCCGGCGAGAGCGGGCGCAGCGCCGAACAAGAGAGCCAGAAGAAGCGGACAAAGTCCGAGCAGGCTGCGCATGACAGAACTTCCAGAGATCGGGAGCAATTCGGTCGCCCTTTGGGGATTGCCTTAGCAGAATCCGCCATCGCACTTGTGATGGAGGTCACGAAGACGATGCCTGCAAACTGCCAAGGAACTCTTTAGTCTCGCCAGAGCGATAGCGGTTCGCTGCCGCAGGCCAAGTATGCGCTCAGCCATCGGCGATGTGGCCGCGGTACTGCGGCAGATCGTCCGTGATCTCATGCCAGGGCGCCTTGGAGCCGACGAAAATATGGGCGCTCGGCCGGATCGAGGGGGCGCCAACCAGGGTTCCCATGGCGACATGGACCCATTTTCCCTCGCGTACCCGGGAATAAAGCAGCGAGCCGCAGCGGGCGCAGTGCGCGTCGTGGGTTGTGTCGTCGCCATAGACGAGGCGCTGGTCCTCGCCACGGACGATGCGGAGCTTGTCCTGCACGATCCCGGCAAACGGCTTGAAGGCGGAGCCGGTGGTGCGGCGGCAGTTCGAACAGTGGCAGTTCAGCGCGTAAGAGAACGCGTCCGCGACCTCATAGCGCACGGCACGGCAATAGCATTCGCCGGTGAGGATACGAGCGTTCGAATTTTCTGATCCGGTCATTCCAGCGTCCTCGCGCAATTGGCGCAGACACCCATAGCGCATTTTGATGTGCAGGACTAAGTTCGCCCCGAGCCATCATTCAAGGGGATGACCCATGAGCCAGAACCGTTCGAGCGTCGAAGCCGTCGTGCAATCCTATTTCGACGGACTTTACGAGGGCGATGCCGAAAAACTCGGCGCGATTTTCCATCCCTCCGCCGATTTGCGCTGGGTCGAGAAGGGCGAGCTTCAGGTGCTGACCGTGCCCGACTGGCTCGATCGCGTCCGCAAGCGCCCTTCCGGCAAGGCCGAAGGCAAGCCGCGCGAGGATTTCATCGTCACCATCGACCGCTCGGACGACAAGACCGCCTTCATCAAGGTGAGGTGTCAACTGCCGCCGCGCTTTTTCACGGATTATCTGGTGGCGATGAAGCTCGCCGACGGCTGGCAGATCGTGTCGAAGTCGTACCGGTATGACCTGAGGGAGTGAGGGCACCCTCGCACTGCCCGAAATCCGGCACACTCGCCCCGCATTCTCCGTCATTGCGAGCGATTGCTTCGCTGCGCTCGCAATGACGATGTCTGAAAGTCCCTTATGCCAATGGACCGCCGTTCCCTGCTCGCCTCGTTCGCCTGGATCGCCGCCTCCCCCGCGCTCGCCGCGGAGGCGCCACCCGAGCTCGAATCCTACGAGCGCGAAACCGGCGGGCGGATCGGGGTCTATGCCGAGAACCTCGCGACAGGCGCGAAGCTCGCATGGCGCGCCGAGGAGCGCTTCGTCATGTGCTCGACATTCAAGGCTTCGCTCGCGGCCTGCGTGCTGGCGCGGGCCGATCGCGGCGAGGAGCAGCTTGCGGCCATGATCCCCTACGGAAAGGCCGACCTGCTCGACTACGCACCGGTCGCCAAACAAAATCTCGCCGCCGGCGCGATGTCGGTCACCGACATGTGCAAGGCCATCGTCGAGCTCAGCGACAACACCTGCGCCAACCTGCTCTTGGCGCGGATCGGCGGCCCCGCCGCGCTCACGGCCTTCTGGCGATCGCTCGGCGACACCACTTCGCGGCTCGACCACAACGAGCCCGAGCTCAACCGCTCACCGCCCGGCGATCCCCGGGACACCACCACGCCGGCGGCGATGGCCGGCAATCTGAAGCGGCTGGTGGTGGGTGAAGCACTGTCGCCGGCCTCGCGGACCCAGCTCACCGAATGGATGGTGGGTTGCAAGACCGGCGCCAACCGGCTGCGCGGCGGCCTGCCGGCAGGCTGGAAGATCGGCGACAAGACCGGCAACAACGGCAAGGATGCGTCGGGCGATATCGCGGTCGCCTGGCCCAAGCTCGACAACAAGGCGGATGAACCAATCCTGATCGCGGCCTATACCCAGGGCGGCACGCCCAACGCCGCGCAGATCGAAGCCGCGTTCGCGCGCGTCGGACGCATGGTGGCCGAACGGCTGGCATGAGCCGCGACGCATTGACCTTTTGGCCGCTTCCGGGCCAAGACAGGCCATGATCGCAGCGAAATTTCAGACCTTTCTCATCCTGCTCACGGTGCTGGCCGGCACCGCGCTGGTCGCCCGCCGCTTCAACATCGCGCCCGCCATTCTCCTGATGCTGTCCGGCGTCGGCCTCGCTTTCGTGCCGGGCATGCCGCCGGTGGAACTGCCGCCGGAACTGGTGCTGCTGATGGTGCTGCCGCCGCTGATCTACTCGGCGAGCGTCGCGATGAGCTGGCGCGAGTTCAGGAACAGTCTGCGGCCGATCGTGCTGCTCGCGGTCGGCGCGGTGATCTTCACCGCGGCGCTGGTGGCTGCGGCCACGCATTATGTCATCGGCCTGCCCTGGACCATCGGCTTCCTGCTTGGGGCCATCGTCGCGCCGCCCGACGTGGTGGCGCCGCTCGCGATCGCGCGCCGCCTGAACATACCGCGCCGGCTCCTGGTCATCCTCGAGGGCGAGGGGCTCGCGAACGACGCGACCGCCCTGATCCTCTACCGCTTCGCGCTTGCGGCCATCATGGTCGGCCATTTCTCACTGCCGCTGGCGGCCGGCGAGTTTGTCCTCATCGTCGCCAGCGAGATCGCCTTTGGCATCGGCATCGGCTGGCTCTCCCTTCGCTTCCGCAAATGGTCCAGGGATCCGCAGGTCGAGCTGACGCTGTCGCTGATCACGCCGTACGTGTCCTACTGGCTGCCCGAGCATCTCGGCGGCTCCGGCGTGATCGCGACCGTGGCCTGCGGCCTCTATGTGAGCTGGAACGGGCCGCTGCTGATCTCGGCGTCGACCCGCCTGCAAGGCATCTTCTTCTGGGATCTCATCATCTACCTGATCGAGGGCCTGCTGTTCCTGCTCACCGGCTTCCAGATGCGGGCACTCTACGAGAAGTCGAAGGCGTTTCCGCTCGACGATATCATGATCGCGACCGCCGTCGTTTTGACGGTCATCGTCATCGCACGCTTCGTCTGGCTATATCCTGCGATCTATCTGCCGCGGATATTGAGCAAGAGCCTGCGCAAGCGCGACCCATCGCCGCCATGGCAATGGCCGTTCGTGCTCGCCTTCACCGGCGTGCGCGGCGCGGTGTCGCTGGCGGCCGCGCTGGCGCTGCCGTTCACGTTACCGGGCGGCGAGGCCTTCCCGTATCGCGACCTGATCCTGTTCGTCGCCTTCGGCGTCATCTTCGTGACGCTGATCGGCGTCGGCCTGACGCTTCCGCCGGTGGTGCGCTGGCTCGGTGTCGCCGAGGCCGGCCGCAACGAGCATGTCGCCGAGCACGAGGCCGAGATCGCGGCACGCCGCCAGGCGCTCGAGGCGGCGCTGAAGTCGCTCGACGCAATGACCGAGGAAAAGGATGTATCGGACGAGGTGATGCGGCTCCTGCGCGCGCGTCACGAGATTCGTGTCAACCAGCTTCCGGATTCCCTCGACCCCAACCATCACGACGTCTCCGCCGCCGGTACCGCCCTGACCCGCGACCTGATCGTGGCCGAGCGAAAGTTCATCCACGACCTCCTGCGCGACGGCCAGATCACCGACGAGACGCGGCGCCGGATCGAGCGCGACCTGGACCTGGAAGAGGCAAGCCTGGCGAACAGGGAGTATCGGGGGGTGCCGCTGTAGCCTTTTCGTCATCGCGAGCGAAGCGAAGCAATCCAGACTGCCTCCGTGGAATGACTCTGGATTGCTTCGCTCGCAATGACGGCAGAGGCAACTATCGCATCTTGCAAAACTCCCCGACCCCCGCCGCAACGGCGCCCGCAATCAACTCCTGCCGCTCCGACGAGTTCATCTCCATCTCCTCGTCGCGGTTGATGATCGAGCCGGCTTCGAGCAGCACTGCCGCGCTTCTCGTTCGCGACAGCACGATGAGCCCGTCATAGCGGTAGACGCCGACATCCTTGTCGAGCAGCTGGCGCCGGTAGCGGCCCATCACCGGCAGGGTGTATTGGCTGGCATAGTGCAGCCCCTGCTCCTTCAACTGTCTGCCGATCATCCGGGCCAGCTTCAGGCTGCTGGCGAAGTGCGGATTGCGCTCGGACACGAACAGCGAGTGACCCGAGAAGCGGTCGCTGAAATAACTCTTAGCGCCGTCGAACTCCCAGGTCTCGAGCATCTTGTCCGGCACTGAGTCGTGATGGATCGACAGCAAGAGATCGGCCCGGCCGTCATTCGCGGCACCGACGCGCTTGAACAGGCTCGGCCGCGCCTTGCCGTCCGTGACGAGCAGCCGGGTTGCGGTAAAGCCTTCGGATTTGAGTTTTGCCGTGACCAGCCTTGCGAGCCGGAAGTTGAAGCCGAACTCCGGATCATTGCGCGCGCTCAACGCGCCGTAGGAGTCCGGGGTGTGCCCGACGTCGACGACGATCCGGAATTTCGGCATCTCACATTTGGCTGGTGCGGGCGACGGCTTAAGTCTGGCTTTCGCAACCTTGCGGGCCGAGGCAGCACGGCCCGCGTCGATCGACGGAAGCAACAGTGCGACCAGCGACACGAGGAGAATTGTGACGATGCCCCGTCCCAACGACAAGTCCTACTTCGCTGCCGCGATCCGCGGCCTCCCGACGAAGCGGGCGATATCGCCGAAGCGCTGCACGACGATCTTCTTCGGTTCGCCATCAGGTTCGCGGCGCTCCTTCGGCAGGAGCACAGAAATCCAGAAGCGGCGCAGCAATTCGCCCATTCCCGTCCCGGGGCCGGCCTCGGTCAGGAATTTGTTGTCCTCGGCGCGGAGCATGGCAGGCCCTCCCGATTTGCTTTCGGGGAAGATTGACGCGGCCAAGGCCGGGCGTCAATTCGCACCATCTCAGGTATCCGCAACTCACCACCGAACAGGTCTCGCACGACAGGATTAAATTCATATTCACAATTTTTGGTTGTTTGTCCACGCTTGTCGTTGCTAGGCTACCCGTTGCCCGTCGTTTCGGAAAATGGAGCGACCGATGGTTACGAGCAACGACACGCCTAACCTTCAAGCGGACAAGCCGAAGGTGATCGTCCTCGGCGACCCTATTGTCGACTGCCACATCTATGACATGCGAGCCGAAGACGCCGATCAATGGCTCGCATGGACCTCACCCTTGTCACGGGACGACTGGCACTATGCGGCTGGTTTCGATATGCGCCAATGCCTGGCGGGCGCCGCCGGAATCCACGCACTGCTCGCGGCCAACGGCATTGCCGTGGCCGGCAATTCATTCCCGATCAGCAATGCCTTTGCATCGCAGGATCGCGGCTCGATCTTTGTTCTCAGAAGGCGTTCGAATGCCGGCAAGACCAAGGAGGAGAGAACACGCACCTATCTGACGAAATCACCAAGCCAGCCGTGGCGAGAGATTTTCACGACGCGATCAAATGAGAAGGTCGCCGTCGATCGCGACGAAACTTGGCGGGCAGCCGCTAACCTCCTGAGCAAGAGTGGTGTGCCTTACGTTCCTCCGTTCACCGCTGCAACTCCACGATACGATTGCGAAGCTGTGGAGGCAGTATGTTTCTGGGACACCGGGCGCGGCTTCTTCCGGGCGCCGAGCCACGCCGAGTGGGAAATGCAGCAGGAGGTGCTTTTCGAACGATATGAGGAGTCGTGCAAGAACGGCAGAAAGCCGCCGATCCTGATTCGAACCGCCGACCCGGGCCGCTTCGCTCAGCTGCTGAAAAAACTTGCTGCAAAGAAAGATGGCGCCCCAATGGTCGTGCTGATCTGCGCGTTGGCGCAGATCCGCGATGGTGATCTGCGCGGCTCGGGAACGTGGAGCGGCGTCTGGTCGCAGACCTATGACTATCTAAGGCGGCCTGAATACGAGTATCTGTTCGACGCGACGGGGAACGACTGGCGCTTCAATATCGTGATTCCCGTCTACGAGGACGGCGTGATCTGGATCGGGCCGGGCTGCTGGCCAATTGAGGCAGCGGATCGGAAGCCGGAATATCTGCGCGAAGACACAAGGCCGCTCGGACAGCTGTTCCTTGTGCCGGGCACACAGCCCGGTCTGTCGGACTTCGAGCAGCACAGTCGAATCATCGGCGCTCATGCGCTTCTAACCTACGGCATCCTCGAAGATCTGGCGGAATCGCCCAAAACTCCCAACCTCGCCCTCGCGATCCGGAAGGGGCTGATGCGATGCAAGCGCCTCCGCAGCCACGGTTACTGCGAGCCCGACGAGTTGGTGTTGATTGGCGAAGAGCCCGGAACCAAGTTTCACCTGAACTATCCTCCCGAGATATGGAGCAAGCAACAGCGGGAGGCGACTGACCTTCTGCTCGAAGTGAAGGACGAGGAAACCGGGCAAAGCCCAGGGCCATACGAAGTGATTTGCATGGTCCAGTGGCCGGAAGACGCGGCCGACCGGTCGTCGGCATTGCTACGTATCTTCCGAACCATCGAGAAGCAGATATCGGAGTATTTCGTCGCGTCGCCGGAGAATTGTTATCAGGTCGTAAAGGATGTGGGACAGGACAAGGAGGTCTTCGACCGATTGAAGCTCAAATTCGACGATGCCTGGAAGGCCGACAATGGCCACGGGTCGCCGATCAGCAACGATCACTGGACCAAGATCAAGAACAAGCCATGCCCACTCGATTCGTTTGCCAAGGATGAGATCCAGTCCTTCTGGCTAAGGCAACGGATATCGATGCAGTTCGGCAACTTCGCGATGGCCAATCCGAAGGATGCCGCCCCGATGCTCGACCTTGCGCAGCGGATCAGGCAGCACGTGCTGAGCCATCGCCACAATGAGCCGGAAGACGGAAAGGTCTTCAATTTCGCGCTGTTCGGCAGCCCCGGATCCGGCAAATCGTTTCTGTCGCGAGAGATCGCCCGCCTGATTGATTCGAAAAACGAGATCTTCAACGTCGACGAATTCAATCTTTCGCAGTTCACGGAAGAGGCGCAGCTTACGCGCGCGCTCGACACGATCGCCTCGAAAAGCGTCGGCGGCAAGGTGCCGCTCGTTCTGTGGGACGAGTTCGACAGCGTCTTCGACGGCAAACGCGGCGGATGGCTGGCCCGGTTCCTGATGCCGATGCAGGATGCACACTTCTTCGACGGCCGCCTGAAGCGGCCGATCGGCACGGCCGTGTTCGTCTTCATAGGCGGCACCTTCCCGACGGCAGACGAATTTCGTATCTGGGCGTGCCGAACGACAAAGCCCGGACAAGGCGACGAACCATCCGAGGCGGTACTTCTGAAGGCGCGCGACTTCCACAGCCGGCTCTACACCGCGCTCGACATGCCCGGCATCATCGAGCTCTACAAGCAGCGCGCCAACGAGAAGGGCAAGGTTGCGGCGGCGGCCGGAGATGAAAGCTGTTCTCCAGGCGAACGATGCCAGGTGTTCAGAACCGCTTGGAGGAACGATTATTCCAAGCTTGCGCGGGCGGTGCTGCTGCGGGAATTCTTCCGCAATGGCTCCAAGATCGGCAAGACGGTCTTTCTCAAGGCCGTCGAGGACGACTTGTGCAAGTTTCTACTGGCGATCCCGCTTCGCCACGGCGCCCGCAGCCTGCAGCGGATCGTGGAAGCCTGCCTGGTCAGCAAGCCGTCCCGTGTGAGCATGCTTCACCTGCCGCCCCCGCATTTTCTCGAGGAGCACATCGAAACCGAGAACATCAACGGAGACGGCGTCGACCAGAAAAAAATGACCATCCAGGACATGCTGGAGGCGTGTCGGAGGTAGAATGTGTTCGCAGGCGCGCGTAACACATTCGCCGATTTCTCACACCGGCCTCTCCCCCTTCACCGTCACGCGCGTGCCCGAGCGCGTGTGCGGCCAGTAGTCCCACATCGCGCGGTGCTGGGTGCAGCGGTTGTCCCAGAACGCGATGGCGTTCTCGGTCCAGCGGAAGCGGCACTGGAACAGCGGGTTCTCGGCGTGCTGGTAGAGATAGGCGAGCATCGCATCGCTCTCGTCGCGCGGGATGCCGTTGATGTGACGGGTGAAGCCGCGGTTGACGTAGAGCGCCTTCCTGCCGGTGACCGGGTGCGTGCGTACCACCGGATGCTCGGCGCTCGGATAGGACGGACGATCGGCGACGCCGTAATTGGCGTATAGCCCGCGATAGATCGGCTCGCCGTCATGCAGCGCGGTCAGCCCGTCGAGATAGGCCTTCATCCGATCCGACAGCGCCTCATAGGCCGCGTACATGTTGGCGAACAGCGTGTCGCCGCCGCGCGGCGGGCACTGCTTGATGTAGAGGATCGAACCCATCGGCGGCTCGAGATCGCAGGACACGTCCGAATGCCAGCCCTCGCCGTTCGCCCGCGGCGAGTTCTTGTCGGCGTAGATCTTCATCAGCGCCGGATCTTCGTCCTCGTGCGGCGCGGCGGGATGGAAATGCAGCTCGCCGAACTTGCGGCCGAAGGCGAGATGCTGTTTCGGCGTGATGTCTTGATCACGAAAGAAGATGACAAGGTTTTCGGCAAGCGCGCGGTGGATCTCGTCCATCTGCCGGTTGGAGCGAGCATCGCCATCGACGAGGCTGCCGATATCGACGCCGGATATTTCCGCGCCGATGATGGGGGTGAGCTTTTCGACCGCGATGGTCTCGTAAGCCGCGCCGTCTTCGGCCGTATGGCGGTAGCGCGGACCTTGCTTGCCGGCGAGTGAGCTCATGGCGTGTCTCCCGATCGTTTTGATTGGGAGCCATCGTAGCGCGCGGTGACAGATACGCAATCTGCGCTCCAAACACAGCCGCCGTCCCGGGGCGCGCGTAGCGCGAGCCCGGGACCCATAACCACAGGATTGGGTTTGACGAAGTCTGGCAACTACCATCCCGCGCCATAACCACGGCTTGTGGTTATGGGTCCCCGCTCCACGTGCGCAATTGCGCACTAGGCGGGGACGACGGCGGAGTGTGAGGTGCTAGCGGAGCAAAATCACTCCGCCGCGGTCACCGGGACCTTGGCGCCCTGGCCGTAGCGCTGATCGATGTAGTCGATCACCAGCGCCTTGAAGTCGGCGGAGATCGTGGGCCCACGCAGCGTGCGGAACTTCTTGCCGTCGACGAAGACGGGCGCGGCCGGCGCTTCGCCGGTGCCCGGCAGCGAGATGCCGATATTGGCGTGCTTGGATTCGCCGGGGCCGTTGACGATGCAGCCCATCACCGCGACGTTGAGCTCTTCGACGCCGGGATATTTCGTCTTCCAGCTCGGCATCTCGTCGCGGATGAAATCCTGGATCGAGCGGGCCAGCTCCTGGAACGTGGTCGAGGTGGTGCGGCCGCAGCCGGGGCACGCCGCGACCAGCGGCACGAAGGTGCGGAAGCCCATGGTCTGCAAGAGCTCCTGGCCGACCTGCACCTCGCGGGTGCGGTCGCCGCCGGGCTCGGGCGTCAGTGAGATGCGGATGGTGTCGCCGATACCCTGCTGCAGGAGGATGCCGAGCGCGGCCGAGGATGCGACGATGCCCTTCGAGCCCATGCCGGCTTCGGTCAGGCCGAGATGGATCGCGTAGTCGGAACGGCTGGCGAGATCCTGATAGACCGCGATGAGATCCTGCACCGCCGAGACCTTTGCGGACAGGATGATGCGATCCTTGGGCATGCCGAGCTCTTCGGCGCGCGCGGCCGAGAGCAGCGCCGACTGCACCATCGCCTCGCGCGTGACCGCGCGCACGTCGCGCGGATTGGCGGACGCGGCGTTCTCGTCCATCAGCTTGGTCAGCAGCTCCTGGTCGAGCGAGCCCCAATTGGCGCCGATGCGGACCGGCTTGCCGTTCTTGTTCGCGATCTCGATGATGTCGGCGAACTGGGTGTCGCGCTTGTCCTTGAAGCCGACATTGCCGGGATTGATGCGATATTTGGCGAGCGCTTCGGCGCAGGCCGGATAGGCCGCGAGCAGCTTGTGGCCGATATAGTGGAAGTCGCCGATCAGCGGCGTGGTGATGCCGCGCTTGGCGAGGCCATCGCGGATATGCGGGACGGCGGCCGCAGCCTCCTCGCGGTCCACGGTGATGCGGACCATTTCGGAGCCGGCGCGCGCGAGCGCTGCGACCTGGGCGATGGTGCCGTCGATGTCGGCGGTGTCGGTGTTGGTCATCGACTGCACGACGATCGGCGCACCGCCGCCAACGGCGACGTCGCCGACCTTGACCTGGGTGGTCCGGTGCCGGGGCGCCGGGCCCGCGATGTCGGAATCGAGAGGGTTTTCGAGCTTGTTCATGGGGTCCAAATATCAGGTTTTGGTGACGTTGAGCAATGCATCGCGCGGCGCCGCAGCCGTTGAGCTGGGACGGTTAACCAGAAAAAGCCCAGCAATTACAAGGATCGCAGCGGCCCCGAATGTCAGGCTCAAGGTGTCGTGCATGATGAAATAGCTACCCACCACGCCAAACAAAGGGGTGATGAAGGTAAAAGCCGACAATTTGCTGGCCGAATAGGTCTTCACCAACGCGAACCAAAGCGTGAACGTGGTTCCAACCACCCAGATCGCCTGGAAGGCCATCAGGCCGAGCGACAGCGGCGACGGGGTCTGGGTGATGGTTTCCCCAGACAGCCAGGCGGCGGTGCCCAGGATCGGGATCGAGGTCGCGACCTGATAGCCGAGTGCCTTTTCCGGCGCCGCGAAGCGCAGCCTTGTGCCCTTTGCGACCAGCGTGGTCGCCGCCCACAGCCCCGCGCCGGCCACGATCAGGAGGTCGCCGAGCAGGATGTGCGAATCCACATTGGGCTGCGGCACGCCGATCGCGAGCGCAACTCCGGCAAAGCTCACGGCCAGCCCCAGCCATTGGGTGCCGCCGAGCCGCTCGCTGAGCACCTGGTAGGACCCGAGCGCGACGAAAAACGGCGCCGTGTAGAGGAACACCACCGCGCGCGAGGCCGAGGTCAGGCGCAGGCCCTGGAAAATCAGCACGAACTCGACGCCGAACATCAGCCCGGCGATCAGGCCGGCCTTCCACGTGCCGTCGCGCTCGAAGAATTTGACGCCGCGCAAGCTGCCGACGATGAACAGCACCGGCAACGCCCCCATCGAGCGGATCATCGCCTGGAGCATCGGCGGCACCTCCGGCAGCACCAGCTTCACCGCGATCTGATTGAAACCCCAGGTCAGGCACAGCATGAGCATCAGGGCGATGGCGCCGGCACTGAGAGGGCGACCGGCGGACTGTATGGCTTGTGGTGAGGACATTTCTTCCCGAATACCGGCTTGCGCCGTTGTTGCTTTATGCAGCTTTCTGACAATGGGCGCAGACGCCCGTGATCTCCACCACGGACAGTTTTGGTGCGAAGCCTGAGCTGCGCGCCGCGGCATTGAGGTCCTTGGCGAAGGACGCCGACGGAATCTCGCCGACGAGGCCACAGCGTTCGCAGATCAGGAACGCCACCGCCGACGTCGCGTCGTGGTCGTGAGCGGCGCAGGCGAGATAGGCGTTGCGGCTTTCGATGCGGTGCACGAGGCCGTTGGCCATCAGGAAATCGAGCGCACGGTAGACCGTGATCGGCGCCGGCCGCGGCATCGACTTGGCGAGCTCGTCGATCACCTCATAGGCGCCGAGCGGGCGGTGGCTGGACAGCAGCGCCCCCAGCACCTGGCGGCGAATCGGCGTGAATTTCTGCGCGCGAGCCTTGCAAACCGTCTCGGCGTGCGCCAGCGCGTCCGCGGTGCAGCGGCCGTGATCGTGGTCGGGCGCAGGAAAGGCCGGCTTTGCGAGGGTCATGTGGCCTGCCTTCTAGCATTTCGACCGCGGAACCCAAAGCGCGACCGGGAATGCGCCTGTCAGCCATGCTCTTGCTGCGGGACAGCGTCCCGCTAATCCGCCACGAAATAATCATAAGCTTGCTTATTATAGTCAAGCTCATTGGAGACAACGTTATGACCCGCGGGTCCGTCGACCAGAACTTCCTGTTCACGCTCGGTGAACTCTACCGCCTCTTGCGGGTCTATGCCGACAAGGAGGCATCGCGCTTCGGCATCACCCGCGCTCAATGGGCGGTCCTGGCCAAGGTCGAGCGCAGCGAGGGCATGAAGCAGTCGGAACTCGCCGAGTTGCTGGAGATGCAGCCGATCACGCTGACGCGCCTGATCGACAAGCTCTGCGACAGCGACTGGATCGAGCGCCGCAGCGACGCCTCGGACCGCCGCGTCAAGCGCCTCTATCTCAAGAAGGCCGGCCGTGCGCTGCTCGGCAAGATGAGCGGCCTGAAATCGGAACTCACGGCGAACGCACTCGACGGCATCAGCCCGGCGGACGCCCACCGTCTCCTCACCCAACTCGAATCCATCAAAGAAAACGTGCGTAACGCGATCCAGACATCCGGCGCGGAACAAGCGCGTAAGGAGCAGCGCTATGGCTGATCAGGTCCTCAAGTTCCAGCCCGAGCAGAAGAGCGACAGCGGCAAGCCCACCAAGAAAGCCGGCACCGATCCGCGCCGCCGCCTGGTGGCGGGCCTTCGCCGCTATCGCCGCTTCCTGCTGCTGGGCGTGCTGCCGCTCGTCGTCGCCGGCGGCGGCCTCACCTTCTATCTGAACGGCGGCCGCTATGTCGGCACTGACGATGCCTATGTCGGCGCGCAGAAGGTCCTGGTGACGCCCGACATCTCCGGCAAGATCCAGAAGGTCGTCGTGAGGGAAGGCCAGATCGTCAAGCAAGGCGACGAGCTGTTCGAGATCGATCCCGTGCCGTTCCGCCTCGCGGTGGACGAGGCCAGGGCGCAGCTGATGCAGGCGCAGACGACCTATGACAACCTCCGCGCCAACATCAAGATCTATGGCGACATGCTCGATCTCGCCCAGAAGGGCGTCGACCTGAAGCAGCGCGATGTCGAGCGCAAGCAGGCGCTGGTGAAGAACAGCTACGGCTCGCAGCTCGACCTCGACAACGCGGCGAACGCGCTGGTCACGTCAGGTTCGATCGCGCAATATGTCAGGCAGCAGATCTCGACGGCCAAGACGCAGCTGCTCGGCGACACCGACCTGCCGCTGGAGAAGTTCCCGCCTTACGCGCAGGCCAAGTCCAAGCTCGACAATGCCGAACGCAATCTCGACCACGCCGTGGTGCGGGCATCGATGAGCGGCGTTGCGACGCAGGTCGAGCAGATTCAGCTCGGCCGCTACGTCACCGCCGGCACGCCGGTGTTCTCCATCATCGACGTCGCCCATCCCTGGGTCGACGCCAATCCGAAGGAGAGCGACCTCACCTACGTCACCGAGGGACAGCCCGTGACCCTCGAGGTCGACGCGTTCCCGAACCACGTCTTCAAGGGCAAGATCGGCTCGCTTTCGCCCGGCACCGGCGCGCAATTCGCGATCCTGCCGCCGCAGAACGCCACCGGCAATTTCGTCAAGGTGGTGCAGCGCGTGCCGATCCGGATCTATTTCGACGAGACCGACAAATACGTGCGGAAGCTGAAGGCCGGCATGAGCGTCTACGCCACCATCGACACCGGCCACAAGCGCTCGCTCGCCGGCCTGTTCGGATTGTCGGCGACGGCGAACCAGGACAAGGACTGATCCGATGTCCGGCCCCAATGCCAGCCTGATGGTCCCCGGCCTGCGCCGGAACATGGTGACGATCTGCGCCATGACCGCGACCATCATGCAGGCACTGGACACCACCATCGCCAACGTCGCCTTGCCCTACATGCAGGGCACGCTGTCGGCCTCGCAGGACCAGATCAACTGGGTTCTGACCTCCTACATCGTCGCCGCCGCGATCATGACGGCGCCGGTGGGCTGGATTGCCAACCGCTTCGGCCGCAAGCGCATCTTCATCATCTGCTCGGCCGGCTTCACCTTCGCGTCCGTGCTGTGCGGGCTCGCGCAGGACATCAACCAGATGGTGCTGTTCCGCCTGCTGCAAGGCGTGTTCGGCGCGGCCCTGGTGCCGCTGTCGCAATCGGTCATGCTCGACTATTACACGCTCCAGGAACGCGCCAAGGCGATGTCGATCTGGGGCATGGGCGTGATGATGGGGCCGATCATGGGCCCATCCCTCGGTGCCTGGCTGACCGAGACCTATTCCTGGCACTGGGTGTTCTTCGTCAACCTGCCGTTCGGCGTGATCACCGTGCTCGGGCTGATCATCTTCATGGACGAGACCAGGAAGGATATCAGCCTCAAATTCGACTGGTTCGGCTTTGCCGCGCTGGCGATCGCGATCGGCTCGCTTCAGCTCGCCCTGGACAGGGGCGAGCAATTGGGCTGGCTCGAATCCAATGAGATCATCGCGGAGTTCATCGTCTCGGCCGTCGCCTTCTATTTCTTCGTCGCGCACTCCTTCACGACCTCGACGCCGTTCATCCGTTTCGCGCTGTTCAAGGATCGCAACTTCGTCACCGGCTGCATGTTCATGATCGTGATGGGGCTCGTGCTGTTCTCGACCATGGCGCTGGCCTCGCCCTACATGCAGAACGTGATCGGCTATCCGATCATCACCGCCGGCCTGCTGCTGGCGAGCCGCGGCTTCGGCACCTTCTTCGCCATGATGCTGGTCGGCCGCATGATGCGCTATATCGAGGCGCGCACGCTGATCATCACCGGCCTGACGCTGACCGCGGGCTCGCTGTTCCAGATGACCGGGTGGACCGACCTGACCCAGGTGCCGGAGATCGTCACCGTCAGCGTCATCCAGGGCTTCGGCTTCGGCCTCGTCTTCGTGCCGCTCTCGACCGTGGCGTTCCTGACCTTGCCGAACGAGCTGCGGACCGACGGCACCGCGATGCTGACCTTGATGCGCAACGTCGCGAGCTCTGTCGGCATCTCCGTCGTCATCGCCGAGCTGACGCAGGGAACGCGGCGGACCTACGCGATCCTGTCCGAGTACATCAACCCGTTCAACCACGCGCTCCAGATGCCCAGCGTCAGCGGCATGATCAATCTCTCCACCGACGCCGGCCGCGCCATGGCCGACAGAATGGTCAGCGTGCAGGCCCAGATCATCGCATTCGCGCACGACTATATGCTGGTGATGATCTTCATCCTCTGCACCATCCCGCTCGCCTTGCTGATCGGCTCGACCAAGGCCACGCTGCGCAAGCAGGCCGCCGGGCCGGAACATGCGGTGATGGAGTAGCCACAGGTGTCATGCCCCGGCTTGCCGCCTTCGCTGAAGCTTCGGCGGCCGGGCGAGCTTGTGGCCCGGCGTAGCCTTGGCGGAGCCCGGACCGGGGCATCCAGTACGCCGCGGCTTCTCCGAATCCCATGACCGTCTCTGGAATACTGGGTCGCCCGGTCAAGCCGGGCGACGACAGCGAACAGGCGGCACGAGCTTCTACAACAACTCCTCGCAGCCCAGATCGTCCACCGCCATCATCACCCGCTCCAGATTGTTCCACCAGATCAACGGCGGGATGTTGATGCTCCACTGCCAGACCGGCTTGGTGATGTGCCAGAGCACCGACAGACGATAGTCCTGATCGAGCGCGCCGCGCGTGTAACTGCTGACGCCGTTGGCTATCAGCGTCTCGTGGTAACGATTGAGCAGCGCCCGCTCGAGCGCCTGCCTGCGATCCGGATACCATTGCATCGCCATCATGTAGGCGAGGTCGGTGGTCGGCACGTTGATGCCCCAAAGGTCGAAATCGAAGATGCGCACGCTATCCGCGACGCCGGCTCGCGGAAGCAGAAAATTCCAGGTATGCGCGTCGCCGTGAGTGATCGTAGCGTGGCGGCGAGAGTGGTAACGCTGGGATAGCCGGGCCGACTGATCGATGAGGCGGCGGTAAAGGATGCGGCGCTCTTCGCTGAGGCGATCGCCGAGCAGGTCGGCGAAGCGATCGTAATGGCCGGCGAAGGTCTCCATGTGGCTTGCGCTGTCCTCAGCGCTCGCCCAGGCGCCGACGGTCTCGCCGAGACCGGGATGGTCCCACCACGTCGCATGCATGCGGGCCAGCGTGGTGACGATCGCCATCGCCTGCGCGCGCGAGGGCGGCAGCGGCCATTGCGTCGCGATCTCATGACTATCGGTGAGGTCCTCGATCAGTAGATGCCAGGTCTGGCTCTCTTCGTCGAAATGACCGTCGAAACAGCGCGGTACGAGCCCCGGAGGCATCTGCGGCGCAAGCTTCGTATAGAAGGCCACTTCGCGCAGCCCGCCGTTTGCGAGCGTCTTCGCGAAGGCGGAATGCGCGGTCTTCAGGATCAGGGATTGCGGCGCACCCGCAGACTCCCCGACATAGCGCAAGCCGAGTCGCACGATGTGCGACAGGATCGTGTCACGCTCATGCAGCACCTTCACCTCGCGCACCGCGCCAGCGTCCAGCACGCCACCCCTGCGCAGCGCAGCCGTCAGTTGGGCGGGCTCAACGACCGCCGGCAGTTGTGGAGGTGTCATGACCACGATGCCCCTGTCCCGCGCCATACTGCACGATCACGCCCCCGCGCACCAGCCGCAGACCTCGCACCCGACTCAAGCCGCAGCGGTCGAGTCGCGAACGGTCCTCACCACGACCGACCGCAGCGATTCCAGGTTGGCCGCCATGCCCGCGATCGCCTGCCTCACCTCCGTGGCGCGCTCGTCCACCGAGGCGGCGTCGCGGCTGACATTGGCGATCTTGGCGGAGACCTCCTTCGCAGCGGATGCCGATTCGGAAATCGACCGCGCGATCTCCCGCGTTGCGGAGTCCTGCTTTTCCATCGCCGCCGCGACCGAGGTCGCCACGCCGTCGATCTCGACGATGTGGCCTCCCATCGTCTCGACGGCATCGACTGCGGCCTGGGTCGAGGCCTGCACCTCGGCGATCAGGCGCCCGATCTCCTCGGTGGATTTGGCGGTCTGGTCGGACAGGGATTTCACTTCGGCCGCAACCACCGCAAAGCCGCGGCCGGCCTCGCCGGCCCGCGCGGCCTCGATCGTGGCATTGAGCGCCAGGAGGTTGGTCTGGCCGGCGATGCCGCCAATGAGGTCGGAGACCTCCGCAATCTTCTTCACCGCGCCCGCCAGCGCCTGGATGGTCGAACGCGCCTGCTCGCGGCCCGCGACCGCCGATTTCGTGACCGTGCTGGTCCGCGCCACCTGCGTTGCGATGTCCCGGATCGAGGCGCTCAGTTGTTCGGCGGCGGCCGAGACGGTCTGCGAGCTGCCCAGCGCCTGGGTGGACGCCGAGGCCACCGCCTGCGACTCCGCGGACAGCGACCGGGCGATCTCGGACAGGCTGGAGGCGGCCCGTTCGACGCCCTGGCTCGCCACGCTCGCGGAATCGACCGAGCGGCCGGTCTCGCGCTCGACGGTCTCGGCCATCTGGTGCAGGGCGCCACGCTTGGCCGTCGCGGCCTCCTGCTCCTTCCGCAACTGCTCCTCGCGCAGGCGCGAATTCTCGATCGCCCCCTGCTTGAACACCTGGAGCGCGCCCGCCATCGAGCCGACCTCGTCCTGCCGATGCGCGAACGGAATGTCGGCAGCGAGATCGCCGGTCGCGAGCTTCTGCATCGTGTCCGTCATGCGCACGATCGGGCGCACCACGCCAAGCGCGACGCCGAGCAGGCCTGCGGCAATGAAGGCCAGGACGGCTGCGGAGACGCCGAGGAGAATGTAGAGGATCGAGCTGTCGCGCTCGGCGGCCAGCTTCTCCATGTCCGCATTCTGCTTGTTGGCGCTCTCGACGATGCTGTCGATGACGGCGCGGTGCGCGGTATAGGCGCCCTTGAGCTGCGCATAGGCGCGTTCGGCGCCGGCCACGTCCTTGGCTTTGAGGGCCGGCAGGAGCTGGTCGGACAAGAGCTTCCAGAACTTCTGCACCTCGGCGTCGGATTTCGACACCAGTGCCGTCTTCAGATCGGTGGAGAGGCTGGAGGTCGTCCAGAATGCCTTGCGCTCGTCGTAATCCTTGCGGAGCTGGACCAGGCGTTCGCCATGGGCCGACAGCTGGTCCGGCTCGCGCATGGCGAGCGTGGCCTCGAGATAGGCTTCGATCACATATTCGGGCGGCGGCAGGATGTCCGCGATGAGGTCGTTGCCCAGCTTGATGTCGGAATAAAGCGGACCGCCGACCTTGAGCTCGCGCAGGGCGTAAAGGCTGGTCGAGACGACAGCAGTAAAGCCGATGGCGAGAACAATCCCGAATGCAATGACTGCAGAAGAAAGCGAGAGACGAATTTTCATGGAACAATCCAATGGCGCAGGTCGAAATCCGAACGGACCCTAAACAACTGCGGTAAACACGGGATTGCTTCGCGCGGAAATTGTATCCCGCGGGCACCGGAAAATTACGGAAACAGAACGTCAATCGGTCGGTTTTGAGTCAGCGAGACCAACTCGGGGCACGAACAGAAACGTCTCAGGCCCGATGCAACCCAGCAACCAGCTCAGTTGCGCTGGATGAGAAACGCGTGGCGGCTGTCGATATCGCCGCCACGCGTTGCAGCCTCACATGTCGAAGAAGACCGTCTCGTCGTCGCCCTGAAGCCGCAGGTCGAGCCGATAGACCGCCTTCCCCGCCTCGCGCGCCGCGATCAGCGTCGCGCGGCGATCGGCCGGCACCAGTCCCAGCACGGGATCGGCGGCATTGCCGGCCTCGTCGCTGAAATAGATGCGGGTGTAGAGATGCCGCAGCATGCCGCGGCCGAACACCGCAAGCACGATGTGCGGCGCCTGTGGCTTGCCGTCGGGATCGGGCACCGCGCCCGGCTTGATGGTGTCGAAGGAATAATTGCCGTCCTTGTCGGTGCCGCAGCGGGCGAAGCCGCGGAAGCTCGCATTCGGCAATGCGCGCTTGTCCTGGGGGTCGGCGAAGCGGCCCTGCGCATCCGCCTGCCAGATCTCCAGCATGGCGTCGGGCACCACGACGCCGTCGCCGTCGAACACGCGGCCTTCGATGCGGACGCGATCCCCGGTGACGTCGGGCGTCAGCGTCGAATTGGTGAACGCGTCGTTCCAGGCGTATTCGCCGGTCGGTGTCAGGCCGTACTTGAAGAACGGACCGACGGTCTGCGATGGGGTAATACCGTTGTCCTGCACTTAAGTGTTCTCCATTGGCGTGGCGTTCTTGCCGCGCAGCACGATGTCAAAGCGGTAGCACAGCGCCCATTCAGGCTGGGTGTTCTCGAGGTCGAATGACGACACCATCCGCGCCCGCGCCTTCTCGTCCGGCACCGAATTGAAGATCGGGTCGAACGGGAACAGCGGGTCGTTCGGGAAATACATCTGCGTCACGAGGCGCGTGACGAAGGAATGGCCGAACACCGACAGATGGATATGCGCGGGACGCCAGGCGTTGTGGTGATTGCCCCAGGGATAGGCGCCGGGCTTGATCGTCACAAAACGGTAGTAGCCGGCGGCGTCGCTCACGGTGCGGCCCGCGCCGGTGAAATTCGGATCGAGCGGCGCCGGGTGCTGGTCGCGGACATGGACGTAGCGGCCGCAGGAATTGGCCTGCCAGATCTCGACCAGCGAGTTCGGCACGCCGCGGCCGTCCTCGTCGCGCACATGGCCATGCACGATGATGCGCTCGCCGATCGGCTCGCCGGTATGCTGGGTGGTGAGATCGGCATCGCCCTCGCGCACGGTCTCGTGGCCGTAGACCGGGCCGGTCAATTCCGACAGCGTGTGGCGCATCGGGATCAAGGGCTTGTTCGGCGCGCGCTTGATCGAGCTCTTGTATTCGGGCGACAGCGGCAGCGGATGCGCCTTGTTGCTGTCGACGGGATAGATGAATGTCATTGGCGAACTCCTCCCCGGCCATTTTGCTCCGGCCGGTCAACGCTTCCCCCGATCATTATAGAACATAACTAATCTAGGGAAGCGGGTTTGGCAGGCGTCCTGCGCCCGGCAGGACCGCCGTATTTGATCGGCGGACGTGGCAGCACGGCCTCACCGGCCTCCAGCCGGTAGGTGTGGTCGAGCGAATACCAGGGGGTCGGGACGTCTCGTGCGGTCGGATGCGGCGTGTCGTGGCGCTGGAACTTGCCGATCAGTGCCTGCGTCACCCCGAACTGCACGTCGCTGTCGATATGCGGGTCGGCGGGGTCGTAGACTTGCGAGATCAGCACCTTGAATCCGGGCTTGAAGATCAGCGCGTGCAGATGCGCGGGCCGATAGGGATGCCGGCTCTGCGCCTCGAGCAGGCGGCCGACCACGCCGTTGGTCGGGATGGGGTAGCCGACCATCATCACCGAGCGGAAGGCGAAGCGTCCGTCCTGGTCGGTCGTGAACTTGCCGCGCAGGTTCATGTCGGCCTGATCAGGGTCCTGGTTCTCGTAGAGACCGACCGGCGAGGCGTGCCAGACATCGACCTCCGCACCGGCGACGGGACGGCCGTCCCTGTCGACGACGCGGCCGCTGACGAACAGCGGCGCGCCCGGCGTTTCCGAGCGGACGATCGAGCCGCCATTCTCGACCCGCGGCGAGTTCAGCCGCCAGAACGGGCCGAGTAGCGACTGATCGGTTTCGGTATTGCCCTGATCGCCGTTGTTGAGCAGGCACACCAGCGGTGAGACGCCGAGCGAGCCCGCCATCAGCACGACTTCGTTGTGCGTGTCGGTCGTGAGCTTGCCGAGCTCGGCCACGATCGCGGTCGCGTCCCGGAACTCCTTCTCGGTCAGGCGGACATCGCGGACGAAGCCGTGCAGATGCTTGACCAGGGAGACCATGATCTGGCGCAGCCGCGGATCGGTCGTCCGCTCCATCACCGCCAGTGCAGCGGCCGTGACGTCCTGCTCGCGCTCGATGATCATGGGACGGTCCTTGAAGCGACCTGCGTAACTCCAACACTGTCATTCCGGGATGGTCCGAAGGACCAGACCTCAGGTGCGCAATTGCGCACCGGGGAATCTCGAGATCCCGGGTTCGGTGCAAGTGCACCGCCCCGGGATGACGGGCCACTTGGTGGCCCGTCAGTTCAGCTTCTCGATCGCAACGGCAACACCCTGGCCGACGCCGACGCACATGGTGGCCAGCGCGAGCTTGCCGCCGCGCTTTTCCATGCCGTGGACGGCGGTGAGCGCGAGGCGCGCGCCGCTCATGCCGAGGGGATGGCCGAGCGCGATGGCGCCGCCATGCGGATTGACGTAATCGGCGTCGTCGGCAACGCCGAGCTGGCGCATGCAGGCGATGCCCTGCGAGGCGAAGGCCTCGTTGAGCTCGATCAGGTCGAAATCGCTGATCTTCTTGCCGAGGCGCTCCATCAGCTTGCGGGTCGCCGGCACCGGGCCGATGCCCATGATGCGCGGCGGCACGCCGGCCGAGGCGAGGCCGAGGATGCGGGCGCGCGGAGTGAGGCCATGCTTCTTCACGGCGGCTTCAGAGGCCAGGATCATCGCGGCCGCGCCGTCATTGACGCCGGAGGCGTTGCCGGCGGTCACGGTGCCGGGATTGCGCACGATCGGCTTCAGTTTTGCGAGGCCTTCCAGCGTCGTCTCCGGGCGCGGATGCTCGTCCTTGTCGACCGTAATCGGGCCGGCCTTGCCGCCGGGAATGGTGATCGGCGTGATTTCCTCGGCGAAATAACCCGCCGCGATCGCCGCGCCCGCGCGCTGCTGCGAGCGGATCGCGAAGGCGTCCTGGTCGGCGCGCGAGACCTGGAATTCCTCGGCGACGTTCTCGCCGGTCTCCGGCATGGCGTCGACGCCATACTGCGCCTTCAGCAGTGGATTGATGAAACGCCAGCCGATGGTGGTGTCGAAGATCTCGGCAGAGCGCGAGAATGCTTCCTGCGCCTTGCCCATCACGAAGGGCGCGCGGGTCATGGATTCGACGCCGCCGGCGATCGCAAGCTCGATCTCGCCGGACCGGATGGCGCGGCCGGCCGCACCGACCGCATCGAGGCCGGAGGCGCAGAGCCGGTTCAGGGTCTGGCCGGGAACCGAATCCGGCAGGCCGGCGAGCAGCAGGGCCATGCGCGCGACGTTGCGGTTGTCCTCGCCGGCCTGGTTGGCGCAGCCGAAGAAGACTTCGTCGACCTGTGCCCAATCGAGATTGGGATGCTTGGCCATCAGCGCCTTGATCGGGGCCGCCGCGAGGTCGTCGGCGCGCACCTTGGCGAGCGAGCCGCCGAAACGGCCGATCGGGGTCCGCACGGCATCGCAGATAAAGACGTCACGCATCGTTGTTCTCCCTGAATGCCGCGGTCCGGCCCAAATTCTTCAATGTCCGCGGAGTTTTAGGAGCGCGCCCGCGGCAGGTCAATTGACGGTTTCTTGCGTGTTCCGGAGGGCGAGCACGCGGCTAGCGCATGCCGCGGTGCGGACAACGTGGAAAACCCGCCCCGTTCGGCCAAAGCGATAGGAGCACGGGGCGAAATTTTGTAGGTTGCGCCGCCCATGACAATGCAACAGCCGATACCTGTGCCGCCCCCTGACGAAGCACCCACGCCGCCGGCGGAAGCCATCGCGCGCGTCACGCCGATGATGGAACAGTACCTTGAGATCAAGGCGGCGCATCAGGGACTGCTGCTGTTCTACCGGATGGGCGACTTCTACGAGCTGTTCTTCGAGGATGCCGAGATCGCCTCGAAGACGCTCGGCATCGTCTTGACCAAGCGCGGCAAGCATCAGGGCGCCGACATCCCGATGTGCGGCGTGCCGGTTGAGCGTTCCGAGGACTATCTGCATCGCCTGATCAGCGCCGGCCACCGGGTCGCGGTGTGCGAGCAGACCGAGGATCCCGCCGCCGCCAAAGCGCGCGGCAACAAGAGCGTGGTGCGCCGTGGCGTGGTGCGGCTGGTCACGCCGGGTACGCTGACCGAGGACACGCTGCTGGATGCGCGCGCCAACAATTATCTGCTGGCGATCGCGCGCGCCCGCGCCTCAGGTGGCGGCGACCGTTTTGGGCTTGCCTGGATCGACATCTCGACCGCCGAATTCACGGTGATGGAATGTTCGGGCAGTGAGCTGGCCGCGACGCTGGCGCGCATCAATCCGAACGAGGCGATCGTCACCGACGCGCTCTACAATGACAGCGAGCTCGGACAGACCTTGCGCGAGCTGCCGGCGGTGACGCCGCTGACCCGCGATGTCTTCGACGGCGCCACCGCCGAAAAGCGCCTGTGCGACTATTTCGCCGTCGCGACCATGGACGGGCTCGCGCAGCTCACGCGGCTCGAAGCGACCGCCGCCGCCGCCGCCGTCACCTATGTCGACCGCACCCAGGTCGGCAAACATCCGCCGCTGTCGCCGCCCGCGCGCGAGGCCTCGGGCGCGACCATGGCGATCGACCCCGCCACCCGCGCCAATCTCGAACTGACGCGAACGCTCGCGGGCGAACGCCGCGGCTCGCTGCTCGACGCCATCGACTGCACGGTGACCTCGGCCGGCTCGCGTTTGCTCGCCCAGCGCCTGGCCGCGCCGCTGACGGACGCGCCCGCAATCGCGCGGCGGCTCGATGCCGTCAGCGCCTTCGTTGCGGACTCCGCTGCGCGTGAAGACATCCGCAGCATCCTGCGCGGCGCGCCCGACATGTCCCGGGCGCTGGCCCGTCTTTCGGTCGGCCGCGGCGGGCCGCGCGACCTCGCCGGCCTGCGCGACGGCATCATCGCCGCCGACCAGGTGCTGATGCGGCTTTCCGAGCTCGACCAGCCGCCGCAGGAGATCGCGGTGGTGATGGCGGCCTTGCAGCGTCCGTCGCGCGAGCTCGCCGCTGAATTCGCAAGTGCCCTCGATGACCAGCTGCCGCTGATCAAGCGCGACGGCGGCTTCGTGCGCCAGGGCTACGAACCCGCGCTCGACGAAACGCGAAGCCTGCGCGATGCCTCGCGCCTCGTGGTGGCCTCGATGCAGGCGCGCTACGCCGATCATACCGGCGTGAAGGGCCTCAAGATCCGCCACAACAACGTGCTCGGCTATTTCGTCGAGGTCACCGCGCAGCACGGCGACAAGCTGATGTCGGCGCCGCTGAATGCGACCTTCATCCATCGCCAGACGCTGGCCGGACAGGTGCGCTTCACCACCTCGGAGCTCGGCGAGATCGAGGCCAAGATCGCCAATGCCGGCGACCGCGCGCTCGGACTCGAGCTCGAGATCTTCGAACGGCTGTCCGCGAAGGCGCTTGATATCAGCGACGATCTGCGCGCCGCCGCCCACGCCTTTGCGCTGCTCGACGTTGCGACCTCGCTGGCCAAGCTCGCGGTCGACGACAATTATGTGCGGCCGGACGTGGATGACTCCCTCGGCTTTGCGATCGAGGCCGGCCGCCATCCCGTCGTGGAACAGGCGCTCAAGCGCAATGGCGAGCCGTTCATTGCCAATGCCTGCGATCTCTCGCCAACACCGGCGCAAAAATCCGGCCAGCTCTGGCTGCTCACCGGTCCCAACATGGCCGGTAAATCGACCTTCCTGCGCCAGAACGCATTGATCGCGCTGCTGGCGCAGATCGGCAGCTTCGTGCCGGCGACGCGGGCGCGGATCGGCATCATCGACCGCCTGTTCTCGCGCGTCGGCGCCGCCGACGATCTCGCGCGCGGCCGCTCCACCTTCATGGTGGAGATGGTCGAGACCGCGGCGATCCTGAACCAGGCCGGCGAGCGCGCGCTCGTGATCCTCGACGAGATCGGCCGCGGCACCGCGACGTTCGACGGCCTCTCCATCGCCTGGGCCGCGATCGAGCATCTGCACGAGAGCAACCGCTGCCGCACGCTGTTCGCGACGCATTATCACGAGCTGACCGCGCTCTCGGCAAAACTGCCGCGCATGTTCAACGCGACGGTGCGGGTGAAGGAATGGCAGGGCAATGTCGTGTTCCTGCACGAGGTGCTGCCGGGCTCCGCCGACCGCTCCTACGGCATCCAGGTCGCCAAGCTCGCCGGCCTGCCGCCGGCCGTGATCACGCGCGCCAAATCGGTGCTGGCAAAACTCGAGGCCCAGGATCGCGGCCAGACCGCGCGGGCGCTGGCCGACGATCTGCCGCTGTTCGCCGTACCCTCGCGCGCCGCCGCCGAAGCCGCGCCGCCGAGCGAGGCCGAACTGTTGATGGACGCGGTGAAGGCGCTGCACCCCGACGAGATGTCCCCGCGCGAGGCGCTGGATGCGCTCTATGCGTTGAAGGCCAAGCTGCCGAAGTAGCGCCAGCGAACCTTCCGCCTCCAGCGGTTACTCTGGCCGACAAGCCATGAGGCGAGCCGCGATGCTGTGTGCCGCAGGCGGAATTGCGAAGGCCTCGCCGTGTTCGCCGGCGTCCTGGCCGTCAGCGGCCCGCCCTGGCAAACGGCTCGATCAGCTTCAAGGTGGCGGCGAGGCGGATGCTGCGCTTGCCGGCGAGCGCGATCGCTTCCATGTCGGCGCCCTTGTCATCGCAGTGGCCGGAGAACCCGATGCCCACCTCATAGCCACCGAACAAGGGATGCTCGCTCTTTGCCAGCGTGTGTTCCTGATTGACGAATTCGCCTTTCCAGCGACCGTTCGCCGAAGAATAGGCGCCGAGATAATAGAAGAAGGCATCGCCGCCGAGGATGCGGCCGTGGCGCAGCAACATCACGCCGGTATGGCCACCGGTAATTCCATCCAGCATCCGGATGTCGATCGAATAGAGTCCGCTGACGATGCCTCCCTCGCCGACCGCACCGGGCGGCGGAACGTCATCGTCGCCGAGCGGCGTCATCACGGCGCGAAACACCGAGGCGTCCTCGACCACTTCTCCCTCAAAGCGGTAGAGCTTGCCCTGCTGTCGACCGCGAATGCTGATTGTGACGGCGTCGGAACTGACCAGCGACCTGTGCTGCGGCGACCGGCTGTGGCGCTTGGTCCGGAGCCTGGCGACGATTTCGCCGTTCACAATCTCGTAGGTGCCGAGGTGGGCGAAGGCCGTGTTGCCGCCAAGCATTTTCCCGGCATGGGCGTACAGCACGCTGCGGCCGGAGCCGTCGTTGATATCGTATTCGACCTTGTACAATCCCTCCACTGCACGCCCCGATCTTGCTCTGGCGCCAGCTTAGCGGGTCTGCCGGCCCCGGTAACTAACTATCCTGACGCAGGGCTGAGGTCCCAAGCGTAGCGTACCTCGCCTTAGGAAGCGCGGCGCGGCTGATGCATCGGCCTCTTCCGTCGTCCCATCCACCACAGCGTCAGGTTCCAGCCGATGCAGGTGGCGAGTGCGCAACTCAAGCCGATCGCCGAGCCGAACTGCGTGACGGCGACGTGCAGCACCGCAATTGCCAGACCGAAGCCGAGCAGGCCCCAGGCGGAGTTGGCGAGCACGGCGGCGGTCGGCGGGCCGCCGATGCGCGGGTGCAGGATCACCATCATGCTGGTGAACACGATCGGGTAGAGCGCGATGACGCCGCTCACCCGAGGGCCGACCCAGCCCGAGGTCGAGACCACGATCGCAACCAGCGTCGCGACCAGCGAGGCGCGGAATGGGATGTCGTACCAGCGGCGTGTCACCAGCGGCATCTTCACATGGCGATATTTTGCGAGCAGCGGAATGCAGATGCCGAAGGCGACCAGATTCACGGCAAGTCCCGCCGTCAAGGTCCAGTCGAACAGACGGATGATGGAGGCCAGCACGATCCACACCGCGACCGCACTGCCGACGCTCGCCGGAAAACTGCGCCGCTGCGCCTGTACGACATAGGTGAGCCCCATGAAGATCGTCGCTGCGTTGACCGGAAGGCTCGACAGCGCGCCCTGCGCGATGAAGGCGGCGTCATGGTCGAGCGCGAGGAAGACGTAGGAAGGACCGGCCGAGATCGGCAAGGTCGCCACCAGTCCGCCGATCACCGGGCCGGTGCGCTCTGCAATGAACGACGCTGACACGACAAATGCCGCGGCGATCGCCATGCGCAGGACGAGGAGGATGATGAAGTGGAGCTCGGGGGGCATTCCGCGCGGTGCTCTTCACCCTCCCCTGGAGAGGGAGGGTCGGTTCGCAGCGCGTCAGCGGTGCGAGACGGGGTGGGGTGATCTCTCAACACGGGCAGTGTGCGACGTGGAGAGACCGTCACCCACCCCGCTCGCGCTGCGCGCGGTCGACCCTCCCCCTCCAGGGGAGGGTAAAGAGAGCTAGATCCGCTGCATCGACACCGAAACCTTCGGGCCGTTCTTGATGGTCTGGTAGACCACGCAATAGCGCTCGGTGAGTTTGAGCAGGAGATCGAGCTTGTCCTGCGGCGCGTCGGTGTCGACCTCGAAGCGCAGGCGGATCTCGGCGAAGCCGACCGGGGTCTCCTTGTCGACGCCGAGCGTGCCGCGGAAATCGAGATCGCCCTCGGCATAGACGTTGCCGGTCTTCAGCGGGATCTCGATGGCGGTCGCGACCGATTTCAGCGTGACGCCGGCACAGGCGACCAAGGCTTCCAGCAGCATGTCGCCGGAGCAGAGCTCGAGGCCGGAGCCGCCGGTGGCGGGATGCAGGCCCGCCATTGCGATGGCGCGGCCGGTCTCGACCTTGCAGGCGATGCCTTCGCTGTCGGTCGAGCCCTTGGCCTTCAGCGTGATCATCGCGGTCTTGGGATCGGTCTTGTAGCGTTCCTTGATCGGGGCCTGCATCTGGCGCAGTGCTGCAGCGTCCATCTTGTTCTCTCCCGGAAAAATCGTCCCTCGATGTACCGGCTCAGAGAGAAAATGTCACCACCACATGGCCTGACCGGGACCCTGGGTTGCGTCACGGTCGGGCACGTTGCGGTCGAGCGAACGGTCGAGTGACGTCAGCACACTTCGCTTGAAATTCTCGAACAGCGGCGAATTGCGGTCGCGCGGCCGGCCGAGATTGATCTCGATCTGGTCGAACAGCCGGCCCGGCCGCGGCCGCATCACCAAAACGCGATCAGCCAGCACCACGGCCTCGTCGACGTCATGTGTGACGAGGATCAAGGTCGGCCGCGTGTCGGCCCAGAGGTCGAGCAGATGATCCTGGAGATCCCGTCGGGTGAAGGCGTCGAGCGCGGAGAACGGCTCGTCGAGCAGCAGCACTTCGGGCTGCGGCACCAACGCACGCGCGATCGCGACACGCTGCGCCTGCCCGCCCGAGAGCTCGCGCGGCCAGGCCTGTGCCTTGTCGGCGAGCCCGACGCGGGCTAGCGCGCGCGCCACTTTCTCGCGCCGCTCGGCCGCGGGCAGGTCGGCAAGGCCGAAGCCGATATTGTCGGCGACGCTGAGCCAGGGCAAAAGCCGCGGCTCCTGGAAGATGATGCCGATTTTTGCGTGCGGCGAACTGATCGCCTCGCTGTCGAGCGTCACCGTACCTCCGCTGGCGCGATCGAGGCCGGCGATGGCACGCAGCAACGTGGACTTGCCGCAGCCGGAGCCGCCGATGATGGCGACGATCTCGCCCTGTTTGATCTCGGCGGAGAAACGCGCCAGCGCCTGCACGCCGTTGGGATAGGTCTTGCTGACCCGCTCGAGCGCCAGCATCGCGTTACGCTCCCCTCGCACGCCCGAAGGCGTCCTGCCAGCGCAGGAACGGCGCGGCTGCGACCTCTATCAGCCAGTCGGTGAGCTTGCCGAGAATGGCGAAGATGACGATCGCGGCGAGAATCTGCGCGGGCTTGCCGAGCTGCTGGCCGTCGAGCAGGAGATAGCCGAGGCCTTCGGAAGCGCCGATCAGCTCGGCCGCCACCACGAACATCCAGCCCAGACCAAGGCCGACACGCAAGGACACCACATAGGCCGGCAGCACCGCGGGCAGCAGGATACGGCGGATCATGGCAACCCCGGAGAGACGGAAGGTGCGACCGACCTCGACGATCTTGCGATCGACGGAAAGGATCGCGCCCATCACGCCGAGATAGACCGGGAAGAACACGCCGACCGCGATCAGCGCGATCTTGGAGGTCTCGAAGATGCCGAGCCAGAGGATGAACAACGGCACCCAGGCGAGCGAAGGGATCGCACGCAGCGCCTGCACGGTCGGATCGAGCAGCCGGCGTGCCAGCGACCAATAGCCGGAAATGGCGCCGAGCACGGTGCCCGCGACCACGCCGAAGGCGAAGCCGAGGCCGACCCGCCACAGCGTCGCGGCGATGTGGCGGACCAGTTCGCCGGAGCGGGCGAGCTCGGTGATGGTCGCAAACACGCGCGAGGGCGGCGGCACCAGACGGCCGTTGGACCAGCCGAGCCAGACCACGAGCTCCCAGCCGAGCGCGAGGATCAGCGGCAGCAACAGTCCCAGCACCGGCCGCGCGTAGCGCGACAGCCGCGAGGGCGCGGCGGCGCTCTCGGCCGGTTCCGATGTCTGTTGCAGCACTGGCGCGTCGGAGATCATGGCCGGTAGGAAGCGCGTCTGGTCGGGGAATGCAAGGGCGCGCGGCAAACTCCACTGTCGCCCCGGACAAGCGAAGCGCAGATCCGGGGCCCATAACCACAGGCGATATGGTTACGGGGACCCGGAGTGACCGCCTTCGCGCCAAACCACGCCCTGTGGTTATGGGTCCCGGGCTCGCTTCGCGCCCCGGGACGACAGTGGAGTTTGCCGCGCGCGCTTGCCGAACTAATTCGTCGGCAGCGGGACCTGGTCGTCGATCAGGGCATCCAGCGTCGCCTTCACGTCGACCTTGGCGTCGACGACGCCGGCCTGCTGCAGGGCAAGGCCGGCGGCGAGGATCGACTCGCGCTGGGGCGCGCCGATGCGGCTGTGGGTTAGCTCGGTGCGCTCCTTGAGCTGCTTGTCGACGACGGCGTCCGGCAGGTTGGTCACGGCGATGAAAGTCTTCTTCAGGTCATCGTAATTCGCCAGCGAATATTTGCGCGCTTCCTCGTAGACCGCGAGCACGCGGCGGGCGACGTCCGGATAGTCCTTCAAGAACTGCTCGCGCACATTGAGGATGCCCCAGGTGTTGGCATCCGCCTTGCGATAAAACAGTTTTGCACCTTCCTCGACCTCGGCCTGCGCCATCATCGGATCGAGGCCGGCCCAGGCATCGACGTCGCCGCGGATCAGCGCGGTCTTGCCGTCGGCGTGCTGGAGCAACACCGGCGTGATGTCCTTTTCGGTGAGGCCGGCACCAAGCAGCGCGCGCACCAGGAAGATGTGCGGATCGGTGCCGCGCGTCACCGCGACGCGCTTGCCCTTGAGATCGGCAACGCTCGCGATCTTGGAGTCCTTGGCCGTCACCAGCGCGGTCCACTCAGGGCGCGAATAGACGTAGATCGACTTGATCGGGTTGCCGTTGATCTTGGCCACCAGCGCCGCCGAGCCCGCGGTCGAGCCGAAATCGATCGAGCCGGCGTTGAGGAATTCGAGTGCCTTGTTGGAGCCGGCCGACTGCACCCAAATGATGCTGATGCCGTCCTTGGCGAACTCCTTCTCCAGCAGGCCCTTCTGCTTCAGGACCATCGACACCGGATTGTAGGTCGCCCAGTCGATGCGGATTTCCTTGAGCGGATCCGCCGCCCGTGCTGCAGGGGTCATGGCGAGCACAACAGCCCCCGCCAACAGAATGCGTCGTGTAATCCCGGTCATGCCCAGCCTCCTCAAAAACTTCATTGTTTTTCAATGAGTTATTTCTAGAGGTCAATGAGAAAATCGCTATCCCGAAAGCCCCTCGGCCGAGAACGATTTTGCCCGAGGCCGGCCTTTTCCAGCATGGAACGACTATTGCCAGAGAATGGCGGGTGACAGCGCCTGTCACCTCTTATATCCGGTGAGACATGGACAGCGTCGCGACTGAGTATAAGCCAGAGGTGGACGATCGCTTCGACACCGCGCGGATCACCGCCGCGGTCGATGCGCTTGCCGAGAAACATCAGGGACGTGAGGACACGTTCCGCACGGCCATGGCGCAAATGCTGAAGGCCGAGCTGATCGCGGCGCGCGCCGCGGCGCAGGCGATCCTGCTGAAGGACCGTCACGGAAGGCGCTGCGCCGAGCGGCTGTGCCACGTGCAGGACGAGATCATCCGCATCCTGTATTCGGCGGCGACCCGGCATCTCTATCGCTCGCCGATCCCGAGCGGCGCGGAGCGCATGGCGGTGGTCGCGACCGGCGGCTATGGCCGCGGCCTGATGGCCCCGGAGTCCGATATCGATCTCCTGTTCATCCTGCCCTACAAGCAGACCGCCTGGGGTGAACAGGTGGCTGAGGCCATTCTCTACTGTCTCTGGGACATGGGGCTGAAGGTCGGGCACGCCACGCGCTCGGTCGATGAATCGATCCGGCAGGCGCGCGGCGACATGACCATCCGCACCGCGATCCTGGAAACGCGCTTCCTGACCGGCGACCAGCCGCTCTATGACGAACTGGTCGCGCGCTTCGACAAGGACGTGGTGCAGGGTACGGCGTCCGAATTCGTCACCGCAAAGCTCGCCGAGCGCGAGGAGCGCCACCGCCGCGGCGGCCAGTCGCGCTACCTGGTCGAGCCCAACGTCAAGGACGGCAAGGGCGCCCTGCGCGACCTGCACACGCTGTTCTGGATCGCCAAATACGTCTACCGCGTCCGTGATACCGACGAGCTGGTCGAGCGCGGCGTGTTCGACGCGCAGGAATACCGCACCTTCCGCCGCTGCGCCGATTTCCTCTGGTCGGTGCGCTGCAATCTGCACTTCTACTCCGGCCGCGCGGAGGAGCGCCTCTCCTTCGATCTCCAGCGCGAGATCGCGGTCCGGCTCGGCTACACCTCGCATCCCGGCATGCAGGACGTCGAGCGCTTCATGAAGCACTACTTCCTGGTCGCCAAGGAAGTGGGCAACCTCACCGCCATCCTCTGCGCCAAGCTCGAGGACCAGCAGGCCAAGCCCGCGCCGGTGCTGAGCCGGATGATGGCGCGGCTGCGCCCCGCCCCCGCTAAGCGCCGCGTCCCCGACAGCGACGACTTCCTCGTCGACAACAACCGCATCAACGTCGCCGCGCCCGACGTGTTCAAGCACGATCCGGTCAATTTGATCCGGATCTTCCGCCTTGCGCAGAAGAACAACCTTGCCTTCCATCCCGACGCGATGCGTGACGTGACGCGCTCGCTCGGACTGATCAACGCGCAGCTGCGCGAGAACCCGGAAGCCAACCGGCTGTTCATGGAGATCCTGACCTCCGACAACGCCGAGATCGTGCTGCGTCGGATGAACGAGACCGGCGTGCTCGGCCATTTTATCCGCGCCTTCGGCAAGATCGTCTCGATGATGCAGTTCAACATGTATCATCACTACACCGTCGACGAGCATCTGATCCGCTGCGTCGGCTTCCTGCAGGACATCGAGCGCGGCGGCATCGAGGAGTTCACGCTCGCCAGCGATCTCTTCCGCAAGATCCGGCCCGAGCACCGTGCGGTGATCTACATCACGACGCTGCTGCACGACATCGCCAAGGGACGGCCGGAAGATCACTCGATCGCTGGCGCCAAGGTGGCGCGCCGGCTGTGCCCGCGGCTCGGCTTCAGCGCGGCCGACACCGAGCTCGTGGCCTGGCTGATCGAGGAGCATCTGACGATGTCGACGGTCGCACAGTCGCGCGACCTCTCCGACCGCAAGACCATCGAAAACTTCGCCGCCGTGGTGCAGTCGGTCGAGCAGATGAAATTGCTCACGATCCTGACCACCGCCGACATCCGCGGCGTCGGCCCGGGCGTGTGGAACGGCTGGAAGGCGCAGCTGCTGCGCTCGCTCTATTATGAAACCGAACCGGTGCTGACCGGCGGCTTCTCGGAAGTCGACCGCGGCAAGCGGCTGACGGCCGCCTACGCCGAATTCCGCATGGCCTTCGCCGAGTGGCCGGCGGACGAGCTCGATGCCTATATCGGCCGGCACTATCCCGCCTATTGGCTCAAGGTCGAGCTGCCGCGAAAGATCCGCCATGCCCGCTTCGTCCGCTCCAGCGAACAGGCCGGCCACAAGCTCGCGATCAATGTCGGCTTCGACGAGGTGCGCGGCGTCACCGAGCTCACGATCTTCGCCGCCGACCATCCCTGGCTGCTCTCGATCATCGCCGGCGCCTGCGCCTCGGCCGGCGCCAACATCGTCGACGCGCAGATCTACACCACGACCGACGGCCGCGCGCTCGACACGATCTCGATCTCCAGGGAATACGATCGCGACGAGGACGAGGGAAGGCGTGCCACGCGCATCGGCGAGATGATCGAGGACGTGCTGGAAGGCAAGCTGCGTCTGCCCGAAGTGGTGGCGCGGCGCACGGTGCGCAGCAAGGCGCGGCCGTTCGTGATCGAGCCGGAAGTGACCATCAACAACCAGTGGTCCGACCGCTACACGGTGATCGAGGTCTCCGGCCTCGACCGCCCCGGCCTGCTCTACGAGCTGACCACCGCGATCTCGAAGCTCAACCTCAACATCGCCTCGGCCCATGTCGCGACCTTCGGCGAGCGCGCCCGCGACGTGTTCTACGTCACCGACCTCCTCGGCGCGCAGATCAACGCACCGACGCGGCAGTCCGCGATCAAGAGCGCGCTGACCCACGTGATGGCCGGCGACAAGGCGGTGCAGCCGGCGGCGTGAGGGCGGTCGCGCCCGTCTCCCTCCTCCGTCATTCCGGGGCGCCGCGCAGCGGCGAGCCCGGAATCCATCGAACCACTGGTGACGCGGATAAATGGATTCCGGGCTCGCGCTTCGCGCGCCCTGGAATGACGAGGGGAGAGACCTAAACCTCCACCCCCTCATGCCTGAGCAGCCAGCGCTTGCGCTCGAGACCGCCGCCATATTTCACCAGCGAGCCGTCGGCGCCGATCAGGCGGTGACAGGGCAGCACCACGCTGATCGGATTGGAGCCGTTGGCATGGCCGACGGCACGAATGGCTTTTGGCATATCAATCCTTGCGGCCATCGCGCCGTAACTCATCGTGGTGCCGGCAGGGATCTTTGCGAGCGCAGTCCAGACCTTCTGCTGGAACGGCGTGCCGGCGATACGCCATGCGACGCCCGAGAGCTGGCCGAGATCGCCTTCGAAATATGCTGACAGCGCGGTCTTCATCGCCGCCGGCGCGGACTGACCAACCAGATCCACGGTGCCGTATTGCAGGCGCAACAGCTCGCGCATGCGATGCTCGTAGTCGTCCCAGTCGAGCGCACGCAAGGCGCCCTCGGCATCGGTGACGAGTAGCGCGATCCCGATCGGCGTCGTCAGGCGATCGAGGCCGAATCGTTCAGGCGGTTTGGTTGATCGAGCGGGCATTGCGACACCAGGCCATCGAAACACGCCATCGCACTTGCCATGCCGGCCGTGCTAACGTCCACCCGAAAGCTGACGCTTTGGGGGGCTCAACTTGATTCTGATCACCAATGTCCTGGTGGCGCTGGTCGCCGCACTGCACGCCTACTTCCTGATCCTGGAGATGTTTCTCTGGGACAAGCCGCTTGGCTTGAAGACATTCCGCAATACGCCTGAAAAGGCCGAGATCACGAAGGTGCTGGCGGCCAACCAAGGGCTCTATAACGGCTTCCTCGCCGCCGGCCTGATCTGGGGCCTCGTCCACGGCAACCCGGCCTTCGCATTCCAGATCAAGGCATTCTTCCTGCTCTGCGTGATCGTGGCCGGCGCCTACGGCGCGGCGACCGTCAGCACCCGCATCCTGCTCGTGCAGGCGCTGCCGGCGGCGATCGCGCTGGTTGCGCTGTTTCTGACCTGATTCTCCTGACCTGAGACGCTACAGCGCAGCGTCGCGATCCTTGCGCGGCGCCGGACCTTCCTCCACACTCTTCGGCAGCGATGGCGACCGTTGCAATCAACGGGAAAAGACCGTCGACCGAAAATTCCGTCAGGAGGAACAACCAAGATGAACAATCGCAGAGCCTTCATAGCTGCCACGGCGGCGCTCGCCTTCGCGTTCTCCGCCAGCCAAGCCTTCGCCCAGAAGAAATATGACACCGGCGCGAGCGACACCGAAATCAAGATCGGCCAGACCGTGCCGTTCTCCGGCGCCTATTCCGTCTACGCCAATATCGGCAAGACCCAGGCCGCCTACTTCAAGATGATCAACGATCAGGGCGGCATCAACGGCCGCAAGATCAATTTGATCCAGTATGACGATGCCTATTCGCCGCCGAAGACGGTCGAGCAGGTGCGCAAGCTCGTCGAAGGCGACGAGGTGCTGTTCACCTTCCAGATCATCGGCACGGCCGCGAACGCCGCCGTGCAAAAATATCTCAACGGCAAGAAGATCCCGCAGCTGCTGGCCTCCACCGGAGCCGCACGCTTCAACGATCCGCAGAACTATCCCTGGACCATCGCCTACAATCCCAACTACGTGTCCGAGGGACGCATCTACGCCAAGTACATTCTCGCCAATCACCCCAATGCCAAGATCGGCGTGCTCTACCAGAACGACGACATGGGCCGCGACTATCTCGCCGGTCTCAAGAGCGGCCTCGGCGACAAGGCCGCCAAGATGATCGTCGGCGAGGTGTCCTACGAGGTCACCGACCCGACCGTCGACTCGCAGGTGGTCAAGCTGAAGTCGCTCGGCGCCGATCTCTTCTACGATGCCTCGACGCCGAAGTTCGCGGCGCAGGCCATCAAGAAGGTGGCCGAGCTCGGCTGGACGCCGGTGCACATCCTCGACATCAATGCGAGCCCGATCTCGGCGACGCTGAAGCCGGCCGGCCTCGACATCTCCAAAGGCATCATCTCGACCCAATACGGCAAGGAGCCGAGTGACCCGCAGTGGAAGGACGATCCGGGCGTGAAAGCGTTCTTCGCCTTCATGGACAAGTATTTCCCCGAAGGCGACAAGCTCAACACGGTCAACACCTATGCTTATTCGGTCGCCGAGTTGCTGACGCAGGTGCTGAAACAGTGCGGCGACGACCTGTCGCGTGAGAACGTAATGAAGCAGGTCGCCAACATCAAGGACTTCACCCCGAGCTTCGCGCTGCCCGGCATCAAGATCAACACCGGACCGAACGATTATCGCGTCAACAAGCAGATGCAGATGATGAAGTTCAACGGCGAGCGTTGGGAGCTGTTCGGCCCGATCATCGAGGACAACGGCCCGGCGGGTTAGTAACTGCGTAGGGTGGATTAGCCCTGCAGATGCGCAAAGCGCATCTGCTCGGCGTAATCCACCTCTTCGACATCCGGGGCAACAGAAGGGGTTACGCCTGGCGGACTGCGCTTCGCGCAGCCGCAAGGCTGACCCACCCTACGAACTGCGCGTCTCCACCCACCTTGCGTTGCAGCAACGCCTCATCCACAATCGCCCTCAGCGGTGACGTCCTGTGCGCAAGAGCACCCGGGCAGATCATCGGCAATAACAAGCTGAGGAAATTGCGAATGAGGAATGGAATGCTGCATCTGGTCACGGCAACGGCGCTGACCCTGGCGCTGTCGGTCACCGCGGCCAGTGCCCAGAAAAAATATGATCCTGGCGCCAGCGACACCGAGATCAAGGTCGGACAGACCATGCCGTTCTCGGGACCTGCGTCGGCCTATTCGTCGATCGGCAAGACCCAGGCCGCCTATTTCAAGATGATCAACGACCAGGGCGGCATCAATGGTCGCAAGATCAATCTGATCCAGTATGACGACGCCTATTCGCCGCCGAAGGCCGTGGAGCAGATCCGCAAGCTCGTCGAGAGCGACGAGGTGCTGCTGACCTTCCAGATCATCGGCACGCCGGTGAACGCGGCCGTCCAGAAATATCTCAACTCCAAGAAGGTGCCGCAGCTGTTCGCGGCCACCGGCGCCTCGAGGTTCACCGATCCGAAGAACTTCCCGTGGACCATGGGCTTCAATCCCAACTACTTCGTCGAAGGCCGCATCTACGGCCAGTACATTCTGAAGGAGCATCCCAACGCGAAGATCGGCGTGCTCTATCAGAACGACGACCTCGGCAAGGACTATCTGAACGGCCTCAAGGCCGGCCTCGGCGACAAGGCCGCCAAGATGATCGTGACCGAAGCGTCCTACGAGGTGTCCGATCCCACCGTCGACTCCCAGATCCTCAAGATCAAGGACGCCGGCGCAGATCTGTTCTTCAGTGCGACGACGCCGAAGCAGGCCGCGCAGGCGATCAAGAAGATCGCGGAGATGGGCTGGCATCCGGTGCAGATCGTCGACATCAACGCCACCTCGGTCGGCGCGGTGCTGAAGCCCGCTGGCCTCGATGCCGCCAAGGGCCTGATCAGCGTCAATTACGGCAAGGAGCCGCTGGATCCGACCTGGAAGGACGATGCCGGCCTGAAGAGGTATTTCGACTTCATGGCGAAGTACTATCCTGATGGCGACAAGGACTCGAACTTCAACACCTACGGCTACAGCACGGCGCAGCTCCTGGTCCATGTGCTGAAGCAGTGCGGCGACGACCTGACGCGCGAGAACGTCATGAAGCAGGCCGCGTCACTGAAGGACGTCGTCAGTGACACTGCGCTTCCCGGCATCAAGGCCAACACCTCGCCGACCGACTACCGTGTCAACAAGCAGCTTCAGATGATGAAGTTCAACGGCGAACGCTGGGAGCTGTTCGGCCCGATCCTGGAGGATTCGGGCCCGGCGGGTTAGTGGTTGAAAACAACGGCCTCAACGACGTCATGCCCGGGCTTGTCCCGGGCATCCACGTTCTTGGAGCGACAACGAAGGCGTGGATGGCCGGGTCAAGCCCGGCCATGACGGCGGAGGGAGATGCGCGCGGAGACATCTACTCCGGTATCTCCCCGAAATTCTTCCCCACCGGCAGCACCGCGTGCCGGATCAGCCGTGAATCCTCCACCGCGGCCTGGCGATGCTTCACCGCTTCGCGATAGACGGGATCGCGGATCATCTCGACAAAGGCGGCAACGCTTGGATATTCGGCGATGAAGCAATGGTCCCAACGCTCCTCTTGCGGGCCGATCAGCATCAGCTCGAATTTGCCCTGCCAGACGATGCGGCCGCCGAGGCGCTCGAACACCGGGCCGCTCTCGCGGCCATAAGCGGCATAGGCTTCCGCGCCGCTCGCCTTGCGTCCGTCCGGATAGGCCGCCTCTTCGCGCAAACGCACCAGATTGAGCATGTGGATCGGGCCGGGGCGGTCGTTGTCCCGGAACTGCGCAAAAATCTCCTTGCTCGGATCGATATGGCCCATGCCGGTTCCCTCTTGTTTTATGCGGGCGATCCTAGCTCTGCCGCCCGGCGAGCGGAACTGCGGCAGGCGAATGCCGCACCTCCTAATCGCGCGTTAAGCTCTGGGTAACCGGGCCTTAAACAGCGACCGGTAGCGTGCGGTGGGGCGGGCTGACCGGGCGTTTTGCGTATGGCGTGGGGAAAGAAAAAGGGTGGGCGGAAGGAGCCGTTGTTCGGCTTGCCTGCTGCGCTCGCCGATCTGCGCCTGACCGCGGCCGACCGCGTCCCCGGCGGCGAGGACAAGCCGAAGAAATCAACGAAAGCATCCGCCAAGCGCAAGAGCGAGGATGCCGGCGACGAGCCACCGCGCGAGCGGAAGGCACAAGCCGGCCGCAGCGGCGTCAAGCGCCGGCCGAAGTCGGGCGGAGGCTTTGGCCTCGGCCGCCTCGTCTATTGGGGCGCGGTGCTCGGCCTGTGGGGCATGATCGCAGTGATCGGCGTCGTGATCTATGTCGGCGCCCATCTGCCGCCGATCCAGTCGCTGGAGATTCCCAAGCGGCCGCCGACGATCCAGATCGTCGGCATCGACGGCAGCATGCTGGCGCAGCGCGGCGAGATGGCCGGCGCCAACGTCTCGCTGAAGGACCTGCCGCCCTATCTGCCGAAGGCCTTCATCGCCATCGAGGATCGCCGCTTCTACTCGCATTTCGGCATCGACCCGGTCGGCATCCTGCGCGCCCTCGTCACCAACGTGCTCCATCGCGGCGTCTCGCAAGGCGGCTCGACCTTGACGCAGCAGCTCGCGAAAAACCTGTTCCTGACCCAGGAGCGGACCATGGCGCGCAAGCTCCAGGAGGCGGAGCTCGCGATCTGGCTGGAGCGCAAGCATTCCAAGAACGAGATTCTGGAGCTCTATCTCAACCGCGTCTATTTCGGCTCGGGCGCCTATGGCGTCGAGGCCGCGGCGCAGAAATATTTCGGCAAGTCGGCGAAGGACGTCACCGTCGCCGAGGCCGCGCTGCTGGCGGGCCTCGTCAAATCGCCGTCGCGGCTGGCGCCGAATCGCAATCCGGAAGGCGCGGAAGCGCGCGCGCAGATCGTGCTCGCGGCGATGGCGGATGCCAAGTTCATCACCGAAGCGCAGGCACAGGCCTCGATCGGCCACCCCTCCTACAACGTGAAGCCGGCCGGCGCCGGCACGCTCAACTACGTCGCCGACTGGATCGGCGAGGTGCTGGACGATCTGGTCGGCCAGATCGACGAGAGCATCAAGGTCGAGACCACGATCGATCCGAAGCTGCAGAGCGTGGCGGAAGCCGCCATCATCGACGAGCTCGCGGCCAAGAGCGTGAAGTTCAATGTCAGCCAGGGCGCGCTGGTGGCGATGACGCCTGACGGCGCGGTACGCGCCATGGTCGGCGGGCGGAACTATTCCGACAGCCAGTACAACCGCGCGGTCACTGCGAAGCGCCAGCCGGGCTCCTCGTTCAAGCCGTTTGTGTACCTGACCGCGCTCGAGCAGGGGCTGACGCCGGACACGGTGCGCCAGGACGCGCCGATCGAGGTCAAGGGCTGGAAGCCCGAGAACTACACCCATGAATATTTCGGCGCGGTGACGCTGACGCAGGCGCTGGCGATGTCGCTCAACACCGTCGCCATCCGCCTCGGTCTCGAGGTCGGACCGAAGAACGTGGTGCGCACCGCGCACCGGCTCGGCATCTCCTCGAAGCTCGAGCCCAATGCCTCGATCGCGCTCGGCACCTCCGAAGTCTCGGTCGTCGAGCTGGTCGGCGCCTATGCCCCCTTCGCCAATGGCGGCTTCGCGGTGGCGCCGCACGTCGTCACGCGGATCAGGACGCTCGGCGGCAAGCTGCTCTACATGCGGCAAGCGGAAGAGCGCAACCAGGTGATCGACCCGCGCTATGTCGGCATGATGAACACGATGATGCGGGAGACGCTGATATCAGGTACCGCCAAGAAGGCGGAGATCCCCGGCTGGCCGGCCGCCGGCAAGACCGGCACCAGCCAGGATTACCGCGACGCCTGGTTCATCGGCTACACCGCCAACCTCGTCACCGGCGTCTGGCTCGGCAATGACGACAACTCGCCGACCAAGAAGGCGACCGGCGGCGGCCTGCCCGTCGAAGTCTGGTCGCGCTTCATGCGCACGGCGCACGAGGGTGTGGCGGTGGCCGCCTTGCCGAACTCGCAAGCGAGCTGGGGCCTCTCGAACCTCGCGCAGGCGGCATCGCAGGTATCGCCGTCGACGGCAACGACAGCGTCCGGGCCGGCACCGGCGAGCAATGGCGGCTATCGCCCGCCTCCGACGCGCGCCAATGTGCGGCCGGAAGCCGCCGCAGGGCTCGACGGCTGGCTGATGGACCGGCTGTTCGGCGGAAACCGGTAGCTTCGAGCTGAGGTCCCCCCGAGGGCCTCACAACAAAAAACGCGAAAACAACCCCATGCACAGTAGCCGGTGATATCAGGCGTGATGCGCGGTGGATTGTAGGAAACGTTTGATCCGGCGGGACAAATCGAGCGTGCCGCGCAATCGTCGCGAAGTATGGCGGGGATCGCGCAAAGCGCGCTGACGTCGCACCACTCTCAACTGTCATTCCCCGCCACCGGGTCTCGCCTTCGGCGAGCCCGATGACAGGCTCCAGCGGGGAATCCAGTACACCGCGGCCTATCGGTTCAATCACGACAGCCTCTGGAATACTGGATCGCCCGCCTTCGCGGGCGATGACATTTTTCTAGGCTTCGGCAAGTCCTGCCCAAGACGGCAAGATTTACCGATGCCGAAATATCTCTGAACGCCAAAACACCAGTGTCTTCAAGGCTCCGACATCGGCCTAGGAATTGCTCTCTTAGGTTGAGTTCCGACAACCCGGGTTTAGTGGGAAGGAGCGTTCCATGATTGCAGGTCTATCCAGCGCGGCGTTGCCCTATCTGCGTCCTGCATCAACGTCCGGTTCCAATGCGACAACGACATCAGGTCTCCAGCCGGAGGCGTCGACTGCGAATGACGCTGCGACCGGCAGCCCCGGAATCAGCGTATCGCAACTCAAGCCGCTGCAAGGCGCCAAGCCGATCTCGGTGGCGGATAACCCGGTCCTGCGCGACCTGATGGCAACGAATTGGCTGATGACCCATGGCGCGAACGCGACTCAACCCGCCGTCTCGGACGATGCGCCTGAGAACACCTATGCCCAGGTGAAGGTTGACGGCAAAGTGGTGGCCACACTGTACAATGGCGGGTCCTCGACGATGACCAACGCGGCGGCCGCAAAGATCGGCAAGCTCGACGATCCTCCCGGTCTGAGCGGACCCGATCTGGCGCAATGGCGGGCCGATAATTACGCCAGGCTGCTTGGCGGCACCGTCGAAAAAGCTTCCACCGCGATCACGCAATCGCAATGGACACCGCGTCAAAGCAATTCCGCGACCTATAGTCGCGATCAACTCGACGCGGCCTTCCAGGCGATGCTGGCCGAGGGCCAGAAGGCCGCCGCGCAACTGCAATCGTCCTATCTCGCCACACGCGCGCAGCCGGGGACAAGCGCAGATATCAGCGCCTGACCTGAGAGATGGTTCGAGGACGCGCGGCATCCGGGCGACGAATTTTGTCAAAGCACATCAAGCAAGATCATCCCGGCTAACGCCGAACAACGAGCAGCCGTCGTCGGCGTTCAACGCCCGCGATGTCGCGCGGCGAGAGCTGCTCGCCTGGATAGTCAGATGGTCGGTCGTTCGGGAAAATCGGGAAGCGTGGCACGAGACGCACTGATGTCGCCTCGTTCTCCGCTGTCATTCCCCGCGAAAGCGGGGAATCCAGTACGCCGCGGCGTCGCGGCTCAACAACATCGGTCTCTGGAATACTGGGTCGCCCGGTCAAGCCGGGCGACGACAGTGAGTGTTGGGCTAGCAGCGCGCCCTAATCCTCGACGCCATACCGGTGCAGGTCGTTGCCATACGTATCGAGCCACTTCTTGGCGCGCTCCATCGACGGGCAGACCTTCCCGCAGACGCGCCAGAACCGCGCCGAGTGGTTCATCTCGACGAGATGGGCGACCTCGTGCGCGGCGAGGTAGTCGAGCACGAAGGGCGGCGCGAGGATCAGACGCCAGGAGAACGACAGCGAGCCGGCCGAGGTGCAGGAACCCCAACGGCTGGACTGATCGCGGATCGAGAGGCGCTTGACCCTGACGCCGAGTTCGACGGCATAGGCTTCCGCCGAGCGCTGGAGATCGCGGCGCGCCTCGCGCTTGAGGAAGTCGTTGATGCGGCGGTCGACATGCTCGACCCCGCCGACGACGCAGAGAATGCGTTCACCGCTGTCGCGCACTTCTGTCCATACCGTGCCGCGCGTGCCGGCACGATGAACGATGCGATGAGGCGTGCCGCGTAGCGGTATCACTGTGCCGGGTTGGAACGGCGCGGCCTTCGGCAAACGGCCGAGACGTGCAGCGATCCATGCGCCGTGACGCTGCGCGAAGTCCTTGGCTTCGGCCAGCGTGCCGCGCGGCGGGATGGTGAGGATGGCTTCGCGATCGCTCGGATGGATTCTGAGCGTGTAGCGGCGCGCGCGGCGGTGCCGGCGCAATCGAATCGCAAAAAACTGCGATCCATGGGTGATGACCAGGGTCTTCGGCTCGTGGGGCCGACGATAGAGGAGTGCGCGAGTGGCCATGTCTGTCAGTCCGGAGGGCAGGAGGGCGCCCGGATTCTGCCATAACCGCCGCCAGGGAAAGCGCTCGGCGCAAAAACAAATCATTTGCCCAATATACAGCGGTCTAGCGTCCGGGAGACCCTACAGACTGGGGTTGGAACCCGGTTTTTTCGCCCTCGCTGGACGCATGCGGCACCCCCAAGGGGTGAGGTTGGACTCACTCCTATAAAGCTACCTAAATACCACGAATCTGGAGGGAACTACCCCCTGCCGGAACCCCCGACAGGGCGTCGATTTTCAGCGGGAAAGCCGAAAAACGCGCCCAGAGCCGTTCCGATGGAATAGGAACGGCTCTGGATTCCTATTTTGACGCGTCTTCTTATGCGAACCGGTCGCCACTTCGCTCGAAAACGCTCTATTCGGCCGCGAGAGCCTGCAACGAGCTCGGATTCGCAGCCGAGACCATGAAGTCATGGATGCGCGGCACGATTTCCGACTTGAAGCGCGAGCCGTTGAACACACCGTAATGCCCGACGCCCTTCTGGACGTAATGAACGCGGCGATGATCGGGGATCGAGCTGCACAATGTGTGCGTTGCTTCGGTCTGGCCGAGCCCGGAGATGTCGTCGTTCTCGCCTTCGACCGTCATCAGCGCCACGCGCGTGACCTTCGAGGGGTCGACGCGTGTTCCGCGGTGGGTCATCTCACCCTTCGGCAGCGAATGCTTCACGAACACGGTGTCGACCGTCTGCAGGTAATACTCGGCAGAGAGATCCATCACCGCGAGATATTCGTCGTAGAAGTCGCGATGCTTGTCGACGAGGTCGCCGTCGCCCTTCACCAGATTGGCGAACAGGCGCTTGTGGGCGTCCATGTGCCGATCGAGGTTCATGCTGATGAACCCGTTGAGCTGCAGGAAGCCCGGATAGACGTCGCGCATCATGCCCGGATGCGGGAACGGCACCTTGGTGATGACGGTGTTGCGGAACCATTCGATGCCGCGCTCCTGGGCGAGCTTGTTCACCCCGGTCGGATTGCGGCGGGTGTCGATCGGGCCGCCCATCAGCGTCATCGAGGTCGGCACGAAGGGGTCGCGGCGCGCTTCCATGATCGAGACGGCGGCAACGACGGGAACGGAGGGCTGGCACACCGCCATGACATGGGTGTTGCCGCCAAGGACGTGCAGCATCTCGATGACATAGTCGATGTAGTCGTCGAGATCGAAGCGGCCTTCGCTCAGGGGCACCATGCGGGCGTCGGCCCAGTCGGTGATGTAGACCTCATGCGCCGGCAGGAAGGCCTCGACCGTGCCGCGCAGCAGCGTCGCGTAGTGGCCGGACATCGGTGCCACGATCAGCACGCGCGGCTGCGGGCTGCGCAACGGACGGGCGAACTTGCGATCGAAGTACAGCAGCTTGCAGAACGGCTTTTCCCAGACCGAGCGAACCTCGACGGGGACGCGGATGCCGTTGACCTCGGTGTCGTTGAGACCCCATTCCGGCTTGCCGTAACGGCGCGTGGTGCGTTCGAACAATTCGCAGGCCGCGGCGACGGACTTGCCGACCTCGGTGCGCGTCCACGGATTGAGGGGATTCTGAAACAGGAGCCTGGTCGCGTCGGTGACCGCACGCGCCGGATTGAGAGAGGCCTGCGCCATCTCGTACATCCAGTACATCGGCGTCGTCAGGACCGGACTGCCTTCGGCCGCCAAGGGCGGCGCGCCGCCGAACTCACCAATAGGCATCACTAAAATCCTCTTCGCATCGCAACATACTGCCGAATGCGTAATATTGCGTCAATGCATGGTTCCGTACATCTACGTAGCCGGAACGGCTAAATCAGCCTGAATCCACGGGAAAGTGAGATTATTCACCGCTCGAGAGCAGCGAGCCGTGTTTCTTGGCGCTCCGCAAAAGGGCAAGGAATGCCCCAAAAGATGCAACCAGCAGCACCGCATTGATGGCCAACGCACGCAACATCAGATCGGTCCTGAAGGTTTGCTCGATCAGGAGCGCCCGCATTCCCTCGAACACATAGGTCGGCGGCAGCGACCAGGCGACGTATTGCAGCCATCCCGGCAGCACGCTGACGGGATAGTAGACGCAGGCGAGCGGCATGATCGCGAACATCAGGGTCCAGACGATGCTCTCGGCGCCGAGGCCGTTTCGTAAGACCAGCCCCGAGACGAAGATGCCGACCGCCCAGCTCGTGAAGATCAGATTGCAGAAGAATGCGATCAGCGGCAGGCCGAGGGCGTAGACGTTGAAGTGAAACAGGAACAGCGCGAGCAGCGTCATCGGGATGACGCCGATCGCGAGCCGGATCATGCTCATGATCATCAGCGACAGCAGAAACTCGATCGGCTTCAAGGGGCTCATCATGAGGTTGCCGATGTTGCGGGCCCACATCTCCTCCAGGAACGAGATGGAAAAGCCGAGCTGGCCGCGGAACAGGATGTCCCAGAGGATGACGGCGCCGATCAGCGTGCCGCCGGCGCGCGCGAAGAAATTGGCGTTCTCGGCAATGTAGAGCTGGAGAAAGCCCCAGGTGATGACCTGGAGCGCGGGCCAATAAAGCAGCTCGAGCAGCCGCGGCCAGGACGACATCAACAGATACCAGTAGCGCAGGATCATCGCGCCGATGCGATGTATGGAAACGCCGCGGTGGAGGGAGAGGTCGGTCATGGCCGCGATCCGCAGCCCGGTCGCAGCCCGTAGCCCGGATGGAGCGCAGCGCAATCCGGGAATCGTGCCACGAGCGACAGGGGTCCCGGATTACGCTTCGCTCCATCCGGGCTACGACTACCGCTACGGCTCATCTTGCCGCCTCCTTCGCACCGTTCGCGCGTCCGCGCGCGACGTCCAGGAACACCTCCTCCAGCGTGGTGCGGTTGTAGCGCGCCATGATGGCCTCCGGCGTGTCGTCGTCCTCGATGCGGCCGCGCTTCATGATGATGACGCGGTCGCAGAGCCGCTCGACCTCGAGCATGTTGTGCGATGCCAGAAGGATGGTGGCGTTGTTCTCCTTGCGATAGCGCTCCATATGCGCCCGCACCCAGTCGGCCGTATCCGGGTCGAGCGAGGCGGTGGGCTCGTCCAGCAGCAGCAGCTCGGGCTGATTGATCAGCGCCTTCGCCAGCGCGACGCGGGTCTTCTGCCCGGCGGAAAGCTTTCCGTTGGCGCGGTCGATGAATTCGGTGAGATCAAGCTCGTCGGCCAGCCTGGCGATGCGATCGGAGACGTCCTTCACCGCATAGAGCTTGCCGAACACGGTGAGGTTCTGCCGCACCGTGAGGCGCATCGGCATGTCGACATAGGGGCTCTCGAAATTCATCCGCCCCAGCACCGCCGCGCTCTCCTCCGGCATCCGATGCCCGAGCACCCTGACGCGGCCGGAGGTCGGCAGCACCAGGCCCATGATCATCGCGATGGTCGTGGTCTTGCCGGCGCCGTTGCCGCCCAGAAGCCCGGTGATGCTGCCACGCGGCAGCGAAAAGGAGATATCGTCGACGGCGCGGGTCTGCTTGTAGACCTTGACGAGGTGATCGACCGCAATGGCCGCAGAGGAGCCGCGCTCCGCGACAGTCGGCGGACTTGAAGCTTTGTCGTTCCCGGTCATGCTAGCCGTTCTTCTGCTATTGCAGCGGATAGCGCAAGGCTTGTAATCCGGGTGGTTCCGCGAGCCCCGCGTTTGTGACCGAGAAGGCACCGCCACATTGGCCGAGATGACTGAGACCGCCGATACCGACTTCCGCCACGCACAGCGGCATATCCGCCTGGACACGATCCTGCGGCTGCGCTGGCTGGCGGTGCTCGGCCAGCTCGCCGCGATCTTCATCGTGGCGCAGGGGCTGGAGTTCAACGTCGAGATCGTCCCCTGCGTCAGCATCATCGCGCTGTCGGCGGCGCTCAACCTGGCGCTCCAGACCGTGTCCAATCCGCTGCAACGGCTGAAGCCGATGCAGGCGGCCGGACTGCTCGCGCTGAACATCGTGGAGCTGGCGGGGCTCTTGTTCTTCACCGGCGGTCTGCAGAACCCGTTCTCGTTCCTGTTCCTCGCGCCCGTGCTGATCTCGGCCACGGCGCTGCCGGCCCGCCTCACCTTCGGCCTCGGCCTGCTCGCGGTCGCCTGTGCCTCGGTCCTGTTCTTCTTCCATCTGCCGCTGCCCTGGGATTCCGACGATCCCCTGGTGCTGCCGCCGATCTATCTCATCGGCATCTGGCTCTCGATCGTGCTCGCGATCGGCGTCACCAGTCTCTACTCGTTCCAGGTGACGGAGGAGGCGCGCAAGCTCGCCGACGCGCTGGCTGCGACCGAGCTGGTGCTGACTCGCGAGCAGCATCTGACCCAGCTTGACGGCCTGGCTGCGGCAGCCGCGCACGAGCTCGGCACGCCGCTCGCGACCATCTTCCTGATCTCGCGCGAGCTGGAAAAGACGGTGAAGGACCCGAGCTTCGCCGCCGACCTGAAGACCCTGCGCGAGCAGACCCAGCGCTGCCGCGACATCTTGAGCAAGATCACCCAGCTTTCCTCCGAAGGCGCGCCGTTCGACCGCATGAAAATGTCGGAGCTGATCGAGGAGGTGGTGGCCCCGCACCGCGATTTCGGCGTCGACATCAAGGTGCGGATCGCGGTGGCGGCCTTCGCCGAGCCGATCGGCTCGCGCAACCCGGCGATCCTCTACGGCGTCGGCAACATCGTCGAGAACGCGGTCGATTTCGCCCGCACCACCGTCGAGGTGAATGCATGGTGGAACAAGGACACGATCGAGCTCGTGATCTCCGACGACGGCCCGGGCATTCCGCCCGACATCCTTAACCGGATCGGCGAGCCCTATTTGTCGCGGCGGCGCAATCTGGATGACGGCGGCGGCGAGCGGCGTGGGCTCGGGCTCGGCGTGTTCATCGCGCGCACCTTGCTGGAACGCACCGGGGCCAAGGTCTCGTTTACCAACCGGACCTTTCCGGAACACGGTGCGGTGGTTCACATCATTTGGCCGAGAGAGCGTTTTGAGACTATCGAGACGCTCGAAGAAACAATAGGATAGGCCGCGACCTTGCGTCGCACGAGAGGCCCGATCGACTATTTGCGGCCTTGGCACCGCCTGATTGCGACGCCATATGTAGATGTGCAGAGAGAGGACAACACCTTGAACGCCATCGCCGAACTGAACGAACAAACCGACCGCTCGCTTCTCATCGTGGAGGACGACAAGCCGTTCCTGGAGCGGTTGTCGCGCGCGATGGAGACCCGTGGCTTTGCGGTGACGTCGTGTGACACCGTCTCGGATGGCCTCGCGCAGATCGGCAAGGCCGCGCCCGCATTCGCCGTGGTGGATCTGCGGCTCGGCGACGGCAATGGTCTCGACGTCGTCTCCGCGCTGAAGAAGAAGCGCCCCGAAGCCCGCGCCATCGTGCTGACCGGCTATGGCAACATCGCCACCGCCGTGACCGCCGTGAAGATGGGTGCGATCGATTATCTGTCGAAGCCCGCGGATGCCGACGACGTCGTCGCCGCGCTGCTCTCGACCAGCTCGGAGAAATCCGAGTTGCCGACCAACCCGATGTCCGCCGACCGCGTCCGCTGGGAGCACATCCAGCGCATCTACGAGATGTGCAACCGCAACGTCTCGGAGACGGCGCGCAGGCTGAATATGCACCGTCGTACGTTGCAGCGGATTCTGGCCAAGCGCGCGCCGCGGTAATTTCCGGCAATCACTAATCCCTCACCGTCACCCTGAGGTGGCCGCCTCTTCGGCGGCCCTCGAAGGGCGACGGCCCGGTTGCATCGCGGCCGTGCATCCTTCGAGGCTCGCTGCGCTCGCACCTCAGGATGACGGGGATAGAGCCTCGCTGAATGCGCAGATTCGTAATATCGTAGGGTGGGCAAAGGCGCGCAGCGCCGTGCCCACGATCTGTCTGGATTGGAAAGAGGTGGTGGGCACGCTTCGCTTTGCCCACCCTACGGCACTGGGTCCCGGCTCTGCGCAGCAGCGTTGCACGCTGCAGCGCGTCCGGGACACGAGACGGCCTACTCCCAAAAATCCGCGTGGCCCTGCGGGTCGACCAGACGGTTGATCCGGAGCGCTGCCGCCATCGCGAAACGCACCGTCATCTGCTTGCGCGTGGCGGCGGCGATCTTGTGCTCGGGCGCCTCGCACTGCATGTGCGCGCCATAGGCGTCCGCAATGATCAGGCCGGTGTCTTGCGGGAAGATCTCGCACGGCAGATCCTGCGTGAAGGCGAAGAACAGCCGGTCGCAATGAGCACGGTACTCGTGCCATTTCTGGTCGGCACGCAAATCCTCGACCGACGATTTGATCTCCACGATCCAGATCTCGCCGCGCTCGTTGAGCGCCACCAGATCGGCGCGCCGGCCCGACGGCAGCGGCAATTCGCTGATGCAGGTAAAGCCGAGCGAGCGCAGCAGCCGCGCCGTGCCGCGCGCGATCGCCAGCGCCGTCTCGGACTGGCGGCGGTCGGGCGGCGGAACCAGGGCGATGTTGCGGGCGGTGCTGTCCATGGGGGGAGCTTAGCCGATTCCGATGGGCGCGGACACTCCATCCGTCATTCCGGGGCGTACGGAAGCGCGAGCTATGATGCGCAATTGCGCATCTGAGAATCCATAACCACAGGGAGGAGTGTGGCGCGAGCAGGTCACTCCGAATCTTCGCCAAACCACTTCCTGTGGTTATGGATTCTCAGATGCGCAATTGCGCATCATAGCTCGCGCTTCGCGCGCCCCGGGACGACAGCTAGATGTGTGGCTGCATCACCACCACGCCCTCGTTGCCGCGCAGATCCAGCACGCCTTCCAGCCTCTCGCCCTCGCGATCCAGGAACGTCGACAGCAAGATCTCGCTGCCGAAACGGATCGCGCTGGTGGTCACGGCGATCGGGTCGGGCCCGAGATTGAGCACGACGATGATCGCGGTGCCCTCGGCCTCGCGGCGATAGACCAGCAGATCGCCTTGCGCGGCGATCGGATGATAGTCGCCCGCGACCAGCGCCGGAGAAGCCTTCCGCAAAGCAATCAGCCGCCTGTACAGGCTGAGGATCGAACGCGAATCGGCCTCGAGATTGGCGACGTTCTCGTGGATATGGTCCTCCGGCAGCGGCAGCCACGGCCTTACGCCGGAGAAGCCGCCGGCCGGCGACCCATCCCACTGCATCGGTGTGCGGCAGCCGTCGCGCCCCACCCCGATGCCGGGCACATTCTTCTCGAAGGGATCGCGTACGTCCTCAGGGGAGATCGCCAACTGATGCATGCCGATCTCATCGCCGTAATAGAGCGTCGGCGTGCCGCGCAGCGTCAGCAGCAACATGGCGGCGACGCGGGCCTGCTCAGGCCCGACGCGGCTTGCGACGCGCGGACGGTCGTGATTGCCGAGCACCCAGTTCGGCCAGGCGCCCTTCGGCAGCGCCTTCTCGTAATCCTCGACGATTGTCTCGATTGAGCGCGCGCTCCAGAACGTCGAGAGCAGCGCGAAGTTGAACGGCATCTGCGCGCCGGTGAGATCGTTGCCGTAATAGGCCATCAGCCGGTGCAGCGGCAGATAGATCTCGCCGATCAGCACGCGATCGCGATACGCGCCCGTGACGCGCCGCATCTCGGCGATGACGTCATGCACCTCCGGCTGGTCGGTGGAGTATTGCGTCAGGATCCTCTCGTTCGGCGGCCGGCCCTCGACGTAATGCGGGTTCGGCGGGTTGTCGCGAAATTCGGCATCCTTGATCAGGTGCCAGATCACGTCGACGCGGAAGCCGTCGACGCCCTTCTCCAGCCAGAACCGCATCGCGTCGTAGATCGCCGCGCGGACATCCGGATTGCGCCAGTTGAGGTCCGGCTGCTCGGCAAGGAAGGCGTGGTAGTAATATTGACCCGTCGTCTCGTCGAACTGCCAGGCGCTGCCGCCGAATTCGGACAGCCAGTTGTTCGGGACACCGCCATCGGCGGCCGGATCGCGCCAGACGTACCAGTCGCGTTTGGGATTATCGCGCGACGACCGGCTCTCGACGAACCAGGGATGCTGGCTTGATGTGTGGTTCGGCACGAGGTCGAGGATCAGCTTCAGCCCGTTGTCATGCGCGGCCGCGAGCAACGCATCGAAATCCTCCATCGTGCCGAACAGCGGATCGATGCCGGTATAGTCGGAGATGTCGTAGCCGAAATCGGCCATCGGCGAGGGAAAGATCGGCGACAGCCAGATCGCGTCGACGCCGAGCGATTTCACGTAAGGCAGCCGCCGCAAGATGCCGGCGAGATCGCCGACGCCGTCACCGTCTGAGTCCTGAAAGGAGCGCGGGTAGATCTGATAGAAGATGCCGTCGCGCCACCAATTGTCGCCGCCCTGAGCCATGCCGGAAAACCCACCCAAAAATCTGCGTCTCGCGCGAGCGAACGCGGAACGAACCCTGCGGTTCAAACCAGCAAGCGAATTGGGACGGCCGTGTGACGGCGGGTGCGGCTGTTCCCGGGCGAGGCACGAATCTTTTGCTTGGCGGCATGGCAAAAATCGGCATTGTGGCGCCCATGACCGAGCAAAATGATACTCAAGCCAAGGCCGGCGCGATCATCGTCCCCGTGACGCTGTTCGAGCAGAACTGCACCATCATCTGGGACGAGCCCGGCAAGAAGGCCGTGGTGATCGACCCCGGCGGGGACGTGCCGAAGATCCTGGACGCGATCAAGCAGACCGGCGTCACCGTGGAGAAGATCTGGCTGACCCACGGCCATATCGACCATGTCGGCGGCGCGGCCGAATTGCGCGACGCGCTGAAGGTGCCGATCGAGGGCCCGCATGTCGCGGATAAATTCCTGCTCGACAACGTGGTCGAGAGCGGCGCGCGCTTCGGCATGACCGGCGGCCGCAACTTCGAGCCGGACCGCTGGCTCGACGAGGGCGACAGCGTGTCGATCGGCGGCCTGCAGTTCGACATTCTGCACTGCCCCGGCCACTCGCCCGGCAGCGTGGTGTTCTTCAACAAGGACTTGCGCTTTGCCCATGTCGGCGACGTGCTGTTTGCGGGCTCGGTCGGGCGCACCGATCTGCCCGGCGGCAGTCACGCCACGCTGATCAATTCGATCAAGACCAAGCTCCTGCCGCTCGGCGACGACGTCGGCTTCATCTGCGGCCACGGCGCCGGCTCGAGCATCGGCCAGGAACGGATGACCAATCCGTTCATCACCGGCGAGATGTGAGTTTTATTCGGCGGCGTCTACGAGCGCCGTCGCCTCGCTCAGGTTGCGCTCGCCCCAGTCACGGATGGCCGCAACGACCGGCACAAAACTCTTGCCCTTGCGGGTCAGGCGATACTCGACCTTCGGCGGCACCTCGCCAAAATCCTTGCGGTCGATCAGGCCGCTTTGGGTCAGCGCCTTCAATTCGCGGCTGAGCACGCGCGGGGTGATCTCGGCGCTGCCGGCCGTGCCGCGCAGCAGGCCGCTCCTGATCTCGCCATAGCGGCGCGGGCCGTCCCTGAGGTCCCAGACGATGCGGAGCTTGTACTTGCCGCTGATCATCTTCTGAAAGGCCGCAACCGGACAGGTGCGCGCCGGGTTTGCCCTTGCCATGTCGTCTCCTCCATGCGCAGCCAGCCATTCTTGTTTTGACGCGTTTTCTTTACGCGAACCGGTATCCACTTCGCTCGAAAACGCTATGCGATAAGGATAGGAGCGACGTCGAAAAAGTCCATACTATCAATTTTGTCCATACTTGCAGGATCGCCTGCAAGGCGCAGATGATGGCGCAAATGACGAACAGGGAGCGTCACATGAAGCACTTCATGATCAGGTACGAATTCAGGAACGGCACGACGGAAGCCTGGCACAAGGAGATCGGCCGCTTCATCAAGGCGATCGACGGCGATCCGGAGTTGAAGGGGCGGATCGGCTATCGGGTCCTGAAGAACCGCGACGACGCCAGCTACTTCCACCTCGCCAGCGTCACCGACGAGGCCGCGCAAAAAGCGCTGCAATCGCGCGACTTCTTCAAGGCCTATCAGGAGATGACGCGGAAGGTCGCCGGCGGCGAGGTGACGGTGGCGCCGATCGAATGGATCGATCAGACGGCGTAGCCGTCATTCCGGGCTCGCGACTACGTCGCGCCCCGGGACGAGGGCTACTTCATCAATCCCGCGGCGGTGAGTGCGCGCGTGATGATCTGGCCGAGATCGAAGCCGCGAGCGGCCTCGCGCTTCGGCTCGGCCGGCTCTTCGGCAACAGTGGCACGGATCGAGCGGGCGAGATGCGGTGCGGGTGAAAGCGCCGGCTTCAACGTCGCGGGTCCGGCCTTCTTCCCGGCCGCGTCCGGAATCCAGCCGGTGAGGCCGAAAAACTTTGCGATGTGGTACGACGAGGAGATACCGGCCTCGATCAGGAACGCGCCTTCGATGCCGTAGCGCTGATCATTGTCGGCCAAGCCGAGCGGCGTGCCGTGGGCCATGTCGGTGATGGCGTAGGACTCGACCAGGGTTTCGCCGTCCTTGTTCCACCAGGCCTGGCGCGGATAGCCATCGACAATGGTCTCCGCCATCGGCACGGCCGGCAGGTCGTGCAAATCGAGCCACTGCTTGACGATCTCGCTGGCGTTGCCGGGATTGACGGTGCGGTCGGCGCTGCCGTGCCACACCGAGATCTTCGGCCACGGCCCGCGATGGTTCGAGGCCCGCCGCACGAAGTCGCCGAGTTCGCGCTCCGGCCGCTGCGGCGAATGAAACATGCCGTCGAGCGCCTCGCGCAAATTCGACGCGATGCCGTAGGGAAGTCCAGCGATGATCGCACCGGCCGCAAAGACTTCCGGATAGGTCGCGAGCATCACCGACGTCATGCCGCCGCCGGCGGAGAGACCGGTGATGAAGACGCGCCTGGGATCGATGCGGTGCGCTTCGGCCATATGCGCGATCATCTCGCGGATCGACCGCGCCTCGCCGCCGTCCCGCGCAGTGTCTTCCGGATTGAACCAGTTGAAGCAGGTGTTGCCGTTGTTGACGCGCTGCTGCTCGGGCATCACCAGCGCGAAGCCGTAATGCCTTGCGAGCGTCGACCATCCCGCGCCGAGATCGTACGCGGCGGCGGTCTGGCCGCAGCCATGCAGCACGACGACGAGCGCGCGCGGCTTCTGGAGCTGCGCCGGCACGAACGCGAACATGCGCAGGTTTCCGGGATTGTCGCCGAAGCCCGTGACTTCTTCCAACGGGCTGGACACGTCCGCGCTCCGGCCGAATTCGGCAAGGCGCAGACCATCCACCTTTGGCAGATGTCTCAAGAGAGCGAGATTTTTGGCAAGCGACACGGCAACTCCTGGCAGGCGACGTTCAACGTTCACCCAAACCAAATAGTTGCTGCGGTGCAAAATAAAAAGCCCGTGTGCTGTCTATCACCCGGAATCACGCAAAATTCCGCAGGAATCCGCATGAATTAACCGCAATGCCTCAACTTCGTGCAGAGACGCGGCGCATCCACGCCAGAAATGCGGCGCAGATCGTGATTAACGCCGCAAACGCGGCGAGCGAAACGAAGAAGCCTGCGCGCGCCGATTGCAACGCTTCAACCGCGAAGAACGCCGCGCCGATTGCGGCCACTCCGGCCGCATTTCCGATCTGCGCCGTCGTGCCGTACATGCCGGACGCCGAGCCTGCCGCGACAGGCTTCACCGTCGAGAGCACCGCACCGGATAGCGGCGCCATCACCAGCCCCTGCCCGTAGCCGAAGATGATCATGACGAGTGCGAGCAGGATCGGTGCCGGCGCATCGATATAGCCCGTGACCAGCGCGAGTGCCGCGAGGCCCGCGATCTGCAACATGCAGCCTTCGATCAACACCTTGGTGCCGCGATGGCGCGCCCGCGCGCCGCTGTGACGCGATGCGACCACGAAAGCCAGCGCAAGCGGAATGAAGGCCATGCCGGCTGCGAGCGGCGCGATCTTCAGGCTGCGCTGCATGAACAGCGTCATGACGAGATAGAACGAGAGATTGGCGACGAAGAAAAAGAACGCCGCGCCGAGCCCGCGCAGGAAGGCTGCGTCGGACAGCAGCGTCAGATCGATCAGCGGCATGCCGCCGGCGCGCGCCACCGCATGCTCGAGCTTCAAGAAGGCGACGAGGATCGCGCCGCCGCTTGCCATCACGGCCCATAACCACGGCGCCCAGCCGACATCGTGACCGAACAGCAGCGGTCCGATCAGGCACAACAGCCCCGCGAACAGCACGATGCTCCCTTTGATGTCGAGCCGCGTGCCGGCCCGGCGCGGCACTGACGGCATGATGCGCCAGGCGGCGACCGCAATAACGAGGCCGCAGGGCACGTTGACGAAGAACACCGAGCGCCAGCCGGTACCGGCGAGATCGATCGTGACCAGGAGACCACCGAGCAGGAAGCCCGCGGCGCCCGCAAGCCCGAGCACGATGCCGTAGATGGCGAAGGCACGGCTGCGCTGTTCGTCGGTGAACAGCAGATGCAGCGTCGCCAGCACCTGCGGCACCATCAGCGCTGCAGTCGCGCCCTGCGCCAGCCGCGCGATGATCAGCTCCGCGCCCGATTGCGCCAACCCGCACCACAGCGAGGTCACCGTGAAGCCGAGCACGCCGGCCAGGAAGACATTCTTCGTGCCATGGATGTCGCCGAGGCGGCCGCCGGTGACGACCAGCGTGGCGTAGGCGATCAGATAGATCGCGATGACGGATTCGATTTGCGCCGGCGTCGCATGCAGATCGACCGCGATGGTCGGGATGGCGACGTTCACGATGAAGGCGTCGACGCCGAACATGAATTGAGCAGCGACGACGATCGCCAGCACGGCCCAGCGCCGCGACGAATCGACTTGTTTTGTGACGGTTTGATGCATTTTCGCGCGAGCTTTCAGCGATTTATTTGCGCGCAAAACTCGCAGATCGGCGTCATTGGTGCGATTACCTCCGAGGTAGGACTTGCTTTCCCCTTGCCGCTTTGGCCCGATTGCTGCATGGCAATTCCCGCTGGTTTTGCGGGCTCGGAAGTCTTCCGGATGTACGACTACGACATGGTGGTGATCGGCTCGGGCCCGTCGGGGCGCCGGGCCGCGGTGCAATGTGCCAAGCTCGGCAAGGCCGTGCTGGTGGTGGAGAAGGGCCGGCGGGTCGGCGGCGTCTCGGTCCATACCGGGACGATTCCTTCAAAGACCCTGCGCGAGACCGTGCTCAATCTCTCCGGCTGGCGCGAGCGCGGCTTTTACGGCCGCTCCTACAAGGTGAAGCAGGACATCGCGGCGAGCGACCTGATGATCCGTCTGCAGAAGACGCTCGACCATGAGGTCGAGGTGCTGGAGCATCAGTTCAGCCGCAATCTGGTGCGCACCGCCAATGGCGAGGCGCGGCTGGTCTCACCGCACGAGGTCGAGATCACGAGCTCAATTGGCGAGGTAAAGGTGGTGTCGGCCGCCTTCATCCTGATCGCCTGCGGCACGCGCCCGTTCCGTCCCGACTACGTGCCTTTCGACGGCACCACCGTGCTCGACAGCGACGAGATCATCGAGCTGCCAAAGCTGCCGCGCAGCCTGGCTGTGATCGGCGCCGGCGTGATCGGCGTCGAATACGCCACCATCTTCAGCGCGCTCGACGTACCGGTGACCCTGATCGAACCGCGGCCGACCTTCCTCGATTTCATCGACAAGGAATTGATCGACGAATTCGTGCACGAGCTGCGCGACCGCAACGTCGCGCTGCGGCTCGGCGCCAAGGTCAACTCGATCGAGAAGACTGCGCAGGGCGGCATCGTCACGCATTTGTCCGACGGGCGGCACGTCACCACGGAAATGCTGCTGTTCGCGGCGGGGCGCGTCGGCGCGACCGACCGGCTCAACTTAGAGGCCGCCGGCATCGTCGTCGATCATCGCGGCCGCATCTCCGTCGATCCCGTGACCTTGCAGACCAGCGTGCCGCACATCTACGCCGCCGGTGACGTGATCGGCTTTCCGAGCCTTGCTTCCACCTCGATGGAGCAGGGACGCGTCGCCGCCTGCCACGCGCTCGGCATGGAGCCGCTCGCGCGGCCGGAGTTCTTCCCCTACGGCATCTATTCGGTGCCGGAGATATCGACCGCAGGGCTGACCGAAGAAGAGGTGCGCACGCGCGGCATTCCCTACGAGGTCGGCATCGCACGTTTCCGCGAGACCTCCCGCGGCCACATCATGGGGCTGAACAGCGGCATGATGAAGATGATCTTCTCGACCAAGACACGCCGGCTGCTCGGCGTGCACATCCTCGGCGAAGGCGCCACCGAGCTGATCCATATCGGCCAGGCCGTGCTGAACCTCAAAGGCACCATCGACTATTTCATCCAGAACACGTTCAACTATCCGACGCTGGCGGAGGCGTACAAGATCGCCGGGCTGGACGCGTGGAACAGGATGACGCGGTGATGTTCTCTTCGCCCTCTTCTCGTCATGCCTGGGCTTATCCCGGGCATCCACGTTCTTCGTAGCGCCGCAAAGGTCGTGGATGGCCGGGACAGACCCGGCCATGACGGTGTGGAAGCGTCTGCACGCAAGAATCGGGAGAAGGAGAACAGAGCGGTCTTCGCTGCGCATGCCTGCATTCCGCCGCGCGGGACACCGCGCGATTGCGTTCGCTATCGCCAGCACGTAGCCTCATCGCCTCAACAAACAGAAAATTCAGCCGGAGAGAACGCCATGGCGCGCCTGAAGTTCGGAGCCTTCCTTGCCCCGCATCACCCGATCGGGGAGCATCCGATGCTGCAGTTCCGGCGCGATCTCGACCTGGTCGAGCAACTCGACGCGCTCGGTTATGACGAGTTCTGGTGCGGTGAGCATCATTCCTCCGGCTGGGAGATGATCGCCTCGCCCGAGATGTTTCTGGCCGCGGCCGGCGAGCGCACCAAGCGGATCAAGCTCGGCACCGGCGTGGTGTCGCTGCCCTATCATCATCCCTTCAACGTCGCCCAGCGCATGGTGCAGCTCGACCACATGACCGGCGGCCGCGCCATTTTCGGCTCCGGCCCCGGCGCGCTGGCGTCGGACGCGCACACGCTCGGCATCGACCCGATGACGCAGCGCGACCGCCAGGACGAGGCCATCGGCGTGATCCGCCGCCTGTTCAACGGCGAGCGCGTCACCGCCAGGAGCGACTGGTTCACCATGAACGACGCCGCGCTCCAGATCCTGCCCTTGCAGGAGGAGATGCCGTTCGTGGTGGCCTCGCAGATCTCTCCCTCGGGCATGACGCTCGCCGGCAAATACGGCATCGGCATCATCTCGCTGGGCTCGATGACGACGCAGGGGTTGATGTCTCTGCAACAGCAATGGCAGTTCGCCGAGGACGCCGCCAAGAAGCACGGCACCAAAGTGGATCGGGCGAACTGGCGCGTGCTGCTGACCTGGCACCTCGCCGAGACCCGCGAGCAGGCCCGCCGCGAAGCCGGCGCCGGCCTGATGCGCTGGCACAACGAATATAATGTCGGCACGCTGCAGCGGCCGGGCCTGACGGCATTCGCCTCGCCCGACGAGGCCGTGGACAAGACCGCTTTCGTCGACGGTGCGGCCTCCGTGATCGGTACGCCCGACGACCTCGTCAAGATGATCAAGAACGTGATGCAGGTGTCGGGCGGCGTCGGCGCCGTGATCGGCTTCGTGCACGATTGGGCCAATCCCGAGAATACCCGCCGAAGCTGGGACCTGGTGGCGCGTTACGTCGTGCCGGAGATCAACGGCTATATCGACGGACTGCGCAAGTCGCAAAAGTTCGTGATCGAGAACCGTGCGATCTTCGAACGCGCCGGGCAGGCGGTGATGGCGAAGATCATGGAGAACGAGAAGGCTGCAGAGGCACTGAAGGTGACCGGCGCCGGCCGCGTCGCCATTCCCGCCGTCAACGCCCCGGATTTGCAGAAGGAAGCGGCGAAGCGGTAGGCCCGTCGGAATTACGCTTGTAACGACGTTCACAAGGACGTTCATAAGAAAGACATACCGGCCTGTGCTATGCTGACCCCGGTCAGCTGGCGCGGGCCGCAGTCATCTGTGTTCGCGCGGCTGTTCGGTCGGTCAACCGGAGCAATCGTCATGTCGATGCAGAATGTCGTCCCTGCGCTTCCGTTCATCGCCCCCAGGCGCAACGAGCTGACGCACATCCCCGGCGACGAGGGCTGGCCGATCATCGGCAAAACCTTTCAGGTGCTCGCCGACCCCAAGGGACATATCGAGGCGAACGGCGCCAAATACGGCCCGGTCTACCGCACCCATATTTTCGGCGAGACCAATGTCGTGCTGCTCGGCCCCGAGGCCAACGAGCTCGTGCTGTTCGACCAGCAGAAGCTGTTCTCCTCGACGCACGGCTGGAACAAGGTGCTCGGCCTGTTGTTCCCGCGCGGTCTGATGCTGCTCGATTTCGACGAGCACCGGCTGCACCGCAAGGCGCTGTCGGTCGCGTTCAAGTCGGGGCCGATGAAGTCGTACCTGAGCGATCTCGACCGCGGCATTGCCGCGCGCGTCGCGCAGTGGAAGGCGAAGCCTGGCGAGATGAAGCTCTATCCGGCGATGAAGCAGCTCACGCTCGACCTCGCGGCGGCGTCGTTCCTCGGCGCCGATATCGGGCCGGAGGTCGACGAGATCAACCGCGCGTTCGTCGACATGGTCGCGGCCGCCGTCGCCCCGATCCGCCGGCCGCTGCCGGGCACGCAAATGGGCGCCGGCGTGAAGGGACGCAAGCGCATCGTCGCCTATTTCCGCGAGCAGATCCCGCTGCGACGCGGCAATCACGGCGGCGACGATCTGTTCTCGCAACTCTGCCGCGCCACCCACGAGGATGGCGCCCTGCTCTCCGAGCAGGACATCATCGACCATATGAGCTTCCTGATGATGGCGGCGCACGACACGCTGACCTCGTCGCTGACCTCCTTCATCGGCGAGCTCGCCGCCAATCCGGACTGGCAGGATAGATTGCGCGCGGAGGTTCTTGCGCTGGAGCTCGCACCGGGTTCGCCGAGCAGCTTCGACGACCTCGAAAAAATGCCGCTGTCGGAGATGGCGTTCAAGGAGGCCCTGCGGATCAAGCCGCCAGTGCCGTCGATGCCGCGCCGCGCGATGCGCGATTTCACCTTCAAGGGCTTTACGATTCCGGCCGGCACCGCCGTCGGCATCAATCCGCTCTACACCCACCACATGAAGGACATCTGGCCGGAGCCGGATCGCTTCGATCCCTTGCGCTTCACCGAGGAAGCCCAGCGCAACCGGCATCGCTTCGCCTGGGTGCCGTTCGGCGGCGGCGCGCATATGTGCCTCGGCCTGCACTTCGCCTACATGCAGGCAAAATGCTTCGCGCGGCACTTCCTGCAGAACATCGAGGTGTCGCTGGAGCCGGGCTACAAGCCGGACTGGCAGATGTGGCCGATCCCGAAGCCGCGGGATGGGTTGAGGGTGCGGGTGAAGGCGGTGTAGGCACCGCTCTCGTGTCCCGGGCGCGCTGCAGCGCGTAGCGCTGCTGCGCAGAGCCGGGACCCAGAATCTTGCGACACCGTCCGCTCGGAGAGATGGGCCCCGGCTCTGCAGCGCACCGCTGAAGAAGCGCTGCGCTGCGTCCGGGGCGCGAGACCTGCCGCGAGCGCTGGTCTCGTAGGGTGGGCAAAGGCGCGCAGCGCCGTGCCCACGATTCCTCGCGAAGAGAGAATTGGTGGGCACGCTTCGCTTTGCCCACCCTACGGCACTGTCGCCTGCCGCTTCTACGCCCCCTGATCGAACGCCTTGCGCATGGCGACGTAGCCCTGCTGCTGCTGGCTCCAGTTGCGGCCGCCGGTGACGGCGCCGTCGACGACGAGATCGTGTCCGTTGACGAAGCTGGATTCGTCGCTCGCCAGAAACACCGCGGCCTGCGCGATGTCATCGGGGAGGCCCGCGCGCGGGATCGGCTGTGCTGTCTTGAAGACCTCGCGCATCATGGCGGGCGTCGCCTCTGCCGCATCGGTCGTGAGCCCCAGCGCCTTGCCGAAAATGCCGGTCGCGATCGCGCCGGGCGAGATCGAGTTGACGCGCACGTTGGACTCGCCGAGCTCCATCGCTACGCATTTGGTGAGATGGATCACCGCCGCCTTGGCCGCACCGTAGACGACCGAGGAGGAAAAGCCGGCAAGACGGCCTGCGATGCTGCCATTGTTGATGATGCTGCCAGACCCCTGCTTCTTCATGACGGGCGCGGCGTGCTTCATGCCGAGCATGACGCTGCGCACCAGGGTCGCCATCGCCGCGTCGAACCGCTCGACATCGAGGCCTTCGATGCCCCCGGTCTGCGCCGGGCCGCCGGCATTGTTGAACAGGCAGTCGATCCGGCCGAACTTCTCCACCGCGAGTGCGATCAGCGCCTGCATCTGCGCTTCGACCGTCACGTCGGTCTGGCGAAAGATGCAGGCGGCCCCGAGCTGCTTCGCCAGCGCCTCGCCTTCCGCTATGCGCCGCCCCGCGATCACAATTTTGGCACCTTCGGCAACGAAGACTTCCGCGGTACGCAAGCCGATCCCGCTCGTCGCGCCTGTAATCACCGCAACCTTGCCATCCAGCCTACCCATGGAATGCTCCTGTTCTCGAATGATTTGATGCCAAATGGCGGGCGCCGATCGATTTCGGCGCCGCGACAGTCACTATTCCTGCCGGTCCGCGACAAGGCAAGCTTTGCTTGTGCATGCGACATGCGTAACATTCCCGCTCCTTTCTCGATTTACGCGCGCATAGCGCAACCGGGCCGGGCATGGAGAAGCTGATCGACGAATTCCGCAAGGGCTGGCAGGGCGTTGCGCCGCCATCGCTCGCTCTGAGCCTCGGCTTCGCGGTCGCCTGCCTGCTGGTTGCGACGGTCGCGCGCTGGGGTCTCGCGCATGTGCGGCCCGACGTCTACTTCACCCCGTACTTTCCGGCCGTGTTCTTTGCCGCCGCATTCGGCGGCTTGCGGATCGGCATCATCACCGCGCTGGTCGGCGGCGTGCTCGGCGTCGTCGTCAATTTCAGCGACGCTTTTGCCGATCGCTCAAGGTTCACCTTGCTGACCCTTTATTGGGGCGTCTCCGCACTCACCATCTGGGGCGTCGAGCATTATCGCGGGATGCTGGCGGAACAGCGCCGGATCTCCAAACGCCTGATCGAGGAAGAAGAATACCGCAAGCTGCTGGTCGACGAGCTCCAGCACCGGCTGAAGAACAAGCTGTCGACCGCGCACGCCGTGCTGCACCAGGTGCTGCACGACCAGCCGCAGGTCTGGGCCCGGATCGATCCGCGGCTACGGTCGCTGGCCGCAACCGACGATCTGATCTCGCGGATCGACAAGGGCGGCTGCGATATCCGCGATCTCCTGATCGCGGAGCTCGGACCTTACGGCCATGTCCGCTTCACGCTCAACGGCGACCGCCTGTTCCTGCCGCCGAAGCTCGCCGTCACGCTGTCGCTGATGTTTCACGAGCTCGCCACCAACGCGGGCAAATATGGCGCGTTCTCCGCGCCGCGCGGATTATTGCAGGTGTCGTGGACCGTCAGCGGCGACCGTCTGACCGTCACCTGGGACGAAACCGAGGGCCCGAGCATCGACAAGGTCTCCGAGCCCGGCTTCGGCACGAAGCTGCTGAAGTCGGCGCTGTCGGCTTTCGACGGCAAGTCCGAGGTCTCGTATCTCAAGACCGGCCTGCATTGCATCATGCAATGCCGCATCCCGCAGAACGGTTAGACGCGATACGAGCGCAAGCGACGCACGCTCCGCTCGCAGTTTCGCTGCGCGCGTTGACGCTCCGTTAATGACGATGGGTCGGGCGCGTCGCATCGCCGCAAAACACTCCCGTATTTCTCCGTACCCCTTAACCAAACCTAAGAGGGAACTGCGCAAGATCGCGTCCATTGCAAAGGCGCGCTGAAACAACAAGATTCATGACTTCTATGAACGACAACAGATATTCCGGCGCGAGTGAAGCCGAACTCGGATTTCTCAAGGAAATCGTTAGAATGCTGCCTGCCGGTCTGACCGTGCAGGATGCGCAGGGCGAGCTTCTCCTGGTTAACGATGTCGCGGCCGCCCAGCTCGGCATGGACGGCAGCCGTCCGTCGCCCGATCTGAAGCCGCGCCGGGAAGCCTGCCAGCGGGCACTGAGGTCCGGCGAGGCGGTCATCTCCGAGGAAGCGCTCCACGACGGAGCTGCACGCCAGGTGCTGCTGACCACCCATCGCCCCGTCCGCGTCGCCGGGCGCGAGCTGCTGATCTCGGCGTCCTCCGACATCACCGAACAGAAGAATTTCGAGGACCAGCTGTTCCGCTCGGCCTATTTCGACGAGCTGACCGGCCTGCCCTCGCGACGCGTGATCGAGCATCGCGCCGGCAGCCTGCTCGCGCGCGACGGCAAAGGCGAGCGGTTCGCGCTCGCCTTTCTCGACGTCGACAATTTCAAGCACATCAACGACTATTACGGCCACGCCGTCGGCGACGCGCTGCTGGTCGAGCTGTCGAAGCGGCTCGGGCGCGACCTGCGCGATTCCGACATGCTGTCGCGCATCTCCGGCGACGAATTCCTGCTGCTGCTCTCCCCGATCCAGAGCCAGGAGGAAGTCGCCGAATTCATGCAAGCGACGCTGGAGCGGCTGACCGCACCGTTCTTCATCGACAATTCGGAGGTCTTCGCCTCCACCTCCGTCGGCGTCAGCCTCTATCCCGACCATGGCCGCAGCTTCGAGACGCTGCGCCAGAACGCCGACATTGCGATGTACCGCATCAAGAACAACGGCAAGGGCTCGGCGGCCTTCTTCGACGCCAGCATGGAGCGCGAGGCGCTGGCGCGGATGAAAATCGAGCAGTCGCTGCGGCTCGCCATCCTCGAAAAGCGCTTCTGCTGCGCGTTCCAGTCCAAGGTCGACATCCGCACCCAGGCCGTGACCGGCATCGAGGCATTGGTGCGCCTGCGCGACGACGAGGGCGTGATCCAGGCGCCGGGCTCGTTCATCAACCTTGCCGGCGAATTGGGTCTGATCGACGAGCTCACCCATCTCGTGCTTGCCGAGATCGTCAAGTCGATCGACCTGATCAACGACAGCTTCGGGGCGAAAGCGACCATCAGCATCAACGTCGCCGCCAAGCAGGCCGGCAACCCCGAATTCATGCGCAGTTTCGCGCGAGCGCTGGACGAGACCGGCTTTCCGCAGCGCTTCATGATCGAGCTGACCGAAGAGGCCTTCGTCGCCAAGAATCATTTCCAGGCCGAGATCCTGCCGATGTTCCGCAAGCTCGGCGTCGGCATCTCCATCGACGATTTCGGCACCGGCTATTCCTCGCTCTCGGCGCTCGCCGACATCACCGCCGACGAGATCAAGATCGACCGCTCGTTCATCACCGACATCCATAAGCGTCCGCGCAGCCAGGGCATCCTGCGCGCGATCGAATCCCTGAGCGAGGCGCTCGGCATGACCGTGATCGCCGAAGGTCTCGAATCCTACGAGGAGCTGGCCTATCTGCAGGCCGCGACCAAGATCCGCTACGCGCAAGGCTATTATTTCGCCCGGCCGATCTTCCTGGAGGAGCTCAAGCTCGCCACGCCAGCCTCCAGCGAAGCCCGCCCCGGCGTGTCCAGCCGCCCGACGCAGCAGAACCGCCAGGGCTATTCGCGGGCGAGCGGGTATCGGCGGTAGGCCGACAGCGGCGCAGCACATACAGCTGTCGTCCCGGGGCGCGCGAAGCGCGAGCCCGGGACCCATAACCACAGGGAGGAGTGCGACGCGAGGCTCCCACTCCGAGTCTTCGCCAAATCTTGTCCTGGGGGTATGGGTCCCGGGTTCGCTTCGCGCCCCGGGACGACGATTGAGGGCGCGGCCGGCAGCGTTAACCCCGTCACACCGATTCCCCTTTGAAATCGCTACGCTTTTGGTAAGAAACAGGCGGACCTCCCCGAGGCACGCCATGTCACCATCCTCTGTCAACGTCAGCGATCCCGCCTATGTCCGCGCGCGGGCGATGGTGACGCTGTTCGAGCGGCTGGAGCATCTGTGCGAGGGCGCGATCGCGATCGACCGCGGCGGGCGGGTGATCTACGTCAACGAGAAATATCTGGCATCGCTCGGCCTCAAGCACACCACCGAAGCGATCGGCCGGCCGATCGAGGAGATCATCCCGAACAGCCTGATGCGGAACGTCGCCGAGAGCGGCGAGCCGATCCTGCTCGACATCATGGAGCTCGGCGGCGAGCAGCTCGTGGTGACGCGGATGCCGATCGAGGACGAGGACCGCAACGTCATCGGCGCGATCGGCTTCGTGCTCTACGATCATCTCGAGAGCCTCAAGCCGCTGCTCGCCCGCGTCACCCAGCTCGAGAGCGATCTGCGGCTGGCGCGGCGGCAATTGTCCAACGCCCGCGCGGCGCGCTTCACCCTTGCCGATTTCGTCGGCACGACACCGGCGATCGCGCAGGCCAAGGAGTTCGCCAGGCGCGCGGCACGGCAGAGCGTGACCGTGCTGCTCACCGGCGAGACCGGCACCGGCAAGGAGCTGCTGGCGCAGGCGATCCACAATGCGTCCTCGCGCGCGGAAAGACCGTTCGTCAGCGTCAATGTCGCGGCGATCCCGGAAACGCTGATCGAGTCCGAATTCTTCGGCACTGCGCCTGGCGCCTATACCGGCGCCGATCGCAGGGGGCGCGAGGGCAAGTTCCGGATCGCCGATGGCGGCACGCTGTTCCTCGACGAGATCGGCGAGATGCCGCTGCAATTGCAGGCCAAGCTGTTGCGCGTGCTGCAGGAGCGCGAGATCGAGCCGCTCGGCTCGGACAAGATCAGCAAGGTCGATGTGCGCGTCATTGCCGCGACCAATGTGGACTTGCGCAAGCGCGTCAGCGACGGCGCCTTCCGCGCCGATCTCTACTACCGCCTCAACGTGCTCTCGATCGACCTGCCGCCTCTGAGAAAATGCCTCGACGACCTGCCCGACATCTGCGCGCGGCTGATCGAGGACATCAGCGCCTCCGGCGACTTCCTCAATGCCAGGATCACGCCGAGCGGATTGTCGGCGCTCGCGCGCTACGACTGGCCCGGCAACGTCCGCGAGCTCCGCAACATTCTGGAACGCGCACTGATCCTCAGCGATTCCGGTCGCCTGACCGGCGACGATTTCGTTCACATCCTGCCGGTCAGCGCGGATGCCGGCCCCGGACCGGCGCCGCAGATGACCGGCTCAGTCGTCCCCTATGCCGAAGCCGAGGCGGAGTTCGAGAAGCAGACGCTCGAGCATGCGCTCGCCGCCAGCAACGGCCAGATCTCGGAAGCCGCGCGGATGCTGCGCATCTCGCGCGCGACATTCTACAAGAAGCTCGCCAAGTTCGGACTGGCGTCCGGATCGCCGCCTGTCTGACTTTCGAGACGGCACGTGTCCGGAGTCTCGGACTCCTGACACCATCATATCGGCACTCGCCTGTGGCATTCTCGCATGATCGGCCGCATTTTCAGGCATTCCGCGCAAAGCTCCGGATCTGGCGCAGGGCTTGCTCTGAGGCGGCCCGAGGAAACGCAAGGGCTGATGTGAAGCCGGGGGATCGTTAACGCGAACTCGTCGCGAGCCTGCGACGATCCGGCACGCGCACGTCAAGAGACTGTCACATGCGCCTCGTGCAAGCTCCGCCGGAAGGTGGAATTGCAATGTATGCACACTTGTGCAAATCGCTGTGATCAAGGCAGTTCATTCAAGGAGGAAATCATCGTGCGTCGATCACTCATTCTCACGGCAGCCATCCTCGGCCTGGCCGCGAACACCTCCGCGCAGGCCGACGACCTCAAGGTCGCGCTGATCTACGGCAAGACCGGCCCGCTCGAAGCCTATGCCAAGCAGACCGAAACCGGCCTGCAGATGGGTTTTGAGTACGCCACCAAGGGCACCATGATGCTCGACGGCCGCAAGATCGTCGTCATCACCAAGGACGACCAGGGCAAGCCGGATCTGTCGAAGGCCGCGCTCGCGGAAGCCTATCAGGACGACAAGGCCGACATCGCGATCGGCACGACCTCGTCGGCCGCGGCGCTCGCCATCCTGCCCGTCGCCGAGGAGAACAAGAAGATCCTGATCGTCGAGCCCGCGGTCGCGGACCAGATTACCGGTGAGAAGTGGAATCGCTACATCTTCCGCACCGCGCGCAACTCCTCGCAGGACGCGATCTCGAACGCGGTCGCGATCGGCAAGCAGGGCGTCACCGTGGCGACGCTGGCGCAGGACTACGCCTTCGGCCGCGACGGCGTCGCCGCCTTCAAGGAGGCGCTCGCCAAGACCGGCGCGACACTCGCCGCGGAAGAATACGCCCCGACCAACACCACCGACTTCACCGCGGTCGGCCAGCGCCTGTTCGACGCGCTGAAGGACAAGCCCGGCCGCAAGGTGATCTGGGTGATCTGGGCCGGCGCCGGCAATCCGCTGGCGAAACTCCAGGACATGGACCCGAAGCGCTACGGCATCGAGCTCTCGACCGGCGGCAACATCCTGCCGGCGCTCGCGGCGTATAAGGGCCTGCCCGGCATGGAAGGCGCCACCTATTACTACTACGAGATCCCGAAGAACCCGGTGAACGACTGGCTGGTCGCCGAGCACCAGAAGCGCTTCAACGCGCCGCCGGACTTCTTCACCGCGGGCGGTTTCGCCGCCGCGATGTCCGTCGTCGCCGCCGTCACCAAGGCGAAGTCGACCGACACCGAGAAGCTGATCACGGCGATGGAAGGCCTGGAGTTCGACACGCCGAAGGGCAAGATGGTGTTCCGCAAGGAGGACCATCAGGCGCTGCAGAGCATGTATCACTTCAAGGTCAAGGTCGATCCGAACGTCGCCTGGGCCGTGCTCGAGCCGGTGCGCGAGCTGAAGATCGAGGACATGGACGTTCCGGTCCGCAACAAGCGCTGATGTCAAACCTCCTCTCCCCGCACCGGCGGGGAGAGGCTTCTTCCCTTTTCCAGAGTTATCCTGATGGCCCTGACGCTAGAGACGCGCGACCTCACCATCCGCTTCGGCGGCCATGTCGCGGTCAACAACGTCACCTGCACGTTCCGCCCGGGCGAGCTCACCGCCATCGTCGGGCCGAACGGCGCCGGCAAGACCACCTATTTCAACCTGATCTCGGGCCAGCTGCGCGCTTCACACGGCAGCATCCTGTTCGACGGCACCGACATCACCCAGCAATCCGCACCCCTGCGCACCCGCGCTGGCCTCGGCCGCGCCTTCCAGCTCACCAATCTGTTTCCGAACCTCACGGTCGAAGAGAACGTCCGCCTTGCGGTGCAGGCGGCCAGCGGCACCCATTACGACATGCTGCGGCCCTGGATGGTCCGCCGCGACCTGATCGCCCGCGCCGATGCCATCCTCGACCAGGTCGCACTCGGCAATCGCCGCGGCGTCGCCGCCACTGCGCTGTCGCATGGCGACCAGCGCAAGCTCGAGGTGGCGCTGATGATCGCGCTCGAACCCAAAGTGTTCATGTTCGACGAGCCGACCGCGGGCATGAGCATCGACGAGGTGCCGGTCGTGCTGAACCTGATCGCGCAGCTCAAGCAGGACAAGAGCAAGATCATCCTCCTCGTCGAGCACAAGATGGACGTGGTGCGCTCGCTCGCCGACCGCATCATCGTGCTGCACAACGGACAACTTGTCGCCGACGGGCCGCCGGCGGAGGTGATCGCCTCGCCGATCGTGCAGGAAGCCTATCTCGGCGTTGCTCCAAAGAGTGCCGCATGACCGATCTGCTCAAACTATCCGGCGTGCACACGCATATCGGCCGCTACCATATCCTCCAGGGCATCGACCTCGCGGTCCCGCAGGGCCAGACCACCATGCTGCTCGGGCGCAACGGCGCCGGCAAGACCACGACGCTGCGCACCATCATGGGCCTGTGGCAGGCCTCCAGCGGCGAAATCACGCTCGCAGGCGAGCGCATCGAGAGCCGCGCCACGCCCGACATCGCGCGGCTCGGCGTCGGCTACGTGCCGGAGAGCATGGCGGTGTTTTCCGACCTCACGGTAAAGGAAAACCTGGTGCTGGCAGCGCGCGACGGGCCGCTCGACGATACCCAGCTCGACTGGATCTTCGGCTTCTTCCCCGCGCTGCGCCGGTTCTGGCTGTCGCGCGCCGGAAGCCTCTCGGGCGGGCAGAAGCAGATGTTGTCGATCGCGCGCGCCATCGTCGAGCCGCGCAAGCTGCTGCTGATCGACGAGCCGACCAAGGGGCTGGCGCCCGCGATCGTCATGGCGCTGATCGAGTGCCTGAAGGAGATCAAGCGCAAGGGCGCGACGATCCTGCTGGTCGAACAGAATTTCTTCGCCGCTCGCGAGCTCGGCGACAACGTGCTGGTCATGGACAACGGCACCATCGTCCATCGCGGCGAGATGGCGGCGCTCGCCGCCGACGTGCCGCTGCAGGAGCGGCTGCTCGGCCTGAGCCTGGAGGCGCATCAGTGACTGAACTCGCCGCAAATGATCCGCTGCCGAAGCCGAAGCGCGATCTCGCGCCGATCCTGCTGCCGATCGCGCTGGCGCTTGCGATGATTCCCCTGGTGGGGTCACCCAGCACCTGGCTGACGCTGACCGCCGCGAGTCTCGCCATGGGCATGATGATCTTCATCATGGCCTCGGGGCTGACGCTGGTGTTCGGCCTGATGGACGTGCTCAATTTCGGCCATGGCGCCTTCATCGCCGTCGGCGCCTATGTCGCGACCCTCGTGCTGGCGCCATTCGCGGCCTCGATGCAGGCGGATTCGCTGTGGATGAACCTCGCAGTGCTGGCACCGGCAGCGCTGCTGTCGATGGCAGTGTCCGGCGCGCTCGGCCTGGTCGTCGAGCGCGTGCTGATCCTGCCCGTCTACGGCCAGCATCTGAAGCAGATTCTGATGACGACGGGCGGCCTGATCGTCGCCGAACAGACGCTCTATGCGCTGTGGGGGCCGCAGATCATCCCGATGCCGCTGCCGACATCGCTGCGAGGCTCCTTCATCCTCGGCGACGTCGCGATCGCCAAATACCGCGTGCTGGCGATGCTGATCGGGCTTGCCGTCTTCATCGCGATCCAGCTCGTGCTCAACCGCACCAAGCTCGGCCTCCTGATCCGCGCCGGCGTCGAGAACCGCGAGATGGTCGAGGCGCTCGGCTATCGCATCCGCCGGCTGTTCCTCGGCGTGTTCATGACGGGATCGGCGCTCGCCGGCCTCGGCGGCGTGATGTGGGCACTCTATCGCGAGCAGGTCCACGCCTCCATGAGCGACGACCTCACCGTCTTGATTTTCATCGTCGTCATCATCGGCGGCCTCGGCTCGATCGGTGGCTGTTTCATCGGCGCCATCCTGGTCGCGATGGTGGCCAATTACGGCGGCTTCCTGGTGCCAAAACTCGCCCTCGTCTCCAACATCCTGCTGATGGTCGCCATTCTGATGTGGCGGCCGCGCGGCCTCTATGCGGTGACCAGCCGATGATGCTCCTGTCGGGCGATCCGCCGAAGAGCCGCGTGCTCACGTTACTCCTCATCGTCATCATCCTGGCGCTGGCGGCGACGCCGTTCCTGTTTCCCGGCGCCAAGGCCCTGAACGTCGCGGCCAAGATCTGCGTCTTCGCTGCGCTCGTCGCCTCCTACGACCTCCTGCTCGGCTATACCGGCTCGGTGTCTTTCGCCCACACCATGTTCTACGGCATCGGCAGCTACGCCATCGCGATCGCGCTATACGGGATGGGTCCGAACTGGGCCGCGGTCGCAACCGGCATCGTCGTCGGCCTGCCGCTCGCGGCGCTGCTCGCGCTCGCGATCGGCCTGTTCTCGCTGCGGGTCGCTGCGATCTTCTTTGCCATGATCACGCTCGCGGTTGCCTCCGCCTTCCAGGTGCTGGCCTCGCAGCTCTCCTGGCTGACCGGCGGCGAGGACGGGCGCAGCTTCCAGCTGCCGGAGTTGCTGCGGCCCGGCACGGTGCTGATCTCCAAAAACCTGTTCGGATTCGAGATCAACGGCCGCATCCTCACCTTCTACCTGGTGTTCGCCGTCTCGGCCCTGATGATCCTCGCTCTGTTGCGCGTCGTGAACTCGCCGTTCGGACGCGTGCTCCAGGCGATCCGCGAGAACCGCTTTCGCGCCGAGGCGCTCGGCTTTCGCACCGTCTTCCACCTGACCTACGCCAACTGCCTCGCCGCGCTGGTCGCCGCCAGCGCCGGCATTTTGAACGCGCTGTGGCTGCGCTATGCCGGCCCCGACACCTCGCTCAGCTTCTCGATCATGCTCGACATTCTGTTGATGGTGGTGATCGGCGGGATGGGCACGATCTACGGCGCGATCATCGGCGCCACCATCTTCATCCTCGCCCAGAACTATCTGCAATCGCTGATGGGCGTCGCCTCCAAGGCGGCGAGCGAAGCCGGCCTGCCGTTGCTGCCGGGGCTGTTGCATCCCGACCGCTGGCTGCTGTGGCTCGGGCTGCTGTTCATCGCCAGCGTCTACTTCTTCCCGACCGGCGTCGTCGGACGTCTGCGCAATGCCGGCCGCGACAAGAGCGCGGGCGCCTCGCATTAAGCCGGCATTAATGATGCAGCGCAGCGGTTGTGATGGACGCGGCACAACCGCGACGTGATTCTCGCCCTACTGCATACGGGTGCGACTACACAACCGGATTAATGCTTAGGTAACTGGCTTTCCTAAGGTTTGCGCCATTTGTGCGGTGTATTCCTGTCCTTCCAGGGAGGGGGGAATGCGCCAGGTCTTTTCCACGGCGACAGCCGGAATGTCATCAGCCGCGACCAACGGCTGGGCGGCCTTGGCGCGGCGTGGTCCTGTCCTGTGGCTGACCCTGTGCGGCGTATTGCTGGTCGCCGGGATCTTCGCCGTGACCGCCATGGCCGTCGGCGAATTCCGCGAACGCACCCTGGCCAACCGCGAGCGCGAGCTGGAAAACACGGTGCAGCTGATCGCGCGGCACTTCGATCAGCAATTCCAGGATTCCGACGTCGTCGCCGCCGACCTGATCGGGCAGATGAACCTGCCGGAGATCACCTCGCCGGCGATGTTCCGCGAGCGCATGTCCGGGCTCACGACGAACCAGATGCTGCGGAGCAAGATCAGCTCCGTCTCCTATCTCGGCGACATCGCGATCTACGATGCCGACGGCGAGCTGATCAACTGGTCGCGGGCCCAGCCGCTGCCCAAGATCAACGTCTCCTCGCGCGCCTATTTCCAGACGTTCAAATCCGATCCGATGGCCGAACCGGTCATCCTGGAATCGGTCCGCAGCTTCATCATCGGCAAATGGACCACGATCGTCGCGCGGCGGCTGAGCGGCGCGGACGGCACCTTCCTCGGCGCCATGGTCCGGCGGATTGATCCGGACAGCTACCAGCAGTATTTCGCATCTGTCGCGCTTGCCGAGGGTACGGCGATCTCGCTGTTCGATCGCGAAGGCAAGATGCTGGCGCGCTATCCGCATGTCGAAGAGCTGATCGGCAGGAATTTCAAGGACGCGCCGCTGATGCGCAAGATGCTGGCCGAGGGCGGCCGGCACACGCTGCGCGTCAAGGGTCCGATCGACGGCGAGGACCGCCTCGGCTCGGGGGCCTCGCTGTCGCATTTCCCGCTGGTCATCGTCGCGACCAACACCACGAGCGCCGCGCTGGCCGACTGGCGTCAGCAGACCGGCTTCATGGTCACCACGGCAACGCTTTCGGCGATCGTGATCGCGTTGATCCTCTTCCTGATCATCCGCCAGATCAGCCGGCAGAACCGGGAAGCCCAGGAGCGGATCGAAGCGGAACGGCTGCGGCTCGACACCGCCCTGAACAACATGTCGCAAGGGCTGATCCTGTACGACGCCGCCGGATTTATCGTCACCTGCAACCGCCGCTACTCCGAGATGTTCGGCCTGTCCCACGACGTCATCAAGCCCGGTTGTCACATCCGCGAGGCGATGCAGCATCGCAAGGAGCGTGGCGCGTTCGGCGGCGACGTCGAGACGTTTTGCGCCGATGTGATGCGGGTCGTCGCCGAGGGCAAGGTTTCCAGCAGGATCCATGAACTGCCCAACGGCCGCGCCTTCCAGGTCATCAACACCCCGCTGGCGCAGGGCGGATGGGTCGCCACGATCGAGGAAATCACCGAGCGGCGCAATCTGGAGCAGGAACGCGACCGCAACTATATGTTCCTGCGCGAGATCATCGATCACATCCCCTCGCAGATCACGGTGAAGGATGCCCTGACGCGGCAATATCTGCTGGTCAACCGGACCGCCGAGGAGCAGTTCGGCCAGTCGGGTGACGTCATCGTCGGCAAGACTCCTTTCGACATGTATCCGGAGGCCGCCGCCAGGATCGTCACCGACGACGACAGCAAGGCGCTGCAGGCGCCGGGGGGATTGTTCAAGGACGAGCACGCCTGGCAGAGCCAGACCAAGGGACCGCGCTACATCACCTCGACCCGGATCGGCATTCGCGACAAGTCCGGCGAGCCGCGCTACCTCATCAGCGTCGTCGAGGATGTCACCGAGCGGCGGCGCGCCCATGAGAAGATCGCGCATATGGCGCATTACGATGCGCTGACCGACCTGCCGAACCGCGCGCTGTTCCGCGAACAGATCGAACGCGAGCTGGCGAAGGTCGCCGGCGGCGAGCAGTTCGCGCTGCTCTATATCGACGTCGACGAATTCAAGGGCATCAATGATTCGCTCGGCCATCACGTCGGCGACGAGCTGCTGAAGGCGATCGCGATCCGCCTGCGCGGTTGCCTCAAGAAGAGCGACCTGATCGCACGGCTCGGCGGCGACGAATTCGCCGTGATCCAGAGCGGAATCCAGTCCTCTGCGGATGTGCTGTCATTCGTGACGCGGATCTACGAGGCGATCCGCCAGCCCTATCACTGCCTCGGCCATCAGCTCTCCACCGACGCCAGCATCGGCATCGCGCTGGCGCCGCAGGACGGGACCGACCTCGACCAGCTGATCAAGCACGCCGATCTTGCGATGTACGGCGCCAAGGCCGAAGGACGCCGCACCCATCGTTTCTTCGAGCCGGCGATGGATGCGAGCGCCAAGGCGCGCCTGACCATGGAGCAGGATCTGCGCCAGGCGTTGGTGAACGGCGGCTTCGAGATCCACTACCAGCCGCTGGTCGACCTGCGCACCAACGACGTGTCGGGCTGCGAAGCGCTGCTGCGCTGGCGGCATCCCGAACGCGGCTGGGTGTCGCCGGCGGAGTTCATTCCGATCGCCGAGGATACCGGGCTGATCAACGAGCTCGGCGACTGGGTGCTGCGCATGGCCTGCAACGAGGCCGCGACCTGGCCGGCGCATGTGCGGATTGCGGTCAACGTCTCGCCGGTGCAGCTCAAATGCGACACGCTGGCGCTGCGGATTGCCGGCGCACTTGCCGCCTCCGGGCTCGCTCCCTCCCGGCTCGAGCTCGAAATCACCGAGGCCGTGCTGATCCGCGACGACGAGGCCGCGCTCTCGATCCTGCATCAGCTCCGTGCCATCGGCGTGCGCATCGCGCTCGACGATTTCGGCACCGGCTATTCCTCGCTGAGCTATCTGAAGCGCTTCCCGTTCGACAAGATCAAGATCGACCGCTGCTTCGTCGCCGACATCGCGGAGACCAGCGGCGCGCCCGTGATCGTGCAGGCGGTGGTGAACATCGCCGCGGCGAGCCACATGACCACCGTCGCCGAGGGCGTCGAGACCGAGGCGCAGCGCGAGATGCTGCGCGCGCTCGGCTGCACGGAGATGCAGGGTTATCTGTTCAGCAAGCCGAAGCCGGCCGCCGAGGTGCGAAAGCTGTTCGGTCCGAACGATGCCGCGCCGGTGGCGGCGGTGGCCTGAGATGGCGAAGCCGCGGAAAACGTCAGCAAAAGCCGTCGACGTCGCGGATTCCTATGCCGTGCGGCTGATGCAGCATCTGGTGGTGCCGACCTTCGTGATCGACCCCAAGCGCCGCGTCGTGATCTGGAACAGAGCCTGCGAGCGGCTGACCGGCGTCCCCGCCGCGGAGGTGATCGGCACGACGAAACACTGGCAGGCCTTCTACGAGACCCGGCGCCCCTGCCTCGCCGACCTGGTCGCGCTCGACCGTCCCGAGCAGCTGCCGGAGTTTTATTCGGAATATGCCGCACGCGGCCATAACGGGCTCGGCTTTTCCGCGGAGAACTGGTGCGTGATGCCCAAGCTCGGCAGCCAGCTCTATCTCGCGATCGACGCCGGCCCCATCCACGACGAGGCCGGCCAGCTGATCGCCGTGGTGGAGACGCTGCGCGACCTCACCGATCAGAAGCGCGCCGAGATGGCGCTGAAGGAGCTCGCCACCAAGGACGGGCTGACCGGCCTGTCGAACCGGCGCGCCTTCGACCAGGTGCTGATGAGCGAATGGGCCCGCGCCCAGCGGACGCAGAAGCCGATGGCGCTACTGTTCGTCGACGTCGATCATTTCAAGCTGTTCAACGACCGGCACGGCCACCAGAGCGGCGACGAATGCCTGCGTGCGGTCGCTGATGTCGTCAGCCGCCATGCCGTACGCCCGCTCGACCTTGCCAGCCGCTATGGCGGGGAAGAGTTCGCGCTGATCCTGCCCGAGATGGATTGGGATGCCGCCTGCGCCATCGCCGAGGCGATCCGCCTTGCCGTCATGGCCTTGCGGATCGCTCATGGCGCTGCTGGCGCCGGCGACCATGTCACCCTCAGCGTCGGCGTCGCCAGTCATATTCCGACCGAGGCCGACGGCAGCCCCGACCGGCTGCTGGGCGCGGCCGACGGGGCGCTCTATGCGGCAAAACGGCTCGGCCGCAACCGCGTCATCTGCTCCGAACGCCTGCTTGCCGAATTCGCCTGTCACGGCCGGGAGCCGGTTCCTGGCCACGCCGCGCGCAAATCGGCCTGAAAACGGCCGGCGAGAAGCGGTTGCCCGCCCCACGCCAATCGGCTAAATGAACTCCGCTGCACCCGTAGCTCAGCTGGATAGAGCGTTGCCCTCCGAAGGCAAAGGTCACACGTTCGAATCGTGTCGGGTGCGCCAGCAAAATCAAGCACTTGCTGTTATATTGCCGCTCCGAATGCAGGGCCGGGTAAGCACAGGGTAAGCACCAGAACTTGCAACCATTTGACCAATTCCCCCAAAGCGAACCGGTCGATGTAGCGGCTTGGAATGTCGACCCAGATTTCGCGGTACATCCTGTTGGTTCGAAGCCGAAGCGGATGGTGCAGTGTCCCGATCCAGCCCCACAGCCATTCCTCATCCCTGGACACGCATATCTCTTTAAGGTCGCTCACGCCTGGCGGGCTCAACAGCTTTGGTCTGAATTTATTGCCTACAGGATTGGAGCTCTTGCAGGATTAGATGTGCCTCCTTGCTACTTGGCCATAAACAGCAAAACGGGCGAGGTCGGTGCGCTGATCGAGTTCTTCTTTGGATACCCTGGGCAAGATACAAAGCGATTGGTCCATGGCATCGACATAATGCGGCGCCTGAAGCTGGGATCTGACACAGGAAGAACGCACGGCGTTAGAGCCAACGTACTCATCGCGCGCGCATTTAAGGTCGGCGCCGAGGTCGAGTGGTGGGGAAGAACGCTCACCTTTGACGCTCTCATAGGCAACACCGATCGACATACAGAGAATTGGGGCTTTCTGTTTGATAGGAAGCCGGGCGAAAAGCTGGTCGTAACCATGGCACCTGCCTTTGATAACGGCACAAGCCTAGCTTACGAAATCACTGATCAGGCTCTACAAGGCGCCGCCGCGGCCGAGCGGCTCAAAGAATACATAGCGAAAGGACGACACCACTGCGGCTGGGAGCTAGACGAGATAAAGGGAGCTCCACATATAGACCTGTGTGCGCGCTACCTCTCTAGCTTTCCGGAGGCTGGCGCAGCGATGAAAAATGTGATTCGATTCGAAGAAGCTCAAATCAGCGCGATCCTGGAGTCCTGCACTAAATTCAATGTTACGGTTCCATTCAGCCCCCCGAGGGCCGACATGGTCTTGAAATTGATACTGGAGCGCAGACGCCAATTATCAGTCGCTTTCGGAGACTGAGATGGAAAACTGGATCAGGAAGGCCCCCCAGCCCTCCCAACTGTTTCTAGCATGGCAGGCGCCTGATCAGTTCGGGGATCGCTTTCGTTGGGCAATTGGCGTCCTCCGCCGTGATGGCAGCGACTTTGCCTTCCGCTATTTGAAAGAAGGTCCAGAGTTTGAAGCAGCCAATCAAGGCCGCACGCTCTCGGAAATTCGATCGCTCGGCTATGATGGATACCCAGCGTTCAAGATAAGGGACGAAGTCTACAAAGGCGATATCGGCAGCGTTTTTATGCGTCGGCTCCCACCACGCACACGGTCCGACTTTGGCGAGTACAAGCAGCAGTTCAGGCTTGCTCCCGAAGTAATGCTTTCCGATTTCTCCCTACTAGGCGTCACTGAAGCGAAGCTTCCAAGCGACGGCTTTTCGTTAGTGGATCCGCTCGACGCGGGCGAGACGGAATGCGAGCTCATGCTCGAAATTGCTGGCTTTAGATACTATGTGGCCGACCTGCCTCGAAGGCCGAACATTGGCGACGTCGTCACGATAGCAGCGGAGCCCGAGAGCAAGTTCGACCCGAACGCCGTAAAGGTTTGCCTCGACGGCCGAAAGATCGGCAACATTAACCGGCTTCAATGCCAGACCTTTCTGCGGTGGCTCCCAGATCGTCGCGTATCGGCCGTGATCGAACGTTTGAATGGATCTGCAACTAAGCCGCGCGCGTTTATATTCACAAGAATCCGCCCCAAGGCTTCCAGCATCGCGGCGTGAGCTTACGAGATTGATTGAGCTCGCCTACTGCCGACAATGCGCAGAAGATGACTCGCAATTATCAACATCTCTGCCGCTTCTTTCGGGTCAGATAAGTCAACGTTCCTATGGCTTCTCGGGTTCTTGAAGACGCTGACGGCGCCGGCCATGAATTGCTGCATACCCTGACGTTCACCGGCCGGGTCGGAGGCGAGCATCAGCGGACCGTTTTCAGCATTGAATGCCTTGGCCACCATGGGCATGCCATGGGCCTCGGCCGAGAGGCCGGCAGCCTCTCGTATTTCGGTTTCGACTAGCTTGAATGCCTCGAACACGGCAGCATCGTAGCGGCCGATCTTGAATATCTCCGCTGATGCGTTTCGCACGTCTGGATGCAATAGAAATTCAGGAAGAAGCCGTTCGATCTGAAATCTTTCGAGATCGGCTTCCGGTTCAAACTCACTCCCCGCCCTGCTGAGGACGTACCAGGCTCCCGACGACTGGCTTAGATCCGGCACCGCGAGCAGCATCTGTTGGGCCCACATCATGCCTTCCGAAATCCGTTGCATGAGCCAAGGCGGAGAACCCTGGTTGGCGAACCAATGGTTGATGTCTGTCTGAAAGTTGTGCGGCGAGAAGCGCCCGTGCTGCACCTGCATGTGAAGCACGATTGCGATGCCGACCTGTTCTGGCGAAGCTTGGTTCAGCTGCGCAGTTGACTTAAAGGAGTGATTGAAAAGTTTTGGCACTATAAGCCTCACTCGCTGTAGTTAATTCAGCCCCAGGCCCAAATACCAATCGACCTTCAAGGAGCGTGTTTAGCCCTCAGGCTTCATTCCACTTATTGATCTCAGATCGCGTTTTGATTGCTCTGATCACTAGAGCTGTTGTCAAAATAATAGGGCCATAAATGTCGGACACCCCAAGTTTGTCCGACACCGTCTCTAGCCTATTGAGCGAGGTCAGTGCACCAACGCCGCCCAAACAAAGATAGACGTAGTCTAACTCCTTCACCCAGTTTGATCCTCTCCATCGGGTTAGTTTTGCACCAAGGCCATGCCTTAACGCATCACTTAGGAGCACAAACAAACCTAAGCCGTACAAGACACTGACTTCGGCCAGATTCCAAAACTTGATGTCTTTCCTGCCTGACCATGTGTAGACCAACGCAAGCGCGACACCCATCATTATGACTGTCCGCATAATTGACGCCGCGACGTCCGAACTCTTCCTCGGGTCCTCGACAACGAAATGATCAAACACGATCAGGCCGATGAAGGCCCATCCCGCTATCGACACGGCGTCTTGCCACTCCATTCACCTGCCTCTCAGCATATCGACCGCCAAATAAGTTCTTTATCCGAAGTAGCGAGGATACTCCCTCCTCCCATGAAACTTTTCCAAAACAAGAGTCGCCTTTGATCTTGTCAGTTGCATGCTTGACGTGGTCAATCAAGCCGCGGATACGCTTCTTCGCCTGTTGCTCTGGATTTGAAGACCGACAGGCGCAGGATCGGCACTAATGTACGCGCCATCTATCGCATCAAGCTTCCGGCCAAGCGGTCTAGATTCGCTTGGCGCAGCGCTCGTCTGCCGGCAAATCGGCTTCTCGCGGTGGGAGGACACGCAACTTAAGGCTTAACGATTTTTCGTGGTCTATTAGATCGGCTACGGGTATCAAGGCAAGGTGGGCCCATCGATGGGCGCAGGCAGGGGTGTCCATCTGAATGAATCAAGACCTCAAGAAAGCCCTCTGGGCGGCCGCAGACAAGTTGCGCTCCAGCATGGACGCGGCCGAGTACAAACACATCGTCCTGGGCCTCATCTTCCTCAAGTACATCAGCGACGCCTTCGACGAGCGCCGCACGCAACTTCTGGAAGCCTTCCGCGACAAGGCCAGTGATCTCCACCTGCCGGATCCCGCCGACCATGCGGACGCGCTGGAGGAGCGCGACTACTACACCATGGCCAACGTGTTCTGGGTGCCGGCCGAGGCGCGTTGGGAAGCCATCCGCGCCCAGGCCAAGCAGGCCGACATTGGCGTGCGCATCGACGCCGCGCTGGAAGCCATAGAGGCCGACAACCCGCGCTTGAAAGGAATTCTCGACAAGCGCTTCGGCCGCACCCAGCTCGAACCCGGCCGCCTGGGCGAACTGGTCGACCTCATTTCGACCATCGGCTTCGGCGAGGGCCACCGGGCGAAAGACCTGCTCGGCGAGGTCTACGAATACTTCCTTGGCCAGTTCGCCAGCGCCGAGGGCAAGAAGGGCGGCCAGTTCTACACGCCAGCGTCGGTAGTCAAGGTGCTGGTCGAGGTGCTGGCGCCGCACCAGGGCCGCGTCTACGACCCCTGCTGCGGCTCCGGCGGCATGTTCGTGCAGAGCGAGAAGTTCATCGAGGCGCACGGCGGAAAGGCCGACGACATCAGCATCTATGGCCAGGAGGCGAACCCGACCACCTGGCGCCTGGTCGCGATGAATCTCGCCATTCGTGGCTTCGCGGCGGATTTGGGCAAGGAGCCGGCGGACACCTTCCACCGCAACCAGCATCCCGACCTGCGGGCCGACTACGTGCTTGCCAATCCCCCTTTCAACATCAGCGATTGGGGCGGCGAGCGGCTGGCTGACGACCGGCGCTGGACGCATGGCACGCCGCCGGCCGGCAATGCCAACTTCGCCTGGCTGCAGCACATCCTGCACCACCTTAGCCCGCGCGGCCAATCCGGCGTGGTGCTGGCCAACGGCAGCATGAGCTCAAACCAGAACAACGAAGGTGCCATCCGCAAGGCGATGGTTGAAGCCGACGTGGTGGACGTGATGGTGGCGCTGCCGCCGCAGCTCTTCTTCAACACACAGATCCCGGCGTGCTTGTGGTTCCTGGCGAAGGACAAGAGCGGTGCTGCGGTGCCGGGCGGCAAGAAGGGGCGTGACCGGCGCGGCGAGGTGCTGTTCATCGACGCGCGCAAGCTCGGCCGCATGGCGACGCGCGTGAACAGGGTGTTCGACGATGAAGATGTGGCGCGCATCGCGGCGACCGTGCATCGCTGGCGCGCCGATGGCGAGGACGGCGCCGATGAACCCTATGCCGACGCGCCCGGCTTCTGCCGCCCCGTGAAGCTGGCCGAGATCGCTGAGCACGGCCATGTGCTGACGCCAGGGCGCTATGTGGGCGCCGAGGAGGTTGAAGACGACGACGAGACCTTCAACGAGAAGATGGAGCGGCTGACCGCGCAGCTGGCCGAGCAAATGGCTAAGGGAGCGGAACTCGATGCGGTGATTCGGGAGAAGCTTGGGGGGATGGGGTATGCGATCTGAGTGGAAGAGCGCACGCCTCGGAGAGCTTGGAAGAATCGTTACCGGTAAGACGCCGGCAACGGAAGATGCTGACAACTTTGGGGGAACGATTCCATTCCTCACCCCATCGGACTTTGTGGATGGTCAAAGACGAGTAAAGACCGCTCGCACACTTTCTCGGCAAGGAGCTTCTTTGGTGAAAAACTGCTTCGTCCCTCGAGGCGTAGCGGTTTCCTGTATTGGCTGGCAGATGGGGAAATCGGTGCTAGTCGACGAGCCGACAGTCACCAATCAACAAATCAACACCATAGTTCCCGATGAGAACCTGATAGACCGGCTTTTCCTCTACTACTCATTGGCTTCCATCCGAGACAAGATATTTGAGTTAGGCGCCACTTCAACACGCACTCCCATCGTCAACAAGACGACCTTTAGCTCTATCGAGATTCTGCTGCCGTCTCCAAGGCATCAGAGGGCCATTTCGGGACTGCTTGGAGCCATCGACGACCGTATCGACCTCCTTCGCCAAACCAACGCCACCCTCGAATCCATCGCCCAAGCGCTGTTCACGAGCTGGTTCATCGACTTCGATCCGGTGCGTGCGAAAGCGGATGGCCGCGAGCCGGAAGGCATGGATGCTGCCACGGCAGCGCTTTTTCCGGCAGAGTTCGAGGATTCAGCGCTGGGATTGATTCCGAAGGGATGGGCGCCTGCGCGCCTCGGCGGCATCATTGATCTCTTATACGGCAAGGCACTCAAGGCGACGGAGCGCCGCGAAGGTCTCATACCCGTCTATGGGTCTGGCGGCATCACTGGCTACCACGACGAGCCCCTAGTCCACGAAGGCTCGGTGATCGTGGGAAGAAAAGGGACTGTCGGGAGCTTGTACTGGGAAGATGGGCCTTTTTTTCCCATCGATACGACCTTCTATGTGCGACCAAAGTCAGTCCCTCTGACGTTTTGCTACTACGCAATGCGGCGTCTTGGGCTTGAAACCATGAACACAGACGCGGCGGTTCCAGGATTGAATCGCGAGAACGCCTATAGGATTGAACTGGTTCGTCCGTCCGATGCCGTCCTACGCGCATTTAATGAGTTGGCCGGCTCATTGCGCGCAGCAATTCTAAGCAACGACACGCGCCAACGGGTGCTTGCGGGCCTCAGAGACACCCTGCTCCCCCGCCTCATATCTGGCAAACTCCGCCTGCCTGAAGCCGAAGCCAAGCTCCAAGAGGCCGCTGAATGAGCGGCATCAGCGAGGATGATGTCGAGCAGGCGATGCTCCAATGGTTGTCGGGCCTGGGTTGGTCCACCGCGCACGGCCCCGACATCTCTCCGCCAGACGCCAGAACGCCGGGCACCGAGCGCGCCAGCTACCGCGAGGTGGTGCTGGCTGGGCGGCTGCAAGACACCATCGCTCGTCTCAACCCGCACATCCCCGCTGGTGCCCGCGACGATGCTCTGCGCCGCGTCCTGAATTCAAACGTCCCCGGCCTGGTCAACGCCAATCGCCAGGTGCACCGCTGGCTGGTCGACGGCGTGCCGGTCGAATTCCAGAAGGATGGCGAGACACGCGGCGACCGCGTGCGTCTGATCGACTTCACCGACGTGGCCGCCAACGACTGGTTGGCCGTCAACCAGTTCAGCGTGCAGGGCCCGAAGCTGACGCGCCGACCTGACGTGGTGCTGTTCGTTAACGGGTTGCCGCTCGTCGTCGTCGAGCTGAAGAACCCCGGCGACGAGGACGCCGACATCTGGGCGGCCTGGAACCAGTTGCAGGCCTACCAGCAAGACATCCCCGACCTGTTCAACGCCAACGCGCTGCAGGTCATCAGCGACGGCATCCAGGCCCGCATAGGCTCGCTCACCAGCGACCGCGAGCGCTTCATGGCCTGGCGCACCATCGACGGCGTGGCCACCGACCCGCTGGGCGCAATGCGCGAGTTGGAGACGCTGGTGCTGGGCCTATGCCGGCGCGAGTTGTTGCTGGAGTACCTGCGCCACTTCGTGCTGTTCGAGGACGACGGTCGCCTCGTCAAGAAGGTGGCTGGGTATCATCAATTCCACGCGGTGCGGGCGGTGGTGCAGAGCGTGCTGAAGGCCTCGGCGCCCGGCGGCTCCCGCAAGGGTGGCGTCGTATGGCACACGCAGGGCGCCGGCAAGAGCATCGAGATGACCTGCCTGGCCGGCGCCTTGATGGCGCACCCGGACATGGGCAACCCGACCCTGGTGGTGGTGACCGACCGCAACGACCTGGACAACCAGCTCTTCGGCGTGTTCGCGGCTGCGAGCGAGATGCTGCGCGAGACGCCCGCGCAAGCCGACACCCGGCCCGAGCTGCGCCGGCTGCTGGCCAACCGGCCCTCGGGCGGCATCATCTTCACCACGATCCAGAAGTTCACGCCGGGCGAGGACGAGGACACGTTTCCCGTGCTCTCGGACCGGCGCAACATCGTCGTCATTTGCGACGAGGCGCACCGCAGCCAATACGGTTTCGAGGCGCGCCTCTCCGGTGAGCCCATGTCCAACGGCGCCATGAAGGCGGCGGCAGGTGAGGGCAAGGGCACGACAGCGCCAGCCGTCGCCGGCTCCAAAGCGGTGCGCTACGGGTACGCCCAGTACCTGCGTGACGCCTTGCCCGGTGCCACCTTCGTTGCCTTCACGGGCACGCCGGTGTCGTTGGATGATCGCGACACGCGCGCTGTGTTCGGCGACTACGTCCACATCTACGACATCGAGCAGGCGGTGAAGGATGGCGCCACCGTGCCCATCTACTACGAAAGCCGCTTGGCCCGGCTGGAGCTGAAGGAGGCCGATGTCACCCAGCTCGACAGCGAGGTCGAAGAGCTGACCGAGGACGAGGAAGGCGATGCCGCCAAAGTGGCCAAGCTGCGGCGCTGGGCTGCCTTGGAGCAACTGGTCGGCGCGCCGCCGCGCATCCAGAAGGTGGCGGCCGATATCGTGGCCCACTTCGAGAACCGCCTTTCCGCGATGGACGGCAAGGCGATGGTCGTGGCGATGAGCCGCGACATTTGCGTGCACCTCTACAACGCCATTGTCGCGCTGCGGCCCGAGTGGCACAGCGAAGACCCCATGCAGGGCGTCATCAAGGTGGTGATGACCGGCTCGGCCTCGGACAAGGCGCTGCTCAAGCCGCACATCTACCCCAAAGAGGTGCGCAAGCGCCTGGAGACGCGCTTCAAGAACCCCGCCGACCCGTTCAAACTGGTGATCGTGCGGGATATGTGGCTGACCGGCTTCGACGCGCCGTGTCTGCACACGATGTACGTCGACAAGCCCATGCGCGGCCACAACCTGATGCAGGCGATAGCCCGGGTGAACCGCGTCTTCAAGGACAAGCCCGGCGGCCTGGTGGTGGACTACATCGGCATCGCCAACGAACTGAAAGCGGCGCTGGCCGACTACACCCAGGCCCACGGGCGCGGCAAGCCGACCATCGATGCCCACGACGCGCTCGCCGTGCTGCGGGAACAGATGGATGTGCTGCACGGCATGCTGCACGGAGTGGAGTACGGCGAATTCCACAGCAAGGCATGGCAGTTGCTGCCGGCCGTGGCCAACCACGTGTTGGGCCTGGACGACGGCAAGAAGCGCTTCGCCGATGCGGTGCTGGCGGCGAGCAAGGCCTTTGCGTTGTGCTGCACGCTGGACGCCGCGCTGGCTTACCGCGACGAACTTGCCTTCTTGCAGGCGGTGAAGGCTGCACTGACCAAGCACGGCGGCAGCGACAAGAGACTCACGGACGAGCAGAAGGAGCACGCGCTGCGGCAGATCATCAGCCGCGCAGTGGTCAGCGACGAGGTGGTCGACATCTTCTCGGCCGCCGGCTTGAAGCGACCGGATATCGGCGTGCTCTCCGACGAGTTTCTGGAGGATGTGCGCCACATGAGGGAGCGCAATCTCGCTGTCGAGCTGCTGGAGCGGCTGCTCAGGGGCGAGATCAAGTCGCGCTTCAAGACCAACGTGGTGCAGTCCGCAAAGTTCTCCGACCTGCTGCAGCAGAGCCTGACGCGCTACCGCAACCGCGCGGTCGAGACGGCGCAGATCATCGAAGAGCTGATCGCGATGGCCAAGAGGTTCCAGGAGGCGGCCCGGCGGGGCGAGGACTTGGGCCTGAACGCTGACGAACTGGCCTTCTATGATGCGCTGGCCACCAACGAGGCGGCCGTGCGCGATCTGGGTGACGACACGCTCAAGAAGATCGCGGTAGAGCTGACGCTCAGCCTACGCAAGTCGGTAACGGTCGACTGGGCCAAGCGAGAAACGGTGCGCGCCAAGATTCGGGTGATGGTGAAGACGCTGCTGCGCCGCTACAAGTACCCGCCGGACAAGCAGGAAGAGGCGACTGAGACGGTGCTGAAACAAGCCGAGGCATTGTCGGAGGCCTGGGCCGCCTAGCCGTCGATGGCTACCTTGGCGCGTACTCGCGGTGGTGCAACGGCTGCCGGCCCACAAGTCGCAATTGACGGTCGACGCGCGTTCCGTGATGCTGGAGCGCAACGAGCCCGTCTGCTTACTCTCATAACAGGCTTAGCTGGTCGCTTCGTTCCGATCCCGGTTCTAGGGCCTATGGCAGCCTCTCTCGTCGCTCATTTCCAACGCGGCTGGTTACTGGCGGGCACCACCGGCGGACGCTCTATGAGGCTGCCATAATGACGCAAGTCCGTCGCTTAGCACTTGTGCTTTCGGTGGTAGGCGTCGGACGTGCGTCACGCTTCAACCTGAACCGCCGTACGCCTTGAGGCTGCCGATCATTCGGCGAAGACAGATGCCCGAATCTCCAGCATCGCACGTTCGGACAGGCCGAGCGCTTTAAACTGTTCGGCCAACGCGCGATCCAGCTCTGCATCCGTCATTCGCGCAAATGCTCCAGGCTGGTCAATCTCATGTCTGTGTACAAGAAGTCCCGCAATCTTCGCGGCCAGCTTCAACCCGCTTATGGCTGCATCCAGTTCCGGCTTGAAGGTTCCTGTCGCATCGCCATTCCGGTCGCGCACTGGGAGCCCGCGGATCGACAAATCAATTACATGCTTCAGTCGGAGAATGATCCACTCTTCCGTAAGAGCGGCTCGCGCTATTCCGATTTCCCGCGCTTTGGCCTCGCTGTTGGTGCGCTCGCTTACGATCTCACGAACTCGAGCTTCGATGGATGGCTTCCTACAGAGCCTGCTCGCATTCGCTGGCTTATAGACGTAACCAGCCGCCCGGTAGGCCTCCGCCTGGCTCTTCCCTGAAGCAAGAGCGTTGGCGATAATTTCGTGCTTCGGTTTCGATAGTATGGGCATCGGGCGTCTCGTTGTCCTTATCCACGTTTATCACAAATTTATCTGATCCATGTCCTCCCACTCCGAGTCAACGGGCGACGTAGTGACGTGTCGCGGCTGGTCCTAAGCGCGGCTCACCCCACGAGGGCCTTTCATTGCTTAGCACCGATATAATCCGCGCCCCATAGCCGCTGACCAAGCGGAGACTATCTAGGACAGACCGGATAGTGTCGCGTTTCGCGGATTATCAAGCAAAGCTCGCTCGATAGCGAGCTGCCAGATGTGCGTCTAAGTGGTCGTCTCGATACGCAAGAGACTTTGAATGGCTTTGACTAAACCTTGACGCGCAAATCAGAGCCGTCGATCTTCAGCGCGCCGCAATGGCCGGGGCCGTGAAGACCGCCAATGCGAGGACGGTCCGCCGCACCCTCATTTGATCGAAATGGAATTAGTGAAACTCGCACAAGAAGGGCATCGCCCGCTGTTTTATTTTCGGCGTGTAGCGCTGACCGCTGAGGCCTCGCCGGCCGCACGGTGGTATAACCAAGTCGCGTTGCACTGCCGACCTGGACCGGACGGCCGACCTAGGGCGGTGACCTGAAAATTGGGTCAACTGTGAACTGTTTCACATCTCACTCTTGGAATCTCGCGCTATCGTTTCGGGTCGGTAGCAGTATGGGCGAGCGCACAAACACAAAAGGATCAATCCTTTATTGTCGCACATCGAGGCCGGCGCTCGTCCTCTGGTAGTGCTAGGAGCTTGAACTGGAGATATGTGCGGGACTTGGTCCGATGTACGATGTCTTCATAAGTTACAACTCGCTCGATCACGAGGCCGTCGTAAAGGTGGCCGAGGCGCTACGCGGTCGCGGGCTCGCACCTTATCTGGACCGATGGTATTTGGTTCCCGGGATATCCTGGGTCGATGCATTGGAAAAGCCTCTTGCGAAGTGCCGCTCGGCTGCAATCTTTCTAGGCCTCCACGGCCTTGGACGATGGCAGCAACGAGAGAGGGATTTAGCGCTCGACCGGCAGACTAAGGATCATTCGTTTCCGGTTATCCCGGTGCTCCTGCCGGGCGCCGATCCGCCGCTCGGCTTCCTGTCGCAGAATACCTGGGTTGATCTTCGGGAAGACGTCACACCCGAGGCGCTAGAGATTCTCGCAATGGCGGTCCAGGGAAACGCCCCAGGTGCTGACCTTGCGGAGCGCGTCGCCGCCACCTGGAATGCAATTTGCCCCTACCGAGGGCTGCGCCCATTCCGCGAGGAAGACGAAGCATTCTTCTGCGGTCGGGAAGCCTTCACGAACAAACTTGTCGACGTTGTAAATAAGCACAATTTGATCGCGCTTGTCGGGGCCTCCGGGAGCGGGAAGTCGTCGGTCGTTCGTGCCGGCCTCGTTCCGAATCTCCGGCGCAGGCGCGACTTCATCTGGGAATTCATTACGATCCGGCCGCAGGACCGCCCTCTCTACAATCTGGCGGCAGGGCTCATTCCGCTGCTGGCTCCGCAGCTTTCGGAGGTCGATCAGCTTCACGAGACGGCAAAACTCGCGGGCTCGTTGTCGGACAGCCCCCTGGACCTGCGCGATGTCGTCGAGAAGATTCTGGCCAAACAGCCGGGCACGGATCGATTGCTGCTGGTGGTCGATCAATGGGAAGAGCTTTACACGCTCTGCAACGACGAGACGACGCGACAACGGTTCATCGCTCACCTCATTGACGCGATGGCAAGCGGACGTTGCTTTGTGATCCTCACGTTGCGCGCCGACTTCTACAACCGCGTGGTGGACGATCGAACGTTGTCCGATCGATTAGGAGATGGCGTCGTCAATATCGGGCCGATGACGCGCGATGAGCTCAGCAGATCGATCACAGAGCCCGCCGCAAAGAACGGCCTTCGGTTCGAAGACGGCCTTGTCGGCCGCATTCTCGATGACGTTGGACGGGAGCCGGGCAATCTTCCGCTCTTAGAATTCTTGCTGACCGAGCTTTGGGAGAAGCGCCACGGCTTGGAACTCGAGCTCACGGTATATGAGGCCATCGGTGGCGTTCGCCGAGCCATCGCCGAACAGGCCGAAAAAACGTTCGAACGCCTGAACAGCGATGTCGAGCGAGAGGCTGCACGGTCGGCCCTGTCGGCGCTTGTCGTGCCCGGGGAAGGCACGGCGGATACCCGCCGTCGTGCTGACTTAAACGATCTTACTACCGCGGAACGCGCCGTCATCGCGAAATTCACTGCGGACCGGCTGCTCGTAACGACGAGAGATCCCAGCGGCAGAGATGTCGTCGAAGTCGGACACGAAGCCTTGATCCGTGAATGGGATCGGTTGCGCCAATGGGTCAACGAGGATCGGGAATTCCTCCGGACCCTGCGGAGAGTCGAGCAAGATGAGGCGGTCTGGCAATCGGGTGGACAGGATCCTAGCCTACTCTTGCCTGCAGGCCGGCGTCTCGTGGAGGCGGAAGAACTACTGTCTGAGCGCCCGCAGCGGATCGGAGCCCGGATACATACCTACATCGACGCCTCGATTAAGTCGGAAAAAGCGAGACAGGAAGGGTTTGCAAGAGCGGAAAAGGAGAAGCAGGACGGGATACGACGGGCATTGATCCGAACGCAGCGCCTTGCGGCCGCAATTATCTTGCTTGCCATTGGCGTCGGATTATCGGCATGGGTCGCATACCGCGCGCGAGATACTGCGGAACGGCACGCCAAAATAACGATAGAATTTTCGACGGGGATCATCGAGAAGGCTGGCGAAGATCTCGATAGTGGCGCCGTTTCGACCAGGGCAGTGCAGGAGTTGTTGGGAATAGCGGAAACCGCACTGAGTAAATTAAGAAATATCGACTCGACGCAAGATCTCAAAGACCAGCAGATTGGTTTTCTGCTAACGGTTTCGGACGTCTATGTAGTGTTGGGAGACAATACGACAGCGCTCGAGAAAGCTTCACTGGCCAATCAGCTTCTCGCCAACGCTGGGTTCGACAACGAAAAAACGCAACAACTTCTTTGGGGAAGCTATTTTCGAGTTGGAGACGCCCTGATCGAAAAGGGTGACAAAGCCAACGCACGTAAAAATTACCAACTGGGGCTGGATATCGCGGAACGGTTTGCCGCTCTAAAACCAGACGACGCAGGCTGGCAGGATCACCTGCTTTTCCTTCATGACAAGCTCGGCGAGGCGCTGAGAATGGATGGCGACACGAGGGGCGCCCTAGAACATTATGATAAGTCGATCGAGATAGAAGAGCGTTTGATCAAGCAGTATCCCGACAAGGTTTCGTTCAAACACCGCATGTCAGCGACTCGGAACAGGATCGGAGACGCCATTGCCGATCAGGGCGATTCAAACAAGGCGCTAGAACAATACCGGACCGCCATGAATCTTTCGAAGGAAGTCGCTCAACGTGAGCCTCAAGATCTGGGACGTCGCGTCACTCTCGCGGTACGTTACAGCAGGATTGGGGCAACTCTAGTGAAGCTCAATGACCGTGCCGGCGCCTTCGACGCACTCAACACGGCTATGGACATCAGGAAGAAGCTCACTGAGAACGACCAGAGCAATACCCTGTACCAGACGCATCTCGCGTCCAGCTTCACTTCTCTAGGAAATTTTTTTGAGGCGGACAAGAAATTCGAAGAGGCCGTTCAATACTATCATGAGGCCGTCAAGATCAGACAGAAGCTCGTCAATAAGGATCCCGAAAACAAAATTTGGCAGCACAGTCTTTCGGACGCGCAGGAAAAGCTGAAGACTGTCCAAAGTAGACAATCGCCAGTTGAAGCGAGCACTACAAAATAGTGACTTCCCGTAGCGAATATACCCGACGTTATTGACGACGCCATTTGGCGCATCTTCTTTTCTCTGTCGTAGTGTTGCTTTAAATTGGAGATTTTTTATGCAACTGCTGCGCACCCTGGTGAGGCTTATAGCTGCGCTGATCATTGGTTCGTTGATCCCCAATGCGCGAGCGGAGATGGCGCCCTACGAACTTGCCAACATCGACTGGAACGCTGCCGTGAAGACCTTCGTGGACACCAATGGAGATATCCTGACCGCCGTTCGGAAATTGAGGGGGTATGACTCGGAAGCGAGGAAAGTAGGTCCGGCAATTGTCGGCGCGGTGATGTCCACCGAGTTGCAGACCATAAACGTGATCGCGTCAACTCTTCGGCCAAACGTATTTCTGGCAGGTGCACCTGTGCTGCTGCCAATCGACTTCAAAAGACTCGCTGGCGAGATAATCGCGTCGGGTCAGATCAAGAATAAGGATGGGCCGGACTCTTATTTTGCTCCACTGGGTTCTTTAGCGTTCTACCCTGGTCCCTATGGGTATAGAGCTTATTTCAGGTTGAAAAACACCTCGACCGTCGTGATTTCCGGATCCAGTGTCTTCTACGATTTGTCGGACGTCGCCGGTGGGCGACTCCCAATTCTCGACAGTTGCGGAACTATTGCGACCAACGCTCATAAGACCGCAAGCAACGACGAGGCTGCGAATAGACAATTCTACACGTATCTTCGCGAATACAGCCGACGCCTCGGATTGATAGACGACAGACGTTTCGGTACGCGCGAAGCGGCCATTTCTTGCCTATTCGCCGGAGCCCTCATTGAGGTCGACATTCTGTGCGACGCTGCGGGGGATCCAGACTGTCAGGTTCGCGACTTGGCACGATTAGTATTCAGCAGACTGACATTCATTGGCGGGTCACCGAGGTCGAAGACAAACCCCGCCGTAAACGACCCGTTGCACAAGCTGGCAAACTCCGTGAATTCGCTTGAGTACGACGCCGCGAACGCAGGACGAATCCGACTACCGTCCTACAGTCGGCCCGGCGACCTTCTTCCGGGGTCGGGTGTACAGGGAGGCGGTGGCTCGGAAGATTTTCATCTCTATGGCCAACTTTTGTTTCCGACCGATCTCCGTGCGGCGGCACAGACCGTAATCTATCGTAAAGATCAGAGGTGCTATCCCGGTGACAAGGACCAAGGTCACACCTGCTTGCATAACGGAATCGAAATCAAAAAAGCTGAAGTCGGAAATTGGCGTGATAACTTTTGCGAGGATCGGGAAGCCAATCGGCTGTACACCTGTCCAGATGGCGACGGCCACGGGCATGCGGGGCAGGATGTATGGGGCAAAAACTGGAACAAACGTACCGCGCATTTTCCGCTCAGGGCCGTGGTGGACGGTGTTGCCTTTCGTCGCTTCCCGGATCAACCGGCCGTGACGATATCCGACATTAACGGGAGCAATATTGACTACATCTATCGTCACATGAGGCCATCGGAATTGACAAGGCATGGCATTCCGAGTTCGGTCCCGAAAGATGTCAAACAGGGGTGTGTGTTAGCGTATGCTGATGGCCTGGAATCGAAGAACAATAAAAAGACAGGCTTGCGGGACGGTAACACGTTCTACGATCAGACCGCGCGGCATTTGCATTTCGAGATCAGGATTCCCACTCGATCAGGCTTCCAGAACGTGTCCCCTTATTGGACGCTGGTGCAGGCGCACAGATTTCAACTGACGAAAGTGCTCCGAGTGGAACAGAAGGACCCATGCGGCAAACCATTCGCGCAGCGCTGACCGATCGACACGATCTGGTTGGGAACGATTGGCGGTAGTCAAATTAGCCAGGATGAAGTATCGTAAAATGCGACGCACTGACGGCGCTCACAACGCAACTGCCTCACTCACAGATAGACGCATGTTGGCCCCGTTCATGAAGGCCGCCTTAATCTTCGGATTCCTGCTCAGCATTTCCGACAGTTGCAGTTCCGCCCCGCTTGCCGCAGAGCCGAAACAGCCCGAAGATCAGCAGTACCCAGTTGGGGCCACAGAAGCGTTGCCGCCGGCCCCTTCAATCCGCACGCGCGGTGAATGGGGCGCCAAGCCGCCGCTTCCGGGCATGAAGGAGCAGCACGTCACCGGAATCGTGCTACATCATACGGGCGTCCGGATGAATCGAGCCGTTTCAATTGAAGCGAAAATGCGCGGCCTCCAAAATTTCTCACAACGCCCCGGAAAGGTCTCGGCGAAGAAGGACAAGCCTGCATGGCCCGACGTTCCCTACCACTTTTATATCGATGACCGCGGCACCATTGCCGAAGGACGTGATGTGCATTTTGCGGGCGATACTAACACAGGTTACGACACCGAAGGCTATATCCAGGTCGTGCTTGAAGGGGATTTCGAGAAGGAGAAACCCGATGAAGCGCAGTTGATTGCGCTTCGGAGTCTTCTGATAGCGCTGTTGACGAGTTGGACTTTGCCTCCTGAGCGGGTCAGCGTGCATATGGATCATGCGCCGACGGATTGCCCCGGGCGAAACTTCATGGCCATCTTCCCCGCCCTGCTGGCCGACGTTAGGGGCCGGCTTCAACACGCGGCCAAGAATAGCTGCCCTCGATCCGGGCCCGGTTCCGAAAAGACACAGTCTCAATGCCCAGCCCCTCCGAATACCTCGCCAGAAAATGGACAACCGCTCAAACCAGGTTTGCCCGAAACGCGCTGACCGTTGGACGAGTCCTCATCGCGCTTTAGCTCTTTGTTTGGCTGGGCCATCAGCGCGCGGATCTGGGAGATGTCCAAGAAGCGCAAATATGGATGGACGGGTCTTGGAGGCGTCCAAGAAGTCTACGCCGATTGGCTTACTCGCTCGACAGATCCTCGAACCATCGTCGAGAAGCTTAAGATCCCTCAGCGTTCCTACTTTGGCGGTAAAACGCTAGCCGCAATAGTGCAGGGATTAGTCGACCCCACAACTCCCCTTTTTCTTTGCCAGCGATTTTAAAGACTGGGCTTCGCTAGTCGGCTCGCAGGCTGAAGCAACGACCGCTGCAGATAAACCAAGAGATCTGAAGCTCGAAAGCAACGAGTGCGACTTCGACGCTTTTGTGAGGTACGATCGATGCGAGGGACGTGAGCGCGTAAAGCTCTTCATGGACACGAGCGAGATCAGGGCCGGCGATCAATTAATCGAGCAACCAAATACAGCGATCGATAGTTCGAGAACGATGCTTGTACTGCGGACACGTCAATATTGGCGATCGAAATAAAGCCTGACCGAGTTAGATCAAGTCGACGCCTTCAGTTAGAAGTATCATTCCTGTCGTCTTGTCTGTGAGCTCAAGTGAACTGCCCCCAAACGAAATAGCACCTCAAGTACTCGACCTTGCAAGTCGTCGATGCAGATCATAGATCTCACCAAGTCGACGCTAATCCAGCTGGCTTCATGGAATTTGCGGGATTACGAACGAACTGCTTCGGGCAACCGCCGCTGGCGGTACGCGCGGACATTCGAAAATGGACAATGCTAATCGTTGTGGCGTAGCGTCTCTTTTCTCGCGCATAATTTGATTGGGTTCCTACGGCAACGGATCAAGAAACGCGCTACCCAGCCCGATAAACCAATCCCCTATGTCGATCGCAGGACCGTCGCTTAGACCAGTGATGGCCGGCAAAAACAATTTATCACCTATGTGCTCGCCCAGAGCTCGGTAGGCTTCGAATTGAACCTCGGTGAAGAATTGATTCGCTGTTGAATGATGAGGAAACGCCGGCTCATCCAATTTGTATCGTCTGATGAACTCCCCTTCATTGCCTGTCAAAGAAAGCTTCAGATAGACGAGATACCCAATCTCTTCTCCTCGATCCGATTCTCCTGTCGGATATTTGATACGACAAAAGCGAAAATGAGATCGGCTCAGACCTTCATTGCTAATTCGTAGATCCTCGAGATTAGCTTCGATCGCGATTCCGAAATCGATGTAAGCAAGACGTTGCAAATTCGTTAGCCCGTGAAACGTCATTTTCTCATCCTGCTCTCCATCAACTGTTATGATAAATCGGCACCTGCGGCGCAAGAGCTCGTACACCCCGAGATTCTCAATGTGCCCTCCGTCCGAGATCTGGACGTAGGCCCCCTTCTCGTCAGCCATTGCGAGCAGTTCTTGAAGCAAGTTCTTCACAGTTGGGCGTTTGATGTTTCGACCAATCGCCTTTGGATTCCTGAGCCACGCACCCAGGCGCAAATTTAGAACGGTCAGCCAGAAGCTACTGTACCGTCGAGTTTGCAAGCCCAACTGAGGCGAAACCGCGGCGCCGGACAGAGCCATAGCGGTTGCAAGATCAAGCGACGAATTTGCCTCCTCCCAATCCGTTATTGACGAATAACCTATGAGAGAAGCCCCGGCTGCCACAGGTGTAAATGACATAATGTCAGCATGACGACCTCGCATCTTCGGATCAATTGACCCCGGAACGTTCAACGCGCAGTTCAATATCGGAAACAAAGACCGGGAGCAGTCAAGATTGCTTAACTTGGCGGGCTCCGCCGGCTGACATTGCTCATCAACCAGAAACGCCTTTGCCAACTTAGTCCGATAAAAGTTGTGTAACGACGTCGTATTGATATCCAGAACGAACCATAGCGCGATCGAGATTAGTACTGATCCCGTCGTGAACATCGCGGCTGAACCAACGCCCGCTACTTGGAAGACTCTGTATGCCGATGCTTCAGCCACCGCGAGTATCACAATGCTAATGGCCGAAAGAACGATCGGGCGAGACAAGCTAATTCGTCCAAATGTGGCGCCGATGACAATGACCAATGATCCGACCACCGTCCAGATGATGATCAGCTGCGCGACACCTAAGCTCTCCGACAGGAGGACATCGAACAGGTGATGCATGCTGCCCAAGCCAACCCATAGCGGCGGTATCACAAACAGCGCTCCGAGAAGAGCCAGCCAGTTTGTTCCACCGGAGAGTGACTGACCGGCCCACCCGCGAAGTAAAGGCACGACCAGAAAGAGGGCGATCAGCCCGGCAGAGGAAAACAGCGCGATTTGCCGCCATATTTCGTCTGAAATTTCATAGCGAAGCAAATAATCACCGAAAGCGACGACAGAGATCAACGAAAGCACAATGACCAAGGTTAAGAAGATACCTTGTGCTTGAGCCATCACCAATGTGAAACGTTCCCAAACTGAACCAGAGAGATAACTCGAGCTTTGTCGGATGCGGCGCAAGAGTTCGGATTCTCCTTCACTTCGTTTGAAAGGTAGGTCCAATCTCCGGAGACTTAGATTACTTCCAGAAGTAGCGGTCCCCAATAGCTGAGTCAGGAAGGAGCCAGCGTAGCCTCCGCCACTGACGGTCGAAAGGTAATCGAACTGCGGAAGCAGGCCGCGTTTCGAAAGAGCGACCATGATGCCGATGGCAAAGGTTGCGCTCCTGATGCCGCCACCAGACAATGCCAAGCCTGCAGCCCAGTCGCGTTCGCAAACATCGTAAAACTTTCGCCGTTCGCGGACTTTCTCTTCTTCCATTTCACTTAAGTTCGAACGAGGCTCGTGCATCGTTTCGCCCATAGGCCGCCATCCTACCGTTCGGTCCATTTCCGTCTCGACCGCGCGATTGATTGATTGGCCCGCGATCAGCGTCGCGAACCCATCGCAATCGCGGATAGAGTTCAAGACGCGATCAAGTTCGATCAAGCGTCCTCTGACAAGTGCCAGCTCGGCACGAAAAATATCGGAACTGTCTAGAGCGTTGAGCTCCCCCGACTCGCTTCGCGAGTGCCATTTTGCGGTGAACGGTCTTACGTAAATATTCAGCACATACCACACGATGGTTTCGAACGTCTGGCAGTCGGGCCATTGTTGTGTGGTAGCTCTCGCGTGACCGAACAACTCGAAGATGCTCGCCAGCGCCTGTTGCTCGACGCCGCTTGAATAACCAAGGGGTTGAGTAGCTACGCGAGAGACGAGCTCGATATGGAATGTGTGCGCGGCTACTTTGTCCGCATCAGACGGGAGCCACAGGCGGTCGCCATAGCGATTGTGAAAGTCGACATCAAACGCGTTCGACACTTTTGGTTCAAGCGTTGCGAGATGCTGCCTCCAGGTGACGTTAGAAATTGGTGCGCCCAATGAACATCCCCCTTTGATGTGCCGCAAGTGCAAAAGCGTGAACGTGATAGGCGACTTCTAAACTTCAGCCGGTGATACCTAGACTAGCGACGTCGCCGCGCGCTCGACGCAACTTATCCTTGGGTAGATAGAAATTCGCGCAATGCGAGCAATAGATTTGTTTATGGGCAGGTTCGCAGATTTCCATAGCAGAGCTTACGAAGAACGTTTTCATAAGTCACATCTACGAGGACGACGCTGGCCTCGGCAAGCTGGAAGGACTTCTATGGATTTTGTGCCGTCGCAACTTGCAGCCGAAAGTTTGTCGATACGCAAAGATTGGAAACTGGCTACTCGGCACTGACAGCGTCGACAAGAAAATCAGAAGAGCCGGGCATTTTGTCGACTCTATGCAAGTGACTGAGGTCTTATCGTCGGACCAGTATAATACCGATCCACGATTTTCTAAGAGTCTGTCAGGAAGATCATCCGGGATCGCATAGTTTTCCGCGTCCATAGAATAATGTAGACAGGGATTCGCAGCTACCTCAAACTTTCAGGGGAAGGGCCACCTGAGTGGGCCCTGGCCAGCCGAGACCCTAGAATCTTCCGGCCAGCCCTAGCCAACGCCGCAAGTTCGCATCCTTCGCAATACCTCCGGTCTTTGTAATCGACCCATGCGTGGGCGTAAATGTTCTCGGCCGGAATACTATATCTAGCTAGGAGCACCTTCGCCAAAATCAGCCAGGCGTCGGCCTGGGCCTGCGTAACCGGGCGCCGCACGTTAGGATAGTTTCCGACGAATTCCACGGCGATCGAATCCGCATTGTCTATCTGGTGGAAGGTGGCGCGGTTATCGATGTACTTGCTGTCGTCGCGGTTGCCCCTGACATGCTTAGGCGCGGCGAATTCGACCACCGACCAATAGACGGTGCCGTCAGTCTCGACCCAGACCGTCGCGCCGCGTCGGTCAGGCGTCTCCATCTGTTTGAGCGCCATGCGCTGCGCCGAACCGGGCGGGCCTTCAGACTGGTGCACGATGATGTTACGCCACGGACGCGCCAGTTCCGGCCTTCCCCACGGGGCCAGCCAGACGATGTTGAGCCCGGGGATGTCTGGAGTGCCGATGGCTTGTGTGGGGTCGGCGGCGGTCTGCGCCGCGGCCTGCGTGCAAATTGCAAATAGGTAGACAACGGCCGTCAAATGTTTGGTCATCCCACAACTTAGAATATAGGCGCACGGAAATGTCCAGATGCCGCCATTCCCGCCTCTTTCGCCGCCCGCCCTTATCGGACAAATCTTGAACGACGCCATCGAGCAGAGCGAGCTTGTATCCCGTCACCGGCTAACGCCTTGAGAACGGATATAGCGAGCTTGAGCGTCGGCGATGTTGGCGGTACTCGCTGGCTTGGCTGCAGGCGGGGAGAGCGCAGCGGCACCGGGCCATGCCGCTAGCGGCAACGCCGTTATGGCCCCTGCTTTGAAATGAACGCCTTCTGGGGTACGAAAACTTGGAGGCTTTCATCGTTGTTCGCTGCGCCCCGGTCAGCCTGGGAATCAGGTCGGAAAACTCTAGCCAAAACTGTCCAATTTTGCCTTCGCAGACCAGATGGACATCCGCTACATGACGACGGAGCGCGGCTTCGTCTATCTCGCGGTCGTGCTCGACTGGTTCAGCCGTTGCCCGGCGTCCCACTCGAGCCTTGACGGCAGCACCCCAGATCAAGCTTCCTCCATCCGGCTGCCGCGTCCACTCCACTTATCGACGACCGGCCCGCCTCAGAGTGAGTGTCACTAGCTTTGATATTCAGTGCAGTTCCGCTATTGTCACATATACTCAACTTATGTGGAACTGCGCGTTATGCGATACCTTGTGGTCGTTACCTTGTCCCTCGCTTTATCTTCGGCATCAGTTACGAGCGCGCCTTACACGCGAGGCGATTGCGAGTTCATTGAACAGCTGCTCGGCAATTGCGCCGGTCTCGAAGAGAATTCATCGCCAGACTGCGAACCATTCACGACCATCCGCGAGGCTAGCGACTACCGCAATTTAGCCTATAAGCATCCTGAGCTTAAGCAGCAGTTTAAAGCTCTTTGCAGCCAAGTGTGCTACGCCGAAACTACTACGGCTGCCGCCTTGAGAAAATTCTGCCCACGGCAGCCGCGGAAATCATAGAGTAAGCTTATCTCAGCCACCTGATGGCGTGGAGGCCGTTCGACTGCAAAGCACCGCGCGATGTGTTTGGCTCAATTGAGATACCGAACGGGATCAACCGGCGCAGAACCCTTTCGGATCTCGAAATGCAGCTGTGGTTCCGAAACTTCACCAGATTGGCCTGACTTGGCGATGATCTGCCCTCGTTTGACGGTATCGCCTCGTTTTACAAGCAAATCACTGTTGTGCGCGTATGCCGTAGTGAACCCGTTCGAGTGACGAACTAATACGAGATTCCCGTAGCCTTTCAATTCGCTCCCCGAATATGCGACGGTACCGTCGTCCGCTGCTTTAACGGGTGTTCCTTCCGGCACGGCCAGATTAATGCCATCGTTGTTCTTGTTATTAGCTTGTTTCGAATGGTAGGCAGCGACGACCTTTCCGCGCACGGGCCAGCGAAACATCCCTGCAACATCCACCTCATCGTCATCTCTTGTAGGAGGATCGGTTTGTTTCGGATCGGCCTCCGGAGATTGCCCGCTTGATTGTTTTGCCGACACCTGAGTGGGGCTGCCCAATGTGTCCGACCGTTGATCCGCTTTGTTCGCCCTCTTTGGAATTATTAGATGCGAACCGACCACGAGCGTTGTATCGGTGCTCAGTCCATTGAGCTTTTTCAGGATTTGAACCGGAACGCTCCATTTGTTAGAAATGCTATCAAAAGTATCGTCGCCCTTGACGACGTAAGCTAGGCCGCCGTCCCAGGACCAGGCTGAATCATCGGCGATCCTTTTGTCGCCGTTGTTGCTAGTTGCATTTTGCTGATGTGTCTTCAATAAGTCGGCCCGCAAAGATGCCAGTGCACCGGCGCTGATAGGTACAAGGGTCTTGTAATATTCGAGGTCGGCGGAGAGTCCTGGATGGGTGATATTTTGCTTAAGTGCCGCTCCAAAGTCTGAATAGCTTTTCAGGAAATGACTGGCGTCGATCGTCTCCTCGCAATCGTAGACAAACACCGTATCAGGTTTGGTTTCATCCGTTTGCAAATGCTTGCGCCTATGCATCGCTAGAAAGGGTGTCGTCAGCGAGCGCAGTGCCATGAACGACAAAAGCTCCTTGACCATGCCCGCGTTCGCCGATGCCGCGCCTTGCGCGAATGCCACGGACGATTTGCTGAAACAACCTTCGTACATCAACGCCAAGGCGCTGTAGTATGTTTTGATGTCGCCATCTAAAATGTCGTCGACGTTCCGGTCCTCCGGATTGGTCAGTGCACGAAGATCGCTGCTCTTTGGTAGCGAGTTCGTGGTAGCGTACTTGGAGAGAAACACGAGCGGAACTACCAACTCGTTGTACGCACCCACGGTTGCCTCGTCAGTATCGCTCGAGATGCGAAAGAGCCGGCTGAGGTTCATCCCGTCCAGAACGAGTTGGCGGGCTTCGGCCAATGCAAGGTCTTCATAAGCTCTCACCGCACGATCGACGTATCTTCTCTTAAGGATGTCGAAGAGCGTGCGCGCGTTCAGGTTATTCAGTGTCACGGTTTTGTCGACGGGCTCGCAGTCCGTGATCTTTTCGCAGATGGGATTGCTTTCCTTCAACGCGCCGGATGTTAATGCAGATCTTACTGCCGTGTAAAAAACGGGCTCGGTGCCCATGAAATCCAAATACCAAAGCAGGTCCCAAAGCGTTCCGAAATATCGATCGCGATACTGCGCTCCCAAAAACGGCTTCACTTTTTGCACGGCGGCTGATTCCCGAACGGTGTCGGTGAAGAAATTGGCTTCGCGTAATTTTCGCAGGCTGGCAGGTTCGTCTAGGTTCTGATCATCGAGAGCTACGTTATCCGCAACGCCGCCGCCGCTCCCCTCGATGTAGTGGTTCTGAGTCTTTCTTACGGTGCGTGAGTGCTCTCTCAAAAAATCGCTCACCGCTATTCCCGCAAGAGCGACGCAGAGAATCGCCAAAGCCAACCGCAGGAGCGAGCTATTTTGCGCCACTTTCACTCGACACGTCCCCAATCGCGCTCGAACGCTTCGTCGCGGGAATCAAAGAACGAACCCTGTGTACTACGAGATCTCCGTTGTAGCGGTATCCGAGCGCGACCGGTGGCGCCACTACTAGCGCTGTGCCTGCGACAAGTATCAGTAAGACAAATACCGCTGAAAGACTTCTCCTCACGTTCCAGCCTTTCGATCAGGGCCGAAAATTTGGGTCCGGAGGCTCGCGATGTATTCCTCTGGACTTTTGTGATGCAGAGCGTCGGCGCACAGCTGCAGATAGATCCGACCGGCAGTGTCGTCGTCCATGCCTTTGGCCTTCAGTCGCCTGACTGAGGCGGGTTCGCGCACGGCGAATCCAAAATCGTCTATACGGTCGACGAGTGTACGAAGATTACCTTGATCTTTGCAAAGAAGAAAGAACTGTTCCAGATTCGCTTTTGAGCCGTCGAATCTGTCTTTGTATTTGGCGATCCTGTCTTTTGCGAATTGGTTGTCTCTAAAAATTCGGACGGCCAGTTGATAATAGACAATCGCTAGCGCGTAGCTGTTCCGCTGAGCGAGACTTTCACCGGCTTGAGCGAGTTGATCTGAACTTGATCTGATCTTTTCGTATCTTTCGATGTAGGCGTCGATGGCGCGGTCGGGATTGTCAGGGTCCGATTTTCCTATTTCCCGCAGAAGTGCGATCGAGTCCGAGAGGTGGGTCTTACCCAGAGCGTTTGCCTGATCGATCATCCGGTTATGGTTTATTTGCCCACTGTAGTGGTATTCCCGCGCCGCCACGAAAGCGTAGGATTCGACTGCCTGCAAAAATAGGCCCAATGAAAGCGCTGCGATGAGTAGTGATGCGATCAGAAAAATGCCGGTCAGTCTTCGTTCGCGACGGATTAGGCAATAGGAACCGTGGAACGTAAGCCTGATAGAGGTGTCTAGTGACCATTTAGCGGCGGCTAGAATTTGAGGTGAGAGCGCTGCGAGAGCAGCAATCGCCAACAGATCGTATTTCAGCTCGCTGAAAAGAAGATAGTGTAGCGAGCTTCCTTTCGACAGAATGTTGTTCGTAACCCAATCCGGGAATTTCCCGATGATCGAGGTGAGAAACGTTACGACGAGCGCCATAGAAGCAGAGAAAGTCAGGGCAAGTTTACCCATCGAGGCGTTCTCGCCATAAAAATGCGGCCAGAAAGATAACGACACCGCCTAATGATGCGCCGAACAGAAATAGTAACATGGACGCAAAAAGCAGAATCTTGCTAAATTGGTGATTTGGATAGAGATGCGCATTTAGCTTTCTATCGTAAAGGTTTTGCCTGCTCTCCAAGGCCAGATGCAACATGTCGTACTTCAGCAACTGAAATAAACCGCTGAGCGTTCTTACGTCTTCTGCAAGAAGCACGTCGCGGGCATTCGTGCTGAGGATCGGTAAGGTATGTTGTGACTCGCTAGTATTCGGCCGGCGCGCGCGACGTGGGCGCGGCGCCTTCCGGTCGCGGTTATCGCCGGCGAGTGGCGGTGACGCCTGCGGCGCTTTTGGCCTGTCTGACAACTCAAGTTCGTGCCGGTGCGGGACATCTTCGAGACGAATTTTAGGGATGTCGTCCACACCGACGTGCGAGCGCTGGTTGGCATCGGTAGCCGCAAGTACGGGAGAGGAAGCGTTTGGTCGCCTCCGTCGAAGGTTCGCGAGCCGACGGCGCCAAAACTGCTGACTTGCAACTGAGCTAACCTCAGTACCCATGATATGGTCCCCCGGCAAGCTTAGACTGGCGAGCGGCAGATTGCAACCAGAGGGTACTGTTGGTTACAGGCGCGATCTTGGCTCATCTTACTCCGATGGAGACGGATCGCGTTGCACATCGCCAAGAATCGCTGCGACCAGGGTCACCGACACCAAACCGCAGTATTCGAAGATGCCTATCAAGTCGATGAGGCCACCGCGGGCGGACCTACGCACAAAGTAAGCAGTCCTTTGGTCATAGGCCTTCAAAGAGAAGCCACCGGAAATGCCGCGCCTGAGTCCGGGAGAAAGCACGTCAAGCCGCTAAAGCCAAGACGGCCTATGATGGGCAGATGGCGGTGCGACTTGAGAACGGTCAAATCAGAGTAAGCATTGTCTGACTTCGTGAGCCGCAATCGTCTTGCACCAAGTCGGCTGGACGCCTGTACGTCCGTGGTGAGCCAAGCATGGCTGATGGTTTCAACCGACCAGCCCTCCTGGAGAGCCAAGCACGCGACGATTGTCGCGTAACGCCAGCGCGCATTCGGCAGAGATGGCGCGTGAGGTCGGCAGCATCGGAAATCGATGTGGCCAACGTTGATCCAGCCCAGCCTAAACAAGACACACCACATGGTAAATTGAGTAGTGTCCTTGTGATGGGACTGTGAAAGTGACGAATGCAGCATCACAGTCCCGTCTGAGCGCCATAAAAGTGGCGCCTACGCAACACGGTCCCTCCTGAGGGCCATTCCTGGCCCTGGCATGGGACTGTTCGTGTCTGACATGGGACTGTGAAATGAATTATCGGGTGTCCATCTCATGAAATCCATGCTCGGTGTCGTAAATGTGGTTTGAGTGTCATCCGGAAACTCTGTCAGTAGCCATTCAGTTGAAACGCGGCCCTTCATGCTGAAACCGCTTCTCTTGCTTACCCTAATAAAGCCATGGGCAACTAGGCACTGAAAGCAGCGCTGCGCCGTACTACGTCCGACGTTAAGAGCCTTGGCGGCTTCTCTAACGCTGTAGGGGATTTTACCGTTGTTAGAGTTCGGGCCTCTGTAACGCCTCGCCAGCTCAACGTAGAGCGCTCTGCAATTGCCATCGAGCGCCTGCCACGCTACCGAACCGAGCATGTGTTCCGTAAGACTGACAAAGCGCCCGCGCGCTCGCACGTCTTTTCGGGTGCGCTGATGGTAATCACGCCGGTTTGTCATTCTGACGTCTCGGTGTACGAATCGATCGGGTCATCACACCTCGCCAAGGCCGTTTATGGCGGCATATAAATTCGCGAGGTTTCCTGGCAAGTTGCAGCGGCGCTGAACATATCGCCCGGCCGGCGTTAGGACGACGGCGTCACGATTGGCTGCATATTGGCCGAGAGGAGTCAGATCGAAGGAGGACTGACTTTGTACCCGATTGCGTGGTATCCGATTGCGCAGTATCTTCCGCACTGTTGTGTCTCTGCTTTGCGGTTGAGGGACGACATTTCGCCGGCGTGAGCTTCCTCTCACGTCGGCATTTTCATTTTCGGTCTCTGACCGTGACGGGGACCGGCAGTGCTGTTGGTCGCGAGGTGATCGGCGGCGCGGTAGTAAATCGAGCCGAATCGTTATGCCGAGCCCCTGCAGCCGCCATTTTGCCGAGGGGCTGCCTCGGCCCAGCCGATACGTCGATTTTGATGGGCGCGCTCGGCATAGACCCTGCAGTCGTCTTTCGCCGGACAAACTTCTCGCCCATGACGTCATATTGAGCGGCTTCGCCGATGATTGCCCAACCAGTAATCACAGCAGGCGCGTGAGCGTAGGCCATGCGAATTACGGTGGAAGGCCTATGCCCTTTGTCGAGTAGAACTCGACTCCCATCCAATACAGGTTGCCGCGTAGCCCGGCATATCACCTCGTCGGTGTCCCTGACGCGAGCGTCGAATCGATCATGACGGCGCTTGCCGCGATCATCGAGCGATGGCGAAACGATGATGACGACCTCCGTCATCACTTGCGGACCTTGCGATGTGGCGGGCGGCGGACTTCAGAAGTTGACCGAACTAACGGCCCGATCTTGCCCTGCGCCCATTCATCGAGGCCGGACGTCGGGTACAATGGCACGCGACCAGCAAGCCTAAAGGGCGGACCTTCAGAGCTTACACAGGCAATTTTTGCGAGTGTTTTAGGCGAACAGGGAATTCCATATGTGTCGTTGACGTATTTAGCCGCGTCCGTCCGCCTTAGAAGACGATCCAGTTTAACAGAATGTCTGAGAAGGGTATCCATCTGCGCCTCGCATCTTCGCGGAGCAATGCCCGCCGATGAAAGGAGTAATGGGGCGAATACTGGTATTCGTCATGCGGTCGTTCGCGGCATTTCACGGCATTTGAAGACATCTGGCTGATCAGTTTTACTTAAGCTTCTTGATCGCTCGTCCAATCGTCCTTTCGTGCGGTAGCGGGTTGTAGCCGTCGCTTTTCAACTTGTTCAAAATAAAATCATTTCGTTGCTTCGAAGGGGTCCCCGCATGAATCTTGCCGCTGGATCTCAGATATGCATACGCCCGCTGAATCGCTCGTGTTTTTGAGCCCCGCCCAGTCGGCGGGAACGTTGACGTGGCCTGCAAATTGATGGAGACGTCCGGCTCCTGTGTGACCTGCACTGCGGCCGTTCTTTTCCAAAACTTCGGTGGTACAAAACCTCGCTTGTCGATCCACCCAGAAAATTCGTCTTCGGAAAGCTCGATGTAGTGCAGTCCAAAACTGAGTTCTGGAAAGTACTCAGAGGAAGGCATCTTGGCCAGTATAGCGAACGCGGCGCGACATGAGTCCTCGGACCACCTCTGCCTATTCGGGGGCACGCTTATTCTGGGCCGTATGTCGACGACGACCTCGCCATTCGCGAAGTGAAGGTATCTTTCTAGTCCTTCGTTCGAGGACGTAGTGAAAACGATGGGTTGCGGGCCGGATTGCATCCTGTAGTCGAAAATCTTGCCGAGATATCTCAGTCGCGCGCCGGCCGAATCGCCGGTGATTTCGCCAAGCCACCATGCGGATTCCAGCAGAGCCAACAGTTCCTTCTTCGATGCAGGAGGGTAGATTTCGCGGGACCAGAAGTCTGCAATTTCGTAGAGAGCCAATTTTTTCGCCGACAAAGGGAACATTCGTAGCTCCGCTGGTGTGCACTTGTTGCCAGTGCGGCAGGTTGGTGCGGGACCATCCTTGCGGGAGTACCCGAGCCGCGGGGCTGGTGGTCAGGCTGATCGTAACTGGACTACCTTGCTCGATTTCTTTCCAGTCATGGCCTCCTCGATGTGGCGCGCAATCTTGTCCGCGGCGGCCAACAATGCAGAGTCGATCTTGTGGATGTAGCCCTCGGTAACGCTTGCGCGGGAGTGACCTACCAAGGCTTTGATGGTTGGAAGTGAATAGCCAAGATCGTCAGCAGTCGAACTGAATGAATGCCGCAACCCATGGCTGGTGATCCCTGGCACGTCCTTTGCCGACACCTTCTGAAGCCATCGCGTCAAACCTGTGTGGTGTTTCGCCTCGGTTGTGATGGCAGGAAACACATATTTTGACTTGGACCTGGCCATCGCCATCTTCAGGATTGCAATGACGGCCGGCCCCACTGGGCGAATGCTCTTTCCGGATTTACTGTTTCCCAGACGAAGAGCCATCCCGACTGGATCGACTTCCGTCTTCAGAAGGCTTTCCACCTCGTCCAGGCGGCAACCTGTCATCGCTGATGTGCGGCTTGCGAGGATCCTCTGCCAGTGCTCGCCGTTTGCCTCAGCCGCGGTGAGACATTTCCCGAGACGACGATAACCGACGTCGTCCAGACGCCATTCCCGGGTCTGATCCTTCGGCCGTCTGATGCCGTTGATCGGATTGTCCGGTCGGTAACCTTCATCGATCGCGTAGCTGAATATCCCGCCGAGGAGACCCATCGTGCGAGCCGCGGTCCCCTTCCCGCCCGTCACAATCGCACGGCCTCGAGTCTTGGTCTTCACGTCGGCGGCGGACTTGCCGGCAATAATGTCGCGCTGAAGGCCCTTGGCGTCGGTGGAGGTGAAGCCCTTCACCGTCTTCTTGCCGACGAGCTTGACGATGTGCCGCTCGATACGACCCTTGTCACTGTACAGGGTCGTCTTGCTCTTCGTCTCGCCCCGGCGGGTGAGGATCAGGCCGCGTTCGGCCTTGTCCAGGTACTCCCTGCATAGCTCTTCCACCGTCATGGCGCCGCGGGCGAGCCTCTTGCTCTCGACGGGATCTGCGCCCCGGACAACATCCGCCAGAGCCAGCCTAGCCTCTCTACGAGCCTCTTCGGCGGTCAGGACACCGTACCGGCCCAGGGTTAACCGTCGGCTGCGACCGTTGGCGTTGCGATACTGCACCAGGAAGGATTTGGCGCCGCTCTTTTTCACGCGCAGCCCGAAGCCCGGCAGTTCGTCGTCCCAGAGGAAGACGTCAGCTCCCATCGTTTCCGCAGCATCGACCGCGCGTTTCGTAAGCTTCGGCAATTTTCCCTCGGGTAAGCACCGGGTAAGCAGGCGCCGGAAAACGAGGGAAATCTGCGGTAACGACCGTAGCCCCCAAATCAGGCTGATTTCAGCCTATATCCGGGCGCCATCAATTCCAAGGGATTTCAGGTAAGCAAGGGTAATCTATTCACCCTTGCCCTCCGAAGGCAAAGGTCACACGTTCGAATCGTGTCGGGTGCGCCACTTCGGTACAAAACTGGGCACTCCAAAACCTGCCGTTTTTGCGCTCGACGCGGCGACCAGCGTGCCCAGCAGCGCGCTTTTCGACCCCATGATACGAACTTCTTTCGCGTCTACCTCGACGCGCTGGGCGAGCGCGCGGAGGTGGTCGCGCCGATAGCCGCCCGCCTCGGTCCGCATCCGCTTGCGGGCCTGACTGGCGAAGGTTTTCAGCACCTGGGGTGTGATGCTCGGCCCAGCCCGATCAAGCGCACCCTCAGCCCGCTCTGCGTCGGCGCGGGCCTGATCGCGGACAGATTTCAGCTCGGTCACGCGCTCCTTGAGCATCGGATCGGATACGTCGGCGATTCCGTTCTCGATGGCGTCGTACAATCGCTTGAGTTTGGCTTCTGCTTCGGCCGCACGCTTGCGCAATTCGGCGATATGCGTCGTTCGGCGCTCGGCGCGTTCTTTCCGGCGATGCAGGACGGCCGATAGGATTTGCTCGAGACGCTTGGGCTGCAACAGGCGCTGCTCGATATGCTTGGCCACGACACTGTCGAGCTTTTCCATCGGAACGGTGCGGCCCTTGCAGCCGATTTCGCCCTGTCGGGCCTTGGTGCAGCAAGTGTAATATCTGTACCTTCCACTCTTCCCGGTCCTCAGCGTCATCGCCCCGCCGCAGGCGGCGCAAAAGCAGATGCCGGTAAGGAGAGTGGGACCGCTCACAACGCGCGGCGCTGTCATTGCGGGGCTACGCGTCTTGAGCAGCGTCTGCACGGTCTCGAACTCGGCCGCATCGATGATTGGCGGCACTGCCATCTCGACCATCTCGGCATCGGGCTTTCGCTCGCGAGTCTTCCAATACTTGGTGTTGAAGCGGTGGCGGCCGATATACGTCGTTCGCGTCAGCACCTTGTGCACGGCATCGACGCCCCAGCGGCCGCCGTCGCGGGTTCGGATGCCGGATTCATTCAGATGCTTGGCAATCGATTTGACGCCCATCGACCCGGAGGAGCCGTTTCCTTCGCGTGCCAGGCGATAGATCAGCCGCACGGTCTCCGCCTGGATGGGATCAACCTCCAGTGTCTTCTTGGTGCGGTGGCCACGCTGCTCGCTGGCTTCCACGATGCGGTAGCCAATGGGCGGCAGCGCGCCGTTCCAGAAGCCTTGGCGTGCATTCTCCTTCATCGCTCGCAGCGTATGCTTGGCGTTCTCCTTGGACTGATATTCGTCGAACAGCGCCATGATCTGGCGGATCATGTTGCTCATCGGATCATCGCCGAGTTCCTGGGTGATCGACACCAGCCGCACGCCGCTCTTGGCAAGCCGGCGGACATAAAACTCAAGCTGGAACTGGTCGCGGAAGAAGCGACTGAAGCTATGGACCAGGATCACGTCGAACGCCGGCGGCTTGACCGTCGCCGCGTCGATCATGCGCTGGAACTCCGGCCGCCGATCGTCGGTCGCGGACGCGCCGGGCTCGATATAGTCAGCGACGATCTCCCACCCACGCGCCGCGCAATAACCCTTCGCCTGGCGGCGCTGATCCGGGATGGAAAGATCGCTGTCGGCTTGCCGTCCCGTCGAGACCCGCAGATAGAGAGCCGCCCGAACCGCCGCTGCCATGGTGATGTCCCCCTTAGCCGTCTCCAAACAGCTCGTCGAACAGGTCGCCGAACCAAGCCTCAAAGACGGCGATCTCGGCTTCAGCAACCGGCACGTCTTCCGGCCAGTCATCCGTCACCGTCCATGTCACCGAAGTGCGCTTCGCTCGTCGCCGGCCAGGACGCGCGGCCGTCACTGCATAGTCGTAGAGATCGTCGCATTGCGCGTTGGTCGATACGCGCCGCTGCGATTCTTGAGAGCGAGCCATGGCGCCATTGTGGCAAGCCTGGCCGATCCACTGAACAGCCGAAGTGCGCGCCACATCACGCTGCGGTGCTCCGACCTCGCGCTTCGTCTGCCGCGTGAGCGCAATCGCGCAGAGCAAGCCATGATCGCTTGGCAGCAAAGAGCCGGGCCATCGGAGCGCAGTCAAGGCCGCAAGCCGGCGGAGCCGGGCGCGCGAAGCGCGAGCCTTGACGGCGTTGCGTTGGTCCGGCAGCGGTCTCCCATGCGATCATGGCGGGCATCCATACCGAGCTTGCGCAACACGACGCTACGCTGCGAACGATGGCGCTCGGAACGTTGATTTTGAATGCGTTTTCGGTTCGAACGGCACCAGGCCGCCTCATACGGTGCCGCTGCAGTGCCATCCAAAACAATGTGCAGACAAACACTTACGACCCCCGACGGCCCGGAGCGACACCGTCGCTTTTATCTAGCCGTCTTCTCTGGCCGACTTCGCTGGGTCGGACGCGGTTGGTCCGGTATTGCCGATAGCGGACGAGAGAGCGGACGTGGCAATATCGACGCGAATGACCCATAGCTGACTCGTGGTCGAAGGCGCATGCGAGTACGATCGCTCACACTTAGTCGGCTCCCTTCACAACTTTGCAAAGCTGCTTGCAAGTTCGTACGTTCGCAAAAAGATGATGTACTCGTCGCGCTCGAATGCGATGAGGTAGTTGGTGCCCCACTTCGTGAGTTGTTCGCTGATTGCCTCGCCGTTAATCCGGTTCGCATTGCGATAAAGATATCGGGGGGGCCACTGTGGCGCGCCGTCAATCGAGACGATTGCACTGTCGCAAAAAGCAAAGCCGCGCAGTTCCGGCTTAATCTCGGCTGCCGAATAATCCAAGCGTTCTTTTGCGCTCATTTCGGCTGGAAGTTCGCCGGTAGGCTCCAGCCGGTTAATCGAAAGATCTGTGTGGGCTGGATAAACATCGCCTTCGACTTGGCGATTGAAGAAAATGACCGCGCCGGGTTCGCGTCGAGCCAATCCGTTATTGCCCGAAGAGGCACCAGAAAAGTAATCTTGGAACCGGTTCCCTTCGATGAGCGGAGGCTTGTTGGGCCCATAAGCGATATCCCAAAGTGATTGTCGCGTCCGCTCATCAGGAAACCAATAGGCTGGTCTGCTGGGAGGCCAGCCAGACGTCACGACATCGCGCACCGCGTCGGAGAGCTTCATTCTTGAGATGCTGAGGCACTGCGAGGCCATCACGCGAAGCCCCGGCTTCCACTTAGGAAAAGTCCACATATTTACCGGGTTGATACCCAGCAGCTCGTAAGTGATGAAATTCTTTTGCGCGTCGGTCTCGCGCCACACTTGCCATTCTTCGCGCGTTGCTCGAGCAATTGTGGCACCCAGGAACTTCAATTCGGAACGCGGACTGTCGTACGCATCCTCCGATGCATAAGCGACGCCAGACCATGGCTCATCAGCACTTTGGTAAGTGATCACGAGCGGCAGTAATGTTTTGGGGACTCTGCCGTTCTGTGTGGTCTCGCCATTGCAGGCTTGAGGCAAGTGCACAACCACACCGTGCTCATCTTTTGTCTTGAGCCCGAAGATCGTGGGGACAACGCCAACTTCGACTGTTCGGTCGTTATCCTTGTAGGTGGTGGTTTTGACGCGGCAACCGACCACGATATCGAAATCAAGCGGCTCGCCTTTGTAGGCGTAGCTCGCCTTGAATCTGTAATAGTAGGCGCGATCCTGGTCGGGTGTGGTGACCTTAACCGACTTCGTGAAACTCATAAGGGCGCCGAAGACGAGCCAAGGTTGCGAAAACAACAGCATAAGCCCCAAGCCGAGTAAAACGACAACGCTTCCGAAGAGCAAGCTGGGTAATGTCTTCATGTCCACTTATGATGGTCGGTTGCGGGCAGGCTGATGTAGCACTGCAGCCGCATAGCAAATAGAGGTTGTGGAACTGATTGGCGACATTAGATCTTTTGCGACTACGTTTTCACCAATCGTTAGCCAATGTCATGCGCGAAACTCTGTGAAGGCTAGCGACCGCTGTTCGCAGACCGCGAGTCCGCTTGTGGCCCATCGCGCCGTTTCCGAGATCGATCGAAAGGGCCGCTGTCGAGGGCTAACCGGACCTCCTGCGAAATCGGGAAGACAGCCGCCCACGAGGAGTAGCGCAAGATCGCAGTCTGTCGCGGTCTATTCGGCCAGATCGCTCGAGCGGCTGCGAGATCATAGCGCCACGGCGAAGCTGTAGTGCCCATCTTCATCGGCCGTGGCGCGCCAGTCTCCTTACTCTTTACCGAGTTGCTCTTTACCGAGACTGTGTGCCGGCTTTTGACGCTGTGACGGCACCATCCATCAAATGTTGCGGATCGCACTCTGGCCTTCGCGACGTCGCGCGCGCGTCCGGCTGCTAAGCACGTCGAATGGAAAAGCAGTCACAAATCTCTGATCAACTGCGCAATTGATTGCACCCTTAAATTGTACTATTGGTTATGCGTTGCGGAAAATGAGCCTGATCGCAGCATGTTTCTGGTCGCGATCATCGGGGCAGGCCCGATTGCAGGCGTGATGTCGCAGACCGATATCCGGTTATTGTCGCACTGAATCACCCAGGAGCGCTCGTCCCGCATGCAATGAGCCAGCACGGAACCTGCTTGACGACGTCGGCCCAGTGGCGGCGCCAGGAGCAGGGCTTCGCAATCAACCGAGTCGGGAGGGGTGCTTCAGATGAAAACCATCGCCCAGTTCGTCGAGGATCGCATTGCGACGCTTTCCGACCTGAAAGACGCACTCCAGACCGCGATGCAATTGGAGTTCTCCACCATCCCGCCTTATCTTTGCGCGCAATGGTCGATCAACAGCGACCCGGGCGGCGTCGGCGGTATGATTGAGGACATTGTGGTGCAGGAGATGTATCACTTTGCCCTGGCAGGCAACATGCTGACCGCGATCGGCGGCGTGCCATCCATTGCCAATGCGGCCTTCATTCCGAGCTACCCGACCAACGTCCTGCCCGGAGGAATTCTGCAAAAGTTGCCCGTTGATCTGAAGCCGCTTACGCCAGATCAAGTTCAGGTCTTCATGCAGATCGAGTATCCGGAATTTCCACCGGTCGCGCTCACCGCAAGAACGGGACCCGCGACGATCGGTGATTTCTACGATGCGATCGCCGAGGGTTTCACCACAGTCAATCCCGCGATCAATGCCAGCGCTTTCGCGGTCAATTCGGGGGAAGCAACGCCGGTCAAGAGCATCGCCGATGCGCAGGCGGCGATCTTGCTGATCAAGGGCGAAGGTGAAGGTACCGAAGGCTCTCCTAACCAACCCCCAACCGGCAATGCAACGTTCGCCCACTATTATGTCTTCAAGGAAATCTACACCGAGAAAACGCTGGTGCGGGATGCGGCTGGCCATTGGAGCTTTACGGGAGCACCAATTCCGTTTCCGACCTGGTTCGATTTTCAGCAATCGACCGTCACACCGAGTCCGTCGCTTGCGTTCAATCAGGCCCTGTCGCAGCTCTTGATCGGCCTTCAAACGTGCTGGACAAGCGGTGCAAGACCCAGCATCGGCGCCATGTTCACACTTCAGTCGCTTGGCACGGACCTCATCCAGCAGGGCATTCGTCCTGAGTTCCTATGGGCGCCTCCCTCGGCATGAACTCCGGATCTGCCGCCCGCCTCCCAGAGCAAGCACTCAGGTCAGCATCGAGATGATCGACTGGATCTGATCGGAGGCGGACGTCACCAGGGCGTCATACGACGTATGACCGTGCGCAGCAGCCTTCAAAATGCATTCGGCGACAGCGGCTTTCAGACCGAACACCGACTGATCGGCCGGTACGCTCGCCATCACGGTCTCGAGGGCCTGGCGCATGGTCTGAATGAGTTCGGAGCTGTATTGCATTGGCTGTCCTCCGCGTTCCGATATAGGAACGCGGGCCTAGGCTCGCCACTCACAAGCCTGAGATTGCTCTTTGATAAACCTTGGACAAATTGCCTCAATTCAAGCGCCAGATGGCCGCATTGAGCACGCCGGCAAAGGCGACCCAGGCTGCGTAAGGCACGAACAACGCGGCTGCCAGCCTGTCCCGTGATGTCTCGAGACTGATGTAGGTCACGATCGCGACGAACAGGCAAATGAGGATGACGAGCGCGGCGCCGATCTGGTGCATCGTGAACATCACCGGAGACCAGACGAAATTGAGCGCCAGTTGCGCGGCCCAGACAAGCATCGCTCGACCCGATCGCTCACGGCGAAAAGTCCGCCATCCCGCAACCGCGATCATGATGTAAAGGATAGTCCACGCCACCGGGAACGCCCAGTTCGGCGGCACGAAATCCGGTTTGGCGAGGCCGGCGTACCACGCGCCGGGAAGATTGGTCGCACCGATCAACCAGCCGATGCCGACCACAGCGACGACGAAGACCAATAGCTGAAGCATCCATCACCTCGCGCTTCTCTTCGGGCAATTGTATCATCGTCCCATGAGCGAATCCGACACGGCGACTGGCGACGCCTCGCCCGTCCGCAAGATCATCCATATCGACATGGATGCCTTCTATGCGTCGGTGGAGCAGCGCGACAATCCGGAGCTGCGCGGCAAGCCGGTTGCCGTCGGCGGCTCCGCGGAACGCGGCGTCGTCGCGGCCGCGAGCTACGAGGCCCGCAAGTTCGGCGTTCGCTCCGCCATGCCGTCGGTGACGGCGAAGCGGCAATGTCCCGACCTGATCTTCGTCAGGCCGCGCTTCGAGGTCTACAAGGCGATCTCCAGGCAGATCCGCGACATCTTTGCCGAGCACACGCCCATCATCGAGCCATTGTCGCTCGACGAGGCCTATCTCGACGTGACGGAGAATTTGCAAGGCATCCCGCTGGCGCGCGACGTCGCCTTGCTGATCCGCGAGAAGATCAAGGCCGAGACCGGCCTCAACGCTTCGGCGGGCATCTCCTACAACAAGTTTCTTGCAAAGCTCGCCTCCGATCATCGCAAGCCCAACGGTCAGTTCGTGATCTCGCCGGACATGGGGCCCGCTTTCGTCGAGACGCTGCCCGTCGGCAAGTTCCACGGGATCGGCCCGGCGACCAGCGCGAAGATGAATGCGCTCGGCCTGTTCACCGGCCTCGACATCCGCAACCAGACGCTGGAGTTCATGAATGCGAATTTCGGCAAGTCGGGCGCCTATTATTACTGGATCTCACGCGGCGTCGACGAGCGGCCGGTCCGGGCCAACCGGATTCGCAAGTCGATCGGCGCGGAGACGACGTTCTCGACCGACCTCGACGAATACGGCGCGCTGGCCGTCGAGCTCAAGCCGCTCGTCGACAAGGTCTGGCGCCATTGCGAGACGACCGGCAACCGCGGCCGAACCGTCACCCTGAAGGTCAAGTTCGCCGACTTCGAGATCATCACGCGCAGCAGGTCCGTCACAGCGCCGGTTGCAGGCCGGGACGACTTGGAGCGGCTGGCCTGCGGCCTGCTCGAAGCCGAGATGCCGCTGCCCAAGCGCGTCAGGCTCCTGGGGGTATCGCTGTCTGCCCTCCAGGACGGGGACGATGCGGAGCCGCAGCTGACTTTCGGTATTTGAACCAGCCCAGAAAGGCCCGCCGCGAAGGCGAGACCTCTGCCCGCGGCGCGGCTCCAGACCCGTCATGAAGAAGGTGGCGGGATTTTCAGACCCGCCACCGATGAAGGCCGATCCGCTCGGGCCAATCAATGCCTCACATGCTCGAACACGACGATCACACCCGTCGGCTCCGGCTCATGGGCCATCAGGCGCGTGAGATCGGCATCGCTCCAGTCGGCGAGGCTGACGACTTCGCCGGTCTGGCGCTCGGCGCCGACCGACGGGGTCGGCTCGAGCACCTTCAAGCCTGTCTCGTCGACGAAGAAGGTGTGCTCGCCGAACATGCTGTTGAGCTGCGGCATGGCGGGATGTTCGTCGGGCAGCACCTGGGCGCCGAGTTGGTTGACGGTCCGCTTCACCTGTTCGGATGTGAGCTTCATGAGCTGCTCCGTTTCTGTCGTGCCGGGTTTCAGTGAATTGAGCCAAAACGGGCGTTCCCTGCGCCTGTGTCGCCTGGCTCAAATTCCCGAACGGATGTTGCGCACGAATGTTCCGGAAAAATGCATTTCGTGATCGTGAGTTTCATCCGCCGCGCTCACGGCACGGGATCGCCACACGATGCACACGATCCGCCTGTCGATGCCGCTATTCGGCGGCTTCGACGATCCGGATGTCGCGGTCGGCACCGTCGCCGAGCAGGTCGTGAGCGGCCTTGTAGGCGGGACTTTCATACGCCGCCTTGGCGCGCTCGACGCTGTCGAACTCGATGAGAACGACGCGTTCCATCAGGCCGTGCTCGAAGGCCGCAACCGGCATCCCGCGCGCGAGCACGCGTCCACCGGCGGCCTCGATGGCCGGACGCGACAGCTTGGCGTAGGCCGCCATGGCGTCGGAACTCTTGATCGCGCGGTAGGTCGCAACCCAATAGGCTTTTGCCATTTTGCTTCTCCTTGTTCTCGTGACCTAATGCTCGCTTCGGTTCTCGCCAACCGAGAGCGCGCAGATGCGCGACAGATATGTGTAGGGCAGACCGGTCTCCTCAGCCCAGGCGTTGAACTGTGCCTGCACTTTTGCGAGATCGCCCTTTGATTTGACCTCTTCGGCGATGTCGAGGCCGGCATCGCGCAGGCAGGCGACGACATCCCTGGAAGTGACAAAACCATCCCAACCGACGAAGCGCAGCAGCATCTGCCCGGTGTTACCGCCGAGCCGGCTGCCGCGCTTGGTCAGGAGATCGAGCAGGCCGACCTCGTTGGATGGCGGCCATTTCGCCAGAAACTTGCCGAAGCTGCCGTGCTCTTTCGCGATCTCCTGGACGAAGCTGGCGTTGTCGCGCACCGACATGATCTTGGCGCCGTTGCGCACGATGCGCGCGTCGCGCAAGAGGCCCTCCCAATAGTCCTCGGGCTGGAAAGTGAGCTTGGCCGGCTGGAAATGCAGGAACGCCGCTTCAAATCCGTCCCATTTCGAATCGATCACGCTCCAGGCAAAGCCGGCGCAAAACACCCGCCTGGTCATCTCGGCGAGGATGCGATCGTCGCCGAGCTTGGCCAGCCCCTTCAGGTCGGGCTTTTCGGGCATCAGCTTGTCGAGCGCCTTGGGGCCGCCCTTGCGTTTCTCGGCGCGGGCACGAATGGTCTTGAAGGAGGTCATGCGGCTACGGGCGTTTGAGGATGCGCCACGACATCAGAATTCGATGGCACGGTCCAGCCCTGCGGTGCCCGGCCACCTGCGCACGCCAATGCGCCGCAGCATGCGGCCGGCCATTGGCTTGACGACGAGAGGCCGCCATTCTGGTCTGCTTCTTGCTTTATAAATAGCGTTTTGGAATTCCCAGACATTTTCAAACCCGCCCATGGATTTTCAATGCGCTGCCTGGTCGTGGCCGATTTGCACTACTCGCTGCCGCAGCTCGACTGGCTGGTCAGCGCGGCGCCGCAGTTCGACCTCGTGATCTTTGCCGGCGATGCCCTCGACATCGGCTCGATGGTGGATTTTCGCGCGCAGATCGTGGTGGTGAAGAAGTACCTCGCGCTGCTCGCGGCGCAGACCCGCGTGATCCTCTGCTCCGGCAATCACGACCTCGACGAACGCAATGTGGAGGGCGAAAAGATCTCGCGCTGGATCTCGGAGGTGCGGGAGATTGGGATCAGTTGCGACGGCGACAGCCTCACCATCGGCGACACCCTGTTCACGGTGTGCCCGTGGTGGGATGGCCCGCTGGTCAAGCAGCGCATCGTCGAGCAGCTGCGCGCCGCCGCCGAAAGCCGCCCGCGCCGCTGGATCTGGGCGCATCATGCGCCGCCGGCGAATTCGCCGACCAGCTGGGGTGGCAAGCGCTTCTTCGGCGATGTCGATCTGGTGCAGTGGATCATGCAGTATCAGCCGTCGATGGTGATCTCGGGCCATGTGCACCAGTCGCCCTTCATCACCGACGGCTCGTGGTTCGACCGGCTCGGGCAGACCTGGGTCTTCAACGTCGGCCTGCAACCGGGACGGCCGCCGACGCATATCGTGCTCGATCTCGCTGCGGACAAGGCGTTCTGGCTGGCCGCGGGCCAAGCGCAATGGATCGACCTCGGCGCACCGCTGAAGCGGCCCGCAAACACCATCGAGGAGCCGCCGGACTGGCTCACATCCTTGGATCGGATTGCCGATCCGAGCCTGGCGAGACCTCGAGCGGCGTCAGGTTGATCATGCTCTGGAGCACCTCGCCGACCATGGCGAGATGGGTGCCGTGGCCGGCATATTGCCGCTTCAGATCGGCGAGATAGGTGTTGGCGGCGTTGAGCCGCTGCGCCAGCGTGCGCGCGAGCAGCAGCGCCACCTCCGGCTTCTGTATGAGGAATGACGCCGCGTCCTCGAACTCATAGATGACCGAATCCGAGCTGGCCCGTACCGTCGCGGTGTGCGGCAGCCCGAGCAGCACGGACATCTCGCCGAACACGGCGCCGGGCTCGGCGATGGTGGCGACCACCATGTCGCCCTTGAGCACGTCGAGCTTGCCCTCGACGAGCACGTAGAGGTGGCCGCTGCTGGTTCCACCCTCCGTGACGACGAGCGTGCCGGCCGCAACCTGCCGCTCCGTTCCGCCGGTGCAATGATCCAAAACTGCGCGCATCGCCGAAGCTCCCATCGCTGGGGAAATCCAGGCGATACTAGAGCACGATCCGTGCCAGGCGGCAACGCGCGGACGGCTACCGCGACAAGCGCTTTGCGAGGTGAACCGACTGCCAGTCTCCGAGACCGGTATCCCGGAAGCCTGCCTTCTTTGCCAGACCGCGCATCTCGGCATTTGTCCGCGCAGTCTCGGCCGCGATCGTCTCGTGGCCAAGATCGGCCGCACGCGTCTCCATCGCCGTCATCATCTGCAAGCCGAGGCCCAGGCGCTGGAACGCATCGGCGACCGAAATGGCAAACTCGCCATGCCGTGCAGTCGCATCATAGGCGTAGTTCGCTTCGCCGATGATGGTCTGCTGCCCTTGCTGCGTGACTTCGGCGAGCAGGGTGAAATGACCGGGACGGCCCGTCCTCGCCACGCATTCGGCCGCGACAAGGGCGAAGTCGGTACGCGCGCCCATGAAGCGCTTGTTGCGCGACGTCGTGGACAGGCCGGTGAAATAGACCGACAGGTTCTCGACATCGGATACGCGGGCGGTCCTGATACAGACCATCCCCTTCGCTTCGGCCAGTCCGACCGGCTCGGCGACGGCTCCCGGAAACAGCTCTGACATGCGTGATGCTCTCGGCAGGTTGCGTGGACCGCACACCTAACCGAGACCGCGCGTCCGCGGCTTGGACACCACTGCCAATCATGCGGCTGAAAACGAACAGCTCGTTGTCCCGTGGCGTGCATCACACCCGGGAGAGTGACGGCACCTCGTCGGGCATGATCGCCTGGAGGCCGCCGAAGCGGCGCTCGCGGCCGTGGAACGACGCCAGAGCCGCGGAGAGATCGCTCGCGTCGAATTCGGGCCACATCCGCTCGGTGAAGTGCAGCTCGGCATAGGCACCTTCCCAAAGCAGGAAGTCCGACAGCCGCTTCTCGCCGGAGGTGCGGATGATGAGATCGACGTCGCGCAGGCCGGCCTCGCCGGTGACGAGCTGCGAGAAGGCTTCACGGGTGAGGCTCGTCAGTGCCGCCGCCTTCGCTGCAGCGTTGAGGATGGCGTCGCGGGCGGAATAGTCGACCGCGATGCGCAGGTGAAGCGTGCTGCCGTGCGCGGTGGCGGCTTCCGCGCGCGCGATCGCATTGGCGATGCCGTCGGGCAGACGGTCGCGGCGGCCGATCACGGTGAGCCGCACGCCGTTCCTCGCGAGGCTCTGCACCTCGTTGGCGAGATAGAAGCGCAGCAACGTCATCAGCGCCGCGACTTCGGTTTTCGGCCTGCGCCAATTGTCGGTGGAGAAGGCGTAGAGCGTCAGCGTCCCGATGCCCTGCTTGGGCGCGGCCTCGACGATGCGGCGGATCGCCTCGACGCCGGCTTCGTGGCCGCGCACGCGCGACAGGCCGCGGCGCGTCGCCCACCGCCCGTTGCCGTCCATGATGATGCCGACGTGAAGCTTCTCGTTGCGAGAGGTCATGTCGCTTTGCATTGCAAAGTCTCCGGTCAAAAAAGGGGGGATCAGGTCGAGACGATACCGAGACGGCCAAGCGGCGGCGCGTCGCGGCCGGCGGCCTTGGCGGCGTCGCGCACCAGCCGCTCGAGCACGGCGAGATAGTCGAGGAAGCGGCGGCGGCCGGCCTTGGTCAGGCGGCAGGTCGTGTGCGGGCGGTTGCCCTCATAGCCCTTGGTCACCTCGACGAGGCCGGCCTCCTGGAGCACGGCGAGATGCCGGCTGAGATTGCCGTCGGTGAGGCCGCAGAGCTGCTTGAGGTCGGCGAATGCCAGGCCCTTCGGATGCGCCATCAGTGAGGTCAGAAGTCCGAGCCGCGCCTTCTCGTGGATGACGCGGTCGAGCCCTTCATAGGAAAAGGGTGCGCTGTCAGTCTTCGACATCATGGTCTCCGGACGCGAAATACAGAATGCCTGCCATCACCGACTGCCCGATCACGAAGGGCAGCCCCATGGTCCATGGCGACAGCGTGTGGGTTTGGCTCGCCAGGACCAGCACAGCAAAGCCCGACACAAAATACCAGGCGCCGGCGAGCGCGACGGTGCGCGGCAGCGAGCGAACCGAGGCGAAGATGCCGAGCGAGACCAGGATCTGCCACAGGCCGGGCAACAGCCACAGCGTCTCGCTCGCGAATTTCCACATCACCACCGCGAGCAGCACGCCGGCGACGCCTGCGGGCAGGAACTGCTCGACCGCCTGGTGGATCATGGCATCGGCCAGGCCGGAATGATGACGGCGCGACCGCGCGCGCATCTCGATGCCGATCATCAGAACGGAGAGCACCGCGGCCATGAACCAGCCGAAGAAGAAGCCGACCGGCTCGCTGGTGGGATCGCCGAGCAGCCAGAATTGGAGGATTGCGGTCAGAAGCGCGACGGCGCCCGTCGCAGCGATCGTCGCCGGACCATAGCCGCGGAACGCCGTGCCCGCCGCAATCTGGTTGCGGATCGCCACGATGTCGGCCAGTGCCTTGTCGAGATCGCGCATTGGCAACGCCAAAACCCCGCTCCGCCCAATCAACCGGGACCGCCCGTCCCGTTACTTTGTATCGCAAAGTATATCGCACCGCAAAGTAAAGGCAAGCCCGGAAGTCGCAGCCGGATGGTCCGATCCACGTAGACAACTGTCGGTTGCGCCGCATGACTGCAGGCGGATAAGATGGCTTCAAAACCATTCCGGGGGGGAAGGAAGTATGTGGCTTAAGTCATTTATCGTTGCGTCTCTGTTGCAGGTGAGCGTCGCCGGCATCGCGCATGCGAAGGGACCATTCGGCAGCGTCAATGTCGGCAACTGGATCGGCGGCGCCTTCAGCAATGACGAGACGGGCGCTTTCTCCCATTGCGCCGCGACGACGCCTTATGCGAACGGCGTCATCCTCGTCGTGAGCCAAAATTCCGCCGGCACATGGTCGCTCGCCTTTGCGAGTCCCAGCTACCGCTTCAACAAGGGCGAGAACGCCGCGATCGACGTGACCTTTGACGGGCAGGAGCAAGCCAGGCTTTTCGCCACGGCGTACCAGCCCAACATGCTCACGGCCATCATGCCGGTCAATGTTGTGCGTACGTTTCAGAAGGCGAGCCTGATGGTGGCGACGGCCGGCCGCGCCGTTCTGAACTTCGATCTGACCTCGACCGGGCCGGTGATCGCCGCATTGGCCAATTGCGTGACCAAGGTAAAAGCCGACGGGCTCGACAAGGCCGGCGACTTCACCAGGATCGCCGCCAAGCCGCAGCCTGCGCCGGACAAGCAGGCGCCGCCGGCCGGCGGCAAAGTTGCCAGGACCAAGACCGGCACTGGCTTCGTGGTCAGCGCGAACGGCCACGTCGTCACCAACAACCATGTGATCGACGGCTGCGTCGGCGACATCAAGGGCAACCTCACCGGTGAGGCCGCGATGGTGCTGCGCGTCGTATCGAGCGACGTCAACAACGATCTCGCCTTGCTGCAGGCGCCGTCGACGACGACATTCAAGGACTTTGCGCGGATCCGCGATCGCTCGATTCGCTCCGGCGATTCCGTCATCGTCATCGGCTTTCCCTTCCATGGCTTGCTCACGTCGGACTTCACCGTGACGACCGGTATCGCGAGCTCGCTCAGCGGCATGCGCAACGACACGCGTTTCCTGCAAATCAGCGCGCCCGTGCAGCCCGGCAATAGCGGCGGCCCGCTGTTCGACACCACCGGTCAGATCGTGGGCGTGGTCACCGCAAAGATCCCCGCACTGCGCATCGTCGCTGCGACCGGCAACATTCCGGAGAACATCAACTTCGCCATCAAGACCGGCATGCTGCGCGACTTTCTCGACAATTCCGTGGTGCCCTACCAGACCGCCGAGCCGAAGGGTGAGCTCAAAACCACCGACATCGCCGGCAACGCGCGGCCGTACACGATGCTGATCTCGTGCAATGGCACGGAGCAGGCCGACGCCAAGCGGTGAAGTGGAGCGCAAAGGGACAGCGTGGTACCGACTTCCGCTGTCATTCCCCGCGACCCGGCTACGCCAAGGCTTCGCCGGGGCTTCAGTCTAGGGGCGCCGAAGCTTCAGCGTAGGCGGCAAGCGGGGAATCCAGTACGCCGCGGCCTCTCGATGAACCACGAACGACTCGGAATACCGGATCGCCCGATCAAGCCGGGCGATGACACCGTTGGTGTGGGCACAGCGCACCCGCTCCCCTCACCCGTGGCAGCAGGTCCCCTTCTCCGCCTGCGGCTCGTACTGGTCGCGCAGGCGGACCCAGTCCATCGGATAGGGCAGGCCGTCCTCATGACGACCGAGCGGGGTGAGGTCGAGATATTGATAGGCCGCGTTCATCATGTCGAGACCGCGCGCGAAGCATGAATAGGTATGGAAGATCTCGCCGACCTCGTTGCGATAGAACACGCTGATACCGGGCAGCTCCGGACCGTAGAACGGCGTGGTGCCGAAATTGTATTTGGGCACGCCCTTGTCGATCTGCTCGCGCGTGAACGAGACCTCGTAGTCGTAGTTGAAGTCGTTGCCTCCTGACGAGACCCAGTCGAAGGTCCAGCCCATCCGCTTCTTGAAGGCCTCGAGCTTGGCGCTAGGTGCTAGCGAGATCGCAACCGCGGAGGTGTCGCGGGCGGCGAGGTGCGGCACCATGCGATCGAGACCGTCGGCCCAGAACGAGCAGCTCTTGCATGCGGCCTCCCAGTCGGGTGCGAACATCACGTGCTGCACCACGAGTTGCGGGCGGCCCCCGAAGAGATCGCCGAGCGTCACCTTGCCGTTCGGTCCGTCGAACACATAGTTCTTGTCGACCTTCACCCAGGGCAGCGCGCGGCGCTGCTCGGCGAGGCGCTCGCGGGCCTGGCTGAGCTCCTTCTCATGCGCCAGGTGGGCTTTGCGGGCCGCGATCCATTGCTCGCGCGAGACGATCTGATGTTGCTGCACGGTATCCTCCATGGTGTCAGGCGACGAAGGCGTCGAGCTTGTCGAGGGACGAGCTCCAGCCGCGCTGGTGATTGTCGCGTGCGGTCTCGTCGAAGAACTGGGCGTGATGGAAGATCATCAGCGTGCCGGCGCTATCCGGCTTCAGCGTGATCGTCACCAGCGATTCGCGCTTCGGCGTCGAATGCCAGGCCCAGGTGAACACCAGCCGCTCGTTCGGCACGACCTCGCGATAGATGCCGCCGGCCTCGAAATATTCGTCGTCGCCGCCGGTGAAGCTGATGCGGTAGCGGCCACCGGTACGGACATCGAGCTCGGCGTCCAGCGTCGCCGGCTTCATGTTCGGCGGCCCGAACCACTGGACTAGCTGCGCGGCTTGCGTCCAAGCGGCGTAGACTTTCTCCGGCCGTGCGCGGAGCCGGCGCGTGAGCGTGAGGCTTGGACGTTCGCTTGGACGCTCGGTTGTGCCGGGATCGGCGTTGACGGCTGCGTTGGCCATGTCTTGTCCTCCACGAAAGCGGCGAGGCGGTCGAACTTCTCGGACCAGAATTGCGCGTAGCGATTGAGCCAGTTCATCGCCTGCTCCATCGGCTGCGCGGTGAGCCGGCAGGACACCGTGCGCCCGGTCTTCTCCCGCACGATCAGGCCCGCATCCGTGAGCACGTCGAGATGCTTCATGATCGCCGGCAGCGAGACCGGGAACGGCGCGGCCAGCTCGCTCACCGACAGGCCGTCCCGCTCGCCGAGCCGCGCGAGAAGGGCACGCCGCGTCGGATCGGACAGCGCCGCAAAGGTCCGGTCGAGCGTCTCGTCTCTATACTTAACCATATGGTTTAGTATAGACATGAGCGAGAAAGCGTCAAGCAGGAACCCGCGCGTCCGGATCTGCACGACTGCGTGATCAGGCAGAGGTCGGTGTGAGGCGCGACTAGTATGGCGGAACGCGCCGACCGCGTAGTGACGGCTGAGACCGCACGGCCGTGTAGCCAGGATTTTGTGCGCAATAGCCCTTACGGCCCGACGCGCTCATCAGGCACTGCTCGCGGGTCTGATAGGAACAGTCGCCGGGATAGCCGTATTCCGAGTTCTGAATGCACCACGCGTAATCATAGTCCGCGCGCGCCGGGCTCCCGCCAGCGAGCCACACAAGGACTATGGTGCCCAGCACAAATTGCGCCTTGCGCATGACCGATCTCCCATGTTCGCCGCGCGACATGCGACCTCATAGAGGGAAAGGCTCGCGGAGCCGGTTTATTCCGGAGCGATCGCGCAAAAATACGCGGCCGCGCAACGCGCACGCGGCTAGTACGGTGCAACGTGCCGCGCGCGACGGTGCGGTCGAGGTTGCGGCTGCGGCGCCTGACCATAGGCCACAAACGGATTGGGCCCGCAGAACAGCAAGCGGCCGGACACGCTGGCCTGGCATTGCTCATAGGTGCTGTAGGCACATTCGCCGGGATAGTCATACTCGCCGCCCTGGGCGCACCAGGGATAGTCGCGGGCCGCCGCGGGCGTGATGGTGACGAAGCCGGCAAGGACCGTCGCGCCCAGCGTCAGCAGCGCCAGTTGCGTCTTGCGCATGATCAAGACTCCTCTCTGCACGGCGCGAGATACGCGCCATGTATCATCATGGTTTCGCCGCGCCATTTTATTCCAGATCAACGGAACGAAGTACGCAAGAAAAAAGCCCTGCCAGGCGGCAGGGCTCCGATCTCAGGGGTCACAAGATCACTACTCGACCTTCAGGCCGGCGAACTCGACGACCTTCTTCCACTTCTCGGTCTCGGCCTTGATCTCCTCGCCGAACGCCTCCGGCGTCTGCACCCGCGGCTCGCCGCCGAGTTCGACCAGGCGCTTGGTCATGTCGGGCTCCTTCATGAGCGTATTGATCTCATTGTTGAGCTTGGCGATGATCTCCTTGGGCGTGTTCTTCGGCGCGCCCATGCCAAACAGCGCGCTGGCCTCGTAATCCTTCACGGTCTCGGCAATCGCCTGCACGTCGGGCAGCTGCGGCGAGCGCTCCGCGGTGGTGACGCCGATCGCGCGAAGCGAGCCGGAGCGGATGTGCTGGATGATCGAGGGCATGTTGTCGAAGATCACCTGCACCTGGCCGCCGAGCATGTCGGTGATCGCCGGCGCCGCGCCGCGGTAGGGCACGTGCTGCATCTTGCAGCCGGTCATCGCCATGAACATCTCGCCGGACAGATGCACCGAGGTGCCGTTGCCGGACGAAGCCATGTTCACCTTGCCCGGATTGGCCTTCACATATTCGATGAACTCGGCGACGTTCTTGGCCGGAACGTCCTTGTTGACGGTCATCACGTTCGGCACCCGCTGGAACGAGGCGACCGGTGCGATGTCGCGCACGAAGTTGAATTTGAGGTTGGCGTAGAGCGAAGCGTTGATGAAGTTGGCCGGATTGACCAGTTGCAGCGTGTAGCCGTCGGGCTCGGCATTGACGACCGATTCGGTGCCGATATTGTTGCCGGCGCCCGGCTTGTTCTCGATCACGAATTGCTGGCCGAGCCGTTCCGACAGCCGCTGACCGATCAGCCGCGCCAGGATGTCGGTGGCTCCGCCCGGCGGATAGCCGACCACCCATTTCACGGGCCGGGCCGGATAGTCGGCGGCAAGGGCCTTCGACAGCGGGGTGGCTGCAAGCGGACTGGCGGCGAGCAGGCCCAGCGCGGTACGGCGAGTGATCATCTCAAGGGTTCTCCCAACGTGTTGTTCTTGAAAGCCAGATGGCTTCAAAGTGGCGTCGACGCGGTTGTAACAAAGCTTGCCGCAGGCGGAAAGTGCGCCCGGCGCATCACGACGAAAGGATAAGGCATGCCGGTCAAGGTCGAAGCCCTCGATCATCTCGTCATCAACGTCGCCGACGTCGCAGTGACCTCCGAGTGGTACCGCAAGATTCTCGGCATGGAAGTCAAGGTGTTCGACCCCGGCGGCGGCAAAGCGCCGCGGACTTCGTTGCAATTCGGTAACCAGAAGATCAACGTCCGGCCGCGCGATGCCGACAAGGTGGAATGGTTCACCGCGGACCATCAGACCGCCGGCAGTGAGGATCTGTGCTTCCTTACCTCTGCCGCGCCCGACGAGGTGGTGGCGCATTTGAAGGCACATGGCGTCGCGATCGAGGAAGGCCCGGTTCCCAAGCAGGGCGCCCGCGGCACGCTGCGCTCGGTCTATTGCCGGGATCCGGATGGCAGTCTGATCGAGATTTCGTCGTACGAGGATTGAGGCTCTCCGGCGCCAACCGATGGCAGGAAGACGCGATCATCCCAAAGCGGCCGCCATCAAGATGCGGGCCTGCACGGGAGGCTTCATGCCACGTCAACAAACCGAAGCATGGTGGGCACGGCGCGCGAAGGGCGCGCCTTTGCTCACCCTACGGCATCTCGCTCAGAACGATCCCAGCGCCACCGGCCGGAACGCCTGCAGCAGTTGCTGATCCAGCTTGCCGCCCATGCCTTCCATCATCGTGAAGGCGCGCGAGTGGGTGAAGGGCATGCGGTAGGCGCGCTTCTCCACCAGTGCGGCGTAGATGTCGACGATCGTCGTGACCCGCACGATGTCGCTGATCTGGTTCGACGACAGGCCGTTCGGATAGCCGGAGCCGTCGAGGAATTCGTGGTGATGCAGCACGACGTCGAGCATCTCCGGCGGGAAGCCGCCTTGCTCCGCAAGCGCATCATAGCCGCGGCGCGGGTGCTGGCGCACCTCGGCCATCTCCTCGTCGGTGAGCTTGCCCGGCTTGTCGAGCAGCGCGGAGGGAACGAAGGCCTTGCCGACGTCGTGCAGCAGCGCGGCGCGAGTCAGGCGACGCTGGTCGTCCTCGCGCATGCCGAGATGCTGCGCGAAGGCGACGGCGAAGCCGGTGACGAACAGGCAGTGGCGGTAGCTGCCGACATGATGGCAGCCGACGGTGGTGAGCCATTCGCGCAGCGAGGAGTGCTTGATCGCCTTCAGGATCTTGCTCTCGGCGGCGATGACGTCGTCGAAGGTCAGGGGCACGCCGAGCGGCAGCTTCTCGAACATCTTCGCCAGCACCGCATGCGCTGCCTCGACGCCGCGGTTGAGCGTCTTGCCGCGATCGGTCGCGTCATAGGTGGCGGTGTCGGGGAATGCGGCGCGGATGCGCTGAAGAATCGCATCGGGCTGAAGCGGCCGCGAGATCGTGTCGGTGGCGCCCAGCGCCCAGGCCTGCATGGTGCCGTGATGCAGGGCATCGGCGAGCACGAACAGGCGCGGCATCGATCGATAACCGTCGCCGCGCAGCTTGTTGCGCACCCGCTGCACGCTCTCGGGCGAACGCAGATTGATGTCGACCACGAGACCGGACAGATCGCGCGATGGCTGCTCGGGAATGTCCTGCGTCGTCACCGTCGAAACGTCGCCCACGGCCTTCAGGATGCTGGCAAGCTCGGTGCTCTCGTCGCTCCGGTCGGAAGCGAGCAAGAGCCGGCGTTTGGCGGCGGATTTGGCTGGCGCGTTCATGGCTTCCCCAGAGCACGGGACTGGATTTGGCGTCAGCCTAAGCCGGATCAGGTTCTCCGGCCCTTAAGAGGCGTGCTCAACGGAACCCTCCGGAATTGGGTGCAATTTTAGGGAATTGGGGTCCCTGCCCTGCTTCCAGTCAAAACGGCGAAAACAACCCCATGCACAGTAGAAGGGGCATTGATGACAAAGGGGAATTTTTCTCCGTCATGGCCGAGCTTGTCCCGGCCATCCACGCCTTGACGCACGGCACGAAGAACGTGGATGCCCGGGACAAGCCGGGCATGACGGTGAATGTCGAGATACAGGAAACCCCAAAAGTAATCCGCCGGAGGTTGGCCTCCGGCGGATCACTTACCTCGCAAATACGCTCAGCCTTACGCCTTCATCGCCCCCTTCACGGCCTCGGCCGTGATCGGCAGGGCCCGGATGCGGGCGCCTGAGGCGTTGAAGATGGCGTTGCCGATGGCCGGGGCGATGACCGTCACCGCGGGCTCGCCGACGCCGGTGGCCTTTTCGCCGTTGGCGATCACGGCAACGGCGACCTCGGGCATCTGGCTCATGCGCAAGGGCGTGTAGCTGTCGAAATTGGTCTGCTCGATGCCACCGTCCTTGAGCGTCGCCTTCTCGTACATCGCCAGCGACAGCCCCCACAGCGCCGCGCCCTCGACCTGGGCACGGATGTTGTCGGGATGCACCTGCGTGCCGACGTCGGTTGCGACCGTGAGCTTCTTCACGGTCACCTCGCCCGACGGCGCCACCGCGACATGGGCGACGCACGCCGTCCAGCTCGCGGTCGCGCGTTCCTGCGAGGAGACGCAGGCCACGCCCATGCCCTCACCTTTCGGCAATTGCTTGGTGCCGTAGCCTGAGAGACCCATCGCGGCGAGCAGCGTGTTGCGCAGTCGCTGCGCACCGCCATCGTTCTTGCCCTTGCCGTCGAGCAGCGCGACGCGGAACTGCGCCGGGTCCTTGCCGGTCGCAGCCGCGATCTCGTCGATCATGCTTTCGACCGCCCAGAACGTCCAGCCGGGCGCCACCGAGCGAAGCTGCCCGGACGGCGTCGCATTGTGCGCGAGCTCGTTCTTGATCGCGCGCACATAATGGTTGGGCACGGTGTAGAAGAAGTCGGCCCCGTTCACCGTGAAGGAATCGAGCGGCCCCTTCTTGTCGACCGAGGGCGTCAGGAAATCGGGGATGCCCCAGCGCGCGGTCGGCCAGGCCGAGACGACGTCGTGGCTGAGCGCGACGAGCTTGCCGTCGCCGTCCACGCCGGCCTTGACCTTCTGGTAGGTGAGCGGACGCGAGAAATCCATCGTCATGTCGTTCTCGCGCGTGTAGATCACCTTCACCGGCTTGCCGATGGCCTTCGCCGCCTGCACCGCCGGCACCATCATGTCGGCGTCGAGCCTGCGGCCAAAACCACCGCCGAGCCACATCTGGTGCATCACCACGAACTTCGGATCGATTCCGGCGGCGCCTGCCGCAATCGCGCCGGAGCGCGTCGCGAACTGGTTGCCGGAATAGATGTGCAGGATGTCACCCTTGAACTCCGCGGTGGCGTTCATCGGCTCCATCGGCGCGTGGATGTTGATGCTGGTGGTGTACTCCGCCTCCAGCACCTTTGCGGCTGAGCCGAACGCCGCGTTGGGATCGCCATCCTTGACGAAGAACTGGCCGGAATCGTCGAGCTTCTGAAGCCGCTTGGCTTCGTCGAGCAGCGACTCGCTCGAGACCTTCGCGTTCGGACCGCCGTCATAGGCGATCTTCAGCGCCTGCGCCGCCTTCTTGGCGTTGGCATAGGTGCTGGCGACCGCGACGACCCAGCCCGATGTCGTGCCGGTCTTGTCATCGAGGGTGACGGCCTTGATGAAGCCCGGCACCTTCTTCGCAGCGGAGTCGTCGACCGACTTCACGGTAGCGCCGAAGCGCACCGGCGGCGTCACCACCGCGCCATAGGCCATGCCCGGCAGCATCACGTCGATGCCGTACTTGGCCGTGCCGTTGGTCTTGGAGGGGATGTCGAGCTGCGGCACCGACACGCCGATCATGGTGTACTGGTCCGGCGTCTTCAGCTTGATCGCCTTCAGCTCGTCCGGCGTGAAGGTCTTGGTCGCCTTGCCGCTCTTCACGACATCGGCGAACGACATCTGCTTCTTCGACTTCGGATGCGAGATCACGGAATCGCGCACCACGAGCTCCGACGCCGGCACGGCCATCGCGGCGGCCGCGCCTTCCGTCAATGCCGCCCGTCCGGCTGCGCCGGCCCGGCTCATCGCGTCGAAGTTCATCATGGTCGACCAGCTGCCGCCGGTGATCTGCGCACCCAGCACGGGGTCGTTGAACTTCGGATCGTTGGAGGCAAGCGCGACGCGCATGTCGCTCCACTTCGCGCCCAATTCCTCGCAGACGATCTGCGCCATGGTGGAGGCGATGTGCTGGCCCATGTCGGCCTTGCCGCAGGTCACGGTGACCAGGCCATCGGGCGCGATCGCATACCAGACACTCGGCTCGAAGTTCGAAGGCGCAGCGAGCGCCTCACCGATGCCGGGCACGCCGGCATAGCCGAGCACGAGGCCGGTCGCTGCCGTGCGGACCAGGAAGGAGCGGCGGCTGAGATCGGTCGTCTCGGCTGTAATGGTGTTCACGTGCTTATTCATGTGGGCCTCCGTTCGTTGCCGGAGACGGATGCGGTGCGCATCTCGGTGGCAGCGCGCATGATCGCCTTCTGGATCCGCGAATAGGTCATGCAACGGCAGAGATTGCCGTCCATATGCGCCACGACCTCCTCCTTGGTCGGATTGGCATTCTTGGCCAGCAGCGAGGCCGCCTGCATGATCTGCCCGGACTGGCAGTAGCCGCATTGCGGCACCTGCTCGGCGATCCACGCCTTCTGGAGCGGATGATCGCCCTTGGCGGAAAGGCCTTCGATGGTGGTGATCTTCTTGCCGGCGACATCACTGAGCATGGTCTGGCACGAGCGCACGGCCTCGCCGTTGACGTGCACGGTACAGGCACCGCACAGCCCGGCCCCGCAGCCGAACTTGGTGCCGGTCATCTGCAATTGCTCGCGGATCGCCCAGAGGAGCGGCGTGTCGTTCGCCGCATCCACGGACACACTCCGCCCGTTGATGGTGAGAGTTGGCATAGGCGTCTTCCCCTGCCGGTGCATGAAGCCGCTTACGGCGGCAACTTGAACAGTGGACGCCCACCGGGCTGGCGCCCACCTTGAGCGCGAGAATGATCGGGTTCGCAGCCAGAGGCAAATGCAATTTGGAATCGATCGAAACTATCGCGGCACTCGCTCGTTGTGCGCTGCGACAGCGGCGTTGATGCAGCGACTGGACGCAACAGCGAGCGCGTCGCACATGCGTGCCATCACGTTCAGGCAGTTTCTCAGAGGTAACTTGGCAAAGTAGAGTGCAGCCACGGGCGAACGCTTACCCTCCTCTGGAGGGGGAGGGTCGATTGCGCGGAGCGCGAGCGGGGTGGGGTGATCTCTCCGCGAGGAACACTGTTCGAGATGGAGAGACCGTCACCCCACCCCGTCTCACATCTCGCTGCGCTCAATGTGAGCCGACCCACGGGCGAGCTACGCTCGTCCCGGACCCCTCCAGGGGAGGTGAAGCACCGAGTTCGCGGCTAGAATAAAAAGAAAGGGCGGAAGCAATGCCAAGGATCGATCGGGACGGCGTCGGGATCTACTACGAAGTTCACGGCGAGGGTCCGCCACTGCTGCTCACCCACGGCTATTCCTCGACCTCGGCGATGTGGCATGGCCAGGTCGACGCGCTCGCGAAGGACCACAAGCTGATCCTGTGGGACATGCGCGGCCACGGCCAGTCCGACTATCCCGACGATCCCCATGCCTATAGCGAAGCGCTCACCGTCGGCGACATCGCCGCGATCCTCGACGCGGTCGGCACCGAGCGCGCGATCATCGGCGGGCTCTCGCTCGGCGGCTACATGTCGCTCGCGTTCTATCGCGCTTATCCGCAACGCGCCCGTGCCCTGCTGATCATCGACACCGGCCCCGGCTTCAAGAAGGACGACGCGCGCGAGGCCTGGAATGCACGGGCGCTTGCGACCGCCGACAAGCTCGACCATGAAGGTCTCGACATGCTGAAGTCGGCGACACGCGAGCGCGCCACTGCGCGCCATCGCAACGCCAGGGGATTGGCGCTCGCCGCACGCGGCATGCTGACCCAGCGCGACGCCCGCGTGATCGAGCTGCTCCCCGACATCACGGTGCCGTCGCTGATCGTGGTCGGCGCCGACGACGCGCCGTTCCTCGCGGCGTCCGACTACATGGCCGCAAAGATCCCCGGCGCACAAAAGGTCGTGATCCCCGCCGCCGGTCACGCCGTCAACATCGATCAGCCCAAGGCTTTTATTGACGCGGTGACGCCTTTCCTGAAGAACTTGCCGGGATAGGACGGTCGGACAGGGACACTGGCAATGAAGCAAGCGATACTGGCTGCGAGCGCGGTGCTGCTATCGATGTCTGCACAGGCCGAGCCGTTCGGCGGCACGCCGCCGCGCCGGCCCTTCGTTGCGACCTTGTCGAACAACACGCCGCTCGCCTTCGGCATGGATGCCGAGCAGACCGCGCGAGCGCTGGGGCAGCCGCTGCAATATGTGCGCGGGCGGCCCGGCAACGAGATCTATCTCGCGCTTCGCAACCTCGGCGGCAGCGGACTGATCCCCTACCGCCATCGCCTGTTCCTGCAATTCCGTCACGGACGGCTGGCGGGATGGAAGGAAGACTACGGCGAGAACTGGATGTGGGAGTGAGAGCGTTGTGCGCCGACATTTCCGGATCGTCATGGCCGGGCTTGTCCCGGCCATGACGAGTTCGTGGAACGAGCGAATTCCCGATCGACGACCAACCAAGAAGGACAACCCGCGTGGGACAAGACATCAAGCTGAGGGCTTCCGACAATTTCCAGCTCGGCGCCTATCGCGCCGATCCCTCAGGCGCCCCGAAGGGCGCGGTGGTGGTGATCCAGGAGATCTTCGGGGTCAATCACCACATCCGCTCGGTCTGCGACCGCATCGCCAAGGAAGGCTATGTCGCCATCGCGCCGTCGATCTTCGACCGGACCTCGCCGAACTTCCAGTCGGGCTACACGCCCGACGAGATCGCCGAGGCACGCAAGTTCGTCGCCAGTCCCGACTGGGACGCGATGCTGCGCGACACCCAGGCCGCGATCGACGCGGTGAAGAGCGTCGGGCCGGTCGGCATCATCGGCTTTTGCCTGGGCGGCAGCGTCGCCTTTGTCGCGGCGACGCGGCTGTCGGGCCTGAAGGCCGCGATCGGCTATTACGGCGGCGCCGTGGTGCGCTTCGCTGACGAGAAACCGAAGGTGCCGACACAGCTGCATTTCGGCGAGAAGGATGCCGGCATTCCCCTGACCGACGTCGAGACCGTCAAGGCGAAGCGGCCTGATGTGGAGGTCTTCATCTACCCGGGCGCCCAGCACGGCTTCCATTGCGACGAGCGACCGAGCTACGACAAGGCGAGCTCGGATATCGCCTGGCCGCGCAGCCTGGCGTTTTTCGCGAAGCATCTGACGTAAGGCGCACATCTTTCTTCCGTCATTCCGGGATGCGCCGCGAAGCGGTGCAGGCCCGGAATCCATAACCACGAACTGGGGTTATGGATTCTCAGATGCGCAATTGCGCATCATAGCTCGCGACTTCGTCGCGCCCCTGAATGACGAGACGAGAGATTGGCACCGTTCCTCAAAGCGGGAAACGGGTGGCTGCATCACGGCACCCGGCGATAGAGCTGGCCGATCAAGCCAACTCGCGCCGGGAGATCGCCATGCAGCAAGCCATCACGCACCTCGTCATCCGCAATCCGTTCGGAACCATGGACGTCCCGGGCCCGGACGATTCTGAAGTTATGGACTACGCGGCGACCGCCACGCCGGCCGGCGATGCGGCCGACGTCAACGCGGCGGCATGGACATCCATTGCCGCCCTCTCCGATCCGCTCGAAGGCATCTGGGCTAGCAGATGGAATGGCGGCGCCGATCCGACCATTGCGGGCGACACGCCGGATAGATGGAAAGAGGGGCGCGCGGATATCCGCATCGCGGGGAGCCGGATCTATCTGCGTTTCGACTGGGACCATGGCCGCCGGCACGGCCTGATCGATGCTGCGCGCGAGGGCGCGCGCCTGGTCGGAAAGTACATCAACCTGACCACGCCTGCGATCACGCGGCCATGGGTCGGGCTCGTGGTCGATGGCACGCGCATCGACGGATGCTTTCCGAACGGACGGCTGGATTTCAGGCGGTGAGCTAGAACCAGCGCTCGCCGACGAACACGGTGTCGCCCGGGCTCAAGGGAGTGCCGAGCGGGACGATGGCGCGCATCGCGCCGCCGGCTTCGGTGTGCGTGACGGTGACCACGTCGCGCTTGGCGCGGGGCGAGAAGCCGCCGGCGATCGCGACCGCGCTTTCGACCGTCATGTTCGGCACATAAGGATACTGGCCTGGTGCGGTGACTTCGCCGAGGATGAAGAACGGGCGATAGGCCTCGATCTCGACCGCGACCGAGGGCTCGCGGATGTAACCGTTGCGCAGGCGTGCGGCGATTTCACCGGCGAGACCCGCCGGAGTGCGGCCGCGGGCCGGCACCCCGCCGATCAGCGGCATGGTAATCGAACCGCCGGCATCGATGGCGTAGCTGTTGGTGAGGCCTTCCTGGCCGTAGACCACGACGCGCAGCCTGTCGCCGGCATCGAGATGATAGGAGGAGTCGTAGCGCACCGGCGCCGCCGTCGGCGCGGCGTAGCCGACCGGCATGGGTGCAGGCGAGGCGGCAAACGAATTGCGCAGCGCGCCGATGGCGCCGCCACCGTCGGCGACGACGACCGGCTGCGGTGCGCCATAGGGCTGGCCATAGGCCTTAGAGTCGAGATCGGCACGGGGCTGCATGACCGCGACAGGACCGGCGGTCTGCATGCAGCCGCCGAGGGCAAGCGCGGCGGACGCTGCCAAGGAAGCCGTCAGGATCGACCATCGAAACGCGCGTGCAACCGGCACAGGACCTATCCCTCGAAACGAGACGGCTCCAGTCTTGCACCGGTTATGGTTAACAAAGCGTTGAGCGCTTCAACCCTCCCCTGGAGGGGGAGGGTCGCTGCGCATGCAGCGAAGCGAATGCGTAGCGGGGTGGGGTGATCTCTCCACGCGATCGCTGTTCGACGTGGACAGACCTTCACCCCACCCCGTCTCACATTTTCGCTGCGCTCAATGTGAGCCGACCCTCCCCTTCCAGGGGAGGGTAAGCAAGAGCACTTCGGCGGCTTACACCTACGCGCTCACACCTACGCCGATCGGGCAGGACACGCCGGTGCCACCGAGGCCGCAATAGCCGGCGGGGTTCTTCGCCAGATATTGCTGATGGTAGTCCTCGGCGAAATAGAACGCGCCGGCAGGCGCGATCTCTGTGGTGATGGCACCGAGACCTTTGGCTGCAAGCGCCTTCTGATAGAGCGCCTTCGATTCATCGGCCGCTTTCTTCTGCGCATCTGAATAAGTGTAGATCGCGCTTCGGTACTGCGTGCCGACATCGTTGCCCTGGCGCATGCCCTGCGTCGGGTTGTGGCTCTCCCAGAACGTCTTCAGGAGTTTCTCGTAAGAGATCTTCTTCGGATCGAACACGACCAGCACCACTTCGGTGTGGCCGGTGCGTCCCGAACAGGTCTCCTCATAGGTCGGGTTCGGCGTGTGGCCGCCGGCATAGCCGACAGCGGTCGCGTAAACACCGTCGCCGAGCTGCCAGAATTTGCGCTCGGCACCCCAGAAGCAGCCGAGCCCGAACACGGCCTGCTCGAGGCCCGCGGGATAAGGCGGCTGCAACTTCGCGCCGTTGACGAAATGGGTGGTCGCGGTGGGAATGGCTTGCGCACGGCCCGGCAGCGCCTCCGTGGCGCTCGGCAATGCGGTGGTCTTGCGCATGAACAGCATGATTGGCTCTCCGAGACGAGCTGTCCGTCGCTTGAGCCAATGCAACAAGCCAAGGGCTCAGGCGGCGCGCTCGCGATCAAGGTGGGAATATAGGTATCTACGCAGGAGGGGGCAGCCCTGTTACGGCTGCCGTCAACGCGAGGTTCAGTCTCGGCGGGAATTGAAAGATCAATCCCGGGAATATCCGATCAAGGGTTTCCGCGGGCGGAACAGGATCATCAGCAGGATGCCCAAAATGCCGAGCACGGCGAAAACCGGCTGATCCAGCACGAGGCGGATCACCGAGGTCCAGAGCCAGGGCGCCTTGGCCTCGACCCAGGAGCGGAACGCCGTCTGGCTGGCCTGGTTGATGTCGTTCCAGAACTGGCCGAACCGGGTGAATCGCAGGGTCTGGTCGGCCACCCAGCGGGCGCCGTCATAGACCATGAAGATGAACCCGCCGGCCAGCAGCAACAGCCCAATCAGTCGGAAAAAGCCGCGGATCATGCGTCACCTATATGGTCGTCTGATCGGACGACCTCTGCAATGCCGCCAGCCAATAGCCGGGCGACGGCAGAAATTCAACCTCTTCAGGGCGTTACGGCGCGCGCTGGGGCGCCCAAGGCCTGTTTTCCAGCCCCGGAAAGCGTTGACGGTGCCGCAGACCCCCTCTATAAGGGCGCCAACTGGCGGTGGGCGCAATCCTGCCGCCGCTGTTCTTTGAGCAGTTGCAGGCTCCATGAGCTTTAAAGGCTTGGAGCCTCAGAGACGACCGCAAGGCCGTCGCTCGTGTTCCGGGAACAGCCCAGCAACCGAACACCCTAAATCCGAGCGTCGATTAAGCGGTCAAGCAGCCGGCGCTACCCGACCAAGACGCGACCGGTACCGCAAAGGATATTGAGACCATGGCCAATACCACTTCCGCCAAGAAAGCGACGCGCAAGATCGCCCGCCGCACCGCCGTCAACAAGTCGCGCCGCACCCAGATGCGCGGTGCCGTGCGTACCGTCGAAGAAGCCATCGCGACCGGCGATCGCGCCGCCGCGCTGAAGGCGATGGCGAACGCCGAGCCCGCGCTGATGCGCGCCGCGCAGCGCAACATCGTTCACAAGAACAACGCCAGCCGCAAAGTCTCCCGGCTCACCGCGCAGATCGCCAAGCTCGCGAAGTAAGTTCGTCGAGTCATCCGATCGACTGATCGGAGCGACATCGCGCTCGTCAATCAGCCCGGCTTCCGCCGGGCTTTTTGTTGCCTGTCACAATTCGCACTTGCGGTCGTTGGGCGACCACGCTTCCGCTGGAAGAGTAGCGACGCCTTCGCTGTGCAGCACCCGTGATTTTACGAGCCGACGTTTTTGCAACAGCGGAAACTTTCACTGCGCTGCGAAAAACCCCTGCGGGGCGGGCTTAAGTTGAATCCGCGCGTGCGAGAGTTCTGCACACCGTAGTTTTCCCGGAACAGGTTTCGCGATGGAGTTACCCTGCGAAACGAGACTCAAAAAGCGGTGTCTCAATAATCACTTATCGACATAGTGGCGACAAGCATTTGGAAAAATTGCCCGCAAGGCGTGCGCGTGACGCTTTTGTAAAAAATTTTTGGCGGTGGCGAAGATTTGTCACATGACGCGCGGCGCCTTCGAATCTGTGCACGGATTCAAACTCTTGCTCGCAAGCCTGTGTACAACTCCCGCGCGGCGTTAACGCTGGTCAAGTTTTTAGTCGCCTCAAGTGTGAATCAATTTCATTGCGAGTCTTTCCGCTTAGTGTATTCCTTAAGTCGTCCGCAGCGCCCACGATCTAATGACCAGCGCGGTTTTAGAAACGGGGCGAGCGTGCAAATCGGCGGCGGTGTGCACGTTGGCGACGCTTCAACAAGCGATTGTCGGTTCAAGACCCATAGCAATATGGGAACGGTAGCTCTTTGTCTGAATGTCTCCAAACGGGATCTTCGATCCCGCTCGCGCCAGACGCAAACGAGAGATGTCATGAAACTACCGCGACACACTTGATGGCGTAGCCGAGCGGACGAACAGTGCAGAAGGGCGGGACATCGGCGACTTCAGTCGCAGTTGTCTTCAGGACACGCAGGACCTTGCCGTGAGCAATCACGGCAGGACGGGGAGGGTATCATGTCTTACGGACTCAACGCGGTATTGAAACAAGCCACCTACTCCAACGATGCCGGTTTAGATCAGCCCAACCTCCAGCCTCCCGCGTGTGACGGAGCGCCGAGTACGCGCTGACCTCGCGACCCCTCCATCTCTGACATCGCCAGTCCGACCCGCGGCGTTCGCGCCGAACGGCGGAGCTGTGTCCGACGATGGAATCGCTTGAGGTCGTGCCCTTTGAGGGATCCTGGCAGGACCCCTTCATGGCACTCACAACGCAACTTTATCTCTCAATAGAAGTTTTTTGACG